>CAMAPH010000005.1:0-101976 GCA_945859975.1 Chthonomonas calidirosea
TGGCTGCTGGCTGTTCTGGACGGCGTTGTGGTTCCTTTTGACATCGAAGGCGTGGTGAGCGGAAACGAATCCCGAGGCCACCGATTCTATGCTCCATCGGCGTTTGCCGTTACATCGGCAGATGAACTCATTGCTCGACTTCGCGAGAACTTTGTCGAGCCTGATCCCGCCGTCCGCAAAGCCGCGATTCTTCAGCAAATCGAAGCCAAGTGCTCCGGAGTAGCGGAGATATCCGAAGACTTGCTGGATGAAAACGTGCATCTCACCGAATGGCCGACCGTCATCGAAGGCGAGTTTCCTGCTTCTTTCCTCGACTTGCCAGAGCCCGTTTTGGTTACGGCGATGGCAAAGCACGAGCGGATGTTCCCCGTGCGCGATGCTTCGGGCAAGATCACAAACCGCTTCCTCTTTGTCCGCAATAGTGGTGAGGACGACACCGTTCGGGCGGGATCGGCTTGGGTGCTCAACGCACGATTTAACGACGCGAAGTTCTTCTATCAAGAGGACCAGAAATCGACTTTGGCGGATTTTCTTGCCAAGACCACCGGGATTGTTTTCCAAGAGAAACTGGGCACGGTTCTTTCCCGGTCCGAGCGACTCGCGAACGTGGCGCGCTTTGTGGCCGAAGCGACCGGAGCTTCGGAAGAAGAAGCCGAACTGGCCGAGTTGGCGGGCCGGTACGCGAAAGCGGACCTCAGCACCGGATTGGTGAGCGAACTCTCCTCGCTCCAGGGCATCGTTGGCGCGGAGTACGCCCGGGCCGAGGGAATGCCGGAAGCAGTAGTGACCGCGCTTCGACACCAATATGCCCCGACCAAGAACGTATCGCCGGAGACGGATTTGGGCCACCGAACAGGGTTGCGGCTTGCGATGGCGGATCAGCTTGATAAGCTCGCTGGGTTCCTTGGTCTCGGACTCGAACCGACCGGATCGAGTGACCCATTCGGCTTGCGACGATGCGCAACAGTGCTTATTGAATCGGCTTGGGCTTGGCCCGGCGCGCTTCCAGCTTATGACCAGCTCTTCGATTTCGCGCTCGATCAGTACCGAGAGCAAGCGATTCCACTCGACAACGCCGGTGCTCATACCGCGCTTTGGGATGTGTTCGAGGGTCGGTACTCGGCGCTGATGCCAGAAGTTCGGCACGACATCCTGGATGCCGCCGCGCTGAGCGAGCACCGATGGGAGCTCACGATTCCGCAAGCAGTGAAGTTCCGTGTTGCCGTGATGACAATCCTGGCTGGCCAGACTGCCCTCGTTCAGACGGCAACTCGGCCGCTGAACCTCGTGGCGTCTTCGCGAAAGAAGGGCATGGAGTACGGGTTTGACGACCCACTGCGACAGATCGTAGCCACCGATCTGGATTCCGAACCTGGTCTTGCCCTGCTGGAGGTTCTAAAAGCTCAAGAAGATGATCTGTTCCGGTTTGCCCGGGAGCGCGACGTAAACGGCACCGTCGGCGCGGTTGAGGCGCTGGTTGCGCCGATCAACGCGTTCTTAGATGGAACGATGGTACTGGTCGAAGATGCGGCGGTGCGCTATGCTCGATTAACGCTTTTGCACGCGGCTTCGCTTCAGTTGCTCGCGGCGGGTGACTTTACGAAGCTCGTTATCGAAGGCTGAAGATTCCAACATGGCCCTTGAACCGCTGAATACCGACGAGAAACTCGACGCGGCGGTACGTCCGGAGAAAGACATGGACGCCCAAATGATCTTTGGGTGCAGTGGCTTTTTGGTCGCGGCGGTCGCGGGTTACTTGCTCAGCATTTGGCCATTCGTGGCTTTCCAGAAGACGGAGCAGATTCAATGGTTGCTCATCTGCTTTGCGGCGGGGCCGCTTCCGGCGACGATTTTAGGGATTTACGCCACGCGGAAGTTTGGGCTTGGCGGGGCTTGCGGGTTCATCGGCGGCGCGCTTTGCACCGGGGTTTTCCTGTTCCTGCGGATTCAGCACAGCTTCATTTCGGCTTTGGCGCAACAGGCGCCGCGGCCGGAATATCCGGAGGCGTTCCAGTACTTGGTGCCCGGGGCGTACATCTTGGCCTGCCTCTTCTTGGCCATCTTGATCCTGCCGAAGGACGAGTTTGGGCCGAGTGATCCAGCGGCGAAGGGACCGTAGCGGTTCGCCGGTAAACTGTGCGGGTGCTATCGTTAGAACAGCATCAGACTTTGTCCGAGGCGCGTAGTCGTCTGGACGCGATTAGGGGGCATCTTTGACGTCCCTCGAATGCAGCGCAACATTGAAGAGCTAGAAGCTCAGTCGGCCGAACTTACCTTCTGGGACGACCCCTCGGCGGCAAACAAAACCCTCCAGCACCTTTCTCGAATCCGAAACGTGTTGAACCCGTTCTTGCAACTCGACAAGATGGAGCGGGACATCGACGAGCTTTACGGCCTTCTCAAACTTGAGCCAGACGAGGAAACGGAGAAGGAAGCCGACACCATGGCGATTGACTTCATGGCGAGGTTGGACGCCTACGAACTTCGCACTCTGCTGACTGGCGAGTACGACTCGCGAAACGCGCTTTTGGAAGTTCAGGCCGGCGCGGGCGGATCGGAGGCTTGTGACTGGGCTTCGATTCTTCAGCGGCAGTACCAACGCTGGGCCGAGCGGCATGGGTTCAAAGTCGAAATCATGAGCGAGACCCCCGGCGATGTCGTGGGCTACCGTAGCATCCAGATGCAGATCACCGGTGAGAACGCGTTTGGGTTCTTGCGGTCGGAGATTGGGGTGCACCGACTGGTGCGAATTTCGCCGTTCGATGCCGCTTCTCGACGACACACGTCGTTCGCCAAGCTCGAGGTTTTGCCGGAGATTGAAGAGTCAGAAGTGACGATCAATCCCGACGATTTGAAGGTAGAAACCCTGCGAGCAGGCGGCGCGGGTGGTCAGCACGTTAACAAGACCGAATCGGCCGTCCGAATCACGCACCTCCCCACCGGGATCGTCGTGAACTGCCAGAACGAGCGTAGCCAGCACAAGAACCGCGCCTCGGCAATGTCGGTTCTGCTTGCCCGTCTCATGGAAGTCGAACGGTTGGATGCTGAAGCCAAGGTCCAGGCTCTCAAGAGCGACGGCGGCCCGGCGGCTTGGGGTCGGCAGATTCGAAGCTACGTGATGCAGCCGTACACGATGGTGAAAGACCACCGCACCGGCCACGAAACCGCCAACGTCTCCGGCGTTTTGGACGGGGACATTGACGGCTTCATCGAGGCTTATCTGAAGAAGCGACCGTCGGAAGAAGACTTCGTGGATTGATCGGGCGGTCCTGGACTTAGTCCAGGACCAGACGCTTACTTATTCTCTATCAGCAGCCAAGGCATTGACGGCATATCTTTCAGTCCCGCTGGGCGGCTTGAATTGAAGGTGATCGGGGTGCCGTCGGTGCAGCCCATGCGGCCCCAGTAGGAGAGCTTTCGGCCGAGTTCGGCGTTAGCGACCTTAGCGTTGACGGCGCCGCCAAAGGCACCGCGGCCGCAGAGCGTGCTGCCGGAGGCTCCCTTGCGGTCAAGGACTTCGTCGTAAGTGTCCGACAAAAACGCGCGGCCGAGGAGGTCGTCGACGAGGCCGGTGTTCTTGGTTAGCAGGGACTCCCAGCGGGCTTTGCGGCGGAGCGAGCCGTTTCGCTTTGGATCGGGGTTCCAGCCACGGGTCTCTTCGGCGGTGAGTTTCGGGTCTTCGCAGAAGTTCGCGCCGACGAAGTAACCGTCTTTTGAGCGGCTCAACACGACATTCTTGAGGCCTAGTTCCAGCTTGCCGATTTCGTTTGAGTTCAGGTCGGCAATGAGCCAGGTGTTGGCGTAGCCGCCGTTGTTGCCTTTCTTCATGATCTCCACCCACTCGTCGAGGTCTTCGGCGTATTGGGTGGCTTTTCGCATTCGCACGAACTCTGGGATGCCTTCGGGATCGAAGCCGAAGAATCCAGGAATCGTAGTTTCGCAGATCATGAGGCCAGCGGAAGTGATGGCGAAATCGGTGCCGGAGTGGATGAACCCGGGCAATGCGTCCATAACAACGCGGTGGCCCTTGGTTGGTTGGATGTCGAGGGCGAAGTTGAATCGCTGGCCGACCAAGTAGTCCCACCACATGTTGTGGCCGATGACCGGTTTCCCGTCCTTAGTCGCTTTTCCGGTCGCGACGAATGCCGAGCAAGATTCTTTGGTGCTGGCTTTGTCGTTGAGCCAGGGCCAGTAGTAGCCTTCAAGTTCGATGTGCGAGTTGTAGGCAAGCACGTCCCAGCGGTCGAGGTTGACGTTCTTGGCCTTCAGGCCCTCTACTTGGCCGTCGATTTCATCTTGGTACTCCTTGTCCAGCTTGTCCCAAAACATGCGCTGGGCTTCCGCGCGGAACCAATTCCAATCCTTTCCGGTGCTGCCTTTAACGGATGAGCGGACGACCGTATGGGCATCCAGAATTTCCGCAGAGCCGAGGTAACCGAGCTGGTATCCGATGTTTCGAGGTTCGCCTTTGAGGGTGATTTGAACCCAACCAGCCTCATCCTTCCGGCTGGATCCTTTCAGTCGTTCGGCATCTGGAGCCTGCACTCCAGAGAAAACGAGCGCAGGAGTGATAAGAAGGGCCAGAAACGAAGGCATAACCTTAAGAAGTATAGCGACGATCTTGATTACAATCTGGGCATGGCGAAGACGCTTTTCGACAAAGTTTGGGATCAGCACGTGGTATCGGAGCTGCCCGACGGAGGCGTTCTGCTGTACATCGACCGCCATTTGGTTCACGAAGTCACCTCGCCGCAGGCGTTTGATGGTCTTCGGGAGCACGGCCGGATGGTGCGCCGGACCGATTTAACCTTTGCCACGGTTGACCATAACGTGCCAACCGACGGCCGTCCGATTGATGAATCGACGGTGAGCGGAAAGCAGCTTGCAGCCCTGGCGCGGAACACGCGAGAGTTCGGGATTCCGCTCTTTGGCTATAAAGAAGACCGACAGGGCATCGTTCACGTCATCGGGCCCCAGCTCGGCATCACGCTGCCGGGCCTGACCATCGTTTGCGGAGACAGCCACACGAGCACGCACGGAGCCTTTGGTGCTTTGGCGTTTGGTATTGGCACCAGCGAAGTTGAACACGTCTTGGCGACGCAGACCCTGCGAGCGCCGACGAAACCGAAGAGCCTCGGCATTCATGTAGCGGGTGCGCTTCCGACTGGGGTGACGGCGAAGGACGTCATTCTCGCTATCATCCGAAAGCTCGGGGCAAGCGGAGGAACGGGCTACGTGGTCGAGTATCGCGGCGACACAATCGAGGCGCTCTCGATGAGCGGGCGCATGACGATTTGCAACATGAGCATCGAAATGGGTGCCCGCGCCGGGATGATTGCGCCGGATGCGACGACGCTTGAATTCATTTCGGCGGAGGACCGTCCGTTTGCGCCGAAAGGCGCGGCGTTTGAAGCGCTTGTCGCTCAAGTCGCTGAGCTCCAATCAGATCCGGACGCGACTTTTGATCGAACGGAAGCGCTCGATGCGACCGCGCTTTCACCACAAGTGAGTTGGGGCACAACGCCAGCCATGACGGTGGACATCAACGAGGCCGTGCCCGATCCGAAGGACGCAGCCGAGGAACGCGCGCAGCGCTATATGGGTCTAAAGCCGGGAGTCGCAATGGCGGAGTTGGATATTAATACGGTGTTCATAGGCTCTTGCACAAACTCGCGAATAGAGGACCTTCGGGAAGCTGCCGCGTTGGTGCGTGGCCGAAAGGTGGCGTCGGGAGTGCGGGCAATGGTGGTTCCAGGAAGTGAAGCGGTGAAGAAACTGGCCGAACAAGAGGGGCTCCAAGACGTGTTCACGGATGCGGGTTTTGAGTGGCACTTCGCCGGGTGCTCCATGTGCCTGGGCATGAACGGCGACATTCTTCGGCCAGGGGAGCGAAGCGCTTCGACCAGCAATCGACCTTACGAAGGTCGTCAGGGCCCCGGCTCGCGGACGCACTTGGTTTCGCCGATTACTGCCGCCGCGACCGCGATCAAAGGCAAGCTGGCCGATCCGCGTGAGTATTTGGGCTAGAGATGAAAGCAGTTGTTACCGGATTGATCGCGATGATGTTGGCAAGCTCGGCCTTTGCCCAGCCTGACTTATCGCAAATTCAACGGTCTTGGAAGAACTGGACCCGCAAAGCGGATGCAGAGGCCAAGTCGGTACGCGTTCGGTTGCAAGCCAGCGCCCGCCGTCTCGAACGCGGCTGGGATGCGCTGGAAAGGTCGGAGCAAGTCCGATTGGCGAAAGAGTTGTGGGCCCTTCGTCAGCACATTAACTTGCTGGCATTGCTAGGTTCGGATGAAACTTCAAAGATGTTTGGGTTGGATACAACGGCAATTCGGACTTTACAGTCGGCGCTGAAGTTTGCTTCGACGATGAAGCTGGGCTAGTTCCGCGAGGGAGCCGATAAGTCTCGGCTAGGCTCTAAAGGGAACGCCGTTGAATCTGCCATTCCGATCTGGTATCATTCTCAGTTCATTCGAGGGCGCGATGCGCCTGCGAGAGTAGATTGCTATGAAGCGTACATTTCAACCTAACAATCGGAAGCGACAAACCACTCACGGTTTTCGTGTCCGCATGCGCACGACAGACGGCCAGAACGTTCTGAAGCGCCGTCGAGTCAAGGGTCGCCACCGCATATCCGCGTAAAGGGACCTGCGAAAGCGCGTTTTGAGACCGTTTATCGAGACGGACGAAGGCATTCGGGTGCTTTCGTCCGTTTTCACGTGCTTCCGGGCACGGGACTTGTGGGGATTGCGACCTCGAAGAAGCTTGGCGGGAAGCCGCAGCGCAACCACGTAAAGCGCCAAATTCGCGAGATCGTGCGGCCATTCGTCGCACAGTCGAATCCCGAGTGGGACTTTATCGTATTGGTATCAGAGCGAGCCTCGAATGCCTCGTTTGCGGAAATCCAAGCCGATATCCGCCAATTGTTCGAAACCTCCCCATGGACGCCGGTCGAAAAATCGGAATCTTCTTGATCGATTGCTACAAAAAGGGCTTTGCTTGGTTGCCGCCGAGTTGTCGGTACACGCCAAGTTGCTCAAGCTACGCGCGTCAAGCGATTGAGAAGTACGGGTTGGTCCGAGGGAGCTGGATGGGGCTTAAGCGAATTGCACGCTGTCATCCTTTTCGACCGGGCGGTCACGATCCGGTCCCATAAACGCCCAAGCACCGCCGCGTTTGAATCACAATAATAACCGCCGATTTCGAGATGTCTCAACCTACACCGCGTAACAACTTTATCCAGACGCTCCTCATTGTGACGCTGGTGTTCTTTGGCTTCCAGCTACTCTTCCCACAGAACAAAACGAACGAGACCGAGTTCTTTGGCAAAAAGCTGACCACGGCCAGTGAAGTCAAAGATGCCCTCGTTGAATCTAACGCGAAGCAGTACGACGTCACGGCACAACGTTTGCAGGGCGTCTACCAGCGCATGCTGGACGAGCAAGTCGCCAAGAAGACGATGACGCTAGCCGAGGCAGACGCGGAAAAGCTCACGGCTACGGTTCTGGTTGCGGACACGCAGCTTAAGGCAGGCCTCGCCCGAAACGATACCGGTCGAGTCCGAAACGCCTACCACCTGCTTCTTCCGTACGAAACCCGGTTGCTGGATGATCCGAAATGGAACAGCGCCATTCCCGTGGCAGATGTCACGGCAGACGCTCGTTTCGGATGGAAAGAGTGGACAGGCCGAGACCTTTACAAGCGAACGGTTGAAGTTATATCTGCCCGCGGCAAAACGGACCTAATTTGGGGCGCCATCCCCGGCGGATATGCGTTTATCGAGTTCCTCGTGAACCTTGTCGGCGGTAAATCGAACCCGAACAGCTACGCGATCGCGGCATTCCTGCTTGCTCTAATCGTGCGATCCATTGTCTGGCCACTCGCACAAAAGCAGTTGATGTTTGGCCGCCAGATGATGCAGTTGGCCCCTCTCGTTGCGGAGATCAAGGAGAAATTCAAGGATCCACAGGAGCAGCAGAAAAAGACGATGGAGCTCTACAGCGAGTACGGGGTCAACCCGATGGCCGGATGTTTCCCGGCACTCGTTCAGCTGCCGTTGTTCCTCACCGTTTACCAGTGCATGTTGCTGTTCCAGTTCGAGTTTCAGAACGGCACGTTCCTTTGGGTGAACCCAAACACCGCGAAGGCATTCCCGCCCGGATTCGTCGCGCCGAACATGGGGCAACTCGATCCGCTGCTGATCATCATTTACGGCGTTATGATGGTGATCTCGACCCTGTTGCAGCCGGTGAACGATCCGAGCACAGCCAAGCAGCAGCGCGTCATGGGCATTGGTATCGCGATCTTCTTCACGGTCACGATGTTCTTTGGCTGGTTCCCGGTGCCGGGTGCCTTCGTCCTTTACTGGATTTTCTTGCTCATTTTGAGCACGCTCCAATCGCTCCGAGCCTACAATTTGCCGCTGCCTCCGTTGCAGCGTGTGAACACGGCGGCGGGCGGAACGTACCCGACCGGATTCGGCTCGAAATGGCAAAAACGAATTCAAGACATGATGCTGGAAGCTCAAGCACAGCAGGGGGCAAACCCCACGCCTGGATCGAGTAACTCCCCCACAATCACCCCTGGATCTGGCAAAACCGGTACCCCGGCAAAGCACAAACCCAAAAAACGAAAATGATCATCTTGCGCAATCGCAAGGTACATTACTGAGATTAAATGTCCGCTATCGAACTGACCGCCCGCTCCGTTGAGGATGCAAAGAAAACTGCCGCTGACAAGCTCGGGGTTGACGCTAGTCGCGTTACCGTAAAGGTCCTTGAGGAAACCAAGGGCCTGTTCGGCAAAGTCAACTATCGCGTCCTTGCCGAAGTCATTGCTGAGCCAGAAGCCGCTCCAGCTGCCGCACCGGCCGAGAAGGCAGAAGCCAAGCCGAAAGCTGGACGAGGCCGAACCGCCAAGGCAGAGCCTGCCGAGGCTGAAGCTGAGCCCATCGTTGAAGCGGAGCCAGAAGCTCCAGCTGCCCCAGCCCGAGGACGACGCAAGACCGAAAAGGTTGCCGAACCAAAGGTTGCCGAAGTTTCGGAAACCGTCGAGGCTAGCGAAGCGACGGAGTCCGAAGAAGTAGAAGCCACCGAAACCGATGGAGCGGATTACCTCGCTCTTGTCAACGGCCTTCTTGCCAACTCTGGCCTCACGATCGAAGCGCAGATTAGCTCGCTCCAGGGACGCTACGTCAACTTGTCGCTCGACGGTAAGGACTCGTCCTACCTCGTTGGTAAGCACGGTGAAGTTCTGAACTCGCTTCAGTACTTGGTCAACATCATTGGTGGCCGCAAGTTCCAGCGTGGCGTTCGCGCTACGGTTGAGTGCAACGACTGGCGACGACGACGCGAAGAAAAGCTTACGAAGCAGGCTGCCGAAATCGCCGCTCAGGTTCTTGAGCGCGGTGAGGAAGCCGTGCTTGATGCGTTGCCAGCTTTCGAACGACGCATCGTTCACAAGGCCCTCCAGGACATTCCTGGCATCACGACTTACTCGGAAGGCGAAGAGCCTAACCGACGAGTCGTTATCGGCCCAGCCGAATAATAAACGGTAACGCGAAAGCGTTACCTTTATTTCCTCTTTGGCTTTTTTGATACAAAAGCCGCTGTTTCGGCTATAAAAACAACCATTACGGGTCTAATACTTTAAGGGGGGAGTTTGTCCCCCTTAAAAGGAGATTGAAATGAATTACGCTCGTAAAGCAGTTTTAGCCGTTGGGCTTATGGTTATGGTGCCCATGGCGATGGCGCAGACCAGTCGATCGGAAGTCGGCGCAATCGTCAGCATCCTTTCCCGGTTGAATGCAGATCAAGGTCGATCGCTCATCAAGGGTCTTGGAGCCGTAGAAACCGCTGGCCGCGAGAACAAAACCTCGTTCTCACTCCCGGCAGCTTGGGATCTTCTGATGCAGGGTGTCGATGGTTCGGATCGACAGAACATCGAATCGATTCGAGGGTCCGCTGGTTCGTTCGACCGAGAATCCATTGCGATTCTCGTGCGAGATGCCTACCTTTCTGGACTGGACGACTCGGGCTCCATGGGCCAGACCTTAGGTCGATTTAGCGATGCCAAGATGATGGCGACCGGCGGCAAGCCCGCTGGCACAAACCGAGTTGTCGAGCACGTGATCGTCGATAACCTTGCCAGCAAAATGTCGGCCACTAGCGCAGGCGAGTTTCGACGCATCGTTGCCGCCCTTGAAAAGAAGGCGAAGACCGGATACGATAACTTTGGCTACAAGAACGCAGAAGCGATCCTCGTGATGGAGCTGGACGCCGACAAGCGATCTACTTTCGTCTCCGAATGGAAGACTTGGGACATCGCCGATCGAGAAGCGATTCTCAGCATCATTCGAGATGCATTCCTCGGCGGCCTCGAAGACCTCTGATTCTTAACATTCCAGCGGGCATACTTCATATCTAATGAAGCCCGCCGCGCTCAAAGCGGGCGATACGATTGCACTCGTATCGCCCGCTTCGCCGTTAAGCCCTGCCTCCATCGAGTTCATGGTCAACCTCTTGACCACTGAAGGCTACAAAACCGTGATTGGGCCCAACGCTTTCAATCGCGACGACTATCTGGCCGGTACCGATGCGGAACGTGCTGCCGATCTTGAGTGGGCATTTTCGGACCCTTCGATCCAAGGCATCATGTGCACGCGTGGCGGATATGGCGTGGCCCGATTGCTGAGCCTTCTGGACCTAGACATGATGGCGGCCAGCCGAAAGCTGTTCTGCGGATTCTCCGACATCACGAGCCTGCATCTGGCGCTCAACGCACGTGGATTGCCGACGCTCCACAGTCCGATGGCAATCACGCTAAGCAATCCTAAGGAGGATTGGGTGTACGAGTCACTTTTGGCCGCGCTGAAGGGAGAGAATCCGATTCCAGCCACCGCTCCCGTTGCAACGTGCGTTGTGGGTGGAGAAAGCGAAGGCGTGGTGACCGGCGGGTGTCTGTGCCTAATCGCAGACAGTCTGGCTACACCCAACAGCATCGACTGCGCCGGAAAGATTGTGATCATCGAAGACGTCGACGAGAACCCACATCGCATTGACGCGATGCTCACGCACCTTTGCAATGCCGGCGAGATTCAGCAATCCGCCGGAATCGTCATTGGAGAAATGACTCGGACGGATGAACGGGTGGATGAAGGCATCGGCGGCAAGCCGTGGCGAGACATTGTTGTAGATCGCCTAGGTGATCTCGGAATCCCCATGATCATCGACTTTCCTTTTGGCCACGCAAAGAATCAACTTTCGTTGCCACTTGGCATTCGGGCACGGCTGAATGCGGACGAAGGTCGTCTGGAATACACGGAAGCCTTATGCAGTTAAACCGAAGCCTCACCATTTTTGGACTCCTGGGTCTGCTCGGAATCGGGTCGATGCCGCAGCCTACAAAGCAGTCTTGGGAAAAGACGCTGGCGCAGGGCTTCATGTACCGAATGGAGGTTGATCTGGAGGCGCCAAGGACCGTTCATGCGGTTCGCATCAGCCCGAAGGCGGAGGGTGTCCGAGCCATCCCGGCGCTTCCCGGTAAAAACGTTTTCGATTCGACCCCGACGGTCGGCCGCGGAACGATGACCCGCATGGCGATCGAGTACGACGCCTTTGGCGCGATCAACGCCGACTTCTTCCCGTTCTCCGCCGACCGATCTACCGGCGACCCTCTCGGTTTCATGTGTTCGGCAGGGGAGTTGATTTCATCGCCCGGCCGGACGAGGGCAGTTTTCGCGTGGGGGGATGAGGCATCTGCGACTGGCAATGTCGCGTTCACCGGTTCGCTGAAGGTTCCGGGTGGAACACCGATTCGAATCAATGGAGTGAATGAGGAAACGGGCCTGAACCAGGTCGTACTGAGTTCGCCGATGGGCGGAGTCGCGCTCGTCCGGGCCCCAAGTACCTCGGTCGTTCTAAAAACGACAACGCCAAAGCTTCCGTTGGACGGAGAGATTTCTGCGACGGTCGAATCCATTTCGGCCGACATTGCGAGCATTGCGGTTGGTCCGGATCGCCTGGTCTTGACGGCGCAAGGCACGGCAGCGCCGAACCTTTCGGCCCTGAAGCCAGGCACTGCCGTCACGATTTCGATCAAGTGCACCGGATTCGACTGGTCGAAAACGCCTAACGCGATTGGTGGTGGCCCGAATCTCCTGCTTAAGGGAGAAACCAAGATCACGGCGACAGAAGAGGGCTTCGGCGAAGCCTTCTCCACAACGCGGCACCCGAGAACCGCCGTAGGCCGGACGAAGGACGGCGACGTCTGGTGGGTAGTGGTAGACGGCCGGAGCAAGCACAGTGTTGGCGCCTCGCTTGCCGAGCTAGCAGCGATCATGAAGCGGTTAGAGTGCGTGGATGCCGTGAACCTGGATGGTGGCGGCAGCAGTTCGCTCACCCTTGGCGGATCGCCGGTGAATCGGCCGAGCGGTGGAACGGAGCGCGCCGTTGCAAACGGTGTCGTATTTCAGATTCCCAAGTCCACCGGGCCCGCAGTGAAGACCGTCCGGCTGGTCAAGACCGCGGCTGGCGTCCAAGCGTTTGCCTCCGATGCATCGGGCAAGACGATTCCAAACGCTTTCGTGCTTTGGAGCGCATCGGCTGGCGGATGGATCGATCAAACGGGAATGCTTCGCGCCATCGCGGGAGGCACGATTAAGGTTTCCGCTTGGGCGGGTGGCCAGCGGGCGGATGCATCAATAGAGCTTCAGCCCGCTGGCAATTGATTACTTGAGAATGTCGACGTGCTTGAAGTCTCCGCCTAGAACTAGGCCGGAGTCGCCGCTCATCCAATCATCCAAAGTCGTCGCGTAGACACCGCGGAAGTCCTGGGTGAACGGTACGTCGCCGTTATCGAGGTTTACGAGGTCTGGCACGGGGCCATGGACTCCGCCCTTCACCTTGTTCCCGATAAGGAACATCGGGCCAGCATTGCCGTGATCCGTACCTAGCGAAGCGTTTTCTTGCACACGTCGACCGAACTCGGAGAAGGCGAGAACAATGACTTTGTCCGCTCGGCCAATTTTTTCCATTTCGGCCTGGAAGGTGGTAACCGCATCGGAGAATCCTTTCAGGAGTTTCTCATGCTGCTCGGCTTGCTTGGCGTGAGTGTCGAACCCACCCGCCGAGAAGTAGACGACTCGGGTAGCCGGCGAGGTAGCGACAAGCTGGGCGATTTGCTTGAATCCGTTTCCGAACGCGTCGTTGGCGTAGGTTCCAGTCGGGGTGTATTTGCCGACCTTTTCCTTGAGCACGCTCATTGCTTCGAGGGCGGTCTTGGAGGCCTTCTGAACGATACTGGTGCTAGATCCTTCCATTGCGTCCATGCCTTGGACTTGGCGAAGCATCTTCTCGGTGTCCGCATCGCCAATCATGTTTTGCACATCGGTGAGCGAGGCGAAGCAGGGGACGCTGGCGTTTTTTCCGGCGAGGGCGAGGGGCTTCTCGGTGCTCAGGCCAAGGGCGACGACGGGGTTCAACGGGCTGAGCGCGAGCTGCTGATCGAAGTGTCGACCGATCCAGCCGTGCTTCAACTTCCCTTCCGGACTGGCGGACTGCCAGATTTCCATGCTCTTAAAGTGCGAACGGTTGGCTTTCGGATAGCCGACGTTTTGGATGACCGCAACTTTGCCTTGCTTGTAAAGACCATGCAGGCCTGTCATGCCAGGGTGCAGAGCCATTTGCTCGTTCAACTTGAGCGCGACGGATTCCTTTACGCCAACGTTAGGGCGCAGTTCGTAGTAGCGCGGGCTGGTGTAAGGGACAACGGTATTTAGGCCATCGTTACCACCGGAGAGCTGGCATACGATAAGAACGGTGTCGTTTGCCGCTTTGCCACCTTTGGCTTGATTGACAACGTCGGCATGGGCGACCGCCGAAAGCCACCTTGGGGCAACGAGCCCGATCGCAATGACGCTTCCGCCTTTGAGAATTTCGCGTCGAGTTAAAAAGTCGCTCATGGTTCCGATCCTTCCTGATTATCCGTCAATGCGCGGATTACGTGAAGTAGGACGCTGGAAGTTTTCAGACGTTCAGTGACGAAACCGAGGTCCCATGTAGACTTTACGAGTTGTAGGGGGAGGAAACATGGATAGAAAAAGCATTATTCCGGCGTTTGTGCTTGCTTCCATTGTCCTTTTCGTCTTCTTCCGACTGCAAAACTACGGGCCACAAAGCGCGGTTCGAAGATTCCATCAGGCCATCGAGGCTCGAGACTCGCGGGAGTTGCAGGAGGTCGTTGATGAGCCCGTTGAATCGGCGAGCGTTCGCACCCTCTTGGCAACCGTCACGGTTCTGCTGCGAAACGGTCCACCGGGACTGCTCGGAGCGAGGGGTTCCAGCACCGAAGAGCGGTTACTGATCACCTACCGAGACGAGATAGGGAATCCCTTTCCTATCGTCTTTATCGTCACGAAGAACCCGACCGATCGTAACTGGAAGATCAATGCCTCGAAAACCACGAACGCGCTGAAAGACTACTTAAACGCAGTTTACGGCGGGCGTTGACAGCGGTTTCGCGGTTTCGGGAACAACAGACCGGGTTGCTAAGGTTTAATTACGTGCGCATGAATCGTTTTGGCCGCGTGAATATCATCCTGGTGGTCGGCATTGCCGTAGTGCTGATGCTGGGCTACGTGATCTTCATGACCCGCGAGAGCGTGCAGACCGTGGGCACGAAGTTTATGTCCGCCCTCGCGAAAGGGGACGTAAATACTCTCACCGAGCTTTCTGCCCTCGACGGCCGCGACAAGGAAGACTTGCGAAAGCAGTGGGACTTTGCGATCAACAAGGCCGGCAAGCACTACCTGTTCCGCTGGCGAATCATGGGCTCGAAGGAAGCAGACGAGAGCTCTGCCGCCGTTCGAATGCAGGTCATTAGAAATGCGATGTCCTCTGCATCGTACGAAGAGAACTTCCAGCTGCCGATGGTGAAAGAAGACGGTCGGTGGAAAGTCGATGTCGGCAACATCAGTCGCGACATGTTCCCGGCTTTGCCGCGTTAATCTGAACCCGTGAGAAAGAAAGCCGCCGAAACTCGACTCTATCGTTCCGAAATGAACGACAAGATTCTCAATGCGGGTTTCCGCGACTTCAACCGGTTCTTTGCCCACGATGCGAATGCCTACCAAGACGGCGCAATCTCGGTCAAAAACAAAGAACTAATGGGCCTGGTTGGATCCATGGTCCTTCGATGCAACGATTGCATCTTCTACCATCTCGACCGATGCGTCACCGAAGGCGCAAGCCGGGAAGAGCTAAACGAGGCGATGAACATTGCCTTGGTGATCGGCGGCAGCATCGTGATTCCGCACTTGCGATACGCGTTTGAGATGCTGGATGAACTGATCCCCTCGCCAAACGACGAAACCAACGTTACAATTGACTAAACCATGTCGGCCGAGTTTGGGTTATTGCTTGCATCCATCGGCCTGATTCTGGCTAATGCGTTCTTTGTGGCTTCCGAGTATGCGTTGCTCAGCGCCCGCCGAGGGCACTTTGAGGCGCTTGCAAAGAAAGGAAACCGCTCCGCCGCGCTGATTGTTGATGCCCTCGACAACATGGCACCCTACGTCGCGGGGATGCAGGTGTACATTACGATGCTCGGCATCGGAATTGGCTTGGTCGCAGAGCCGTTCATTTCCGGTCAGCTTCGGATTTTGCTGCTGACGATGTTGTCCGAAGAGACGCTTTACTCCTTCCGAACCGGCGTTTCCATTTTCTCGGTCGCGACGATTACGTACTTCACGGTGGTTTTTGGCGAACTTGTGCCGAAGTTCGTGTCGCTTCGGGCGGCGGACCAATTGGCGCTGATCGCAATCCGACCGCTTCGGTTCTGCGTTCGGTTCGCGAAGCCGCTCGTCATGCTGGTGCAAAGCTCGGCGGTGTTGGTGCTGCGTCCATTTGGGATCAATGCCGACACCGAGCAGGACGCAGTCTCCCGCGACGAGCTGATGATGCTGATCCGTAGCGGCGGCAACGCGGGCGTCCTCGACAAGTCTCACGCGGAGATGGTCAACCGTGCGTTGCGGCTCGACAACCTGAGCGCCCGCGACATCATGATCCACCGGCTGGACATGAAATGGCTTGACAGCAAGCTCGATGCCAAGCAGCTTTTGGAGCGAGTTAAGACGATGCCGTACAACCGATTTCCGGTTTGCCGGGGCGACATCGACGACCTCGTTGGCATCGTGTACATCCACGACATCATCAACCACCTGGACGATCCGAACCTTGATTTGGAGTCCATTGCAAGACCACCCGTCGCCGTGCCAGAGAACCTGAGCTTGGAGCGACTGGTGGAAATGATGCGCCAGAACAAGACCCAGATGGTTATTGTGATGGACGAGTACGGCGGCACCAGCGGCCTGATCACGCTGGAAGACGTGATTGAGGAGGTGTTCGGGGAACTTGAGGACAGCCTGGAAAGCGAGCGTCCGGCGATCACGGTTTATCCTGGCGGGCGCGTCTCAGCCCGAGCAGATCTTCGATATGACGAGCTCATTTCGAAGTTGGGGCTGGACGGCGACGAGCCAAACACCGAAACTTTGGCAACGATCGTGATCAACGAGCTTGAGCGAGTGCCGCGGACTGGCGATACCACCGAGATTGAGCTTGGACTGATGCGAGTCGAAAACATGGCGCGGCGACGAATAACGCGCGTTTCGATTCAGTTGAAACCTGAATTTGCCGATCTTGTTCAGGCTTCGTAGTAGTCTATTAACAATGATCGGTTTCGCGCCGATAGTCGGGGACGGGAGGGGAAAGGAAGGATGGCGATTGCTGTAAATAAGACTACGCCTGAGCCGAGTGAAGGCATTCTCACTTTTCGGCGACTTTGGACCGAACTGATCCCTTTCAGGCCGCGGATGGCGTTCATCGCCTTTCTCACGATCATCCAGACGCTGTTTGGCTTTGTGCCGCCACTGATTCTCGGCGACATTGTCAACCTGCTGCAGCGCGGCGAAAAGATCAACACGGTGTTGTATCTGGCGTACATCGTGGCGTTCTCGCTTGCGAGCGGCGGGCTTGGATACGCCCTGTCGGTGCAGATGAGCATGCTGGGCCAGTCATTCCTGCTGTCGATGCGGGAAAAGCTGTTGGGGCACATGCAGCAGCTTCCGATGGCCTACTTCGAGAAGAACCAGACCGGAAAGCTCGTGAGCAACGTGATGAACGACGCTGGCACCGTGAACCAGCTGATTACGTCCAACCTGCCGACGATGATGGGGGACTTTGTGCAGCTCACACTGGTCACGGTTGTCCTGCTAAAGATCAACTGGGTGATGGCCCTGATCAGCCTGAGCATCGCACCGGTTTATATCTGGAACTTCCGCCACTTCTTCCCGAAATTGCAGAGCACGAGCAACGACATTCGGGCGAAGCGCGACACGATGTACGGTCAGATGCAAGAAAAGCTGACCGGTATCGCCACCGTGAAGGGGTTTGGCCAGGAGCGATTTGAGAGCCGCGTGTTCATGTCGAACACCCGCGACATCATGGGTCTCAACATGCACCAAGGCGCGCTCGGCGGTGGACTCTGGACCATTGCGGACGCACTTTGCGGCGTTGCGACCGGACTCGTTTTATGGTACGGCGGAACCCAGTGCATCCAAGGCAAGATGGAAGCGGGAACCCTCGTCATGTTCCTGCTCTACGCGGTTGGCTACATCTACGGCCCGATTGTTCGGTTCTTGGTCGTGCTGGACCCGATCGCTCGCGCTCAAGCCGCCTTGTACCGAATCTTCCGCACGATGAGTCTTTCGAACTCGATCGTCGATCAGCCAGATGCGCTACCGATGCCGACTATCGAGGGGACCGTTCGATTTGAGGACGTGTGGTTCGAATACGAGCCTGGGCAGCCGGTTTTGAAGGGGATCAAGCTCGAGGCGAAGCCGGGGCAAACGGTGGCGCTCGTCGGCTTCTCCGGCAGCGGAAAGACCACGATGGCTTCCCTGCTGCTTCGGCACTATGACCCGACGACCGGACGGATTACGATTGACGGGCGGGACTTGCACGACGTGCAACTGCGGAGCTATCGACGGCAGGTCGGCGTGGTTGCACAGGAGAGCATTCTGTTCAACTCCTCGATTCGGGAGAACATCCGCTACGGTCGGCTCGAAGCCACGGATAACGAAGTCGAAGACGCGGCGATTGCGGCGAGCATCCACGAGACTATCCTTGCCTTGCCCGAAGGTTACGAGACGAAGATTGGCGAAGACGGGATTAAGCTGTCGGTCGGCGAGAAGCAGCGCTTGGCGATTGCGCGCGCCCTGCTGGCCGATCCACGCATTTTGATTCTGGACGAAGCTACGAGCTCGCTGGACAGCCAGACGGAAGCCCTGCTACAGTCGGCGCTAGATAACTTGCTGCGAGGAAGGACCAGCTTCGTGATCGCGCACCGGCTGTCGACGATTGTTGGTGCGGATCAGATTTTGGTTTTGGAGAAAGGTGTGGTCACCGAGCAAGGGACGCACGCCGAGTTGGTTGCGGGAACGGGACTGTACTCGCGGCTCTACCGAGAGCAGTTCCGGGTGGCGTTGGAACCGGTTGCCGGGTGACGGCAGTTCAAAAAAATTGTGTAGTTTTCTGTTGACACAATCAGGTGTGTTAGTTATACTTTCTTTATGAGTTCCCCTTGGAACGTCCTTGCGATCTCTTTGTTTTTGCCGTTAGGTTTTCTATCAGAAGCCACTTTTTCGTCTAGCCCTGAAATTGAGGCTGGATGTGCAGCGTCATCGCCGGGCGTGGCTTGCCTGAAATGTACACCTTCGGCCTGCTTTAACTACGATCTCCTTGTTAGTACCTCCACCGCAGTCGTAAAGACTTGCGTTGACGCGGATCGCGATGGAATAGGCCATTGTGTGAATACGCCACGTGAGTATTTCGATATGTATCTTGATGGGGACTACAATGGCGACTGCTATAAAGACGACTGCTACAATTCGTGGCTGTCGTTCCCATATCTTCAGTGCCAGAACCCTTATCCGCTATAACATGAAAACGAACGCTAAAATTCTTGCATTGACGCTTTCAGCAACTTGCCTATTTTTTGCAGGCAAAGGAATCGCCGGCGGGCTAAAGCCGCGTCCACAAGACGATAACACCATCATCGTGAACAACACCGGCCCTGAAGAGGCTCACGTCCTTGCGGGCGAGGCGCACTTGAGAAAGGTTTATGCTCGCCTGAAGGAAGGTAATTTTTCGAATGAGGCCGCGAAGGCGATTAGCTTTGCAGATCGCCGGATGCCTTTCTCGCACTTGGCAGCGAATCCCTCCACACGAGACGAGCGGACCGGCAACTTGGGCATTTTTAAAGACCTTGAAGATAAAGATGTCATCGCCTACACCGATGTTTATCTTTACCGAAACTGCGTGAAGTTCGTACGGACCAAGCCGACCGGTTATACCCTTGTTCTATACAAGGATGGAACCATTCGGCGGGTGACGGAATGCGAAAAGCGCGTCGGTGTACCAAACGAACAAGGTGTCTCGCTATTTCTTTACCCTGGAATGCCGGGCTACGACAAGGGCCAAGCTAGTCCTTGGTGTATGGACGAAAGCAAGCCAGATTAGGGCGCTAGCGGATCCTGGAAGTTTGAACCTAACGCGGTGAGACGCCGGATTCGGTCTTCGGTTGGAGGATGGGTACTGAACATGCCATCGCCACCGTGCAGACGAAGCGGGTTGATGATGTACATGTGTTGGGTTGCCCGGTTGGCACCCTCTAGGACTTCGGCATCGTTCTCAATCTTCCAAAGCGCGCTCGCGAGGCCATCGGGGTTGCGGGTCATGTCGGCGGCGGTGGCGTCAGCGAGGTACTCCCGCTGACGACTCACTGCCATTTTCAGCAGCACCGCAAACAACGGCGCGATTAGCGATAGCACGATGCCGACGATGGTTAGGATTTGGCCGAGCTGACCGCTCTCGCGGTCGTCATCGCGGCGTCGACCGCCGTACCACTGCATTCGCAGGAACCCATCGGCCAGCAGGGGAATCGCTCCCGCTATGAGGGCGACGGTGGTCATCAGCCGCACGTCGTAGTTGCGAATGTGCGCCATCTCGTGCGCCATGACGCCTTGGAGTTCGTCCCGATTAAGCTTCTGCAACAATCCGGTTGTGATGGCAACGGCGGAGTTTTCCGGTGTTCGGCCAGTAGCAAACGCGTTAGGCGCGCTGTCTTCGATCACCCAGACTTCAGGCATCGGGAGGCCGCTGGCGATGGCCATTTCTTCCACGACGTTGCGCAGCATTCTGTCCTCCACGTCTGTGGCGTGACGCGCACCGGACATTTGCAGAACCAACTTCGGCCCAGCGTACGTGGCGACAAGGCACAAAATGACGCCTAGTGCGGAGCTACCAATGGCCCCGTAAATCAGATACTTGGGATAGTACGAGCCGATGATGACGGTGCCGAGTGCAACCAGCAAAAGGAAGAGTAGAGAAACCCAAAGCATGCTGGCGCGTTTGTTGGCGGCAATTTGCTCGGGAAGCGTCCTTTTCATCCGTTCTAGGGATTACCCCGGAAACGGGGCTCGCGTTGCACCGTAGACTAGAAATTCAACCTATGCCTACGGAAAAATCGGGAACTCGGTCAGGTGCGTTGATTATTGCCGCCGGAATCTTCTTCGGCGTCGGGGTAATTCTAATTATGGGAACCACCCCGCTGCCGCGAGTCGTTACCGTCGGGCTGATTGTCTTGCAGACCATCGCCTTCATCATGCTGGTCACCCTCGGCATCTCGACGCTCAAGAACCGGGTCGACTGACCCTACTTTACGGGTGCCCCTTCGGGCGCCTCGCGATCGGGCTGGAGCAGAATGGCGCCGCCGTTCTCGTCCGTCGCGGCCAGAAGCATTCCGTTGCTATCGACTCCGCGGAGCTTCGCTGGTTTCAAGTTCACCACGACGATGATCTGTCGACCGATGAGGTCTTCCGGCGTGTAATCCTTGCGGATTCCGCTGACGATTTGGCGTTTTTCTTCGCCGATCATCACTTGGAGTTTATAGAGTTTGTCGGCTCCTTCGATTGCTTCTGCTTCCACGATGCGGGCGACGCGGAACTTCACTTTGGCAAAGTCTTCAATGGTGATTTCGGTTGGGGTTTCTTCCACTTTTGGTTTGTCCTCTTTTGCGGGCTTTGGCTCTTTCGGTGCTTTCGGTTCGGGTGCCTTCTTTTCGATTTCGAGCCTTGGAAAAATGGGTTGCGGGTTCTGGAGGGCGGTGCCGGCAGGTAGCGATGTCGGGTCTCCAATTTGGTCCCAGTGCGTGGTCGGTGCGACGCCGAGCTGAGTGGCGAGTGCATCGGCAGCAGATGGCAGCAACGGGCGCACAAGGCCCTCGGCCGCTCTCATCACGTGCAAAGTTGACGTGATGACGGCGGCTAGCTCAGGGTCATTGTTTTTGGCCAATGCCCACGGCGCGCGGGAATCGATGTACTTGCCCAAGAACCGAATGAGGCCGAATGCAGCCGAACTGGCCCGAGCGATCTCGTAGTCGGACATCGCGACGGCAAACGCCTGCTTTGCTTCCTGAATCGCCTGGACCGCTTCTGCCTCCGGCGCCACGTCCGGCACGGTTGAGAATCCGAATTTGTGCGCGATGCTGAGGCTACGGTTGAGCGCGTTGCCAAGGTCGTTGGCAAGGTCGGCGTTGTAGCGCAGGTCAAAGTCCTCGTAGGTGAACTGCGAGTCGTTCTCCAGGGACATCGTCGCGGTGAGGTAGTGCCGGAGGGCATCCACGGCAATTTCTTGAGAAATCGAAGCCCTCTCGGCAAGAGCGTCGGCGAGCTCAATCGGGCGCACGACATTCCCTTTCGTCTTGCTCATCTTGTCGCCGCCGAGGAGAACCCAGCCATGGGCGACGACGGTGTCAAACAGCGGCAGTCCGGCCCCGAGCAGCATCGCGGGCCACAGGGTGGCGTGAAAGCGAGTGAGGATGTCCTTTCCGACCCATTGCACGGTCGCTGGCCACTTACTGTCCCAGTCCGGCGCATCTGGCCAGCCGGTGCTCGCGATGTAGTTGATCAGCGCGTCAAACCAAACGTAAATGACGAGGTCATCTCGGCCTGGAACCGGGATGCCCCAGCCCGGATTCTTGCGGGTGATGCAGATATCGCGCAGACCTTGGTTGATAAACGAGATGACCTCGTTGCGTCGATTGTTAGGCCGGATGAAGCTTGGGTTCGCTTCAATGTGCTCCTTCAGGGTTTCTTCGAAGGCAGAGAGTCGGAAAAAGAAGTTCTCCTCGCTCACCCACCGGACTTCATTCCCATCTGGGCTCTTGCCATCGACCAAGTCTTCTTCGCGGAAGAAGGTCTCGGTGGAGACGTCGTACCAGCCTTCGTACAAGCCGCTGTAGATGTGGCCGTTTTCCTGGAGTTTGCTAAACAGCGCCTGGCTAGCTCGGACGTGGCGGTCAGATGTCGTGCGGATGAAATCGTCGTAGCTGATCTTTGTCGCGTCAAAGATGTCTTGGAAGCGCTTGGAAATCTCGGCAACGAACTCATACGGATCGCGCCCCTGCGCCTCGGCGGCCTCTTTGATCTTCAGTCCGTTCTCGTCGGTGCCGACTTGGAAGAACACGTCGTGTCCGCGCAATCGAAGGTATCGCGCCGTGACGTCGCCACTCAGATCGGTGAGGATGTTTCCAATATGGGGGACGCTGTTGACGTACGGAATGGCGGTGCAAACGGTCGACTTGTGAGCCATGCGGGTTTGGGGAGAGTGTACCGGCGGGTAGGGATTTGCTAAACTCCTGATCGTGCACCAACTTGAATCGGAGATAAGCGCCGCACGAGAATTTCTTGCGGGTGAGCATCCGGCTCCTAGCAATGAGCTGCAAACATGTGACTGGGTGATCGTACCGATTCTTCAAGCAATAGGCTATAAACGAACTGCCATCCTTGCCCAAGGAGGGACTGAAACGGCAGGTCGGCCCGACTATCTCATTAAAGCCGAACAGCCTTGGCTCTTGGAAGCGAAAGCTTGGTCCTCACCGCTCACAGTAGAAAACGCACGTCAAGCCACCGGTTACGCTTATCAGAATTCATTTCAATGGGTGGTCTTAACGAACGGCAAGCTTTGGCATCTCTATGATGCGTTTCAGGTTGAGTTTCAACGCCGCCTCGTGGTTGAATTCAGAATTGAGTCTCCATTGTTCAAAGATTTCGTTCTGTGCCTTTCACCCGGGAAGATCGATATTGAAAGAATCTTGGAACTTAAATCAAGCGCAGCTGGAATCGAACTGTTAGGCAGAATCGCATCGGGCCTAGATGACGGAGTAATTCCAGTTCTACAAGCTTACGTAAAGTCAAAGTCGGGTTACGAACCTTCTCCGGCTGAAATCATCGAGCATCTTGATCTACAGAGCCAACTGAGCGCACAGTACTCAATCGTTGATGTTGCGCCAATCGGACCGTCCACGGAATCTAAGGATGGTTCGGAAGGAGTTGAAATATACATTAGTACCGATACCGTTTCGGCAAGAGGTGTGCTCCACACTACCGGCGAAATTACGGTTCTTGCAGGCAGTAAGGGTAATGCGATTCATTCCGTGGATCATCGAACAAAGTACGTAGAATTGCGCCAAAAATACGAACAACTTGGTGTTCTTCGAATCAGCGGAGATTCCTGCGAATTCACAACTGATTTACGCATGAAGAAGCCTAGCTCAGCTTCCCAAGTGTTATTTGGACGTTCAAGCAATGGCTGGCAAGAATGGCACGACAAGGCCGGAAATTCTATCAGCGTGTACAAGGCAAATCGCCCTAACCCAACCAGCGCTTGATCCAGCCGAGATACTCCCCGATTCGGTGCAGCCGAAGATCGGGCGGGCCGGAGCGGGAGAGGCCGTGGGAGGTGGTTACTGGGTAGCGGACGAACCGGGACGGAACCCCCTGCTGCTGAAGCGCGGTGAAAACCTGCTCGCCTTGCTCGACGTTACAGCGCAGATCGCCTTCGCTGTGGATGACCAATGTCGGCGTCTTTACGTTTTGGAAGTACGCAATCGGCGACTGGCGCCAAAGTTCCTTAATGTCCTCTAGCGAGCCCCAAGCGACTCCCTTGAAGTAGCCGTCCTTGTTGAACGGGAAGTCGCTGTTCCCCGCCATCGAGACCATGTTGCTGACGCATCGGTCCGTAATCGCGCAAGCGAACTCCTGGGTTTGGCCGATGATCCAGTTGGTCATGTAGCCGCCATAGCTGCCGCCCATGACGCCAAGCTTAGAGGCGTCTGCCCAAGGCTGCGCTTTCATCCAGGCAGTAACGGCTTGCATATCGATCCAATCTTTGTTGCCCCAATCGCCGCTGATTGCCGCGCAATGCGCCTCGCCGTAGCCCTTACTTCCGCGCGGATTGCTGTAAACAACGGCATAACCTGCGGCCGCGAAGACTTGGAATTCGTGGAAGTAGGTCCAGCCGTACTGCGTGTGCGGGCCGCCATGGATGTTCAACAGAACCGGCTGCTTCTTAGTCGCGTCAGGCACGATGCTCCAGACGTGGACTTTTGTGCCATCGGTGGTCTGCACCCAGTGTTCGGCGGGCGCAAACAGCTCTACTTCCTCCAGGAGCGCCTGGTTGAAGTCGCTCAATTGCTTGGCTACAAGTCGACCGGTGCCAAGTTCCGGCCCCACGAGGGCAAGCTCTGGTAGCTGGGTCGGATTGCCAATAACCCCCGCGACGTTGCCGTCGGCATCCACGCTTCCCAAGCTGATGGAATGGCGACCTTCAGTGAGCAAAGTGATTCCACCATCGACGGAGATGAAGCCAATCTGGCTTTCGCCGAAGTGCCCTACCTGAGTGAACAGTCCGGTGGAATCAGTATTCCAAATCAGGTTCGCACCGAACGATGCTTCTCCGGCATCGCTCAAAGTGGCGACGGCGATGTCGAAGTCTTGAGCGCCGGTCAAGTCCGTCGGAGCGCCGCCTTTCGGCTTAATCAGATACGCCTTCGTGTTGCGCGTGCCCCAAGGATCGCTTTCGTCCGTGTCTCCGGCATAGGCAATCCACTGCCCATCGGGCGAGTACGTCGGTACCGACTTATCGCCCTTTGGCAGACCAGAAAGTCGGAAGGCTTCGCCCTTAAGATTGAGGCGATAAAGCTGATCGTTCGGGGTTTGCCGACTCGGGAAGTCGTTCGCCGTATGCGCGACGATTAGCTCTTGGCTGTTCGGGTGCCAGTTGTAACTGTAGTTTCCGTCTGGTGCGCCAGCGTAGCGGGTGACTTCGGTCGCAAACGTTCCCGGCTCCGTTGGTAGCTTGAGAATAATGATTTGGTAGCGCTGACCGGCAAAATATCCGTCTCCGTCGAGGCGGTACCAAATGTCGTCAATTTCGATTGGCGGCAGACTTGCGCCGCTCTCCTCTCGTTCCTTCTTTGCCTTAGCGGTGAAGTTTGCCTGGGTCTCACGGAAGGTGACCGCAACGTGCTGACCGTCCGGAGAAATCTTAAAGTCGGCCAGTGATCCTTCTGGGAGCTTGGTGACAGCGAATGCCTCGCCTCCCGCAATCGGAAGCTGAAAAATTTGGCTGAGGGGTTTCTCTCGGCCCGAAGTGAACAGAATGCCCGTTCCATCGGGGAGCCAGCGACCATGCCCATTGCCGCTTTCACCCTGGGTCAAGGGCCGGCGGTTGCCTTCCCGATCCGACACCCACAGGTTCGTAACGTAGTGCTTCTTCTCGTTAATGTGCTTTCTTGTGAACAACACCAATTGCCCATCAGGGCTAAATTGGGGATCACCGACGAGGATGTAGCGAAGCAAATCGTCTGGAGAAATCGGCCGCTTGGGCATCCTGATAGGTTACCTTCGGGCTTGGTACGCTGGGCAGGATGGGGCAGCGAATCTGGATTAGGGGGACAACGGGATCTGGCAAATCGACGCTCGCGAAAGCAATCTCAGAGCGCCTAGGTATCGCGCAAGTTGAGCTAGATGACCTGTGGCATCTACCGGGTTGGCAAGTCCGCCCACGTGAAGAATTCTTCGCCTTACTGGAAGAAAATCTTGGCCAGCCTAGCTGGGTCATTTCCGGCAACTATTCGGTGGCGACCGAAGTCATCTTGCCCAAAGTCACGATGGTAGTTTGGCTAGACTACTCGCGCGGAACGAGCTTCTGGCGATTGTTTCGGCGAACGGTTTCTCGCGTCTGGAACCGAAAGCCGTGTTGCAACGGAAACTACGAATCGCTTTGGCGCAGCCTCTCCCTAGACTCGATTCTGGTCTGGCATCTAAAGACCTACTCAGTTAACCGAAAACGAATTGATCTTGCAGCCCAGGACCCGGCCTTTGCTCATTGTCGCCAAATCGTATTGCACAACCAGGCTGAAACCGACGCCTGGCTTAGCTCGCTGGGAAACGCTTAACGACCGACAACACATCCCGAAACTTAGGATGCGCTGCGGTCGACATCCATTCATAGACCACGGATTCTGAGTGAGATATCTCGGCACCAAAGTCTCGGGCTCGGGCCAGCCCGTTTTGGGTCATGTCTGTGCTCCGGGACGAAACGGCATCGGCGGCCACGACAACCGGCACGCCGGCCGCGCGAAGGTCTCGAACAGTTTGGGCAACACAGATGTGCGCCTCCACACCAACAACCACGACCGCCGAAGTGAAGTAGCTTTCGCCGAACGGCTCCACGGCAGAAAAGGCCATCTTAGGACGCACGTCCTGACAGAACTGAGCGATCTGAGGGTCGAGCTTTCCGAGTCGATCTGGGTTTTGTTCGGTTGCTACAACCGGCACGCCAAGCTGCGCGGCGCACTCCGCCAAGAATCTCGTGCGTTGAATCACCTGCTCGGCACCGTGAATGACCTTCAGAAATTCGGTTTGGACATCAACAACCAATAAAAGGCTCGATTCTGCTGCTAGTTTCAAGATCGGCACGGCCTCATTTTACGTCTAGTACAACGGGTTGCTCGTTGAAGCTAAACTAGGGTGCTTCGTCACATTGTGATGAACATCTCGATTTGCAGACTTCGAGAGCGAGCACGGGGCCGAGAAATCGTCCTCTTGTTAGGAGAACACTTAAACATGAACAAGGCAATTTGGGCGGCAGTGGCCGCATTCGGCATCGTGGCTGGTGCCCAGGCACAAGGCTATCCATACAACTTCACCGTGCGCGGCGGCGTTGTTTTCCCGATCGACTCGTCGTACTCGAACGTAAGCAGCACGTTCTTCGGCGTTGGCATCGATTACACCTTCACTTCGCCTCTTATCAAGGGCGGCGAGACTTACCTCTCGCTGGATTACCACGCCAAGACTTTCGGAAAGGACAAGGGATCGGTCTTCCCAATCGCCCTCAACCAGCGAATCTTCGGAAAGGCTAACTCGGAAGGAAATCGAACCTACGTATTCTTCGGCCTCGGCGCAACTGTCGTCGACTTCGCCGGATCGGAAACCGTGCTTGGCGCCCGATTCGGTGCAGGTATTGAGCTCAGCACATCCCTCATCGGCGAAGCAACGCTTTACCTCGCCGACAAGAAGAACGGCGTCCAGCCGAACTCGTTCGGCCTGTTCCTTGGTTACAAGTTCTAAGCTAATAGCTTAGGCTCGTTTCCGCGCTAGCACCTGTCCGACAAGCTCGGCCAGGTGCTTTTCTTTGACCGGCCGGTTCCCATCTCGATCGAGGATGCGCACGATTGGCGGCAACTGTTGGAAGCCACCGGTTGCCGAATCAAGATCGGCCGCGATGTCGAGCATTTCCAGCCCGTCCATCAGCACGTCGTCCAGCTCACGGCTCTCCCATGGACCCTTAACGCGGGCGATGTATTCAAACACGCCGCGGATTCGCTCCGAACCAGAGCCTGCACAGGCATAGGCTCCGTTTTCAAAGCGGGCTCCAGCTCCGTCGAAGAAGTAGACGGCGAAGTCTTCCTTCTTCTCATCATAGGCCGCGACGATCGGAAGGAAAAGGCCGATGCCCTGCATCGCCATGGGAGCATTGCCTGCGAGGGCTCGGCTGATCTCGGCCAGCTTCCCTTCCAGCGACATCTCGTTGAGGGTCACCCGACGGTAGTACTTAAAGTTGTGCTTGAGGTACCGACAGACCTCGATGGACTTGGCAAAAGCACCCGAAATGGCCACGACCATCTTGTCATCAAGGGCGAGGACCTTTTCGGCCTTGTCGAACATGATGAGGTTTCCGGCGGTGGCGCGGCGATCCGACAGGATCAAGACGCCGCCACGGTAACGGACGGCGAGCACGGTTGTGCCGTGGACTTCGTCGTGGGTTCCCATCGGGGTCAAGGTCACCAACTCGCTAAAGTCGCGGGCTGGACCAGCAAAGGCAGTTGCCATTATTCGCCTGACCGCTGGCGATATTTCTTCGCCTGATCGGGGTCGATCTTCTTCATTCGGCGCAGGAGTTCGTTTCCACCTTCCGGCTTCTGCACGTCGGGCGCACTTGGTCCAGATTCATCGCCCATCTTTCGATCTGGGCTAGGGTTCAGCGGTCTTGTGAGTCGATCTCCGTCCGTCATTTCATCTCTCTCATGGCTTGGATAAACGTATTTACGTTCGCAAGCGCGTCCAGTTCCAGATTGTACGTCTGGTCAGGCCAAAGTTCCACATCTTCTTGCTGGCCGTTGACCTCAAAAGTTAGCGATCGCCAAGCGGCGGATTTCAAGTGGCTTGCAAAGTGCTGAACCGCATAGCCGCGCACCCATGCCCGCGAATGCTCCGGCTCCCAGATTGCTTCGGGGTTTGGCCCGACCAGATCCATATCCACCAGGGCTGAATGCAGGCTCTCTTCCGCGTTCAGGTTGTGATACTCCAAGTCGTAAGATCGCAAGGCGGGGTCGTTCCAGTCGGTTCCGGAATCTTGCATGTACATCTCCAGCATCTGCCGCTTGGCAGCCCAGTCGACGGCCCGGGCGAACGACGGAAAGTCGGTTCGCAGGCTTCGGAGCAGCTTTCGGCTCTCCTCGATGATGGATTGCAGCTCATCGTCTAGGTCTAGGAATCGTTCTGCGGCGGAGAAGTAGGACTCAAGGATTTCGTCGGCGGTAGTCCAACTGTCCTTGGCTAGAGGAATTTCGAAGCGGTAACCCTCATCGCGGCTGATCGACTGGAACGATCGCACCGGGTCCTTGATGTCCCAGAGCGGAGCCGCTCCGATTTCGGTGAGGGCGACAGCGAGTTTCACAAGCCCAACCTTGCGGAACGTGCTCGCTGCGATCATATTTGCATCCCCGGAAATCACGTGGAGGCGTATGAAGTCAGTCGGGCGAGAATGCGGCTCGTCGCGGGTGTTGAAGAGCGGCCGGCGGTAAAGGGTCTCGGCGTTAGCGGGCTCGACAATGAAGTCCGCGCGCTGGCTGATCTGATACGGCACCTTCGCACCCGTCTCGGAGCCAACTTTGCCGGAGCCGGTTAAGATTTGCCGGACGAGCAGCATGGGCATAACACCCTTGAAAAGCTTTTCGTAGCCGACAGAACGCGAGACCAAATAGTTCTCGTGCGTCCCCCATGATGCGCCGTGGAAATCGGTGTTGTTCTTGTACAGGGCTACTGACTTGCCAGTCTTGTCTTCGTAGGCGCGGGCAGTTTGCCGAAGAATCTCATCGCCCGCGAGTTCGTGGCCAACTAAGCCGCGTAGGGTGAAGCACTCAGGAGTGGCGTATTCCGGATGACCGTGGTCGTTATAAAATCGCCCGCCGGTGGTTAGGACACGATCCGAGCGGATTTCGACAGATGAGCCGTAGGTTCGTCCTGCATCGAACTTTGCGTCCTCGGGGTCAAAGGCAAGCGCGTCTAGGCGAAAGCCGCGCAGATCGGATCGAGGAGCTTCGTGCCGATAATCCCAGCCGACAAACGCCGTCCCGGGAAAGGTTCGGACGAACGCTTGTGAATCTTCGATCTGGTTTTCAGCACCACGGGCCTCGACCGAGAATCCATACTCGGTATCGAGGCCCGCGAGAATTGGGCGCATCATGCTCGGTTCTACGTACTTAGTAGCGGTAGATGACGAGAGGAACGCTAGTTGGGAAGCCAGCGATGGCGAGACCCGAAAGGGTTGCCGATCTTGCTTGCTGTACCGACACGGTGGATGCGCCGGAGCGATCCTTGATGTCGCCAACGGTGGCAAACACTTCTCCAACCTTGGAACCGGTCGGCAAGTTGCGGAGCGGATACAGTCGAACCTGTCCGGTGTTCAAGTTCTGAACGCCGTAGTACAACTGAGTGACGCGGGCCGCGGTGACGGTGCTTCCGGTTCGCTCAAGGGTCTGTCGAATCAGAACCACGTCCTGCTCTTCATTGTCTCGGCTGCTTGGGAAGGCAATCGCCATAGCTTCTGGCATGTTGCCAACAAGCTTATGGTGCTCCCGCCAAATTCCCTGAAGCGAGGTGATTCTCGACAGAAGGAACGGATCCGAAGGATTCACCTGAAGAAGCGAGTAGGTTCCAGGGGTCGAACCCTGAACTCCAGGGACCAGCGAAAGCTGACCAGGGAGCGAGAACTTACCGTCGATCAAGTTGTTAGCTGCCGCATCTGGATCGAGGTCGTTGCGGGTCACCGCGTTGAACTCGCCGTTCGTCTGATCTCCAGCAGGAACATCGGTGTAGCCGAGTCCACTAGCAAGAGCGTAGTTATCTCCGCTGAAGAAGACGCGGAAGGCGTCTCGTCCGGTCAACAGCTTAGGTCGGTCTGCGGATGCCATTCCTCGAAGATCGAAGGTCAGGTAGTCGCTGAGCGAGCTGGAAATTCGTGGAGAAAGATCCAATCCGTTTGCTCTCTGGAATTCAGGCTCGTTGAACTGATAGAACGAGGTGCCCGAATCGACATCAGTCTCAACCGAGAACATGGCGTCGTTCACAAAAAGCTGTAGGTTCGAATACCGGCCCGGGAAGAGCCGAGTATTGATCGGGTAGCCCACAGATGGGATACCGCGAATGTCCGACGACTCAAACGAGCTGTCGAACCCTTCCGAAAGGATCGAAGTAACCGAGAGCTCGTACGACTGGAACAGTCGACTGTTCAACGGCCGTCCGGTTTCTGCCTCGGTCAGGGTGGAAACGTCCGCGTTGAGGCGGAAAATCGAGTTTTGATAGCCGTTCAGCTGAAGGCGGAGCGGAGCATCCAACGGTGGGCGAACAATCGCCCCTCGTGAGTCCACGAAATCCGGCACTTCGATGCTGGCCTGCGTATCTCCAGGAGCAAACGTGCTACGGCCCTGACCCGTAAGGAACGATAGTTCCAACTGACCCGGCTTAGACTCAAGCAGTACCCTCGGACCCGACGCAGGGACAACCCCGCCGCCTCCGCCAGCACCGCCAGAGCTAGAGCCGCCTCCAGCACCGCCACATCCTGTGGCTCCCACTACAATCGCGATAGAAAATAACGCCCAGTTCCTCAAAGCGCTCACCTTGAAGTCGTGTTTGAGTTACCAAACTGATCGACTTCGCGAACAGTATAGCAACACACTCCCTCCTTGTGTACGACGAGGCAGATGACCCAGAAAGGTCACATGCCTCGTCAATTTTTGAAGTTATTCGACGATCTTGGCTTTGATCGTGCCGGTTGCCGACTGTCCGGCCGCCGGAATGGGCATGTTTGTGAACTTTGCGTCCACCGAAAGAATCTTTCCGTTCTCCAAAACGATGAAGGTCGATTCGGTGGTGAGACCACCTTCGCCTTCTTCCGTGATCTTCTGAACGACTTTGAAGCCTTCGGTTTCTCCGACCTTTTCCTTGCCGACCAGCTTAGTCACGATCTTCAGCGCCTTGATGCTCGCGGTCTTGTTTTCCGCCAAAGTCTGAGTGACCTCCTTGCCCTCGGTCAGCGCTTCGGCTGGGGCAATGAACTCCAAGGTGAGGGCGAGTCGGAACGGATCCGAACCCTGAATTCCGCCCGTAACGTTCACGATGTCTCGCTTATCGTTGTACTCGCGCACAAGGTCGCCAGCCTGGATCCCAGGGTCAGAGCCACCGACCTCGGCGGTCACCTCGTCGATGATGGCGGTGGATTCAACCTTCTCTGGCGAAACCTTTGTGACCTTGGTGGCAACGTTGAACTTGATGTTGCCTTCGAGGCCGCCAATGTTGAGTTGGAGATCAACCTTGTGCTTAACCGAACTGTTCAGTTCGTAAGTGCGATTGAATTTGACCGGATCGGCAGCGTGGGCCATCTGGGAGAGCGCAGCGGCAGCAACGACGAACAAGCGAGCGATGTGGAGTGACTTCATGCAGAACCTACTTATACACATACGCACCAGCCTCCACGTCGTACCGACGAAAGAATGAGACTAAAGGTGGGATGTCGGTGTGAATGGTACACTCCGCGCGCACCATGCGACGGGATGAACTTCTCGACCTTAACGATGTGCTACAGCACCCTGGTCGACGGATTGAAGTTGACATCTCCACAGAAATGGACGAAGAGGAGGACCTTGACCTGGTCACCCCTTTGGACGGTTTTTTGGAGGCCGTGAGTACCGGCAACTTACTACTTATCAGTGGAGAATTCTCCACAACTGCGGTTCTAGAGTGCGCACGATGCACTGAGCCGCTGGAACTACCCATCTCATTCCAACTGGACGAACAGTTTCCGGTTGTGGGTGTCCCGAGTTCGCTCAACCATCAGGATGTCGCGAAGGTCTCTCCGGACGAACCATTTGAACTCTTTGAAGGAAATTCTCTTATCGTCGAGAATTTGCTGCGCCAAAACTTACTGTTGGAGATTCCAATTCAGCCACTTTGCACCTACGGCTGGGATGGCGATTGCCCTATTGCCATTGCACGCGGACTCCAAAAAGCGAAAAATGAAGCCGCCCGTGCGGAATTTCAAAAGCTTGCTGGGCTGTTGAAAGATGAGCCAAGCGAGAAGTCTGAGGCCGGAGAAGAAACTGAATGAGTATCGCGATTGATGCAATGGGCGGCGATAACGCCCCCGAGGCGATTGTAGAGGGCGTCCTCTTGGCCGCGCCGGAAATTCGCATGCCCCTGCATCTCGTGGGTGATCTTGCCGTCCTTAAGCCGCTGCTGCCCAGCACTTTGCCCAGCAACGTCTTCCTGCGCCATGCCACGCAAATCGTGACGATGGACGACAAGCCAACCGACGCGTACCGCAAAAAGAAGGATTCGAGCCTGATGGTCGCGACACGGATGATCAAAGATGGCGAAGCGCTTGGACTCGTTTCGGCCGGAAACACCGGTGCAACAACCGCATTTGCCCTTCTCACCTGGCGACAGGTCGAAGGAATTCACCGCCCGGGAATTGTTAGCCTCTTCCCCAACAAACACGGTGGCTTTGTGCTGCTTGATGCTGGCGCGTCTCCCGACGCGGAGCCTCACAACCTGGTGCAATTCGCCGTGCTAGGCCGGGCCTATTCCGAACGGCTCTATGGCCGAAAGAACCCGAAGGTTCACCTGCTCAATGTCGGCGAGGAAGAAGGAAAGGGCAACGCGGTGGCGAAGCAGACCTTCGACTTGCTGAAGCAGTACCCGTGGTTCGCCGGAAACATCGAAGGCAAAGACATGTTCTTCGACCAGTGCGATGTTGTGATCTGCGATGCCTTCACCGGCAACATCGTTCTCAAATCCTGCGAAGGCTTGGCCGAGCTCATTGTCTCGGTCATCAAGGAGAACGTGCCCGATCACCCGCTCATGCGCCCGTTGTACTGGCCCGTCCGACAAGTCATGGAGCCTCTACGCAAGGACATGGACTATGCCGAAATCGGCGGGTCGCCCTTGCTCGGGCTGAACGGGATCTGCATGATCTGCCACGGGCGAAGCAATTCGCGCGCCATCAAAAACGCTTTGCTGCTCACTCAGCGCGGAATCGAATCTGACCTCATGGGTCGTATCCGCGAGACCGTTGCCCGCGACATCCTACACACATCATGAAACTTCGAACGGTAATCAAAGGGATCGGTCATGCCCTTCCCGAAACGGTGCTGACCAACGACGAGATCTCACAGGTCCTCGATACCAACGATGAATGGATCGTTCAGCGAACGGGAATCAAGGAGCGGCGAGTCTGCAAGCTGCCGCACGAAGGCACTGGCTTCCTGGCCTCGGTCGCGGCAAAAGAAGCGATTGAGCGCAGCGGCGTCGATCCAGAGGACATCGGCTTAGTTCTGTGCGCCACTGTCTCCGGTGACTACCCTTGGCCAGCCACCGCGTGTAACGTGCAGGACGCCCTCGGCATTCCTTGCCCCAGCGCATTCGATGTCAGCGCCGCTTGCGCGGGCTTTATCTATGCGATGGATGTAGCCGCCGCCATCATCGAGTCAGGCCGCGTACGCCACGCCCTCGTGGTCGGCGTCGACTGCTTGAGTAAGCAAGTGGATTGGACCGACCGTTCTACCTGCGTCCTGTTCGGCGACGCCGCCGGTGCGGTGGTTGTAGAGGGTCAAGAGAACACTGATCGCGGACTTATCGAGACCGCCACGTTCTCAAATGGCGCGGGCGCACTGCACATCGCGATCGAAGTCGGCGGTAGCAAGTATCCGTTTGGATCGCCTCAGGCAGAAGGCAAGAAGTCTTGCATCACCATGAATGGTCGTGAGGTCTATCGGTTCGCGGTGAAGGCCATGGGCGACGCTTGCGAGCGCGTGCTTGAGAAGGCCGGAATGACGACGGACGACGTTGATCTGTTCGTGCCACATCAGGCCAATCTGCGCATTATCGAATCAGCCTCCGAGCGATTGGGCCTCACGGAAGATCGAGTTTTCACGAACGTTCAGAAATACGGGAATACCAGTGGCGGCTCGGTTCCCCTTGCCCTTTACGAGGCCGAGCAGGAAGGCCGACTCGTGAAAGGAATGAACGTAATGACGGTAGGTTTTGGAGCAGGTCTCGTTTGGGGTGCTAACCTCATCAAGTGGTGACCGTCCATAGGTTGGAAAAATGAAATTACGCGATTGGTTCAATCCGGTTCGAGTGCTGTTGCTCGCAGCCGTTCTTGTCATTGGTGCCTGCGGTGGTGCGGGTGGTGGATCCGATACGTTGCAAGACGATCCAGCTTACGAATGGGCCCTTGATTATCGAGGCGCGATGCAGACCGAGAATCTGACCCGCGTGAGCGATCTCTTCGCCGACACGTTCCTGGACGATTGCACGGACAAGACCGAAGTCCTGAACAACACGACCACGTTGTTCGCTGGAACGACGGAACTGAGAATCGAGATCCTTGAGGTTGCCCCGGGCTCGTACTCCTCTGGAAACACGATCTACAGCGCTCTCGTTCGATTCCGCGTGACCGGAAACAGCGTCACGGGTCCGGTAAACTACACCGAAACGGGAACCCTCGTTCTTCGAAACATCGGCGGGCTTTGGTACTCCTACGGAAACCAGACGTGCGTTGCCGGTGCTGTGAGCATTCTCGCCCCGAAGAATCTCAAAAAGTAAGGCACAAAAAGGCCCTGGCACCCGAGTGGTGCCAGGGCCCTTTCGTGTCTGCTTAACCTAGCTGCCGGAGGATGGCCTTCAGCGAATCGGATGAAGCGTGCAGAAGTTCCTTTTCTGCTTCGGTTACGACCGGGGTTACGATCTGCATAACACCCTTTCGTCCAACGCGCGTTGGGAGCGACAGGGAAACGTCGGAAATCCCCAAGGTGCCCGACTGCTTGGCCGAGACCGGCAGGATCTTTTCCTGATCGAGCGCGATCGACTCGACGACTTCCTTGATCGAAATACCGACCGCACGACCTGCGCCACCCTTGAGCTTGATGACTTCGGCGCCGCTTTTCTTGGTGAAGTCAAACACGCCCTGAACTTCATCGGGCGTAACGCCGGGGTAGCTCAGAATCGGAACTCCGCCAACGGTTGCGGATGAAAGGATAGGAACCATCGAATCTCCGTGCTCGCCCAAAATGAGCGCCTTCACGTCGGTTGCGTTGATCTTGAAGTAGTCCGCAAGCAAGCTTCGGAAGCGTGCGGTGTCCAGAACGGTTCCGAGGCCAAGAACCTGCTTCTCTGGAACGATGCCCGATTCGGTCGCAAGGTGGGTGAGAATGTCCACCGGGTTGCTGACAACGAGAATGATCGCGCCCTCGTTGAGCTTCACACCCTTCAGGCTTTCAAGAATGCCTTTGAAGAGGGTTACGTTTCGGTTGATCAGCTCAAGCCGACTTTCTTCTGGCTTTCGTCGAAGACCAGCCGTGATGACAACGACATCGCTGCCGTCGCAAACGGAATAGTCCGAGCCGCTTGTGAACACCTGATTTGCGGTGAGAGAAGCTCCGTGTCGAAGATCGAGTGCTTCACCCGCCGCCATGTCTGGATTCATGTCCAGAAGAGCAATTGCCCTAACTACTCCGCCAAGTTGGAGCGCGTAGGCCGCATCCGACCCTACACGTCCGCCGCCGCCGATGATGCTTACCTTCATCATCTTAAATTATGGCAGGTGAGGGTTATTCCGGGTCTTTCGCCGTGACTTCCCAAAGCCGGACAATCTTGTCCTGTCCGCCCGCGGCAAGACGCGTGCCATCAAAGCTGAAGGCGACCACGTTGATCGGTCGGCTACTGGCCTCGATTCGCACGTTTCCAATGCCCTTCGCGGCGTTCCAGATGCCAACCGTGCCGTCTCGGGACGCGGAAGCAAATAGCCAGGAGTTCGGGTGGAAGGCCAGCGATTCGACAACCTTGGTGTGGCCGAACATCATCTTCACGAGTTCGCCCTTGGAGAGATCGAACACGCGAATGCTGAGGTCAACCCCCGCAACCGCCAGGTAGCGGCTGTTTGCCGAGAAGGCAACCGCGGTGACCGCGCTGCGAAGCTGAACCAGCGTTCCAATCTTCTCACCGGTTTCGCCGTTGAAGAGATGAACCTTGGCATCCGCGCCGCCGCTTGCCAGAATTTTGCCATCCCAGCTCCAAGCAACCGCCATCACGCTGCCATCATGCAATGCGTTTCGGAATCGGCAGTCACCAGTATCGGTGTCAATCACGCTGACCGTGTTGTAAATGCTCCCGGTGGCGACTCGAGTGCCGTCGGGCGAGATGGCCACCGCGCCAACCCACTCTTCGATCGCCGTCTTCCAGGATTCCACCTTGTCTTCGTCCAGTCGGACGAAGTTCACCTGGTTTTCGGCTGAACCAGCGCCAGCAACCCGATCAAGGGAGAAAGCTCGGAGAGTCGCGATGACGCCCTGATCTACCTTTGCCTTTCGCGCAGAATAGCCCGCTTCGTCCCACCAGATCAGCTCGTTATCGAACCCGCTTGTGACCAGTTGTCCGGAGTCGGGCGAGAAAGCTGCCGCGTAAACCGGGGTTTTATGGCCTTCGAGTCGCTGGCGAAGCCGAATCTTGACCGGCTTGCGCTGTCGCTCGGGCTCGGCGGCGGTTGCGACGCCGTGGCCGCTGATGAGCGCATCGTATTCGTTGCGCCGTGACGGATCGATTAACGTCTCAAACGCTTCGTTAATCCGCGCCATGTTTTCGTGGGCGCGCGGATCTGTGCTGACGTCTGGGTGGTGTTTCTGCGCAAGACGACGATACGCTTTGCGCAGGGTCTCGGCTTCGGCACTTGGACCGACGCCTAGGACTTCATAGTAGCTGGTGGTTATGTTCAACGCGTCATTGGGCTCCTAGCCCGGAAATACGATTAAACACGGAGTTTATTCAAAGCAGACCGCTAAACGGAAGGGGTAATGATAACTCTGCCTTAACAAAGTGAATTTTCTTTACCCCGACTTTTGGCCGATTGGTAGTCGGACCGTTGCCGTCGTTCCTTCTCCAACGTTGCTCGCCAGGGTTAAAGTTCCGCCATGCGATTCCACAATGCTTTTGGCGATCGCAAGTCCGAGCCCGCTGCCGCCAGAGGCTCGGGTTCGTGATGCGTCGACCCGGTAGAACCGATCGAACACTCGATGGATGTGCTCGGGTGGGATACCCGGCCCGAAATCTCGAATCGATAAGATCTGCTCACCCGCTTCCACCCACAGTCGCACCTCCACGAGCCGATCGGAATGGCCATGGTTTAGTGCGTTCTCGATGAGGTTGTTCAAGAGCCGCCCGAGCGTTACCCCGTCGCCTTGAATGGAGCGTTCCGATTCAACGTGCAGATCTATCCGGTTTTCCCAAGCGGGATTGCCCAGCACGATTTGGCTGAGTTGAACGGAGCCCGTGACTCCCAGCGGCGCATCTTGGTCGTGGCGCGCAAGCAACATCAGATCGTCCGAAATCAAGCGAAGCTGCTTTGCAGAGCGATCTACCGATTGAACGACTTCTAGATACTGCTCCGCGGTCCGCGGTGCACGAAGAGCGCTGCCGGTTCGCGCAAGAATTGCCGTTAAAGGAGTCTTGATCTCGTGCGACGCATCCGCAGTGAACTCTTGCAGTCGCGCAAAGCTACTCTCGATTCGATCCATGGCCGAATTGAAAGCCATGGCAAGGGTCGATAACTCATCGTTACCGGTCACCGGTAAGCGCTCGTTCAGGTTCTGCGACTCGATTTTCGCAACGGAGGCAGCGAAACTGGAAATTGGAGACAGCGCATGCTGAGTGAGGAAGTAGCCGGCAATAAGGGACGTCAAAATTGCCGTCGGCAATAGGGTTAGAACGGTCCTTCGCAATCTTGCCTGCTCTTCTCGCACGCTGCGCATCGGCCGCGCAATTTGTCCTGCACCGACGATCTTTCCCTTTCGCAGAAGCGGAACCGAATAGATTCGAATCTCGGTCGCTCCGGTGCCTTCGATCTGTTCCGGGACGGTGGCGGTGACGAAACCTGCCTTGCCTTTTAGGGATTGGTTGTAGAGTTCAGCGTCCCAAACTGGTCTTCCGGGCGCGGCCATCTCCTTTGGATCAATGAACTTCATGCGCGGGAAAAGGAACTCGCGTTCAACTAGAAAATTCCGCACCGCATTGGGGTCGGCCCCAAATTTGCTGAAGGCGGCGATTCGCTTTTCTGCATCGGGAGGCATGCCCATTCGAAGCGGCAGGTTCACCCACTCCGTCGAAAACGCGTCCCCACCGGCTGCCAGCTCACGGTCGACTTGGTTTTCCAGATGCCAACTTGACATCAGATAAGTGGCTAAACAAAGCGCCGAAAGGATGAGCCCCAATACCAAGGAGTTAGCCACCGTCAAGCGGACGCGGATCAATTAGGCCTCACTTTTGAGAATATATCCGACTCCATAGATGGTGTGGATAAGCTTCTTAGAAAAGGCACTATCAATTTTCTTTCGCAAGTTTCGCATGTGCGCATCAACCGTGTTGGAGCTAGTGTCATCCGCATTCCACACGATTTGCTGAATAATTTCGCGCGTCAGTACCCGACTACTTCGCATGGCAAGGGCTGCCAGCAGATCATATTCCCTTGGGGTCAAGTGGATGTGCTGCCCGGCGCGCTCAACACGTCGTTGGGCGGTATCGACAACAAGATCATCGACTTGAACGATCGCCGACTTAGCCGCCAGCTCACGTCGAAGCAGCGCACGGATCCGCGCCAAAAGTTCCTCGAACTCGAATGGCTTAGCCAAGTAGTCGTCGGCCCCGGTGTCAAGTCCGGTCACGCGATCTTTCAGCGCATCGCGGGCAGTCAGCATCAGCACCGGGGTGGTATCCCCTGATTCGCGCATCCGCTGGCAGACCTTAAACCCGTCGGCTCCCGGCAACATCAGGTCCAGAAGAACGACCGAAAACTTCGCGCGGCTCAAAAGCCGGATTGCCCGCTCGCCATCTCGAACGATGTGGACGTCATAACCAACGTCTTCCAAACCCGTGCGCAACGCCGCCGCAATCTCTTGATCGTCCTCTACCACCAACACTCGCATATGAATCGATAATACGCCCACAAAGTCGGCAGGAAGGACTTTTGAGGGGCGTCTTCAGAATTCCTTAATGATTAGTGTTCAGGCAACAAGTGAGATTCTGAAGGTGCAGATTGTCTTCACAACTTCCTCGATAATTCCTCGTTAACTCTAATCGTTCCACCAGATTGGAGTCAGCTTATGAACAATAGATCGATTACGATTGCCGTCATTGTCGCCGGAATCCTCGTTGCCGTCGGGGTCAATTTTGCAGTACGGCAGAGCACGAGCACCGGCGACGCCGAGTCTCTGCGCGCCCAACAAAAGGCGGCTGGGCTACCGGAGAACGCGACCGCGGTTCGCAGACCAAATCCGGGCCAGATGTTTGCCAGCCTGAATCTCACGGAAGACCAGAAGACAAAGGTCGATGCGGTGATGAAAGAGATGCAGGCCGAAATGCGAAACGGCCCTCGACCCGGTTCCTCCTCCGGCGCCAACCCGGAACAGATGTTCGCGCGAATGCAGGAGATGCGGACCAAACAAGAGGGGAAGCTCAAGGACATCCTGACCGCGGAGCAATTCGCCCAGTTCCAGAAAGAGCAACAGGAGCGCGTCGCAAACATGCCGGCAATGGGTGGCCTAGGTGGTCCCGGTGGTCCTGGCATGGGTGGGCCGCCAATGGGAATGCCCGGAATGGGAGGCCCCTCGATGGGCGGACCGCCAAGCGGCATTCCTAACTGAACGCCTATTTTCAACACCCGATCAATCCGAGCCCAAAAACATGAAAAACAGAACTGCCTTCACGCTCATCGAGCTTCTCGTCGTCATCGCGATTATTGCGATCCTCGCCGCCATCCTCTTCCCCGTCTTCGCCCAGGCTAAGGAATCTGGGAAAAAGAGCACTTGCCTTAGCAATGCCAAGCAGCTTGGAACCGCGACCTACTTGTACTTTGGCGACAATGATGATCAACTGATGAATGCCGTTTTCGGACCTCCCGGCGCAGGTTTGGAAGGTGGCTGGATCTACTTCGACGAGTTCCCCGCGAACACCGTCACCGAGCGTGCCGACGGATTCGATGCCAAAAGAGGCTCGCTCTACCCGTACATCAAGTCGGCCGAGGTTTTCGTTTGCCCGAGCGATGTCAACGGTCGGAACAGTGGGAATACCTACGCCATCAACAGCTGCCTCACCAAGATTGAGAGCTTCGGGTTCGCCACGGGAAAGAGCTCAACCTCTACCGAAAGTCCGGCGCAGTTTGTGCTCTTTGGTGAGGAAGTCTTTGACGATGAAGGCGCCGGCGATGCCTCGTTCCTCTCACAGTCATCGACCCCCGACGGCTTCCTCGTTTATCCCATCAAATACCTGTCGACTCGGCACAGCGGCGGTAGCAACTCAACCTTCCTTGATGGCCATGCGAAGTGGTACAAGCCAGAGCAATTGATTGCCCAAAGCCTTCTCACGGGTGGGGATGCGCTTCAAACCTGCCAGTAAGTGAGAGCGCTTACCGCCGAATAAGGGCAACCAGTTCGGCGGTCTTCTCTTCCATCAAAGCGCGGTCTCCGCGAGATTCGACGTTCAGTCGAATCACGGGCTCGGTATTTGATCCGCGCAGGTTGAAGCGCCAGGTTCCAAGATCAATCGACAGTCCGTCCGTGTGATCCACCGTGCCCTGCGGGCCGTAGACTGCCTCCGCCTCCGCCAAGACGTCCGAAACGCTGTTCACCTTGCTGTTCACTTCTCCGCTGCACGGATAATTCTCGATCATCTCGGTCACGAGGTCACCAAGTGATCGACCGGTCTGGGAAACCAGTTTCGCGACCAAGAGGAACGGAATCATGCCGCTGTCGCAGTACCAGTGAGATTTGAAATAGTGGTGGGCGCTCATCTCGCCGCCGTAGGTCGCATCGACTGCCCGCATCTTCTCTTTGATGAAGGCATGGCCAGACTTGCACATCACCGGATTTCCGCCGAGCTTCTCGACGATGTCAAGCGTGTTCCAGGTCAAGCGTGGGTCGTAAACGATGGTGTCTTTGGTGCCATCCGTGAGTAGCGACTGCGCGAGAAGGCCAACGATGTAGTAGCCCTCGATAAAGTTGCCGTGCTCGTCGAAGAAGAAGCAGCGATCGTAGTCGCCATCCCATGCCACACCGAAGTCGTGATCGCTCGACTTGAGTTGAGCTTCAGTTTCTGCTCGAGATTCCTCAAGAATAGGGTTGGGAACGCCGTGCGGGAAGTTGCCATCTGGCTCGAAGAGTCGCTTCGTGATCTGAAGCGGCAGGTGCGGTAGGAGCTGCTCCAAGGCAACCCCGGCGGCACCATTGCCGACATCACAAAGCACTTTAAGGGGCTTCAGCGAGCTCGGGCTAACGATGTTCAGGAGGTGCTGGGTGAAGTCGGCATAGACGTCCTTCTCAATCCGCTTGCCTTCTCCGGTTCGCTCCCACTTCTGCTCAAAGGCGCGCTGCTCAATCTCATTGAGTCCGGTGTCGCCGCTAATGGGTCGGCTCTCTTCGCGAACCATTTTGAGGCCGTTGTACTCCGGCGGGTTGTGGCTGGCGGTGATCATGCAACCACCGTCGTAGCCGTAGAACGCGGTCGCAAAGTAGACCATCTCCGTTCCAACCATTCCGAGGTGAACCACATCGACGCCGGCATCATTCAATCCGCGCGCGAAGGCGTCATACAGTTCGGGGCCGCTGAGGCGGATGTCGTAGCCAACGCACACGACCTTTGGCTGAATGGCATCCGCGTAAGCTCGTCCGACTCGGTAAGCAAGGTCAGGATTTAGTTCGGTCGGAACTACGCCGCGAACGTCATATGCCTTAAATGCCGGAAAGAACTTACCCATGCGCTGATTGTAACCCGGCACCGCAAGTACCTTGTGCCAGACGGCAACGTTGAGGTGACTTTCGACCGGGTCAGGTACGTTCGAAAGCGTGAATTTGTCTCATTTGATCGGCGCTCACATGCCCACCGGCAAAGGACTCGGCAACGCCGTACGCGCCGGTAAAGCCATCGGCTGCACCGCTGTTCAGGTGTTTACAAGTTCTCCGCAAACATGGCGAGCAAAAGCCATTACCTCCGACATGGTTGAGGATTTTCGTGCGGCGAAGGAAGAAACCGGCATCAGCGCCATCGTGAGTCATGACAGTTATCTGGTCAATCTCTGTGCACCCGATTTGGACAAGCGAGCCCAATCCATTCGCGGGCTAACTGATGAACTTCGCCGATGCTCGACTTACGGAATTGGGTTCGTTGTCTCGCACATGGGCAGCCACATGGGCCAAGGGGTGGAAGAAGGCATCCGGGCCGTGGCGGAGTCCGCCAAAGAAGTCCTTGCCGAGTCCCCGGATGACGTGATTCTCCTCATGGAAACGACGGCCGGTCAAGGAAGTGCGCTCAACCACCGGTTCGAGGAGATCGCCAGCATGCTTGAGCAAATCGATTCCCCACGAGTCGGGGTCTGCCTGGATACGTGCCACATCTTCGCGGCGGGATACGACATTCGCACCGAGGAAACCTACGCGGCCACCTTCGAGGAGTTCGACCGTATCGTCGGCACGAGCCACATCAAGGCAATCCATGTGAACGACAGCAAGAAAGCGCTCGGTAGCCGCGTTGATCGGCACGACCATCTTGGTGAAGGCGAGATCGGCCCGGTGGCGTTCCGGTGCTTGGTGAACGACTCGCGGTTCCTGGGCGTCCCGATGACGGTGGAAACACCAGATGCGGAAACGGACCACGTTCGAAACGTTGCGCTCCTCTGGGAACTTGTTTCTGGGGGTTGAACAGAAACGTAAGGAGCGTTTTCTTGGGGCGGATAATGGGTCTCGAACCCACGGCCTCCTGAGCCACAGTCAGGCGCTCTAACCCCTGAGCTATACCCGCCGAACCCATAAATGATACCCAAGCCCAAAGCCGATCGCTCACTGGTCGCGATTGGGCGGCTTTGGTGACCAGTTAGCGGGAAGCGGGGGCGGCTCCGATGCGTTCTTTCGGGCTCGGATAACAATCCAAGGCAAAGCAACCACTTTCACCGCAATCGTCGCCACCAGAATCCAGATTGTCCAAGTGATGACATTGCCAATCGCGACATCCAAGCCGTTCAGTTCGCTATAGATCCCGTTCTCGCGCTCTCGGTTGAAGACCATTTGGAGCAGATACAAAATCCCGATCCCCGCGACATCGAAGATCATTGTCGCGATCACGCACCCGGGACCCATGAATTTGCGCTGGTTCACCCTTTAAGCAATATAGCTTTTTGAAGCTACCATCGTCCCGGAAATGCCAGACTTGCCACGTGTCGGAAGTCCTCATCGCGTTCGGAAGCAACCTGGGTGACCGGCTTGGTCAGATTCAGCGCGCGATCGACGCCCTCTCGGGTCCTGTTCGCTGGCGAATGGTCAGTCGGGTCTATGGCACTTCGCCGATGTACGTTGCCGATCAGCCGACCTTTCTGAACGCTGCCGCACACGGTGAAACCGACCTTGATCCGATTGCATTACTTGCGCTGCTTAAGCAGACCGAGCGGGACCTTGGCCGAAAGCCAGGACTGCGATTTGGGCCAAGAGAAATCGACCTTGATTTGATCGATATGCGGGGCGTGACGATGGAGACTGAGCAATTGGTCCTACCTCATCCGCGAGTGACCGAACGTCGCTTTGTGCTTATTCCGATCTTGGACGTTGCGCCAGATTGGCAATTTGCGGGTTTTTGTATCCCAGACCTGCTCAAGCAAACAGAAGATCAAGCAGAATCCGTCTTAGAGGTAATCGATGCCGTTCTACACCTACCAGGCCACGAATAGCCAAGGCAAATCCATAAAGGGCAGCATTCAGGCGGATAGCCAAGCCTCGGCCCAGGATGCTCTGCAAAGGCAGGGCTTCCAAAGGGTGAGCTTTGTGGGCAAGTCGGCGACGGGTGTTGGCCCAACGGCGAAGCGCGCGACCGTAGCTACTCCACCTGCGTTCGCAGCTGCTCCTAGTGCAGCGCGAACGGCCTCTCCACCAGCAGCGCCACGTCAGCCACAGGTTACAGCGCCCGCAACGCCTTCGGCGATCCGAACTAAGATTGGCTCGCACAAAACACGCTACTTCCTCTTCACGCAGTTAGCGGCCGCAATCCGATCTGGCATCGCCCCCAGTGCGGCGATGACCGATATCTCCGCCAGAACTCAAGAACCGTTTCCAGAAGCTTTGCGAGAAATTGCCGACCGGGTTACCGAAGGTGGGAGCATCGCTGACGCAATGGAGAGGTACCCGGACTTGTTTCCTCCCGACGTCGTCGGCACAACTCGGGCCGGTGAGACGGGCGGATTCTTACCCGAGGCATTTGATGAGATCGCACGACAAAACATCGCCGCGCATCACTTCCAGCGTTGGTTCAGATGGGTTTACGTCCTCGTCGTAAACGCAGTCCTCGGCCTCACCTTCATGCAGTACGCGATGAATTCGCTTTTTGATATGTGGCGCTATGCCGACAAAACCGGCGGCGTCGGTCAGGACTACTATGCGGCGAATCGGCAGATCATGTGGAGCAGGTTCCTCTGGCCGGATGGACCGATCATTCTCTCCATCTGCTTGCTTCTCTGGTTGGCGAAAGAGATCTTTATGTCCCGAAAGGCCACGCCGTTGCGGCATCGGCTCGGGCTCAAGCTTCCCATTCTCGGACCGCGAGCCCGAAACGAAGGTTACGCCCGACTTTCATGGGTGCTTTCCCGCTTGAGCCGAGCCGGCTTACCGCACGGAACGGCCTATCTCCTTGCTACCGACTCCGTTCCAAACCGCGAACTTTCGGCGAATCTGGAAGAAGCCGCCAGGGGAATGACCGAGCGAGACAGACTGTCGGATATCTTTGCTCGCCACCGAAATTTTCCCGAGGAGTTCGGCGCGACGATGGCGACCGCCGAGTACACGGGCGACTTGCCGGGTGGCCTTGACCATTTGACTCAGATGAGTTCAGCCGACTACATTGCGAAAGAAACCTATGCGAAGTTCAGGCTCGGACTCATGGGTTGGGCGGTGCTAATCATTACGGGTCTTTTGATTGGCATGATTCTGTTGAAAGCCTGGTATGTCGACCTGCCCAAAGAAGTACTGTCCGGTTTAGAACCGTCGTAAAAAATCCTATGCCTACCTTTGAGTACCAAGCGACAAAGTCCACCGGGGAATCCACGCGTGGATTGCAATTCGGCGCGACCTTGGAGCAGGTGCTCAAGGACCTTGCCGACAAGGGTTTGAACGTCACCCAGATTGGCGTTGCGGCGACCAGCGGTTTTCCCGCCGATCCGCTTGCCGCGCAGCCGATGCCGATGGCTGCTCCGACAGAAGTCCGGGCGGAGGGACCATTCGAAGTTCCAACGTCCGCTCCCGGGCCCGAAAAGGACACTTTCAGCGAACGGTCTTACGCCGCGACCAGCGTTTGGGGCCCGTTGGTCGGTCAAGTGCCGCTGAAGAATCTCGTCTTCTTCTTCCGACAAGGCGGGACGATGTTGCACGCTGGCGTTCCGATGGTGCAGGCATTCAACACCCTCGCAAACCAGTCAAAGAATCCAAAGCTGCAAGGGATTTTGCGCGAAGTTTCCGGACATATCGAAGCAGGACGACCGATCTCATTTGGCCTCCAGCGTTACCCAGAAGTTTTTAATGGCGTGATCATCAGCATGCTCCGCGCCGGCGAAAAGGGCGGCTTTCTCGATCAGGCGATGAGCGATATTGCCGACTATTTGGAGCGCGAACTTGAAATCCGCAACCTGTACAAGCGGCTGACGTTCTATCCAAAAATCCAGGTCTGGGCATCGATCGTTATCGTCCTTGCGGCCAACGCGATCATCGCGAGTGTCAATGCCAGCGCCGGACAGTTGAGCTCTCCGTTGACCACGCCATCGACTTGGATCTGGCTTGGACCGCTGATCATCCTCATCTTGCTTTTTCGAAAGGTCGGATTGGCCAACCCGCAGATTCGCTATCAGTGGGACCAGTTCACCACCAAGCTCCCCGTGTTTGGACAGACCATGCAGGAGCTTGCAATGGCCCGATTTGGCCGCGCCTTTGGCGCAATGACCAAGAGCGGGGTTCCACTCTCTGCCGCCATGAAGATCAGCGCCGATGCTTGCGGGAACGAGTACTTGCGGTCGCTTATGTATCCGGCGGTTGACCGTCTTGAAACAGGAGCCGGAATCACGGAGACTCTTAAAGACACTCGAGCCTTCTCGCCCATCGTGCTCGATATGATTGCCACCGGCGAAACCACCGGCAACCTGGACCTCATGCTCAACAAAATGAGCGAGTTTTACGAGCAAGAGGCAACGACAAAGTCAACCCAGCTTGCCTACTTGGTCGGCGTTGTCCTCGGTCTTTGCGTTGCAATCTACATCGGATACATCGTCATCAACTTCTACACCGGCTACTTCAGCGGGCTTCAACGCGCCGCGAACTGAGTGTGGCCAAACAAGCTTAAAGTTCGAGATAAGGTATTGCCTTAATCATGGCAATAACTTGCTCCAACAGGGAACAATACTAAATTGTTCAGGAGGAGCGGTGGATTGGCAGATCATTACGAAACCCTAGGCATCGACCGCACCGCCTCGGGCAACGAAATCAAATCGGCATACCGCCGAATTGTGTTGCACCACCACCCGGACAAGTCCGGTTCCGCCGAGTCGAAGCGCATCTTCCTGGCCGCCACGGATGCCTACACCGTACTGAACGACCCAAACGCGCGGCGTGAATACAACCAACTGCTGGCAAAGCAGGACGAGCGCAAGCGAGAAGAAGTCGCCTATATCGAGCAAGCCGCCGCAAGGGCCGACGCACGAGAGGAGATCATTGTCCAGCGCTCGAAAACCGACCTTGCAGAGCTGCAAAATCGCCTTTCCGTCGCCTTTGCCCGCGGGCAAACGTCCACGGCAGAAAGGCTCGCGATTGAGCTCCTTCAATCTTCAATTCGGCAGCCGATGGCCCATGCGGTGTTGGGAGATATCGCCCGGGCACGCGGAGACCTGAATGAAGCGGCGAAGCGATATGCCTATGCCGCCCAGTTCGAACCCGACAATCCGGTCTATCAGCGTCGATATGAAGAGCTACTCAACGGCTCGATGATGGTCTCGGGTCGGAGTGGCGAGTTTCTTGGAACAATGGCTCCGAGCAGAAAAGCCTTGGCCGGGGGTGCGGCGATGGCAATCATCATTGCCATTTGTTCGGCGTTCTTGCGCGGAGCGTCCACCGAGGTTCTCTGGAGCGCGCTTTACTTCGTCGCCGCCGCGAGTTTGGGGATTGGCTTGAGTTGCGGCCGATGGATTGAGCGCTCCGAATCCGTCCTGAAATCTGCAACCGGAAGTTTTGGTGTCGGCTCGTTGCTGATGGGCATCTCGGTACTGAATACTTGGGCTGGCGTTATCGTCTATGCCCTTATCGCTTTCTTTCAAGAAGTCCGCATTGTCGTCTTGCACTCGATTCTTCCTGGCCTAGTCGTGCTTGCGGTGCTATTCGGAATCAGCGGGGCGATCAGTGGTTCTTTCGGCTTTGGCGTTGGAACATTTGTTGTCACCGCGCCAGGCGGACTTGGCTTCCTTATTGGCTGGTTGCTCGGAGATGCGCTCCGAACTTCGGCTAATGAGTGAACATAACCGCAAAAACCGCGCAAAGTAGCGTCCGGCGCGCCTACACTGAGACATGGCTACCTTATCCGAGCTTCGCGGGCGCGCTGTCATTTCTTTGGCTGAGGGTGAAAAACTGGGAACAGTGAAAGACCTTGTGCTTCATCCGGGCGATCGAGAAATCGAAGGCTTTGTTTTGGAAACCGGCGGTCCCGACTCATTCCTTCCTTTCGGCCGATTTGGGAAAGTCGGTCCGGACGCGATTATTGTGGAAAGCAAGCAAGCGGTCGAACCTGCCGGACAAATGAACGGGAGCCTACAAGTCGCAGATATTTCCAAAATGGAAGTCATGAACTCGGACGGCACGAAGCTGGGACAAGTCGCAGACATCGACTTCGATCTCACCACCGGCGCGCTCAACACTATCGAACTTAAGGCCGGCGGCGTGTTTGGTCTAGGCGCGCAGAAGTCCAGCATTCCGTCGTCGCAAATCCGCGCTTTTGGCGCGGACGTCATCACGATTCAAGCTCCGTCTAGCTAGGCTCCGTCACTCGGTCGATGAAAGCCTCGGCACTAGCAAAGATCCGGTTCTTGCGAACTGGATCTAGTTTGTCGAGGCTTCCAACCATCACTGACATGCGTGGGTTTGCTGCAAAAAGCTCTCGGTGTCGATCCACGAACCGCCAGTACAGACCGTCCCAGGTGTCGCACCACTCGCCGGCCGGATAGTCGCCCATCTTGCGGAGGTAACTACTCCCACTGAGATATGGCTTCGTTGCAAACAGGCCACCATCTGCGAACTGCGACATCCCCAAAACGTTCGGTCCCATCACCCATTCCGCGCTGTCCACAAACATCTCCATGAACCAGCGATAGCTCTCGGCCGGTTCGACTTCGCACATGAGCATCGCGGATCCCAGAACCATCAGCCGCTCGATGTGGTGGCACCAGCCGTAACGGTTGGCTTTGTTGATGGCGTGGTCGAGTGGTAGCAATCCGGTGGTCCCGGTCCACCATGCCTCACCCAGTTTCCGAGTGTGTCCGAGGCCATTCATGGTGCCCTCGCCAATCGGCGGATACTCGTCCGCCATGCCGCGAATAAATTCCCGCCAACCGATGATCTGCCGGAGGAATCCTTCCAGTGAATTGATCGGCACCGGTGTCTCGTCGTGAAACTCCAGCGTCCTCTTCACGATTTGGGCCGGAGTGAGCAATCCGTTGTTCAGCATTGGCGTGAGCACTCCGTGGAAGACGAAGTCAGAACGGAGCGAGAGCGCGTCCTCGTATTCGCCAAACCGACTAAGCCGCTCGACCAAGAATGTATCCAGCCAATTGGCCGCCTCCGCATGGGTCACCGGGTAGGCGAACTGAGTTGCATCGCCAGGATGCAGCGCAAACTCTTGCTTCACAAGCGCAATCACTTCCTGCGTTATCGCATCTGGCAACGGTCGCCAAACCGCGGGCGGCATCACGGACTTTGGGAGAGCCCGCCGATTGTCCTCGTCAAAGCTCCACTTTCCTCCGACCGGCGAACCATCTGGCTCCAGCAGAATCCCAAGACGCTTCCGTTGCTGTAAGTAAAAGTCCCGCATGAGCAGCCGCTTTCCCCGCTTTCGATAGGCTTGCCAGTCCGCAGACGCGGTCAGGAACATGGGGTTGGGCACAAACTCGATCTCGACGTCGTAGGCTTGTCCCCAGGCCAGCAGGTCCTTGCGAAAGAACTGGTCCGCGATTTCGTACGTGATCACTCTGCTCGGCTTCAAGCTGCCGAGCCGGTCGAGCAAAGAGCCGGAATCGTCTCGAAGTTCGAAGTACCGCACCTCTCTACCCTGAGCGACCAGCGCGTCACGAAAGTGGCGCATCGCGCTAAAGAACAGGACGATCTTCTGCTGGTGATGCCGAACGCGGGTTGCCAAGCCCAGATCTTCCGACATGAAAATCGCCTCCGTGGCATTCAAGCCGGGGAGGCGATCGAACAGCATGTCACCGAGTACGAGCCCAACCGTCATTGGGTCCTACTACGTGTTTACTTTCCGTACTTCACGCTACAACCGTAAGGCTGGGTGGCAGCGATGGCTGGGGTTTTGCCTGCCTTCAACGCAGTGACGGCTTCGAGGACGTAGTTCCTGGCTCCCTTCACGGACTCGGGGAAAGGAGTCGCTTTATCGTCAATCGCTCCCATGTACGCAACCTTTCCGGAGGCATCGAGCACAAACATGTGCGGAGTCGTCTTGGCCTGGTACAGCTTGCCAACCTTGCCATCGGAATCAAGGAGGAGGGCAGTCGACTTGAAGCCTTTCTCCTTCATCAATGCGTTGCCCTGAGGGCCTTCAACATAACCTTGCTTTCCTTTGGCTGACGAAACGATGGAGAGCCAGACAACGCCTTGGTCGGTGGCTGTCTTCTGCGCTTTCTGCATATTGCCCGTGCCGTAGTGCTTCATAACGTAAGGGCAACCGTCGTTGGTCCACTCAAGAACCACGATCTTTCCTCGGAAATCCGAGATGTTGTGGGACTTTCCGTTGGTATCAACCAAGCTGAATTCGGGCGCGATCTCACCGATCTTTGGTGGCTCGGCGGCAACCGTCGGCATGGCAACGGCGAGTGCGAAAAGACTGGTGATTAGCATGTTGTTTCTCCTCTCTTGTACTGACTACGAACGAACGGGAACGTTCAGTACCAAACCGCGCACGCTTGGGGACCAAAATTGATTCTCGGGTGCGATCAGGAGCGCTTTGAAGGTTTTCGTCTTGGCGTCCCAGTACGGACTTTTTGGAATACGCACGACCAACGCTCCATTGCCCATTCGCACATCCGTTCGGCTGGCGTAATTGACGATGTTTGGAGATTCTGAGAAAAGCTGAATCCCCGGCAAGTCCAGGCCATCCGTTTTCAGACCGGTGATTCGAAGTTCCAGATCGTTTCCGGAGACTCTTGCTTCGGCCTTAACCGCCGGATCCCATTCTGGGAAGGATGCTTCGGGCAGAGTGATCTTTGGTGTCGCGTTAGCGGCCACAGTCACCGGGGCCGAAACCGAGAGAGATTGCGGGATGCACGTTTCTTGGCAAACCAGAAACTCAAGCTTGCCGGTGATTTCTGCCTTTCCTAGCTTTTTGGGGGCTTGAAGGGAGTACCGAACGTTGAAGTGGTCCTCATAGCCATAGCTCACCATTTCGCCTGCGATCACCATCTCTGGCAATTCATAGCGTGCTCTCAATATCTTCCAGCCAGCCGGCAGATTGAACTTAAAGTCCGGAGGGCTACCGTTCTCGCCGGGATTTACCCAATAGCTATGCCAACCTGGATCAAGCGAAACCCGCAGGTTCGCTTCAACGACCGCTCCCGGAACGACGGTCGGACTTGCAAGCGTGAGCTCTGCTTTCGAGTGCTTCGGAAACTGCTGGGTTAACCCCAGCATTGCGATCGTTGCTGCCACCATCATCATCTTTTCTTACGCTCGATTCCAGACGTTCCTTTTGCCTGCGGGATACTTCCGCAGCAAGAAGCGAAGGCCGATCCGAGAGAATACTATCCACCCCGGTATCGAGCCATCGTCGGATATCGCTCGAAGTATTCAAGACATGAATCTGGACAAAGATTCCCTTTCTCCGAATGGTTTGGATCTCGTCCAACGTCAGCCCGTACTGCACTATTTGCTCGGAGAGCAATGACAGCACTTGATCGCGGGGTTGATACTCCTCCCAGTCCTCGCCACGCAAGGCGGTGAGAAGCCGTAAAATCGCCGCGAAATCGAAGCATCGCGCAACCTTTGGAGCGAGTTCTCGCACTCGGACCATCGCACTTGAGCCATAGCTAGAAACCAGGGTTCGATCTTCGGCCCTGGCTTCTTGAATGATGCCAATCACTCGGTCTGGATCACAACCATCCCTTAGCTCGATCATCCAACGCTGCTTTGGCATTGCCAACAGGGCGTCACGCAAGGTTGGCACACGAATGCCGCGACTTCGGAACGGGAATGTCTTCCCACCATCATTCGAAAAGTGGTAGCCAGCATCCAACTGAAACAGTTCAGAAGCCTTAAGCCGCTTTACCGGTCCGGCAGCATCGGTGGTGCGGTTCAGGGTGTCGTCGTGAAATAGCACGACCTCTCCGTCAACGGTCATGCGAGCATCGACGTGCAACAACACATCGGGCCATTTCTTTGCGCAGGTTCGAAAAGCACTGATCGTGTTCTCGGGGGCTTCGAACAAACCGCCGCGATGGGCGCCCACGAGAATCGGGCGCTCAAAGAAAGGATTTGTTGTGAGCAGGCAGAGCCCAAGGACGATCACGCTTTCATGATAACGTGTTCAGTCACGCAATCCGCGAAAAGTGTTGATCCATTCGTTGTCACCTTTCCCTTCTTGGAACAACCACGTCTTTTGGAACGCGATTTTTTCATCGGCCGAGTCTTTCGCTTTTTCCATCCCGGCGAGAAAAACGGTGTTCTTTCCGAACTTTTGGTTCACGCCATCCATCGCTTTCATGAGCTCGGCCCGCTCTTGCACGTCCTCAAACAGGCTCGGCGTGACCTGGCCGGGTTCATGAAGTTCATACAAGCAGACCGAAACACTCCTCGGTTTCACGAAGTCGCGAGATTCCCAAACGCGCATGAAGTTGTCGTTCATCGTGATCGTGTCGTTGGTTGGTGGAAGTTTGACCTTGGCTTCCCACGTCTTTTCAAATCCGCTCACACGCACGGACATCGCCGTCGTGCATAAGTTCTGCGACCGCAGTCGAGCCGACGCCTTCTGGAGGAGTCGCATGAGCACCTCTCGACATCCCTGGTCATTCCGAAGGCTTGGGGCTAAGACGTGGCTGTGCGAGAGGGTTTTTCGATCCGTCTCGTCCTCTGGCAATTCGTAGCCGCGCAATAGGTACCACCATCGTTCGCCGATGATGGAGCCGAACGCTTGGCGCAACTCCGCGCGACCAGTAGAAAGCATCTGCTCTGCGCTGAAAATGCCGGCCGCGTTAAGCCGCGCAGCCATCCGCTTGTTAATCCCGGTGAAATCGGTGAGTTTGAGTCCATACAGCCGCTCTGGCAGATCCTCCTTCTGAAGCACTACTAGGCCATCTGGCTTCTGAATTTCCGTCGCAATCTTTGCTAAGAATGGGTTCGTCGCGATGCCCATACTTGCACGCATTTCGGGTCCGACATCTTCGCGAAGTTTGCGCTTGAGGCTAAGTGCAATCTCGCGGGCTTGTACGGGATCGCGCTCCGCGCCGATAAGCCGAAAGCGCATCTCGTCGATGCTACAAACCTGGTCCACCGGAAGTACGTTCTCAACGACTTCCAGAACTCGGTGGTGGTAGCCCACATAGACGGCCGGACGGGCTTTGACAATGGCGATGCCCGGGCACATCCGCTTCGCGTCGCGAATCATCGTGCCGCATTTGACGCCAAACCGCTTTGCCTCATAGCTTGCGGCGATCACGAAGCTGGTGTCCGCATCCACCGGAACAACCGCGACGGGTTCGCCACGAAGCTCCGGCCGCTCTTGCTGCTCAACGCTCGCAAAGTAGGCGTTGAGGTCCAAGAACAGTGTGCTCAGCGGTCGCGACTGCTTCTCAATGGGTAGAACATCGTCTACCATGTTCATATTCTACGCCAGAACAACCCAAAGATGGCGAGCGATTTCATGGCCGACCGTGTGCGTTTGGTCGCCAATTTTAAGGTGAATCAGCTTATCGACCGGTGTGCTACCGGTAGCTTCGAACTCGGAACCCGGCCTCAAGCCGAGATCATCAAGTCGCCGTAAGAACTCAACTCGCTCGTCGGAAATTCGAAATACTTTCAGCTTGCCAACCGGCGCCGCCTGCAATCTGAAGCTAGGATCGGGCGCGTCGGGGTCCACTGGATTCCCGTGTGGGCAGGTGGTCGGGTGCCCAAGCTTGGTGTCCATCTTGTCGATGACATCCTCCGAAAGATAGTGCTCGAGCTTGCATGCGAGCTCGTGGACATCGTCCCACGGAAGGTCGAGTTCGTCCACCAAGAACCGCTCAAGAATGCGGTGGGCACGCGTCAACTGCTTGGCGACCTTTTCGCCAAACTCGGTCAGCCTGATGCCTTGGTACGGTGAGTGCTCGGCCAATCCCATTTCCGCGAGCTTCTTCACCATGGTAGAAGCGCTGCCCGCACTGACTTGCATGTAGGTCGCGATCTCGCCCGTCGATACCGAGTCCACCTCTTTCTGAAGTCGGAAAATGCCCTCGACGTACTCCTCCACGCTCTCGCTGAAGGCGCGCTGCTTCTGATCTTCGCTACGAGGTCGGCAACTCGCGGGGACTCTCAGAGTGAGTTCTTGCTTCGGCATCAACCTATTATGGGTGCCTCCGCAGGTCTTATGAGAGGAAGATTTCACATGGACCACACTCGAGTAGGTGACCGGTACTTCGACTTCCATTCCGACCGGGCTATGTTGTCAAACATCGCTAGTCCAATACAAGTTTATTCGGTATTCGCGAATCGCGAATACCGAACAGCCTATAATTGACACGTGATGGACTCCGCGGACATGTACGTGTTGCTGAAAATCGCCTCCCTTAGGGGGCGTAGCGACTGGACCCAGGGCCTGCTGGCTGCCGAAATCGGCGTGAGTCCTTCTACCGTGAACCGCGCGCTCAAGCGGGCGACGAACGCAAAGCTCTACCATCCCTCAAGTAAGAACCTGAATCTCAGAAGTCTTGAAGAGGCCTTGGTTCACGGATCAAGATATTTCCTAGCTCCCGAGACGGGCGGAGAGTCGCGGGGAACCCCCACGGCGTGGGCGGCCCCTCCGCTGGACGCGGAAATTGCATCATCGGACTCTCTACCCCCCGTTTGGCCCCATCCATTGGGCGAGACGCGCGGGCTGTCCGTTGAGCCGCTGCACCCGAGTGCGCCAAAGGTAGCGTTACGCGACCCAGACTTTTACGCGGTCCTGGCCCTCGTAGATGCTCTACGCTTGGGCGACAACCGAGAGCGCGACTTGGCTGGCAAAGAACTCCACCGAATCTTCTCGCTACGAGGTGAGGACTGAAGTGAGGGCTGTACCGCCAATCGAGTTGCTGAACCTTGCGGCACTACAACTGGGAGACCTTTGCCCAGAGGTGGTCTTCCTCGGTGGCGCCGTCGTCGGTTTGCTTCTCACCGACAAGGGAGGGCTGCCACCCCGAGTAACCAAAGACGTTGATGTCGCGATCAAGATGGGTACTGGCATGCTGGATTTGCACGCCCTCGACCGTCGCCTCTTAGCACTTGGCTTTAGGAACGACATGGAGGGACCCGTATGCCGCTATTTGAACGGCATCACGGTGATTGACGTGATCCCTGTCAATCCGGAGTCCACAGCTGAGCTGAATCCGTGGTATCCCCTCGCAATCGACACGGCATGGCCGTACACGCTTGAGAACGGAATCAAGATCAAGGTGATTGAACCCGTGTGTTTCTTGGGCACGAAGATGACAGCCTTCCGTTCGCCGTCGCGAGAGTATCACGACGACATCTTAATGAGTCGAGACTTCAGCGACATGGTGCGAGTCATTGACGGAAGGCCGACGGTTGTAGCTGAAGCACGGCAAGCGGACGAAGGACTTCACGCCTTTCTTCAAAGTGAGTTCGAGGCGATTCTGAAGTACGACTACCTTGAGGAAGCCCTTCGCGACAACGTTGATGCAGGGCGTGAGAACCTAGTACTTGAGCGCATCCGCGCCCTGGCTGGCATCTAGTTTGAACCGCAAAGAGCGCTTCATCTAGAACGATCGAGAACCCCTAGCTGAGCAGAAACTGCTTGATTCGATCAAGCCCGCGTAGCGCGCCAACCAAACCGGTGCCGATGATGAGGACCATCAGGGCGGAGAGCAGGTCCCGGAAGAACCACATTGCCGCCGCCACGTGCCACGTTGCCACGATGATGAACCACACGAAAAAGCCTTCAATGGCTTTCTGTGAGGCATCTTTCCGAATTCGCCGATTCCTTTCAGCAATTGTCATAGAGATTCCCTTCTCAACCTTTAAGCGTTACCTTAACATACTTTTTCTGATAAAGCTAAGGATATTATCGGAAGGCAGCCAATTTTCCGCAGGGAATTCTCGGCAATCTGAAACTTTGCCGGGTTTGAGGCGTTTGCACCTCCGTCAGGAACGCCTTATGAATCTCGCGATTGCATGTATTTCCGCCTTTTTGGCACCCGTTCAACCCACGGCGCATCTCGGGGTCACTTCCCTCAGAGGCGGTGTCGCCGATGTCACGAGCCAGTTTGACTTTGGCGATCCGAGTGCGTCGGTGCTCGCGACGTCGCAGACCAAGCCAAAACAGAAAATCGTGTCGTTGGCCAAAGTCGTCGGCGTTTCAATGTTCAAGAATGGCTACGCCGTCGTGACGCGTCAGTTCGATGTTGATGCCTCGGGCACCACGAACCTTGGATTTATTCCGGCGAGTTCCATCGGCACGCTTTGGTTCAGCACGACGGGCGGCGCGCAACTCAAGACCGTCACCGCGACGACGATGCAGAACAACGCCACCACGATTCTTGGGAATCTCGACCAGATTCTTGTCGCGAACGTCGGCAGAGTTTTACGGTTGACATACCGCCAGGGTGAGGCGGGGTACCCATCAGTCAAGGGCAAGCTTCTCGCTATCAGCGGCGAACTGATCGTCTTGGAAACTCCAGCCGGACAGCAAGTGCTGAGCAAGGTTGGGATTCAGAAGATCACTCCAGAAGGCGGCAAGCTGGTCTTCTCCACCAATTACTCCGCTGCCACTCGCGTCGTCCAGTTCAAGACCACGGGTAAGGGCAAGATTCAGATGCTCTCGCTGGAACGGGGCATTTCTTGGACCCCTGGCTACGCCATTGAGCTAATCGACGACAAGGAACTCAAAGTCGTTTCCAAGGCGACGATCACAAACGATCTGAGTGACCTTGTGAACCTTGACGTTCGACTGATCACGGGCTTCCCGAACCTGCCTTGGGCGGGCGTGCTTGAACCGTTCCTCTCGGGATCACCCACCAACAATGCTTTTCTAGGTGCTGGCTTTGGCGGCGGCGGCCAAGCGCCAGCGGCGATGATGACCCAAAATCGAATGGCCAAGGAGGCCGTGATGGCCGACTTTAGCGCAGGAATGGCCGCGCCTAGCGACGCCAGCGGCGAGCAGAAAGAAGACCTGTTCTTCTACAAGTATCCAAAGGTTTCGCTCAAGTCGGGCGACCGCGGCTACTACATCCTGTTCGAAGCGAAGTCCCCCTACAAGACTCTCTTCACCGCCGATCTGCCGGATTCCACGACTCCAGAATCAACGTACCGAGGTCTGCCAGACGGTCCAGCGGATGTTTGGAACACGCTGCAGTTCCGAAACACTTCTGGTCAACCACTCACGACCAGCATCGCTACCGCGTTTAGCAAGGGCGACATCGTCGGCCAAGGAATGCTGAACTACACGCCCGCGAACTCCGATGCCGAACTTCAAATCAACAAGTCGCTTGACATTCGCGTCGAGGCTACCGAAGAGGAAGTGACCCGAGAGCGGGGCGCGATCAAGTACTTCAACAGCGAGCAGCCGCTTTACGATCTGGTCACCTTGAAAGGAGTCATCGAAATTCGCAATGACAAGTCCAAAGAAGTCAAGCTCCGAATTCGAAAGCAGATCACGGGGGAAATCTTGGAAGCCGGGACGGCGGACGTTGCTAAAACGGCCAAAGGACTGAAAGCCGTGAACCCAAACGCAACGTTAACATGGAATCCAACGCTTTCGCCGGGCAAATCGCTTAAACTGAATTACAGCTACAAGCTCTACCTGCGAAGTAGCTAGTAATCCCATGGCCATTATCAGCGCGCTTCTTCTTGGGCTGTCGCAGTCGGTGTATTTGCCGAACGCACATGCTCATAACGACTACGTCAACCCAAAGCCGCTGACCGAAGCCCTGTCGCTCGGATTCAAGAGCATCGAAGTCGACGTGTTCCCGGTTAACGGGAAACTCCTCGTCGGTCACGATAAGAAGGACCTTAAGCCCGGGAACACCATCGAATCGATGTACTTGAACCCGCTCGTTGCCCGCGCGAAGGATAACGGCGGCTGGGTTTATGGTTCGAAGGAAGAACTCTGGCTACTGGTGGACATCAAAGAAAAAGGGCCCGAGGCGTACGCGCTTCTCAAGCAGCTGATCAAGCCAAACCAACAGTTTTTCACGGGCTACAGCATCCCCGGCGGAGTTGTACCGTCTGCGATTCGGATCATCCTGAGCGGAGATCGACCGACGGATATCGTGAAGAAGGAGGACGTCCGTTACGCATTTATCGACGGCCGACTCTCGGATCTTGAAAAGATTGATGCCGAGTTGATGCCGCTGATCAGTGACAGTTGGTTAGAGAATTTCGAGTGGCGCGGTGTTGGCGCTCTGAACAACAAGGATCGGTTCAAGCTCCAACTCGCCGTGAACCGCGCGCACCGGCAGGGGCAGAAGCTGCGGTTCTGGGCAACGCCGGACACACCACTTGCTTGGAAGACGCTTCGCGACTTTGATGTCGACGTGATCGGAACCGATCAACCGGCCAAGCTGGCTGCCTTCCTCAAAGCTCAGCGATAAGGTCGCGGTTCATTTGCGCGACCAGCTCTTCTTGTTGCCTCGCAAAGGCAGCTAGCTTCTGTTCCAGGCTCTCGTTGCCGATCGCCAACATTCGGACGGCAAGGAGCCCAGCGTTTTTGGCGTTGCCAATCGCTACGGTCGCTACCGGGATTCCGGCGGGCATCTGGACGATGCTTAAGAGCGAGTCTTCGCCGCTCAAGTACTTTAGGGCAACAGGGACACCAATGACCGGGAGCGTGGTCAGGCTTGCGACCATGCCAGGCAAGTGCGCAGCGCCACCGGCTCCGGCGATGATGACTTTGATGCCGCGTCCGCTGGCGGTCTGCGCGTACTCAACCATCTTGAGCGGGGTTCGGTGGGCGCTAACGACCTGGATCTCGTAGCTGATCCCGAAGTCGGCCAGCACTTCGGCCGCCGGTTTCATGGTTTCAAGGTCGCTTTTGCTCCCCATGATAATGCCAACGGTCGGAGTCATTTTTTCACCTTACCTTTCACCGATCTCGCGGTCTCCACGATCGCGTCGGCATAGCGCTCGCTGGCACCGGTGTTCGACGCGACGAATTGCCGTGCCTCTTCACTGATCGCTCTTAGCCGAATTGGGTCTTCCAGCTGCTGCCGAACCGTGGTCGCGATCTCGCTTGCTTGGACTTGAGTTGTGCCCTTTGCCACCGCGGCCACATCGCGGAAATTCCGCATATTCGGCCCGTGGATGACCGGTACCCCGTGCGCGAGGGGCTGGATAATGTTCTGTCCGCCAAGGTCAGCAAACCCACCGCCCACGACGGCAAGGGAGGCAACTGCGTACAGGGCGCTCAATTCCCCGTACGAATCCAAGATCAAAATCTGCTCGGCCCCGATCTTTTCGTTTGCCGTTCTCCGGAGCATCGGGCCGTTAAAGTGCCGAGCAAACGCCGCGTCTAACTCCGCCTTGCGGTCGATATGTCGCGGCGCGAAGATGACTTGAACATCTGGCGTGAGCTTCTTGGCTTGGGCCAAACACTCGTCAAACTCCTCGTGCCGGATCGAGCCGAAGATGACAATGGGCTTGTCTGGCAAGAGCCCAAGTTCCTCTTGCCATTCGGTCACGCTTTTTCCGCCAGACTCCACCGCCTGATCGAACTTGCAGTTTCCAAGCACGCGAACATCCTTCGCACCGAAAGAGGACATCCGATCCGCATCAGGTTGTGCTTGCATCAGAGCCGCTTTCAGCCATGCGGCCATCTGCCGGTACAGCGGTGCTACTCGGCTCATGCCCCGAAAACTTCGCTCGCTAATGCGGCCGTTCACGAGGATGACCGGAACGTCAAAGACATCCGCCGCCCAAAGGAAGTTGAACCAAAGCTCTGTCTCCATGAGAACGGCAACCTTCGGACGGACCGTCTGAATTGCCCCCAGTTGGAACCGGGCGACGTCGATCGGGAAATAGACCACGTGGTTGACGACTTCGCCAAGTAACGGCTGGGCGGTTTCGAAGCCGCTGCTCGTGGTAACGCTCAGCACAAGATCGTATTCAGGAAGCTTTCGACGGATGGCCTGCAAAATCGGCTTCGCCGCGACCACTTCGCCCACCGAAACCGCATGAAACCAAATGCGGTTCTCGTGTCGCGGCAAATCGTACTGCCCGAAACGCTGCTTCCAGTTCGGCATCGGTTGCCGTCGCCGGGCGCGGAACCACATCCACGGCCCCCAGATGGGCGCGAGTAGCGTCAGGACGATATTGTAGACAAGGAACATTACGCCTCGAAACTTCGGCCCGTGATCCGGCCATAAGCTTCCACGTACTTCGCGCGGGTTTGACTCACGATCTCCTCCGGAAGCGCGGGGCCAGGCGGCTGCTGATCCCAGCCCGTTTCGGCGAGGTAGTTCCGCACGAACTGCTTGTCATAGCTAGCCGGGCTAGAGCCGGGCGCATACTTTTCGGCATCCCAGAATCGACTTGAGTCTGGCGTTAGGGCCTCGTCAATCCAGATGATTCCGTCGTCGGTCCAGCCGAACTCAAACTTCGTGTCCGCCAGAATGATGCCAACGTTGGCACAGTGCTCGGCAGCTTTTGCATAAATCTCGAGCGTCTTCGACTGAATGAACTCTGCCGCTTCAATTCCGATTTGATCCACGACGGAGGCAAAAGAGATGTTCTCGTCGTGACCTTCCTCCGCTTTGGTCGCGGGGGTGAAAATCGGTTCAGGAAGTCGCGCTGCATCGACCAGCCCCGTCGGCAAGGCCAACCCATGAATGTCGCCGCCAGACTTCGTGTACTCCTTGAACAAACTGCCGGTGATGTATCCGCGCGCAACGCATTCAATTGGCAACGGCTTAGCTTTTTTCGCGATGGTGGATCTCCCCGCAAGCTCCGGTTGAGGGTTCTTGCATCGGCTCGCAATTTCTGCGTCGTCGGTGGAGATGACGTGGTTTGGGCAAAGGTCCGAGAATTTATCGAACCAGAACGTGCTCATTTGGGTGAGGATGCAGCCCTTGTCGGGAATGCCATTGGCCATGACCGCGTCGAACGCACTGATCCGGTCCGTGGCGACAATCAGAAGCTCATCGCCCAAATCGTAGACCTCACGAACTTTCCCGCACCGCGCGGGCGGAAGTCCAAAAACGGCGGTATGGAGCAGCTCAGGCATGCCTGATTATTGCGCGGATTCCGGCGCAATCTCGTCGGGCGAGATTGCGCCAGAAACATTCGCTTGCCTTACTTCAGTCGCTTGATGCGAATGTTGCGTAGGGCGACCGGGTCGCCGTGGTCTTGGAAGACCAAGTTACCGACCTTGCGCTGACCGTAGATCGCGGCGTTCGCGAACTTCGACTTCAGCACTCGATCTTTCCAGTCCGCCGAGTTGATCTCGTAGGCCGCGACCTTCTTGCCGTTGAGCCAGTGCTCGATGCTGTTTCCGCGAGCAACAACTCGGGAGCTGTTCCACTGTCCCGCCGCGCGAGCCTGAGCTCGATCCGTTGGGTAGATCGCATACACCGAGCCAGCACTGGTCATCGGGCTACGACCGTCGTTATGTCGCAAGTTGTCCAGCAACTGATACTCCGGTCCGGTGATGTACGGCGCGGTGTACTCCTCGGTTGATCGGTACATCATGCCGCTGTTTCCGCCAGGTCCGACTTTCCATTCCCATCGGAAATCGAAGTCGCCAAAAGTATCCAACGTGCGGAGATCTCCACCGCCGCCAGAACCGGGCACGTAGCGAATTTCGCCGTTGACGGCCTTCCAGCCGGTCGGAACCACCTTCTGGCGGAAGCCAATCCAGTTGCTCAGCGACTTGCCATCGAACAGGAGTTCAAAGCCTTCCTTCTTTTCTTGCTCGCTCAGTCCAGTGACCGGTTTGGCCGGATTCGGCTTGACCGTTGCGTTCTGTGGAATCTCGTTCAGGGTGTACCAAGCTTCCGTGCTCCAAAGGTTCTCTCCAGACTTTGAGAGCAAAGTTGGGTCGAGGCGGAAGTAGACGACGTTGCCGGCTTTGAGGCCGTCGAGTTCGACGAAGACCTTCTTTCGGTCCTTTGAAACGGTGATCGACTTCGGCTGCTTGACCTCAGTGTCGACCTTTGGTCCACCGTACTGCTCGGTTGGCACATACCGCCAGGTCTGAACGGTGTAGTCGGCCGCGTCGTTGCCGTTGAACTCGGCCAGAGGCTGAGTCAACTCAAGTTCAAATCCGTTCGTCTTCGCCCGCGTAGCGAGGATTTCGAAGGTGGACTTGCCGTTGAACTTGATCTTCTGCAGACCAAATCGCTCTTTGCCTTCCTGTCCCCAGTTGCCCGCCGCGCCGATGCCGCCAATATAAAGCGCGCCGTCTGGACCCCAGGCAATGCGGTTCACGCCGGCTTCGAGGCCCTGAGTGAACCGATAGACCGCGCCTTGTAGCACGCCGTTAACCTGCTCGACCGAGACACGCTTGACGCCGCCGTGCGTGACGTCGCCGTGAAGCATCTGCCCCTTGTAAGGGCCGTCGTTCATCGTTGTTGGGTTGCTTGGCGAGTTGCCAATTTCACCCTGCGGCAACCAAACCACCGGAGGCTGCTCTTTCAGACCCTTCGTTCCAGTCGGATCAACCGACCGCGAACCGAAGAATGCACCGGGCTTGTAGTGAAGAATTTTCGAGCTAGGTAGCCAGTCGCCCTGGTTGTCGGCAATGAAGATCTCGCCTTTGTAGCCAAAGCCGATGCCGTTCGGGGTTCGAAGACCGTGCGCAACGAGTTCGTAGTCACCCGTCTTGCCGTTGATCTTAACGACCTTGCCACGATCTGGGTTCTGTGGCTGAGTGCTGGCACCGCCTGGATTGATCGCCGTTGCAAGATTTCCGTAGAAGTAACCGTCCTTGTAGACAAGTCCGAAAGCGAACTCGTGGAAGTTGTCGGTCACTCCCCATCCGTTGGCAAGCGCGTAATACTCATCCGTAATGCCATCGCCATTTTTGTCGATGAGCTTCGTGAGTTCCTGCTTTTGCAGAACGTAGATGTCCTTACCAACGACCGCAAGTCCGAGCGGCTCAGCGAGACCTTTCGCGATCTGCGTGACCTTAACCGATTCCGCGCCCTTTTCGATGCCGCTTAGCTTGTAAACCGCGCCGTCAGCGTCCCACGTGCAAACCAGCATTTCGCCGGTTGGCAAGAAGGCAATTCCGCCGACTCGCGGCTTAAAGTCCTTTGGACGAATGGTGATCAGATCGTACGACGGGTGAACGCCTTCGAGCGGTCGCTGGTCGCCTGGGCGGCTGTAGTTACCCTCGACGATGACATTCTTTCGGCCCGGAGACGTTACGCGAACTTCGCCTTCGATGGTCGTGAAAGCGCTGGCAGGAATCAGTTCCCAAGTCGTTGACCCGGGCTTTTGCCATTCCAACCTCAACGTCGCGTCTGCTCCGCCCTGGAAGTATTCGATGCGAAACGGATGCTCACCCGGATCAAGGGTGAACTCGCCCGTGTTGTAATCGAACGAGTGCAGACCGTCGTGATTCACGACCATCGTGTCTCGAATGTACAGATTCGAACCGTCATCACTGCCTAGGCGGAACTTGAACTTGCCGGTGTCTTTAACGTTCAAAAACCCGCTAATGTGAACGATGAAGTTCTCTTCGAATCCACCGAAGTCGTCCTTCGACTTCAGGTCAACCACCGGCAGGACATAGGACTTGCTTGGCGTCTGCGCCGCAACAAGGACCGGCACTTTCGACATTCCAATTCCGACATCGTAAACGCGAACGGCAACGCCCGGAATGCGGCCCGCGACCGGTTCCTGCGGAAGACTGGCCGACCCTGCAAAGAGAATTTCGTCGTTCTTCTGAACCGACGTCGGTGCCGGAATAAATCCAACCACGAGGTGATTGAGCGTGGGCCCTGGCTTTCCGCCGTTCGCAACGCGCGCTCGTTCTTCCTGCTCTTCGTTTCGCTCAAAGAGCAGCTCACCGTCGATGACCAGTTGCTTCTCGCCGTTGACCGTTACTTCCTTTTCTGAAACGATCTTAAAGTCGCCCTGCGAGATGAATTCGCGTTTGTTGGCGATGGATTCAACTCGGGTCTTGAGCTTCAGCTTCAGGTCGTTGGTGAGACCCCAGACTTTGAATTGCCGAATGAACCCCGTTCGGTCGTTTCGGTTGTAGTACTCCGGCGTTTCTTCGATTCGGATCGATGTCTTGCCGGGGCGGGGAATTTCGTACTGAAGGACGCACTGTTTGTCCTCCATTCGATAGCCCCGGTACCTGATCGGGGCGGGCATGGTTTGACCGCTTTGTTCGATGAACCAAACGGGCTGATCCACGATGCCGCTTTCATACCGAGCTCCTTCGCTGGTGGGCTGTGGACCATGTGAGGCGGTGTAAACCGCCCCGTCAAACTTTACGCCGCCCGCCCATGCCTTGTAGAGTCCGCAGTTGGTCGCGTCGTATGCCACCCACAGCTTTTCGTTCAGAGCGAGGGTGACAATCCGGGCTCGCTGATCAAGCACGGAGCGGAAAACCCAGATGTCTCTGGGCCGTTGCGGAGCAGGCGGGGTGACGAATTGCGGTGAGTAAATCACCAGGGAAGCTAGGAGCCCGAGCACCCCTAAGTTTTACCCCTGTTGGTCTTTAAACTTAAGCTTTAGCCCACCGGGAACGAGCTTTGCTTGAGGCTTCATTTTTGGATCGAGGATGAGGGTCTTGACGAAGTACTCCCACATTCGATTCGTGTTCATCTGCGTGTGTCCCTGGTCCGGTCCGACCTGCATGTCGTACCGCTTGCCCGCGCGCTCCAAAGAGCGAATAAACATGTAGGTGTTCGCCGGATGGACGTTATTATCGGAAGTACCGATGTAAAGCATCAGGTTCCCTTTAAGCTCTTTTGCGTAGGTGAACGCTGACCCAGCTTCGTATCCGGCTTTGTTCTCGCCTTCCGCTGGTAGCCCCATAAAGCGCTCCGTGTAGATCGTATCGTAGTGGCGCCAGTCAGTCACGCTGCTACTCGCACACGCCGTTCGGAAGACGTTTGGGTGTCGCAGGATCGCCATGATCGACGCGTACCCGCCGTAGGAAGTGCCGTAGATTCCAACCCGTGCAGGATCAACGTAGGGGCGCTTACCAAGCTCCTTGATGCCCGCCGCTTGGTCGTCAATTTCGACGACGCCGAGCTTGCCGTAAACGGCGTCTCGGAACGCCTTACCTCGACCGTTCGTGCCTCGCCCCGCGAGGTTTACGACCAAGAAACCCATCTCCGTGAGTGGACTCGGTGCGCGGAATCCGACCTGTGGACCACCCGATTCGGGTCCAGCGTAAACGCTCAAAACCATCGGGTACTTCTTGCTCGGATCAAAGTCGGACGGGAATTGGACGGTGCCAAAGCAGTCGGTCACGCCATCTGCGGCCTTGAACTTGAACAACTCCGTCTTCTTGAGCCCGAGCTTTTCCCATTCCGTGAGATCGGATTTTGCTAGGACGACCTCGGCCTTACCAGGCTGAATCAACACGGTTTCCGGCGCAGAATCGGGAGTCTGGCGGACAGTAACGTACCGCTCACCATCGGGAGCCAAGTTGACCGCGTGGTTGAACTTTTGATCGGTGAGGATCTTGTCCGTCTTTCCATCCAGGCTCGCCACGTGAAGCTGGAGGAAGTACGGATTGTCCAAACCAGAAGCGGTGTAGAAGACGCGGTTCTTGGCTTCATCCACTCGGACAATGCTGATGACGTCTCGCCCAAGCTTCGTAATCGGGTTCAAGATTCCCTTCTTGATGTCAGCGAGATAAAGGTTTTTGAACCCGCCCTTTTCGCTGCTCCAGATGAAGCGCTGCTGATCCTTTAAGAACTGCGCGTCCGGATGGTTCTCGGCCCAGCTTTGCGATTGTCGCTCTTCAAGGATCACTCGCGACTTGCCAGTCGCCGGGTCTGCCGCGCAGAACTGCATGACGTTCTGCTTTCGGTTGGTGCGGTTGAAGAAGAGTTCCTTCCCGTCCGGCGACCACTTAACGTCGTACACGTACTCGCCAAGCGTTGCGTCGCCAAACTGCGTATCGACGGTGATCGAAGCGCCTGTCGTTGGATTCGCGATGCGCAATTGAACAACTGGGTTCACCGTGCCGGCTTTTGGATAGGCTTCAGTGTCGAGGGTCGACTGAAATTCCGTCTGCGCGAGGGCCAGGTAGTAGTCCTTCACCGAGGTTTCGTCAAATCGATAATAGGCCAGCTTTGAGCTATCCGGAGACCACCACATGGCCTCTCGCACGTTAAGCTCTTCGCCATAGACCCAACTGGCGACACCATTCTTGATGCGCTTATCGACGGAGCCGTCAGTCGTGAGCGCTTTCTCAGCGACTCCAGTGCCCTTGACATAAACGTTCCGATCTCGAGTGACCGCGGTCCACTTGCCGTCCGCTGAAGTGGCGGTGTCGAATTGCCGTCCACGTTCGGGAGCTTGGCGTGCTCCACCGGCGCGCCGATTTGGCGTCGTGGCCGCGGCCGTAACTTCGCTGATCGCGCCGGTCGCAAAGTCATAGCGGCTCGCTTTTCCGCGTACAGTGAAAGTGACGCCCTTCCCGTCTTCATCCCATACCACCGAGGCAACGCCGGGCTGGAATGTCTGCGCACGGGCGAGCTTTTGGTATCGATCGTATCTCGGCATTTCCGCAAAAACCTCCTGAGCAAAGGCTACCGATCCAAGGGCAAACCCCGAAATCAGCAAGCCGGGAACAAGGAAAAATCTGTTGGCCGAAAAGCGCATAGAGGGCATTATCCGACACTCTGCCCGTTTTCGACTTGCGGTTGCTTCCATTTTCGGCTAAGCCAAACCGCGAAAGGTGCCAGTACAAGCGCCGGAAGAAACGCTGCCGTTGGCAAACTCTTCACGTTCAGCAGCCCGAAAGCCGTGGCAATCAGCATGAGGCCACCTGTTGCCGATGCCTCCCGAATGAACTCCGGATCGTCCGCAATCGACTTCAGCGGCTTCGCGAGAAGCGTCAGCCCGCCTTGAATGAGAAACACCAAGATCGCGCTGGCAAGCACCCCGACGCCAAGGGTGGCGGCAAGGAACATCGCCGCAACGCCATCGAGAAGACTCTTAATCGCCAGCAACTCGATCTTCTTCTCCAATGCGTCCTGGAGACACCCAAGCAGAGTCATCGGGCCGACACAGAAAAGGACCGTCGCAGTGATCAAACCCTCCTGAAATCGGCCCGCTCCGCCGAAGGCTTGTTTCATCTGGTCCGCGAGGTTGGCCAGCCCAGCTTCGATGCCCATGAGGCGACCAAGGATTCCGCCGATGGTAATTGCTGCCGCGACCAGCATGAGTTGCTTCGTCTCGAAGAAGGTCTTCATCCCGAGCCCGAGTGTGACGAGCCCGAGGCCAGTGAGGGCAACTTCCATGAGGCCCTCGGGAATGATCTTCCCGAGGGCCAAGCCGATGCCGGCGCCCACCGCAACCGTTGCGGTGTTGAGTAACGTTCCGCGCATAGCGGAACTAGTTTCCGGTCGTGTTTCGCTTCAGCGGACCCGATCGATCCGCGAGTTCAGCAGCGGTGAGATAACCAAGCTTTGCCGCGTTCGCGATCTTCTCGTAGTTGATCTTGTCGGCGGTGTCGGTTGGCTGGTGGTAGTCCGGGTGGAATCCATCAAAGAAGAACGCGATTGGAATGCCGACCTTCGCGAAGTTGTAGTGGTCGCTTCTCGTGTAAACATCCTCTGCGTCGTACTTGAACTTGAACTTCGTATGCTGGTTCAAACGCTGAATGATGTCGTCAATCTCATTCGAGATCTTCTTGGTTCCGACCAAACGGATGGTATCTCGGTTTTCGTCTGCCTTATCGACGCGGCTCGGGTCGCCGTTCTGAACGCCATCACTGTCGCGTCCGACCATGTCCATCTGGATCTCCGCGATCATCTTGTCGTGCGGCATCTTCGGATTGTCCGAATAGTAAGCGCTACCCAACAGGCCGCGCTCTTCGCCGCAGAACCACATGAAGATGATGCTGCGCTTTGGCTTTACCGGATTGGTGCTGAATGCCTTGGCGATCTGAAGAACCGCCGTGCTACCGCTTGCGTCATCGTCTGCGCCCGGATAAACCACGCCTCCAGTAACCCCGAGGTGATCGAGGTGTGCACCGATTCCTACCGTTTCGGCTTTCAACGTTGGGTCGCTACCCTCAAGAATGCCAACGACGTTCGGCACGCCGACTTCTTCAAACATTCCCTTGCCGGAAATCTTGATGTCGCCGAGTTCCGTTGCTTCCGAAACCGTTGCGGCTGGGGTTGCAAGAGATATGTCCTTCTTAACGCTGCTGGCAAGCTTTTTCACGCCAGCTTCGGTGATGCTTCCACGGATATTCGCCCGTGCTCCTGCGGTTGGGGCAGTTCGCGTTGGGCTCCATTCTCCGGCAGCTACGGTCTTTCTCAGGTTCAAAATCAGCTTCGGACGGTTGCCAGCGAACTGTCGCATCAGGTCGCGGGATTGCGTACCGACGATGATGACAATCGCATCCTTTAGAACCGCAGGTTCGGCGAGGGCAGCACCGCCCGTTCGGAGCACAACAGCCTTGCCTTCAACGGTAAAAGCTTCTGTTGCACCGGAAAGGGCAATGTCAGAACCGATCGACGCCTTTTTGCCCGCAAGTTCCACGTTCACAGAACCCGGATCGATGCGACTTCGATAGAACGGCATGTTCTGGAAATAGGTGCCGTTGTCGCCTAACGGCTTGATTCCCCAGCCTTTCAGCTTCCCGGCAACGTATTCCGCCGCCTTTTGGAAACCAGGTTGTCCGGTGCCTCGGCCCTGAGTTTCAGGTCCGGCAAGGTAGCCCAAGAACTCGCGTCCGTCCTTTTGGTTGATGCTCTCGAACCCAACCTTCTGGGCGGCGGGTGGGGGAACGCTGCCAGCGTATTGGGCAAACGAGAGCGAACTCAGTCCCGCAAGCAGGACGGAAACAGGTAGGCGACGCATAGGTGGTTAATATACGCGACATTTCCCGGATCCGAGTTCCGCGAAAGTCCTAACCCAGTAATATTTCCCTACGCCCGGCCCACATAATTAGACAGTTGGCTAAAGATCAAACAACGGGAAGTGATCACGGTTATCGCGCACTCGCTGATCCAACAAGACGAAAGATCTTGCGGATGCTCGGCGATGGCGAAATGTCGGCCGGACAGATCGGAGATTCGTTTCCGATCTCCCCCGCCTCAATGTCGCATCACTTCAACGTGCTCAAGCAAGCCGGACTCATCTCCGGAAGGCGCGAAGGGCAGCAGATTCTGTACTCGGTGAACACCACCGTGATGCAGGAACTGGCCGCCCTTGTGCTCGATCTCATCCAACACAGCGAAACCTCTCCACCGGAGACCACCGAATGAACATCAAGAAATCGTTGCTAGTCCAGGCCAGCATGCTGGTTCTCGGACTCCTTTATAGCCTGTACATGAACCAACAGTTGCCAGACCGGGTTCCAACGCACTGGAACATCAACAACCAGCCGGACGCGTGGGGCCCGAAAAGCACCGTTCTCTACCTAGGCTTAGCCATCTTGTTGCTGGGACCATTGATGACCGTGGCAATCCCAAAGTTATCTCCGAAGAACTTCGGCGGCGAAACCTTTGGCGAGACGTTCGCGACGGTGATGCTACTCGTGCAAGGCATGTTTCTTGCGATTCATTTCGTAATCTTGCGGTCGGCTGGTGGCGGAATGGACAACATCGGAAACGTGATGATGGCGGTGATTTTCGCCTTCTTCGCCTTCTTTGGCAACTTGATGGGACGAATCAAGCGCAACTTCTACATGGGTGTTCGAACCCCTTGGACGCTTGCAAGTGAGCGGGTTTGGCTGGCAACCCACCGCCGAGCCGGACGCCTTTGGTTCTTTGGCGGCATTGGCGGGGTGTTGTTCAGCCTGTTACCGATCCCGATGTACGTGCCGATCGCTGCGCTCGTACTGATGTCCATTGCGCCTGTAGTTGACAGCTACCTATTGTCCCGCAGGCTCGAACCAGACGGGACTCCGCAATAAAAAAGCCGCCCGATCAATCTGATCGGGCGGCTTTTCGTTATCAGGACGTCAGAGTCGCTGACCGACGAAGTTGACGATGTCGGCGATTCGGCTGCTGTAGCCCCACTCGTTGTCGTACCAGCTGACAACCTTAACCATGCTGCCAAGGCCGATGGTGTCGACGGCGCTGAAGATGCTGGAGTGCTCATTTCCACGAAGGTCGGTGCTAACCAGCTGCTCATCCGAGTACTGAAGAATGCCCTTCATGGCACCGTCCGCATACTCCTTCATGGCGGCGTTGATCTCGTCGACGGACGCTTCCTTGGTGAGGAGCGCGGTGAAGTCAACGACGGAAACGGTTGGAGTTGGAACGCGGAAGGCCATGCCGGTGAACTTGCCCTGCAGTTCTGGGATGACCAAGCCAACGGCTCGTGCTGCTCCGGTGCTGCTTGGAACGATGTTCTGCGATGCGGCTCGAGCGTCGCGAAGGTCCTTTGCGGCGGTGTCCTGGGTCTTCTGAGTGTTGGTGAAAGCGTGGACGGTGGTGAGAAGTCCCTTCTCGATGCCGAACTTTTCGTGCAGAACCTTAGCGACCGGTGCAAGGCCATTGGTGGTGCAGCTCGCGTTCGAGATCACGTGATGCTTCGCTGGATCGTAAACGTTGTCGTTAACGCCAAGCACAACCGTGAGGTCCTCGTTCTTTGCCGGAGCCGAGATGATGACTTTCTTGACGCCGTGGTTCTTGTGGGCAACCGCCTTGGTTGCATCGGTGAAGAAGCCGGTGGATTCGACGACAACGTCAACGCCAACCGTATCCCAAGCAATCGCGCCTGGATCCTTTTCGGCGAAAACTTTGATGGCCTTGCCGTTGACGAAGAGCTCATCGGCATCTCCGGACACGGTGCCCGCAAACGGACCGTAAGTGGAGTCGTACTTAAAGAGGTGGGCGTTGGTTTTGACGTCCGTCAGGTCGTTGATTGCGACGACTTCAATGGCTTCGGGGTACCGAGCCAAAATCGTGCGGAGAGACAAGCGGCCAATGCGGCCAAATCCGTTGATACCTACGCGAATTGCCATAACGCTGTAACCAGTCTGGTTTACCGGCGCCATTGCCGTCTACCTTCAGGAGTTTACCTAGCACCTACATCGCGGGAGGCTCTTGGGGCCTAAAGCTAGCACTGGACGCCACCGCTGTGCCGATCAAAAGAAGGGCGAATGTGCCTAGAAACGGACTGAACGGCGCCAGTTCAAAAAGCCAGGTTCCGGTTGGCCCCGCCACAACTGCCCCCACGCCCTGTGCCGCCATAACGGCTCCAAGGTTCTGCCCCTTCCGCGCGGGATCGATCTCGGCCACCCGTGCATACCAAGCGGGCATCGCCAGCAAGAAGCCGACGCCTAACGGCAAAGCACACCCAATCAACACCGGCAAGGTCTGCAGACTTGGCAGCGTCGTTGCCAGCGCTAGAGGAGTTGATCCGACCAGCGACAAGGCCAGACCGAGCATCATCGCCCGGTAAGCGCCGAGACGCGCTCCCAGCCTGCTGACTGGACCAGCGAGCACCGCCAAACCAAGCGCGGCCGGGAGCACCGAAGCCCCAACCGCAGACTCGGAAATTTTGAACACCTGGATTGGGAGCAACTTCGCAATGAAACTCGGGAAGCCGATGGCCGCAAAAATAAGAAAGCCCACCACCATGTATGGCCAAGCCGCGGACGATGCTCCGCCCTCCACTCGCTCGGCATGCGCCGGTGCGGAAGATTTGTCTGAAGCGCCGGACACCAACGCGAGCCCGGCCAAAACAACGAACAGAACACCGCTAGCGACAATTCCCGCGCCCGTCCAGCGGCTGAGGTCATTCGCAAATCCACCTAGCGGGAACGCGAGCGCGACCCCAACGAGGTAGCAGGTGTTCACCCAACCCATCACCTTTTGGCGCTCGGTTTCATCGTGCGCACTCGATGCGGCCCAGAGGAAAACGCTTGGCCATATCATCGCCGCCGCCACGCCATCAACCAACCGAAGCGCGACCATCGAAACGGCTAGCCCCGGCCACATCGGCATCAGAAGCGTGCAAGCGGTACTGAAAATGCCAAGCGCAGCGCCGGTCAGAATCGGCCGCTGCGGCCCAACGCGATCCGCCCATGCACCAAGTCGGCTCTTTAGGAGCGTTTCAGAGAGAAGGAATCCCGCCAGCGCAATCCCGACCCAACGCTCGGAAAGTCCGCGCGCCTGCGTTAGATACACCGGCATCGTGCTCAGGTTAAGGGTCGCAAAGGCTATTTCTGCCACCAGAGCCACCGCGATGCACCAGCCTATGGCCAGACGCGATCGGGATGGAGGCAAAGGTTGATTCATTGTTTGCCCCAGCACTTTCTACCCCGTTCCCCGCGCAATGTCCGCAGGGCTTTCGCCTAAACTGGCCTCATGCCATTTGGAGATCGCAAAGTCGCGCAAGTTGCCGTCGTCGTCAAGGACATCGAGTCCGCGAAGGTGAGCTACGCCACGCTGTTCGGCGCGCCCGTTCCGCCAACCATCGTCACCGATCCGGGACTCTCCGTGAATATGACCTACCGCGGAAAGCCTTCCGACGCGAAAGCGAAGCTCGCGTTCATCGAGCTACCGAACACCCAGTTCGAGCTCATCGAACCGATTGGAGAGGACAGCGCCTGGTACGAAGGACTTGCCAAGGCCGGCAACGGCTTCCACCACGTCGCTTACTGGGTCGAAGACATGAAAGCTGCGCATGACGAGTTGGCCGAGCAGGGAATCGTAATGATCCAGCGCGGCGATATGGGCGAGGGACAGTACGCCTACTTCGACGCCCCGGAGCACGGCATCGTCATCGAACTTCTTGAAAAGGTGCGAACCCCGCTGGACTAATGCAACTCGTCTCGGTTCACGAATCACGTCGGTTCTTGCAGACGGAGGATGGTTCGCCGTTCTTCTGGCTCGGCGATACCACTTGGGAGCTGTTCCATCGTCTCTCCCGTACGGAGATCGCCGACTTCCTTTCGGTTCGGCATCGGCAAGGCTATAACGTCGTGCAAGCCGTAGCCTTGGCAGAGCTAGACGGCGTTCGTGTACCAAACCGAGAAGGACAATTCCCCCTCATCGACGAGGACCCAACCAAGCCTGACCTTCGGGCGGGCGGATATTGGGACCTCGTCGACTTGACTTTTGATATCGCCGAGAAGCACCAGATTTACATCGCCCTACTGCCGACATGGGGCGATAAGATCAAGAAAGACTGGGGCGACGGACCAGAAATCTTCACCGTCGAAAACGCCCGAGCCTATGGCGAGTTCATTGGCAAGCGCTACGGTCACCGAGACAATTTGATCTGGATCATGGGTGGCGATCGGTCTTTCGAGCCGCAGCAACTTGAAATTGTCCGTGCCATGGCCGAAGGGATTCGCGCCACCGAAGCCAAGCGGCACCTGATGTCATTCCACCCCGTTGGAGGCAAGAGCTCTTCGGCCGAGGTCTTAAACGAACCATGGCTCGACATGCACATGAACCAATCAGGCCACTGGTGGTTCGACATGCGGCCAGATTTGATGATCGAGAACGATCTAAAAATTGACCCGAATCGACCCAGCCTTGATGGCGAACCTTGTTACGAAAACCATCGGCCATTCAAGGCATTGATGGAATACAAGGATCTCTCGATTCCGGTCTTTGATGCCTACTACGTTCGGCGCGCTTGTTACCAAAGCGTCTTTGCCGGCGGTTGTGGGGTGACGTACGGGTGCCATGCGATCTGGCAGATGGCGCAGCCCATGTTTGAGCCGGTGAACTACCCGATCGGATACTGGCATCAGTCGACGCAGCTACCCGGTGCTCGTCAGTTGGTGCATCTCCGCGACCTTGTGAGCGGACCAGAGTACTTCGACCGCATGGCCGATCAGTCGCTCATCCTGGCCGGTCTTGGAGACTGCGCAGACACTGCTCGTTCCTGGCGCACCGCTTCCGGTAAACGAGCCGCGATTTACTTGCCGAGCCCGAGACCTTTGAAAGTAGACCGTAGCCAACTACAGGCAGGAGCCCGATCGTACTGGTTCGATCCCCGAACGGGTAGCCGCATCGACGCCACCTCGAATGACGAGACATTCAATGCTCCGACCGCAGAAGACTGGGTTCTGCTCTTCGAGGCAGATTAGCGGGAATTTCTTAAGCGAAGTCGCAGATTTAGTTTCGGAAAATCCTGCTTCGGTAACGCGTCGGGGTACTCGCCGCTGGCGAACGCTTTTCGAGAAGCAAAGAACGCTTCCCCGCTTTCCGCCTGCACCACACCAGAGTTCGTGCCGCCATCATAGGCGGCCAAGATCAAGGCAAGAACCTCGGGCCGGATCTCAAGTTCAGGATCTAGCGTGACGACAATGTCATCTTTGCCTGTAGACCCAGGCTCACTGCTAAAGCGAGCATCGAACCGCTCGGCAAGATCTCGAAGCGCCTGATTCGGTTCGCTCTCAACTTCGATCACAACGGCATCTGCGGGAAGTGCCTGCAGCGAAATCTCCGTTAAGGCGGATTCCAAGGCGCCGAGATCGCCTCGGAACCGCAGCCGGACCGTCAGCTTTGGCAAGAACTTTACGCGCTCCTTGCCAAGGGAAACGGTTTCCGGCAACGTTCGGAGCATGCTGGTGACCACGGTCGGCTCGTGAAAGAGGCTGCTCAGCTTCGCATCCACAATTTTAAAGCCGATGTAGCGATAGAACCCAAGGGCGCGCTTGGTGGACGAAGCGAAAACGTGAATGTAGAAGTGCGTGTGGCCAAGCTCTTTGAGCCGGTTAAAGTACGCCTCCGCAAGCGCCTCTCCACCTCGAGCGCTACCTTGAAACGCGGAATCGATATTGAAATGGAAGTTCGAAGTATTCGGCGGATGCGCCGGCACCTCACGCCAGCTTCGGAACAGGAACCATTTCACAAACCGCCGACTGGGCGGATGGTGCTGGTACTTTCCGGCGATTGAGTTTGCCGCCATTTTTGCCAAGTACGGCAACAGAATTCGGACCGCCCGCATTTTGAAGCCGTCCTTGATCGCGGCGACCAAGTAACCCACGACGGCGCCATCCGCTTCAATCACCCAAGCAGCATCCGGCTCACCATCCAGAAACGGGGCGAGCCAGATTTTCGCAAAGAGGTCTTTGTCGATAAAGTACTTTTCGAGGTTGCCGCGCAGACCGTGGTCGATGCAGATTCTTTCAACGGCGGCTCGGTCGGAGGGTTGATACGGACGGACCGTCAACGTCCCACCGCGGACTGATAGTGGCTCACGAGTTGCTCCACCGCTCCGCGCCAATCTCGCCGCTCGGCAAATTCGCGGGCATTCCGCTTCATGCGCAATCGCAAGTCGGGAGAGTCGACTAGCTTGCGGACCGCTTCGCGCATCGCGCGTGGTCCATCGCAGACGAACGCGTTCTCATCGTGATTGACAAAATCCCGAGGTCCCGGGCCGTTGGCGACGATGGGAACAACGCCCGAAGCCATTGCCTCAAGAACGACGTTACCGAACGTGTCGGTCACGCTCGGGAAGAGGAGAACATCGGAATCTGCATACGTCTGCGCGAGTTCTTCCCCATGAAGATAGCCAGTGAACTTGGCCCCCGTGAGTTCCTGCTCCAGCCAAGGCCTCTCGGGACCGTCGCCAATCACCCATATCGGGACGCTGAGGCCGTTCAAAATTTCAGGCAACTGACGGACGTTCTTTTCTGGAGCGAGTCGGCCTACGTAAGAGCAAACCACTTGGTGGTCCTTACGGAGGCGCTTGTTCCCAGAGAAAAGCTGAACGTCGATGCCTCGAGTGAAAACGCCAAGCTTGTTCTTAAAGCCGTTGACCTTGAGGTCCTTTGCCACGCCGTCCGTTGGACTCAGAACCTGATCGCAAGGCGTGTAGAACCAGCGCAAAAACTCCCAGCCGATGTTTCGCATGACTCGCCGCATGGGCGCGGCAGACCGTAGGGCACCGTACTCAGCGAGATGGGTGTGGTAGGTGCCGAGCATCGGAAGTTTGGCTCTGGCCGCGAGATTTCGGCCGATCAGGCCCATGCTTCCGGGAGTCGCAAGATGAACCACGGAGTATCGAACTTCCGTTAGCGCCTTTCGCCACCGATCTCCGATGCGAAAGTCTGGAAGGAGTTCAAACCGAAGTCGTTCGTAGTACGACCGGCTGAAGCGGTGATCGAACGAGAAGATTCGGACGGAACCGCGCTCCTCGACTCCTTCGTTTTCACCGTAGGTGTACACGTCGAGCGGGATCGACATGTCCTGCATCGTTTCCGCTACTTTGCGTAGCGTGTGGGCCGCGCCGTTGATTTCGAAAAACGTGTCCGTAAACAGCGCGACCCTCGGCGCTGCATCCATATTCATTTTCGCTCGACTACGTTTTCCCATCGCGCGGACCTCCGGTAGCTGATCCTAAAACAAAGCAAAGAAGTGAGGAAATCTCACCCTTTCATTTCGATAGACGCGAACCTTCAGAAAAGGTTGCTTATCCGACCTATCGTAACCCAATGGTGTACCGAATTGGTAGCTTTCTACGGAAGCCGTTGGGACCATCCTTAACAGAATCTTAGCAATCGGGCACAAAAAAGCCCTCCGCGACGGATCGAGGAGGGCTGCAGTCGTCCTAAGACAACTTAGTGAATGCCAGGGAAGCCCCAGCCACCGCCGTTAACGTAGCCGTAGTACCAGTTCCACTGGTTGACGTTTCGTCGGTCGACCCAGATGTTCCTGAACCACTGGATCTGGCCCTTCTTCATCGCGGTTGCGTGTCCATCCACGAAGACCACCGGAGCGGTCTGCGTGAATCGGTAACGAGCGTGCGCCGCGCACTCCCATGCTCCGCCGTTGGTTGCTCCGCAGTCGGAGTCGAATACCGGCGAGTAAACCGATGAGCCTGGGGTGTAAACATCAACGCCGTCGCGCTGGATCGTTGATACATCGCCTGGCGTTCCTAGGATCCTGCCGACCCACATCTGCTGCCAGTCGTGGAACCAAGGGTAGCTCCAATCGTTGGAGTTTGCGCCCTTTTCCATCATGGCAATCTTGTCTGCCGGGGCGTCAACCACGGACTGAGAAACGCCAGGGTTGGCAGTTCCGCCGTAGTTGTCGAAGTTGTTGACGAACAGGCCCATGTGGACGCCGTAGCTGAACGATGCGCCTGTGCTGAAGCCTGGTCGCGAAGCCCGAGGGTTGCCTGGGCTTCGGAAAATTCCGTCCTGTGCGAAGTTCTGATCTACACCGGTCGAGCTGACGCGCTTGTCGCCGCTCTTGAGATATGGATAGATTGCCGTTGCCCAAGTGATGTGATTGTCACCGGAGCCGTACTCGGACTGCGCGAACGAGTCATCGTAATCGCCGGAGTACATCAGCTGACCGAGGCCAAGCTGCTTGACGTTGCTGAGCGACTGAGTCTTCTTGGCCGCAGACTTTGCCTGAGCAAAAACTGGGAAGAGGATCGCGGCAAGGATCGCGATGATCGCGATGACGACGAGGAGTTCAATTAGCGTGAATGCCTTTCGATTCATTGTGTTTTCTCTACTCTGAGGAGACTGGCCCGAGGGGACCGGTTTTCGGTGGACTGGTGGTTGAATCCCTCACGTCTAAGCCGCAAGGAAATGTTAACGAGAAGTTCTCTGGGCGTTTGCCCTGAATGAGGTTTAAAAGTGTGTTGGTGGCGTAGCGCGCCATTTCCGAGATCGGCTGACTTACCGAGGTCAGCCTTGGCGTGGTGGTTTCGCAGTAGGCCGTGCTGTCGAATCCGACAATGCTCAGGTCTTCTGGGAGCTTCAGTCCAGCCTCGGTGGCGCGATTAATGAGGGTCCCCGCCGTGCGCTCACTCCAGCAGATGATTGCCGTATAACCGGGATCGCTCTTCCACCAACCAGCAAACTCCGGAAGGTGCCAATCCCACGCTAAAACATCGGCCGGGTTCGGCTCTTGCCCCATGAGCTCTTTCGCAGAGGCGTGGAACGCATCTCTTCGCTCCAAACAGTCCGGCGAAGTCAGTTCTTGAATTTCGTGCGCGAATGCGATTTTGCGGTGACCGAGCTTGGCCAGATGTTCGACCGCGAGCCGAATTCCACTGGCGTTGTCGCAAGCCACAAAGACAGCGTCCGTTGGCTCCGCCGGAGCGGGGGCATTCATTGCGACAATCGGAATTGGACAGTCGTGAATCAGTTGCAACGTCTGCGCGTCGCGCGTTAGCTTGCACCACACCACGCCTTCCAGCTGACCATCGCCAAGCGAACCAAGGATGTCGTCATGCAACAGCTCGGGCAAGATGGTCAGTCGATAGTGGTTCTTAAACAGAACGGACCCGACGCCTTCTAGCAAGTGCATGTAATACAGAGGGCCGGCCGCGAAGGACCCAAAGTTTTCGAAGATGAGGCCCACTGTGTGGGTTCGCTGAGTGCGAAGGTTTCGCGCAAGAACGTTCGGCCGGTAGTTCAGTTGCTCCGCAATCTCGCGAATCTGGCCAGCGCGGACATCGCTCACGCGAACGCTGTTGCCCCGGCCGTGCAAGACCTTCGAAACTGCGGCGGTAGAAACGCCAGCCGCCTTCGCCACATCGCGAATCGTTACTGCCATCTAAATTATCGGTTCTCTGTAGGCGCGGTCCCGTTTAGCTTGAGCATCTCTTTCATCTTCTGCTTGCCTTCAGGAGTCATGCTCGGATCGTTGTCGATGGCCTTCGCTCGATCGGCGTTCGCCTTATCAATCGCTTCTTGTGTGGGTTCGTTCGTTGGTTCGGCAGGTTCGCACCCGACCACAAAAATTGCGGCGAAGAGGAGGGATAGGGCAGCAAGCTTCTTCATCGATCAGGTTCCCAGATTGATCCGATTAACGGATTTATCAACGTTGATTATACGATCAATCAGAATGCTGTCAAGAGGAATTCTTGAGATTTCGAGGGGCTTTCGTTACTTTTTGCCCTGATCGAGATGAAGCATTGTGCCCATCAGAGTTTTCTCGGCTTGGCCGGTGTCGCCGGTTTGAAGGGCTCGCAGGGCCATCGTGACTTCCTGCGCTTCTGCCGCTCTGCCCTGTTGGCTCAGAAGCATTTGCGTCTTCTGAAGTTCTTGAACTGCCGCCATCTGCGTGATCATTCCGGTCTTCAGACCCATGACCGTCTTCTCGACCGCACGACTCGCCAGGGCAACTTGCGCTGCTCCAGCAACGCGAGGGTCCTGCGGCGCGGAGTAACGGGCCGAATCCGCCGTGAACTCAATGACGAAGTCAAGGTCCACGGTTTTGATTCCACCGCCATCGGACAGATCGTCGTACGTCAGCTTTCCGGCAGCGACGCGATACCAGCCCAGCGGATGGTTCTTGAACTCAAAGTCGAGGACTTGCTGAATCGACGCGCCTCGCTCCAGGTCGGCGAGCGGAATGATGACTTCTTGCCCTTCGGCCGCGGTCTGCGGCGAGCGCAAGCCAACCCAGCGCGCGGGTTTGACCGACAACTGAAGGTTGCGAGCAGCACTGGTCATCATCTTGTCGAGTTCGAGTTTAAAGACCTCGGGCAGCATCTCAGGGCGAGGGATGTAGTAGTAGTTCCCGCCCGCTCGCTTCGCCATGCTGGCCAAAAGCTCTTCGTTGTAGTCCGGGCCAAAGCCAAGGAAAGTGACCGTGATTCCTCGGTTCTTGATGTCGCCTGCATGAGCAACGAGGGCCGAAAAGTCTTTGATTCCAGCGGTAGGGTCACCATCCGAAAGCACCACAAGCCGGGTCGATCGCCCACCTTCGTTTACGCTCAGAACCTGTTGCGCGCCGAGTGCGAGGCCATCGTAAAGGTTGGTCGTGTTTCCGGGCATGAGCCGCTGAATACCGTCTTTGATCGGCTGTTTCGAACTCACGCGCTGCGGTGGCATCAGCACGTCGACCGTCTCTTCGAAGGTGACGATGCTGAGAATATCGTTCGGCCCGAGCATGTCCACAACATAGCTACAGGCCTGTTTGGCGTACTCGAGCGGCGCACCTTCCATGCTGCCCGACCGGTCGATGACGAGGCAAACGTTCAACGGCGTTCGGCCACCGGTTGACATGCCTCCCGAAGTTGGCGCACCACCGGCGGTGAACTCAACGATGAACTGCTCCCGCGCGGGACCGTTCGCCATCGAAGCTTCGCGCCCCGGGATGATCTCGGCCCGAATGCCTTCGAAGGCTGCCGTCATCGCCGTCGTCTTGAGCGGATCAAAAGCGGACATGGCCTGGGTGCGCATGGGATCGAACGCCTGCGGCGGTGCTCCGAGTTGCGTTCGGTTCGGGTCGATGCGCTGGGTGCGGTTATCCATGGTTTTGCTCTTGTGTCGACTTAGACGGGTTCAACCCGGAAAGACGTGCTGCCAATTCGAATGATATCGCCAACCCGAGCTTGCGCTTGCTGAATTCGGTTGCCGTTGATGAAAGTCCCGTTTGTACTGCCCAAATCTGTGACCACGACCCCGGTCGCATCGGGTCCAACTTGCGCGTGCCGACGAGAAGCTTGCTGATCGTAAGCCATCGGAACGCTTGTGCTGCCACGGCCAAGCTCCAACGCGGCAATGACCGGGAATCGCGTTCCGGCCAGCGGTCCATCCACCGCGATGAGTCCGAATCCAGACGGCATTGGCGACTGCGGATACGCCATCGTTGGGTTCATGGCCGGCTGCGGGGTCATCATCGTCGGATTCATTGGCTGCATCGGCTGCATTTGCGGCATCTGCGGCATTTGCTGCATCGGAGCCATCGGCTGCATGGGTTGCATCGGCTGGACGGGACCACGGTACGGCTCCGGCCCACGAGCCGGCGCCGCTTGGTTCTTCATCAAAAACTGAAGTTGATACGGTCCCACTTGGATAACGTCACCCGCATGCAATTCAGCCTGCTGAATCCGATGTCCGTTTACATAGGTGCCAATCGGAGAGCCGCCATCCTGAAGAACGTAGGCGGATCCGTGCTTTCGAATCACGGCATGTGTGGCGGTGACATTCATATCGCCAAAGAGCGGAATCTGGGCGGTTTCGCTTCGGCCGATAAAGTTGCTTGCAAAGTCAAGCGACCACTCTTTCGATTCATTTCGACCAAGCGTTAGCCGCAGCCAAGCAGATCGCGACATTAGGTCAACGAGCCCAATAAACAAGCCAATGAGCGAGCTAAGCGCGACCGCGAAGACAGCGCGCGGGATGCTTCCGACTTCTCCGCTCTGCCCCGAGGGCGTACCGTTCAAAGTGAGCTGAAACACGCCAAAGACGGTGCCGATGATGTCGAACACCCCCGCGCCGAGGGCCGCACCGATCGTTCCACCAACCGCTCCTTGAATCGCGCGCTTCACGTTGAGGGAGCTGAATCCGATCGCTGCACCGAGCATCGTTCCTAAGGGCGCCAAGGCGACGACTCGGGCGATGACCGTCATCGGCCCCATCCCGGTCACGCCGCCAAACAGTAGCCGCACGATGCCACCACCAACGCCGTAACCAAACGACGCCCCGATCGCGCCGAATAAAGCGCCAAGTCCCAAGCCGCGCAGCAAGTGCGTTCGGCTGCCCTGGTTGAATCCGTTCATTCCACCAATCGTCGCCCCGACGAGCGCGCCGAGGGAAATCACCAACCGAAGCTCAAAGTTGCTCCACGCGCCAGACGAAGTCATGCCCGGATTCGTGGGTTCAATAATCGCCCATGCAAGCAATCCGGCCAGACCCGCAAGGAAGAAACGGAAAGTGAGAGCCATGGTTTACGCCTCGAATCGGAACTTCGCCTGACCGAACTGAACGTTATCACCCGGCTTCAGCACGACCACCGTGCTGATCTTTGCACCATTCACGTACGTTCCGTTGCTACTCCCCAAATCGGTCACCGTCACCGTCGTGCCGCTGCAACTGAGGCGTGCGTGTTGCCGAGAAACGGTGGACTCGGTGGTGAGGCTCAGGCCAAGCCCAGCTTCTCGCCCGACGAGCACCTCGCCATCAAGCGGAATCTCGTCTCCCTGCGGGCTGACCAGCCGAAGAACACCCGTGGACGTGGCCGGCGCGCTTAACGCGGAAACCGGGACTGGATCTGGGGCAGCATCGGTCAAAAGGATCTTCTGGACCGGCTGCGGAGCCGGTGCCGCCGGAAGAGGAGTGTTCGCGTGAGCATTTGCGAGATCGTCCGTTTTCGGAATTTGGACTCCAAGCTGAGTCAGTTGGGCGTTGACGCTGGTTGTGTTTTGCTTGTAGTACTGAAGTCCAAAGTAGATCGCCGCTCCGGCCGCCCCAAGCCCAAGAATGTAGGCAAGGATGTTTCCAAACTGCGGCCCAGAGGGTGCCGCTTCCGTTTTTTCGGACTTGCCGTTTGTTTTCGGCTCATCCGAGTTTGTCTTTTCCTCGCCGTCATTCTCGCTTGGCGCTTCGGATACTGCGCCGACCGTCGCGACCTTGCCAGGCACGGCAATGTTGAAGGTTGGTACGGCGTCCGTCCGATTCAAGGAAACCGTGAATACCTGCTTAACCGGGTCTGCCGGCTTTCCTTCCACCACCGTCTTTACGGTCGCGGTGAGTTCACCTGCCGGCCAGCCGAAAATCGAGACTTCGCCGTTCAAACTCGGATCGAGTAGCGCAGAGAATTTGCGTGCGCCGGAGGAAAGTTCGACCGCTCCAGCGGCTACCGGATTTTCACCGGAAAGAACGCGAACCTTGATCTGGAACACCTTCGAGAAGTCGGTCGGCTTGACCGCCCATGACCCCTTCAGTTCGGAAAGCTTTTTGCTCGCGAGATTGCCCGTCTTCTCGTCTCGAACATAGATCGTGTCTCCGCCACTCGTGTCGGTCAGGTCAATCCCATTTCGAGATGACTTCACTGCGTTCTTCGGCTCACCTTCGAGAGTGGCTGGACCGATCCAGGCCAGTCGGTCCCCGGCGGACTCAAAAGTCAGTGCGACGGACTGCCCGAACGACAGGGCGCTCAAGCAAATGAAGACAAATCCAATTACGATGCGCCAAGACACGCATTGATTATGTTGCGCCGCGCCTGCGGAAGGCGATCCGCTAATTCTGAAGCCAAGAATCCGACGGGACCAATCTCTTCTGCGCATAGGTCGCCCGCGGCGCCGTGCCAGTACATTCCGCACGCCGCTGCATCCAGCGCGCCGACGCATTGGGCCAGCAAGGTGCCGATGATTCCGCTCAAAACGTCGCCCGCGCCGCCGACCGCCAGGCCCGGATTGCCCGTGCAATTCACCATCAGCGGGTGCTCCGGCATGCCCGCCAGCGAGTACGGCCCCTTTAGCAACACGCACTGACCGAAGTGCTCGACCGCCTGACGCACGGTCTGAAATCGATCGGACTCGATCTCTGCGATGCTCAGTTGCAGCAGTCGACTCATCTCTCCGGAGTGGGGTGTCAATACGCATTCGGTATCTGGCAGACGTACTCCAGCACTCACGGCGTTCAAGGCATCGGCATCAATCACGCTCGGGAGGGTCCAATGTCGCCAAACGCGATCGAGGAACTCAAGGACCGATGCATCGTGAGAAAGCCCCGGGCCAAAGATCGCGCTGTGAATTTTCGGGATGTTTAGCAAGACTTCTGCCGCAGCCGGATCGACTACTCCATCTCGCTCTGGCAGCGGAACCAAGATCGCCTCGGGCAATGCGGCCGACACGGCGCGGCAAACATCGGGCACGCCAGCAACGGTCACCAACCCAGCCCCAGCCCGCAACGCCGCCCGCGCGGAAAGAATGGCCGCACCCCGATAGCGAGTGCTGCCCGCGACCACAAGCACCGAGCCGTTATCTCCCTTATGGCATCCGCGAAGACGTTCCGGAAGAAGGTGCCCGATGTACGGACCATCAAGAAGCCGCGCTTCCGTTGGCTCACTCAGTAGCTGGCGAGGGATCCCGATGTCGCTGACCGACCAATAGCCGGAATGCTCGATCCCGGTGCCTTGGAAAAGGAATGGCTTCGGCTGCCCAAACGTAACCGTTCGTAACGCCCACACGCTATCTCCGAGTTCTTCACCCGAATCGCAATGAATCCCACTCGGGACGTCCACGGCGATGACGGGCACGCCAGATCGGTTGATCGCCTCGATTGCCTCTCGCGCAGCGCCCTTTAAGTCGCCGCTGGCGCTAATCCCGAGGACAGCATCAACGATCAGTTCTCGGGTTCCTAACATCTCCAGCTTTCGTGCCCAACGGGCATCGTCGCTGAAAACCGGCGCAACGCCATGAGAGTGCGCCGAACGCATCGCGTCTGCAGCTTCGGCTCGCAGCTCCGTTTCGGTTGCCGTCACGAGGCATTCCACGTGGTAACCAAAATCTCGAGCAAGGCGCGCAACGACAAATCCGTCGCCGCCGTTGTTCCCCTTTCCGCAGACAACGGTGATCTTTCCCGGCTCGGGCATGGTCTGCTGAACGACTTCGAACACCGCCAGTCCGGCTCTCTCCATGAGAACGGTGGACGAAATTCCGTAGTTTTCGCTCGTCTGACGATCTATTTTTCGGCAATGGTCAGAAGTCGCAATCCACATAGCAGTCCTAGGAGCACTGCGTACTACGCGACCCCATTGGGACTCGTCACCCGCTTACGGAATCCAGTGTGATATTTCCGCCGCAACCGCGATGTACGTAAGATCGGTTCCGCGGAAGTTGTCGATTTCTCGAAAATCGGTAAGAACACTTTTTACACCGATACCAAATCTGTTGCCGGGCCGTGTTTCGAACCACTGGGTACGTGTGCCTTGTCACCGGCACCGCGCCTAGGTCACGCATCGCTTGTTGCCAAAAGATTCCATGGTTGGCCGCCTTTGCACCGTGCCGATCCACTGCGAGCAAGTGCGCGTACTCGTGTACCAGCGTGTCGCGAACCATTTCCGGCGTGGTCAGGACCACCGACGAAAGCGCAATTTCTCCCTTGCGCCAGTACGCCATTCCAGCTGAGACACGCAATCCCTTCCAGCGCCAGGTGGGTTGGTAGGAAAGCGGAAACTTTGTCGTCAGTTCCGAGAAGAGTTCTTCGGCATACCGGTTTAACTCCGCACTCACCGCGGCAAAGAACCACCCAGAGTTTTGCCGAGAATGCCGCTGCTACCAACGTCGCTCGCGATGTTAAACCACTTGTGCCGGTTGTACTTTGTGCAGATCTGGGAGAGCTTCTCATCAGCCCGCGCAAAGTAGCGGTCGACGCCGTCGTAGCTTGCATTTTGCATCTTCGTGAGGCTTTGCAGCGCTTTATCCGGGTTGCCCGACAGGTCGTTCAAGATCGCACCGAGATCCGACATCATGCCCGGGATTTCGTTGACGGCTTGCCCAAAGTCGTTTGCAAGCGGCTGGCATTCGGCCGGCGGCGGATAGCTGTAGAAGAACTGGATCAGTTCATCCCAACGCGGTCGGAGGTCTAGAATCTTGCCCTTCGTGTACTCCGCTGGCGGCTTGTCGCCCTCACCTTCACTGGACTGATCGTAAGGGTTCATCAAGCCCATTCCCGCGCCGAGAACCGAGTTCTTCTGAATGAAGACCGTCACTTCCGCGGCCTGGTCGCCGCTGATTTCGATCTTTCGCCGCTCGCATTCTTCGAGATGCTTGAGCCAGTTGTAGACATCCGCTGGCATTTCGGCCGGGGCCGGCGGGGCGGTTGCCGTCTTCTGCAGGCTTGGATCGGGCGGTGTCGCTTTGAGTTGCAAAGCACCCGGATCCGGTGGTGTTCCTTTGGCTTGGAGCGCATCGCCCTGTGGATTCGTGGCACCAAACCTCAACGCGCCAGAAGCGAACAGGCCAAAGATGGCGGCAGCAATGATGGCGAGAACGCCACCAATGATTACGGCCTGCGTCTGCTTCTTTTTTTGGGCGGCGAAGTCATCCGCAATCGATGGCGCGGAACGGGGAGGTTGTTGGCCTGGTTGCATGCGAATGTCCTCTAATCATCTTGACGCAACGGCGTTACCCAATCGTTCCACATCTCCTCAGCACTCTTTCGTCACGAGTGCTAACATGCTTTGTCAATAGCGCAAGCTAGCATTATTACTTGTATTTTTTGAAAAAATCCCAAGTTCTGATAGGATGTTCGGAACTAGATTGGCAGTGGCGCCATCTACGGCAATGAAGCCAAGAAATTTAGATCGAGTAAAAGCATGAAGCTACAGTTCACAAACGAGCCACTCGGACAATACTTCCGGACGCTGCTCCACGATGCCATCCAGCACGAATCGGGAGTACTCCCGAGCGAAACGACCGAGGCCTACCTCGCCGACCTCCTGGTCCGGTTTGCCCACTTTGAGCGGATGCACGGCATCCGTGATGCTTTCGGACACCGAATCCCAACCGTAACCGGAATGCTTCCCGAGGCTGACGTTCGCCTCCACGCGAACTCTTTCCTCCGCGAGCGCGAAGTTCACAAGCACATCGGCGACTACCTGCTCTTTTGGGCAGGGATGTACCCCGAGTATTTCCAGCACCTGCGGAAGGCTGGTCATGTTGACGGTTTGATTGATGCACCAGCCCAAGGAAAGGCGAGCTACTACATCGCTTCGTCCTATCGAGAATCGCCGTTTGAAGAAGAGGCGGAGGTCCTCTATCGCCTCAGCGATGAGTTCGACGGCTACATGCACGCCGTCAAGAGCGTGCGAAAGCGAATGAACTAAACGAAAAATGGGTTCCAAACCGAAGTTTGGAACCCATGATTGAGTTTGCGGGTGAGAACGAGTTCTCAGCGCTTAACGAACTGGAAGCCACGTCGAGCTTTCTTTCGACCGTACTTCTTTCGTTCCTTGACGCGGGAATCCCGCGTGAGGAAGCCAAGACCGCGAAGTTCTTTTCGCAGGGTTTCGTCGTACTGAAGCAACGCTCGGGAAATACCAAGTCGGACTGCACCAGCCTGTCCGGCCATGCCTCCACCCTTGCAGGTGGCTTTAACGTCAAATCGGCCGTCCATCTGGAGAGCAACGAGCGGGCTCTTCACGAGAATTTCGAGAACCGGTCGGCCTAGATACTCCTTGAAGTCTCGACCGTTGATGCTGATGTTGCCTTCGCCCTGAGTGATCCAGACTCGTGCAATCGCGCACTTGCGTCGGCCCGTTCCGTAATTTGATTCTGCCATGCGTTAGTTCCTCTCCTTCCGGACGTTGAGCGGCTCCGGATTCTGTGCCGCATGCGGATGCTCTGAGCCCGCGTAAACCTTGAGTTTCTTGAAAAGTGCCTTACCGAGCTTGGTCTTAGGAGTCATTCCCCAGACGGCCTTTTCAACCAGCTTCACCGGATCGTTTTCCAGGAGGTTGCCGCGCGAAACGTTGCGCAGTCCGCCTGGCCAACCGGTGTGCCAGTAAATGAGCTCATCGGCCTTGTTGCCAGTGAGAACTACCTTGTCGGCGTTGATGATGACGACGAAGTCACCCGTGTCAACGTTGTATTGAAAATTCGGCTTACCCTTCCCGCGGAGGACCTTCGCGACTTGTCCAGCCAAACGCCCCAGAGGAATACCGGCCGCATCGACCACATACCATTTGTGATCGGTGTACTCGCCTTTATTTGTAAATGTTCGATTCATTGTTTCTGTCACCCCTGCGGGTCTTTCAAATTTTTATTGAGTCTGCTGTCTTTGGGGCGACGTTCATATCGAACGCGCATGAGGCACAATCCGCGCGCCGGCAATACCACCGGCCACTGAATGTTTTCCCGCTCCTTGAGTTCAAGGAGTTTGCTGACCTCTTCGACGGGGCGGTAACCACGACCTACTTCTAGAATCGCTCCCGACATTCTTCGCATCATTCCGCGAAGAAAAGCGGTACCAACCACGTCCACCCACACCTCATCTCGCACCCGGTTTACTTCGAAACGAAAGATTTTCCTCACTGTGTTGAGCGTGTGAAAATCCAGTTCCTCGGTAAAAGCGCGGAAATCGTGTTCTCCAAGGAAGACCTCTGCGGCAGCTTGCATCCGCTCCAGATTGAGCGGTTTGCCATAGCAGTGGTGAAAGCGGCTTCGATGCGGATCGGGATCTCCGGTAGAGATCCGATAGCGATACCAGCGATCTTGAGCGTAAAACCGACTGTTGAATTCCGGCTGAACCTTCTTTGCAGAAACCACCGCCAAATCTGGCGGCAGAACTTTGTTCAATACGCTCGGCCACTTTTCGACCGGAATTCCTCGGTGCGTATCGAAGTGGCAGACTTGCCCTTTCGCGTGCGCTCCGGAGTCCGTTCGACTGGCTCCTTGAATCTCGATTTCCTCGCCCGAGACTAGGCGAACAGCATTCGTCAATGTGCTCTGAACAGTTCTCTGCTCAGTTTGTGCGGCCCAGCCGCGGAAGTCGGTGCCATCGTAGGCAACTACAAGTTTAAGTCTCATAGTCCGGTTACCCGGACTTAGTCAACGAGTTCTAGAACAGCCTGCGGAGCGGCGTCGCCACGTCGTGGCGCGAGCTTCGTCAGTCGGGTGTAGCCACCCGGTCGGTTCTTAACGCGAGGACCGATGTTGTCAAAAAGGTGCTTGACGAGATCTTCGCCGTTGATCAGACTTCGCGCGGCGAGAATTTCGGTCTTCTCTGCGGCGGTCTTTCCTGCGAGGACCTTCTCTGGCTTTGGCGAGCTGCTGCTGTGGCCAACGAGAACCTTTCGGGCTCGGCGTCGTGCTTCCAGCCCATCCTCGAGCTTGGTCAGAGTGATGAGCTTTTCAACCAGTCGTTGAAGCTCCTTAGCTCGTCCGAGGGTCGTTCGGAGGTAGCCGTGTCGAATGAACTGCCGCTGCAAATTGGTGAGCAGCGCCATGCGCTGATCTGTTGGCAGTCCGAGTTTACGGTGATCAACTTTGTGTCTCATGCTTGTTTCCTGGTTCCGTTTCCGGCGGACTGCCGGTGGTTAGAATTCGTCCTCCTCGTCATCGTCGAGGGTGTCCAGAATGCGTACGCCGCCCTTCGGTGGCTTCATTTCCAGACCGTGCTCACCCAGCTTGTCTCGAACTTCAACCAAGGATTTCTTGCCGAAGCCTCGAATGGAGGTGAGATCAGATTCGCTGGTGGCTGCCAGGGCGCGCAGGGTCAAAATACCAGCGCGTCGAAGGCAGTTAAACGTTCGTTGGGAGAAATCGAGTTCTTCGATGCGAAGGTCAGGCACGTTCTTGAGCAACGCAGAATCTTCGTCAAGCTCAATACCAATGCTGGCTTCGTAGCCGGCTTCTCCAAGGTCGCTAAACATTTCGAAGAACTTCACGAGAATTCGCGAAGCCTGAGAAAGAGCGTCGTTCGGAGCGATCGCGCCGTTGGTGAAAATGTCGAGCACAAGTCGCTCGTAGTCGGTTCGCATTCCGACGCGGGTGGCTTCTACCGTGAAGTTCACCTTGGTGATCGGCGTGTACTGCGCACCGAAAGGAATGACTCCGATGATGCCCTTGTACTTGTCCTGCTTCTCTGGAAGCACATAGCCCGTTCCCCATCCAACGTAAAGTTCGATGGACAGACTGGATTCGTCGCTAATCGTCGCGAGATACATCTCTGGATTCGCGATGCTGAAGCCTTCTGGGCAAACGATGTCAGCGCCGGTCACGCGACCAGGACCCTTGACATCGATGTGGAGAACGACTTCTTCCGCAAAACTCTCTGGCGTCGCCTTGATTGCCAAATCCTTAAGGTTCAGCATCATTTGCGTTACGTCTTCCTTCACGCCTGGAATTGGCGCGAACTCGTGAGCAACCTTGTCAATCTTAAGCGCAGAGACAGCGGCTCCATGGATGGAGCTGAGCAGGACGCGGCGCAGTGCGTTCCCGAGCGTGTGGCCATAGCCACGCTCAAGCGGTTCGAGAATGAACTTCCCGTATTCGGTTTGGAGATCAAGGGTCGTAATTTGCGGCATCGTAATCGTGGGTTGCGGAATGGTGAGGGGAGCCGAAGCCCCCTGCAAGAGAAATCAGACTCGGCGTCGCTTTGGCGGGCGGCAACCGTTGTGTGGCAGCGGGGTCACATCGACAATAGTCGTGACCTCAAGCCCGGAAGCCTGGAGAGCGCGAATGGCAGTCTCTCGACCGGAACCCGGCCCGCGCACCAAAACCTCAACCTTCTTGAGGCCGTGATCCTGGGCGAGTCGGCTGGCTTTGTCGGCGGCAACTTGCGCAGCAAACGGAGTGCCTTTTCGACTTCCCTTGAAGTTGACGTTTCCGGCGCTGGCCCAAGAAATCGTGTTCCCTCGTGGATCGGTGATCGTAACAAGCGTATTGTTGAACGAAGCGTGGATATGAGCAACGCCAACCGGAATATTCTTCTTTTCCTTCTGCTTGCCTTTCTGAACTGTCTTTCGTGCCATAAATCTTTAAGCCTTACTTCTTGACCTTTTTCTTGCCGGCGACCGTCTTGGGCTTACCCTTACGCGTTCGAGCATTACTTCGGGTTCGCTGACCATGAACGGGCAGGCCGCGGGTGTGACGGATTCCGCGAAGACATCGAATTTCGATGAGTCGGCGAATGTTTCCACCGACTTCTCGGCGAAGGTCTCCTTCAACCTGGTAGTCAGCGTCGATGATCTCTCGAAGCCGAGTAATGTCCTGCTCCGTGAGGTCACGCACTTTAGTGCGTGGATCGATGCCCGCTTTCGCGACCAGATCATGCACGTTGTGCTTCCCAATCCCGTAAAGGACCGGAAGAGAGTAAATCACCGCTTTATCGCGCGGAAGGTCAATACCTGCAATTCTCGCCATGCTTCTTTAACGCCTTAACCCTGTCGCTGCTTGTGCTTCGGCACGATGCAGATTACACGCACAACTCCATTGCGCTTGACAATCTTGCACTTATCGCAAATTCGCTTAACACTGGCCCGAACTTTCATGTTTCAAATCGTCACCCAGACTCGTCCTCACATAAAGCATCGCAATCTCGCCGTGAAATATCGGCGACGCATGCTAGCCATCAGGCACCTGGGCGCAAACAGGAAGGATACCACAACGCCCCTCCCGATCTCGCAATAACTTCTCGCCTGTTTGTGAAAATCCTGCACAGCCCAGTATTTTCACCAGCATCTGTAATCGGGCGTACCCAACGGCCGAGCGCCACTACCGCTAGTACTTCTTCACTTGGCCACCCATAATCGAAACTGTGGACCCGATCCTCATTCATGTTCCGGACACACTTGTGACGTCAAGACTTCTTCTTGAGCGGCACTTGCCTGATACCGGAAAGGACCTGTACGCGGCCGCTGCCGCTTCCCAACCCGAGTTGGCGCAGTATTTAGACTGGGCAGTTGACGGGATTTTCCTTGAACAAGTCGAGTCTCATGTTCGTCGACAGAGCGCGCAATTCACCCTGCGGAACGAACTGAATTACCGCATCTTGAAACGATCCGATGGCAGCACAATTGGCGTCACCGGTTTTGTGAAGTGCCAATGGGACATTCGGCAATTTGAAATCGGCTACTGGCTCGCCACCGCCGAGACCGGAAACGGATATATGACCGAAGCCTGCAACGCCCTGCTGGAGACAGCACGCACGGCGCTCCAATCCACAAAGCTGATCCTTCGCTGTGACACCCGTAACGTTCAGAGTGCGAATATCGCGCTTAGTCTAGGGTTTGAACTTGAAGGAACTCACCGACGGTTCCGGCGCGATGCCCACGGAGCGTGGACGGACATCGCTACGTACGGCCTGATTACTTGAATCGGTACGTGATTCGACCCATGGTGAGGTCGTATGGGCTGAGCTCAACCTTCACACGGTCGCCAGGAAGGATTCGAATGTAGTGCATTCGCATCTTTCCGCTGACGTGAGCAAGAATCTCGCCTTCGGTTTCGTCCAGCTTTACGCGAAATCGGGCATTCGGAAGGTTTTCCAGCACCGAGCCCTCAAGCTCAATCCCCTTCTCTTTGTCAATGTCCTTTGTTCGCGGCCGGTACGGTCTTCTCGCCATTCTTCTACATTGTACCGGGATCGGTCGTGAATCGGGACATAAGGTCTGCATAAAGGGCGTCGCAGCTTCGGCTTAGCAAGTCGAAACAGTGCTCAAAGTCCGATTCGTTTCCGTAATACGGATCTGGAACATCCGTCTCTGGTTCACCCAACCAGTCTCTCATGAGGTGAACTTTCTCGGAAACGCTGCCGGGCCAAGCCAACAGGTCGCGGTGATTCTTGCGATCCATCGCGATGATGAGGTCAAAATCGCGGAAGTCCAAGCTGTTCACTTGACGGGCCAATGAGTTTGCGGTGACCCCGTTTACCGAACAAACCTTTCGGGTTCTGGGGTTAGGGAGCTGACCTTCGTGCCAATCGCCCGTACCGGCGGAATCCACCTTCACCCGCCCGCGCAAGGGCCCGGCCGCCACCTTGTGCTTCAAAATCGCTTCCGCCATCGGGCTACGGCATATGTTGCCTAGGCATACAAAGAGGACCTTGATCACGCAGACATAGTGTAACCAAAAGCTTAGGCGCCCACGTTGCCTAGCTTCGTCGGAGCAAGCCGATCGCACATCCGCTCACAGTCAGAACAGCTAGTAAAACGCCCCATACATTAGCGCCGCTACGAGGTTGTTGCATTTGGGATGATTCTTCTCCATCGTTACCAGAACGAAGTAACTTCTCTCGCTCCAGTTGTTCATCGAGGGTACCGCCTTTCGGATTAAATCTGAAAGCGATCGGCCCTGGGAACTGAATGGTCGTCTTCTCGGAGAGATAAGGCAAAATTGACATTGCTTCCGTTCCGGTACTGCGAGCGACCCTCACAATATCAAAAGTCTCGTAAGTCAAGTGCCGGGGATGGTCGAGCACTGACTCGAACCTGTTCGGGCTGACGCGCAGTTCGGATGCAACCGGCAAGATACTTGCCTCCGCCAGCACAAGAAGCTGGTCGTTTCCGGTCAGCAAACGGGTCAGATTGTATTGAACTTTACGATCCTGCCTTCTAACACGGTGGTCGAGCACAAACACCGAATTTTCGATTTCTGCAGGTTCATAAACAGGAAGCGAGGGGTAGTTCTGCCCGATTCTCGGCAACACGTGCAAGAAAGTTGGATCGCACTGACTGTGAACCGTAACTTGATTCTGGACCTTATCAAACATCCGCTTACCGTCCCATACGGTGACCTTCTCGTATCCGAGTCCTTTGACTTCTATTTTCCAACTGTCCCCTGCTGAGCTGAGAACGACTGTCCCTGACTCACTTCGCACTTCTGGATGGTCGCCAGACTCAAAGCTTGACACCGTCAAAGGTTGGGTCCTTCTCCATTTTTGCACCTCTTGCTCTCCAAAAATGTATCTGCGAGTATACTTAATTTCGTATTCTATGGCTTCCGCAGAAAAACACAAGCTGCACAGGTAAAGCGCAGCAGTGAAAGTGGCTAGTACTTTTTTCAATTCGCACTCTCACAGGGAGGAATCTCGCCTCCAACGGAGCAGTTCACGCCCGTATTCGCAAAGTCCGCAACGTTCTGGTATGAAGTTCCACCAGAGATGCAAGTCACTACAATCTGCCAATATGGGAACTCTGAGATCAATTCAGTATGGTAGTCAGCAACCCAAATCGTCGCAGGCTTTGCTTCATTTCCAATAAATTTGCACCCATTCGTTGCATTGTTTGGAGTACCGCAGTATCCATTCACCCAGTTATCATCAGTACAGACGCTCGGATCCATACCACCAAATGTCTTTGTGGCTTCGTACGCATGCGGGCAGAGCGCATCCGCCACGCTGCCAAAAACTATTAAAAGTCCGATGAACCAGCGCTTCATTCTTCAATACTAACACACAACGATACAAATCACAACAACATACTGATAATTTAGAATGCACTGATGATTTCTAGGTAGGTTTGTGCTGGCCCGTGGCTGGCGTCGACTCTTTGCAGCGTCGAGGTCTTCGCGTAGTACTCGATCACCGGCGCGGTAGTTTCCCAGAAGACGCGGATTCGCTCGCGGATCGTGTCTGGCCGGTCGTCTTCTCGAACAAAAAGCGGGCTGTTGCATCGGTCGCAAACCCCTTCTCGCTTCGGTGGCTTGTTTTTGCTATGATAGATCTCGCCGCACTTGGTGCAACCAATGCGACCAGTGAGCCGTTGCACGATCACTTCCTGCGGAACCTCTAGACTAACGACCTTATCCAGCCCCTGTTCCAGTTCGAACAGCACTTCGTCCAGTGCTTCCGCCTGCTTGACCGTCCGCGGGAATCCGTCGAGAACAAACCCGGACAGCTTGATCTCTGGATCGTGAAGCTGCTTCGACATCATCTCGATCGTGACGCCGTTGGGGACGAGCTCGCCGTGGTCGATGTACCGCTTAGCCATGCGTCCGAGATCCGTCTGCATCTCGATCTCGTGGCGGAAGATTTCTCCGGACGAGAGGGTTCGTAGCCCGAGTCGCTCCTTGAGCAATGCACTCATCGTGCCCTTACCGACACCGGGAGGGCCGATCAGCACCAATCGCCGCGGGGGCGTTGCTGCGTGAGGTTGATCTGCAGGAAGTTGGCTCATGGCTAGTGGCAAATGATAATGAAATGAAGGGTCGCCGACGGGTGTCGGCGACCCTTCTCCGTACACGTGAACTTTACTGGTTGTACTGCCGCATCAAAACGCTCGACTCGATCTGTCGCATGGTTTCCAGCGCAACGCTAACCATGATCAGCAGCGAGGTGCCACCGATAACGGAAACGAAGCTGGCATCAATCCGAGCCAAAGCCGGCGTGACGTACTGCAACAGCGCAACGAGCGCGATGAAGACGGCTCCAACGAGCGTGATCTTTGAGATCACCGCATCCAAGAAGTCACGGGTCTGCTTACCGGGTCGGACCCCCGGAATAAACGAGCCGTGTCGCTTCAGGTTGTCGGCGATATCCTGGACGTTGTACTGCATCGCCGTCCAGAAGTAGTTGAAGAACATGATGAGGCTTGTGTAGAACAAGCACCCAATAAGTCCTCGTGGTAGCGGTACCTGCTGGGAGATCGCCTGTCCGTTAGCTGGGTTCAAGAACGAACCTAGATTTTCGAGCCAAGCGCCCGCCGGCGTGGTCGCGCCACCAAGCATTCCGGCGAACTGACTCGGAATGTAGACCAGCGAGACGGCGAAGATGATCGGCATAACGCCCGCCATGTTGAGCGAGAGCGGCAGGTAGTTGGTTTGACCACCCATCGTTTTCGTGCCAACTTGTCGGCGCATGTGCTGAATCGGAATCTTTCGCTGAGCCGTGGTGAAGTAAACGATGAACCAGGTCGCGGCCAGGAACAAGGCAAGCACCACGATGATGCTCCACCATGCAACCGTGCCGGTCTGCAGTCCGCGAATGATCGTTTCTGCCTGGTATGGCAAGGAAAGGATAATGCCCGCGAAGATCATGAGGGAGACGCCGTTGCCGATTCCTCGCTCAGAGATCTGTTCACCCATCCAAAGCTGGAAGATCGAACCTGCCGTCCAGAAGATCAGAATCGTAGCGTTATCAAACGGAGTCAAAGCCGCAATCGCCGGCACAACTCGCATGTATTGCAAAAAGCCCCAACCTTGGAAGAAGCAAAGCAAGATAGTCAAGCCTCGCGTTCGTTGGTTGTTCTTCTTTCGGGCATACTCGCCACCCTCTTGCATGTCCTTCTTCCATTCCGGAATCGCCTGCTGCATGACCTGCATGATGATGCTGGAGGTGATATAGGGGTTTAGACCGAGCGCGAAGATGGACAGTCGGCGCAGGGCGCCTCCGCCGAACACGTTTAGAAGCTGGAAGAATGGGCTGCCTTTCAGAAGGTCAACAACCTTCTCGGAATCGAAGCCAGGAACCGGTACCGGAATGTGTACGCCGAGGGCGTACACGGCAAACATGAACAAAACGAAACTCAAGCGCTGCCGGAGATCAGGATCTTCCCAAGCGCGCTTGATAGTTTCGGCAAGGGGCAGTGAGAGCCCCTTGTCGCTTTTTCGACCAGAATTGGTCGAGTTCCCGCTATATGCGGAAGGAATCACTCGGCCTCCGTCTTGCCCTTCTTGACTTTCTCAAGCGGAACAACGAGGGCCTGTCCACCTTTAGCTTCGATCGCCTCAACGGCGGTCTTGCTAAATTTCTGGGCCTTAACGATCAGCTTCTTCTCAAGGGTGCCGAAGGCCAAAACCTTAACGCCATCCTTGTGAGCAGAAACGATGCCGGTCTTGTAGAGCTCAGCAACCGTAACTTCCGCGCCATCTTCGAAGAGGTTCTGAAGGTCATCCAGGTTAACAATCGCAAATTCCTTTGCGTTGATGTTTCGGAAACCCTTCTTGACCGGGGCTCGGCGCTGGATTGGGGTTTGTCCACCCTCAAAGTTCGGGTGGATCTGTCGGCGAGCCTGCTGTCCTTTCGAACCTCGGGTTGCCGTTTTACCCATGCCCGAGCCGATACCTCGACCGATACGTCGCTTCGGTCGTGTACCACCCTTACCGGGATTAAATTTGTGCAATGCCATTTTCTAAATCTCCTAGTGCCTAGTGTACGTAGGCTTAGTGCGTCTCGGGGGGCTTATGGTCCCGGGTCAGGGCGCGTCGCTTAATGAGTCGCGCATCGATAAGGATTTCGCCGGTTTCCTGATTCGTGACGATCACCATGTGGCGAATCGCGTGAACCATGCCTCGGATGCTTGGCGTGTCTTCTTTGACAACTTCGCGACCTGGGCGAGCGAGGCCGAGAGCTACACACGTCGCGCGGTTGCGCGGCGTTTGGCCAATCGGACTTCGGAAAAGCTTAATGTGCAGCATCTGCTTCCTCCTTTCGTGCCTTCTCAATCCATGGAGTGAGCTTTCGCACATCCACGCTTCGTCGAGCGGCAATCTCTTCTGGGGACTGGAGTCCTCGGAACGCTTCGATCGTGGCGTACGCCATGTTGATCGCGTTTCGGCTTCCCAGCGACTTCGATAGAACGTCGTGGACGCCCGCAGCTTCAAGGCAAGCGCGCACTGCGCCTCCGGCCTTAACGCCGGTTCCCGGAGCAGCCGGTCGGAGAACGACCTGCGCCGTTCCACTGATGGCTCGGATTTCGTGCGGAATCGTGCTTCCAATCATCGGAACCAAGAACATCGACTTTCGGGCAGCTTCTTCCGCCTTTCGAATCGCGTCTGGAATGCCGCGAGCTTTTCCAAGCCCAACGCCAACCTGGCCCTTGTTGTCGCCGACCACCACGAGGATGGACCAGCTAGCCGTCTTACCACCCTTGGTGGTCTTGAAGACTTTGTTGGTTCGAATCACGCGAACGTCGAGTTGCGGTCCTTCTGTAAAGCGGCTCTCTCGTTTGCCGCTCATTCGGTTCATCATTCGCATGGTTTAAAAGTCTAAGCCTCCTTCACGAGCGCCATCTGCAAGCGCCGCCACTCGGCCGTGGTATCGGAAGCCACCGCGGTCGAAGACGATGGCATCGATGCCCTTCGCTTTCGCTCGCTCGGCTAGCTTGAGACCAACCTGCTTCGCACCCTCGGCGTTGCCACCTACGACTTCCTTCTCGATGGAAGATGCCGCTGCGACAGTGTTGCCGGTGGTGTCGTCGATCAACTGTGCACTGATGTGCTTCAAACTTCGAAAAACGCTCAAGCGCGGTCGCTCGGCGGTGCCGGTAATACTTTTTCGGATTCGGGCATGCCGGGCAAGGCGCAGTTCCTGTCGGGTTTTGTTCGCCATTGTTTTCCTTACTTCTTAGCCGCGGCGCGCTTACCGGCTTTAATCTTGACCACTTCTCCGCGGTACCGAATTCCCTTACCTTTGTACGGTTCAGGCTTACGGACCTTTCGGATGTCGGCGGCCACCTGGCCTACGAGCGCCTTGTCGATGCCACTCACGATGATCTGCGTTTGTCGCGTCTTATCGTCAGCTTTGACTTCAAAATTGATGCCGTCCGGAGCCTCGATGACTACCGGGTGGGAGTAACCCATGTTCAGCGTCAGGTTCTTGCCTGCTGCTGCAGCTCGGTAACCAACACCGATGACGTCCAGGGTCTTAGCATGTCCGTTAGTCACGCCCTCCACCATGTTCGCAATCAGCGTTCGGGCAAGGCCGTGCTGGCTTCGTGCTTCGCGGAGGTTGTTTGGTCGCTCAACCTTAACTTCAGCGCCTTCCTGCGAAACGGTCAGCAATCGGGAAATCGGCTGAACCAAAGCACCCTTAGGGCCGGAAACCGTAACCACGTTGGTTGCTTCGTCAACCGTAATCTCGACTTTCGCCGGAACGGTAATCGGTCTAATTCCAATTCGTGACATCTTAGTGCACCTCGCAAATGACTTCGCCGCCCATATTGCGTCGACGAGCCTCTCGGTCGGTCATGAGTCCAGCACTCGTGCTGATAATTCGGGTGGTCAAACCATTTCGAAGCGGCTTGAGTTCGCCGATCTGCTTGTAAACACGCAGACCTGGCTTGCTGATTCGCTTCAGGTGAGTAAGGAGCGGCTTGCGCTTGCTGTCGTAGCGCAGGTGAACCTTGATGGTTGGGAACTTCGATTCAGTCGTGATCTCGTGACCCGTGATGAAGCCTTCGGCTTCGAGAATCTTCACGATTTCGACTTTGATTTTGCTGTGCGGAATATCGACGCTGTCCTTGTGGGCCGTAGCACCGTTTCGGATTCGCGTAAGAAGGTCCGCGATGGGATCGCTATGCATATTCTTTTGACCTTCTGAGCTTTACCAGCTCGCCTTTTTCACGCCGGGCAACTCGCCCTTGTGCGCTTTCTCGCGGAACGCCTGTCGGCAAACGCCGAAGTATCGAATGACGCCGCTTGCGCGACCCGTAAGAGCGCATCGGTTGTACTGACGCGTCTTGAACATTCGGGCCTTGATGCGCTTCGCATCAAATTCAGCCTGAGCCTCAGCTCGCTTATCCTTCGGGAGTTCATCAATTCGCGCTTGTTCGGCATTAAGAAGCTCCCACTTCTTTTTCGCCGCGCGATGCTTTTCAATTAGACACTGCTTTGCCATACTTTTCCGCCGTTACCGAACCCGTATCCCGTCCTAGCCGAGACGTGCTTCGTGGCCTAGTTTTTGCTCACGCCTCACTTTTTGGACCGAGGTCCAGAGACGCGAATCGAAAAGATACCCCAATCCGTCCCCGACGGCGCAACCTTTGAACTTAAATTGTCCGGCTACCCCGGTAATCTCACAGGATGCGTCGCGCGTTCACCTTGATCGAGCTCCTGGTGGTCATTGCCATCATCGCCATCCTTGCGGCGATTCTGTTCCCCGTTTTTGCCCAAGCCAAAGAAGCCGCAAAGAAGACCACTGACCTTTCAAACTGCCGACAACTCGGCGTGGCGATCATGATGTACGCCAACGATTTCGACGACTATTTCCCGCTGACCAACTTCCCGGCACCAGAAAACACCTGGACCAACCACGTTCAGCCGTACATCAAGAACCGCGCCATCTACCGATCTCCGGCCGACAACTCCTCGAACTGGCCTCCCGCCAGCCTTCCGGTCACCGATCCGACGTTCTTGACCTACCGGATGACCAGCTACTTCCTAAACGCCTACATGAGCGGCGCTCAGTTCGGCGGAAAGTACGCCACCATCACCAGCGTCGCCGGTCCGGCATCCACCATCTATCTCGCCCCATCGCCCGATAACGTCGTGCGCGATCACTTCGCCCCCTTCTTCTGGGGAGATCCACCCGAAATTCCCGATGCCTTCATGCAAAACATGACCTGGGATTCCGCAAAGCAAGAAACCAAGGCCCTCAAAATTCGCGCGTTCACCGGCGGGGCGAACTACACCTATGTCGACGGCCACGCCAAGTTCGGTCGCTGGAACCAAGTCTGGTGGCGCAACATTCCCGCCGGCGTCTACGCCGGGAATTTCGATCCGAGAAACGAAAACACCCGGCCGTAAGCGTTCCTCACGGAATGTAGGTGTACGTAATCCGGATCGTCCCGCGAAATCGCCCAAAGATCCCGAACTGCGGCGGAATATCTCGGCTCACTCTCGTTCCCGCAGGCAGGGTGTGAGTGTTGAAGTTTCGCATCTGAAGAACCACCGGTCCCGGTGCGCTGAAGTACCGGAAGTACGGCGCATTTTCCGGCGTGTTGGTGATGCGGACGGTGCCGTAGAGTTCGTGCCGATTGCTGAACAATCGATCTGATCGGGCCGGTGCTGTGATCACGCGCGTGTTTGTCGCGGTTAGCCCAACCGCGGTGAGGAATGTTCCGTTTTGCAGCGTCACACCCGCATTCAGCACCGTGCTGATGGACAAGTCGCCCGAAATCGGCAGGTTAGTGTCGTTCTCGACCGGAGTGTTGATCACCACGTTGCCGTAGCTCGTGATAGTCACTGCCTTCAAAGTTCCAAGGGCCGGATTGAATCCGTTGATGAAAAGGTCCGCACCGGTGAACGATTGTCGCGACACCGTCAGGTCTTCCAAGATCGGTGCGTCGATTGGGAACGTCTGCGTGATGTTGACCTGCGCAAACGAGACTTGGGCTAGACCAGCCGCGACAGCGAGCAAACATGCCTTTCGCATACCGAACTGTACGTCTTTCGTTCGGTAATGGCAATAACTCAAATTTATCGTCTTGATCTTTCCGATTCAAGGGATTCAGCCCAATCGCTTCGTCAACTTTTTGTTTGACAGCCTGCATTTATTGTCAAGCTAGAGTTTGATTTTTAGTTTCTTTTGTCCAATTTTAAGTTGACTTTTTGAATAGAAAGTCAACATAATGATTGAACTATGAACGTATCCGATATCCGCCGACGCCAACTGGACGCGATGTTCCGGGCGTTCCCGTCCGAATCTGTACCGACGATGCCTGCCAATGGTTGGCTCCGTGCCATCCGAGAAGCCCTCGGCGTCACCCTAGAGGTCCTCGCCGGGCGACTGAATGTGAGCAAGCAGGCGGTAAATCAGCTTGAGAAAGCCGAAGCCTCCGGCCACGTCACCGTGAACCGGTTGCGAGAAGCCGCAAACGCCCTCGATTGCGATCTTGTCGTGCTGGTGGTTCCGCGTCGGCCCCTTTCGGAGCAGATTGAGCAACGGGCAACCGAACTCGCAACCAAAGACATCCGCCGCATCTCGCACTCCATGCGACTCGAAGACCAGGGCGTCTCGCCCGAAACCGAAGCCCGCATGGTCCGCGAACTTGCCGCCGAGTACTCCGCCAACCCGCGCCGAAACCTCTGGTAACTGCGCATGCTCATGACCTCTCGCTACGGCGAAACCGAGATTGATCACGACGAGTTGCAAGGCTTAATCCCAAGCCTTGCAACTCGGGCGGAGCTTGACGAGTTCGAACAAGCGAACATTCGGGAGGCGATGCTTTGGGCCCGAAAGAGCCGGGCGGTCAGAAAATCGCTATTGGCTCCCGCCACGCTTTGTGAACTTCACGACCGGATGTTTCGCAGGGTCTGGACCTGGGCCGTAAAGTTTCGGAAGACCGAGAAGAACATCGGCGTGCCCGTTGGGAAGATCTCATCCGACCTCTTCAATGCCTGCGAGGACGCCAAAACCTGGATCGAGTTCAACACATTCGAACCGATCGAAATCGCAGCCCGACTTCATCACCGTCTCGTCGTGATTCACCCATTCCCAAATGGCAACGGTCGCTGGGCGCGCTTTGCGGCAGACCTCGTTCTGGAACAAATCTCTGAGGAACAGCTATCTTGGGGCGCAAACGGTCGGATGGCATCAGAGGAGATTCGAAAGAGTTACATTCAGGCTCTTCGACAGGCAGATGTCCTCGATTTCCAGCCGCTCATCTCGTTCGTGGTGGCCTAAGCCTCGCTGCGCTCGCGGTACTGAACCGCCTCCGCCAAGTGACTCTTACCAATCTTCTC
>CAMAPH010000006.1:0-87922 GCA_945859975.1 Chthonomonas calidirosea
GTCACTCGTGGCGGCAATACATTTGGCCCATTCCAGTACCCAGAAAAGCTGATCCCCTTCTTCGCCACTCGCTTGATTCAGGGCAAGCACGTTCCCCTTTATGGCGACGGTAGCCAAATCCGCGAATGGATCCACGCCGAAGATCACGCCGCCGGAGTCCTTCATGTTTTGGAGCACGGACTCGTTGGCGAGGCCTATAACATCGGCGATGTCAATGAGCGCACTAACCTAGAGATTCTTGAGGTGTTGCTAGAGGAAACCGGCCGAGGTCAGGAGTTGGTGATCAACATCGAGGACCCTCGCAAAGGCGCGCACGACGCGCGCTACAGCATGGCGACCGACAAGCTGCAGGCACTTGGTTGGAAGCCCGAGAAGGACTTCATTCCGTCGCTTTGCAGCACGATCCAGTGGTATCGGGAGAACCGCGATTGGTGGGAACCGATCGTTCAAGACCCCCAGTACCAAGCGTTCGTCAAGCAGTACTACGGAAAGTACTTAGGCGATCTTCTATAAACTGATCTAACTGGCCCCCTTGGAACTGCCACGTGGTGACAAGGGCACGGGATCCGGCTTCTAAATCGGTGGGCTGATCACCTACGAAGAATGATTGAGCTAGGTCAATCGAGAATATTTTGGCCGCGTGGAGAAGCATTCCTGGCTCGGGCTTCCGACACTCACATCTCCCCGTGATCTCTGGATAGTGCGGGCAGAAAAGCACGGCGTCTACCGGTGAGGAAGCGAACATCGCGGCTGTAAACCGGCGAAATTGTTCTTCTGAATAGTAGCCACGAGCGATCCCGGATTGATTCGTAACAACGAAAACGAGGTAGTCCAGTGCCTTCAATCTCTCGATGGCATCGAGAGCACCGGCGGTCCATTCAACGTCCTCGATCCGAGAGACATAGCCCGTGTCGATGTTGATCACCCCATCACGATCCAGAAAGGCAGCTTTTCTCACTTCTTAAATGGGCGGCATATCGGGTCGCCAATGATGATGTCCTTCCACTTAATAACCGGCGAGGCCATGTAGAAACTCTCGGCGAGATTGTAGCCATCGGTATACCGATCAAACAGGATCGATGGGTTGGCCATGGCAAACAAATACGGCTCGCTGCAGTACCCCTTCACCCCGGTCACTCCCTGATGAATAAGGTCGGCAATCAAGCTCTGTCCACCCGTCGCGGGCTTAAACGTTCGCGCCGAGGTAGACACAAAAGTCTCAGCAATTGCTCCCGGGGCAAACTTCAGCTTCCGATACATCTCGGGCCGAAACTGCCGGTCATTAGAACCCCAACTTGCGTAGCCAATCAGAGCGTCGGACGGTGACGCAAACTCACGCTTCTGGTCGTGAATGACTTGAAACTTCTTATCCCGAAGCTTCATGACGCCTTCGCTAAAGCTCTCTTGAAAAGTACCGTAGTCGCCCGTTTTGCGATCATCGGCTTCGTCGATCAAAAAGGTGCCATCGACTTTGTAAGCCTTAATGGACTGCTCGATAAGCTTCTTGACGTCGTCGATTGTGTAGCCATCCAAACGAGTGACAAGGTACATTCCGAACTTCTCGTGGGTAAACGGTTCGGTCTTGCCGTAGTACGGATTGGGTAGGAAGCCAGCGTTCGGGTCTTTCGCGGCACTTTCCAGGTCCTTGATGTCCATTCCGGCAACGGCCGCATCAATCGAGAGCCCTTTGTTGTTCATTCGGAACGGGATGCCCTTCGTGAACACAATGTAGTCAATCGGACGATTTAGGCCGGTGAGCTTCTGCCGAATCGGGTTCTCAATGTCTTGCTTGTAACTGGCAACAACGACCTCTTCAGTCGGCGCGACCGAGATCGTACAAAGATTGCTCGCCGGAATCCCTCGCTTTGCGAGATAGTAATTCCCGATTTCCAAACTGACTTCGCTACGGCTGTTAACAACGACAAGCACTCTCGATGCTTCTACACTGGGCATCGCGTAAGTCACCGGCGTCCGAGGACCTGCGCAACCCGCCGCTAGGATCAAAGCGGGAAAGATCACATTAACGATAGTAGCCTTTGTACCATTCCGCAAACTTCGCCACCCCATCCTCAATAGATGTAGACGGGCGGAATCCGATTGCCGTTTCCAGCTTCGACATATCGGCAAAGGTCGCCACCACATCCCCCGGTTGCATCGGCAGCATGATCTTTTCTACTTCCTTGCCAAAAGCCTTCTCCATGCACTCGATGAAGTAGAGCAGTTCTACCGGTTCGCTATTCCCGATGTTGAAGATTCGGTACGGAGCAGAGGAAGTATCTGCTGCTGGTTCGAGATTGGACCAGCTTTCGTCTGGCGTTGGAACCGCGAAACACGAATCTACAACTCCCTTAACGATGTCATCCACAAAGGTGAAGTCGCGCTTCATCTTCCCGAAGTTAAACACCTTAATGGGGTCACCCTTGGAGATTGCTTTTGCGAAGAGCATCGGCGCCATGTCCGGTCGGCCCCAAGGTCCATAGACCGTAAAGAAGCGCAGTCCGGTCGTGGGCAATCGGAAAAGATGGCTGTAGCTATGCGCGAGCAGTTCGTTGCTCTTCTTCGTCGCGGCGTACATGCTGACCGGGTGGTTGACGCCATCGGTTTCTGCAAAAGGCATCTTGCCGTTCAGACCATAAACCGAGCTGGACGACGCATACACCAAATGCTCAACCTTGTTGTGCCGACAAGCCTCCAACATGTTTCCGAATCCGACCAAGTTGCTCTGAATGTAAGCGCCAGGATTCTCCAGAGAGTATCGAACACCGGCCTGAGCACCGAGGTGAATCACATATCGGAACTCGTTGGCCTTAAAGGCATCGAGCACCGTTTCGTTGTTCGCGAAGTCTCCTTCAATAAACGAGAAGTTGGCTTCGCCTTCAAGCTGAGCTAAGCGGTCGCGCTTCAGTTGAACTTCGTAATAGTCATTGACGTTGTCGAGTCCAACCACGCGATAGCCGCGCCGAATAAGCTCCAAACTCGTGTGGAATCCAATGAAGCCCGCGGCTCCGGTAACAAGAATAGTGTCCATGATTGCTTTTTCCTAGCTCACATTGAGCTCAGCTCGGTAGTACTCAACCGTCTTGCGCAAACCTTCCATCAAGCTTGTGGTGGGCTGCCAGCCGAGCACGTCGTAGGCTCGTTGAATGTCGGGATGGCGTTGCTTCGGGTCATCCTCCGCCGCCGGATAATGTACCGTTCGGCAAGGAATCCCAACGGCCTCCGAGACCGCTTCTGCAAACTGCAGCATGGTCATCTCTTGGTGCGTGCCGAAGTTGACCGGGTCCTGGAAGTCGCTCAAAGCAAGGCGAACCACGCCGTCGAGGATGTCCTCGTAATAACCGAAAGACCGGGTCTGATGTCCCTCGCCGTAGATCGTCAGCGGTTCGCCCAACAGCGCCTGCCGAATGAAATTTGGCACGACTCGCCCGTCGTCCATCCGCATTCGCGGACCGTAAGTGTTGAAGAATCGTGCGATCCGGACTTGCACTCCACGGTAATCCCGATAGGTGACCGTCGCCGCTTCGGCATACCGCTTCCCTTCGTCGTAACACGCCCTCGGACCAACCGAATTCACATTGCCCCAGTAGGTTTCAGGCTGCGGGTGAACAATCGGGTCGCCGTACACCTCGCTCGTTGAAGCGAGGAAGAAGGTCGCCCCTTTACGCTCGGCTAGATCCAGCCCGTGGTGGGTGGCAAACGATCCACAACGCAAAACCTCAACCGGAATGCGTTTGAACTCGGCCGGGCTCGCCGGACTCGCAAAGTGGAAGATGAAATCAACCGGCCCATCGACATCAAATGGATCCGCAACATCGTGCTGAACGAAAACGAGATTGGGGTTCCCTTCCAAGTGCGCGAGGTTCCGCAACTGTCCGGTGATCAAATTATCGATGACCGTAACTCTGAAATTCCGCGCGATCAAGGAGTCCGCCAAATGCGACCCCAAGAATCCCGCTCCACCTGTAATTACGGCGTGCATCGGTGCCTATAGATTAGCCCAGAGCCGCCCTTAAAGTCATCTTTACAGGGCATGTGTCAGAATCCGTCCGTCGGTTTGGCGGATGTCGCCTTCCGAGAAACAAGCGAGAGCAAGATGAAAGTTGCAGTTATAGGAACGGGATACGTTGGCCTGGTAACGGGTGTTGTGCTAGCAGAGCTAGGCAACGATGTGATCTGCGTGGATAACGACCAGTCGAAGCTGGACAGCATCCAACGGGGCGAATCGCCGATCTACGAACCAGGGCTGGAAGAGCTGATGCGAAAAGGAATCCACGAAGGATTTCTCACCGTTTCGAATTCCATCGCCGACGCTGCGAGCAAGAGCGACGTCATCTTCATCGCCGTTGGCACCCCGCCGGGCGATGACGGCACTCCCGATCTGACTGCCGTTCGCGCCGTTGCGAAGAGCATCGGCCAAGCCATTACCCACCAGACCGTTGTCGTCAACAAGTCCACCGTTCCCGTGGGCTCCGGCGAACTCGTCGAGCAAATCATTCTGGAGCAAGGCGTTCCTGCCCACCTCTTCGACGTGGTTTCGAACCCAGAATTTCTGCGGGAAGGTTCGGCCATCCATGACACGCTGCACCCCGATCGAATCGTCATCGGCGCCAAGAAGAAAGAAGCCGCCATGCGACTCGTCGAGCTTTACGCGACGCTTGAAGCGCCAATGGTCATCACCGACCTCAACTCGGCCGAACTCATCAAGTACGCCAGCAACTCGTTTTTGGCGATGAAAATCAGCTTTATCAACGCGATCAGCCGCATCTGCGAACTCGCGGACGCCAACGTCGCGGACGTTTCGAAGGGCATGGGCATGGACAAGCGAATCGGTTCGCAGTTCCTCTCGGCCGGTCTCGGCTGGGGCGGTTCTTGCTTCCCGAAAGACGTCCTCGGCATGCTCAGCACGGCGAAGCGCTACGGCTACGACTTCGACCTCATGCAGAACGTCATCGACATCAACGATGACCAAACCTTGAACTTCGTTCGCCGCATCGAAAAGCGACTTGGCGGACTCGCCGGCAAGCGAATCGGAATCATGGGCCTCGCCTTCAAGCCGAACACCGATGACATCCGCGACGCCAAGTCGCTCATCATCGTCGAGGAAATCGTGAAAGCCGGTGGAATCGTCTCCGCTTACGACCCGATCGCAGCAGAAAACTTCAAGCGCGTCTTCCCAGACATTGAATACAAGGACGGCGTTTACGACGTCTCCGAGGATGCCGACGCTCTCGTACTCGTTACCGAGTGGAACGAGTTCCGCCAGCTAGACCTGAACCGCTTGGGCAGCAAGATGAAGAGCCGAGTCCTCTTTGATGGCCGACGCGTTTACAAGCGAGAAACCGCCGAAAGAGCTGGCTTCGATTACTACACCATCGGTAGTCGCTGAACTACAGAACTCCGTTACTCTGCTTACCCACCGCTTCCAACAAGGAAGCGGTGAATTTTTTCATCTGCTCCTCATCCGTGCTCGGACTGAGGGCGATGATTCGATAGAATGTCCCTTCCTGCACCTTGCCGGTCGAAAGCTCAGCCTTGAAGATGTCGAAAAGCAACCGAAGTGGCGCAGGGTTGTAGCCCGCTGGCCCCTTGTAGGTGTACGCCGCGAGTCGCGACTCGCCGTTCATCTTGGTCTCCACAAACGAGACCGGTATTTTCTCGCCGGTACTTGTGGTCACAGACACGCCACGCTCGTTGATCAGTTCCGAACCTTGAGACTGGAAACAAACGCGAGGGTCGTGGAAGCTGTCGCTGTTATCGCTGTTGACGAGAACGACGTCGTATTGCTCGCCACCCTTGGAATAGACACGAGACACGATGCCCGATGGGTTCAGGGTGTCGTACACCATCTTGTCCATCTTGTAGCTCTGCTTCGGATTGTCCTGGCTGGGCACGTACTCGAAACCATCGATCTTCTCCGGGATTTGATCCTCCAGCCAGGCTTCTGTTCGCTTGGCTGCAACCGGGCGCGGCGCTAGCGTTGAGGCGACCGCCGTCAGACCCACCAAAGCGATCACAACGATAAATCCAGTTTTGTTCATTACTTCCACCCCAGCGCGCGGCAAACCTTTTGTAGAACGATGAAGCAGATCACCAAGCTGATGTAACCGCTGTAATCGTGGAACTGGTGGCCCGCATCGTAGCCGTACGTATTACCAACTACGCCAATCATCGCGATTCGGACTCCATTAATCAGAATTGCAAACGGAATGATGAAGACGGCAAGAAACGCGTTTGCCCACCATTGCAGCTTCGCGATGTACATAAAGAACACCATCAGCGCGATGAGCGACAACATGAGCCGCAAGCCGCTGCACGGCGCTCCCACGTTCATTTCAAACTGATCCAGCATGATCGTGACGCTGTCCGCCCGGTACATCTGGTAGCCCATGCCGCGAAGGAGCTCGAACGAAACCTTGGCCGAAATCTCCTGCATTGGCTGAGTAAATCGGTCAATCACCCAGTTCCAAACCGGAAGCCCAAACAGCAAGTAGAGGGTGGCTGGGAGAGCCGCAACCAGCATTTTCCAACCTGCGATCGCCCAAACCGCCAGTGCGATGGTCGCAATAAACAACAAGGACAAGGTGAAAGCCATGCCCGTTCTTGCGGCCACCCATGTGATGTACAAGACGGGTATGAGCAGAATCGCGGCCAAATATGCTGGCTTCTTATTGATCTTCTCCAGCTCAGGCCAGCGCGTCCACAACATGTAGCCCGAGATAATCGGCACCAAGATGCCGTGAGAATAGTACGACTCGGACCGGAACCAGAGGCTCGGCAAACCCGCTAGGAGCCCGGAGAACAGGGCACAGATGGCTACCGTCAGCGCCACCGCCCAGGGAAACCCCTCAGATTTAACGATGGTCTGCCAATCGACCGACGCCGTTTTTTCTTTTACCGGTTCGGTCACCGTTGCACTTGGACCCACATTGGTTGCTTGACTCGCCATCTTTCTCCCTATAATAGGACATCGATAGATAACCCTTTATCGCTCATCTGAGGGGGTAACCCTTTCGTGCCTCTAAAGATGATGTCCATTTTCGCCATCCTTACAATGGGACAGCTTGGATTGATTGTCCTAGTGAGCCAGATATGGATGTTGTGAAAGCTCAACCGACGGATGCATCGTTCCGAGATTTCTTGGAGGCGGTGAAGCGCCAGCGTTGGGTCGTCATGATTTCCCTTGTCATCGCCGCCGGAGCCGGGCTCGCCGCGATCCTACTTGTTGAACCGACTTATCAGTCCTCCACGCGAATCGTTGTCGAAGGTCGCTCGGGCCAGCAAGCCGCCCCGGTCAACACCCAGGACCCGCTCTTTAAGGTCACGGCGCCGATCGTTACGGACATCCCCACTCAGCTTGAACAGATTCAATCCGGCGTTGTCGTGAGCAACGCAGTCCAAACCGTCATCGGCCGCGACGCCTCGCTCACACCAAAAGAGCCGGGCGACCCGGAGGTCTCCGCCCGCCAAGTCGGACTCACAAACGTTATCGAAGTCACCGTCACGTCGTCAAACGGCGAACTCGCTCGTCGAGTGGCCGACCAGCTGCCCGAGACTTACAAAACCCTGGTCGTCGACCGCAACAGCGCGGAGCTTCGCCAAGCCATCGTCTTCTTAGATGGTCTTCAGGAAAAGGCAAAGACTAGCCTTGCCGAAGCTGAAACCCAGCTTGGAAAGTTCTTGTTGGATAACAAACTTTCTCCGAGCGAAACCGAGGCCGTTGACCGAAGTGCGGTTGAAATTCGAGCAGAACAGGAATACAACGCCACCCTCACCGAATTTGATTCGGAAACGGAATATCTCAAACAAGTCAAATCCGAGCGGGACAAGCTGCCAAAAACGATTCCAAACCAAACGGTCGAGAAGAATATTGACCAAATCCAGGCCGCCAACCAAAAGCTGAGCGACCTGAAATCCGAACGAGATCGCGTCTCACAAATTTTTGACGACCGCGCCGTCGAATTCAAACAAATCGATGCTCAGGTCAAGTCGCAGGAATCGTATATCGCGAGTCTGCCTAAAGTTCTGGATAACCAGCGAGTAGTCCGCAACCCAGCCCTGCAGCTTTACGACGACAAAATTGCCGAGTCGCAAGCGCGAATGAAAGCTGCCGAAGCACGAGTGACCCAGCGAAAACGAGTTTGGGACGAAGCTCGGGAACGACTGAACAAGTACAGCGAGCTTCGAGACAAGATTTCTGGCTTGCGCCGCCAGGTCGAACTTCTAAAGGCCGATCTTGATAACACGTCGCGGTCCTCTCAACAGTTGAAGGTCTACGAGAACTCGATCCGAAACCCGGTCGAAATCATTCAGTTGCCGTCCGAGCCAAAGCGAAACAAGCCAAACCCACCTCTCTACATCGGCTTTGCGCTTGTTGCGGGACTGGTCGTCGCTTTCATCATCACGATTGTTCGAGATCGCCTCGAGGACAAGGTCACGACGCTAGATCAGGCGTACCGAATTGCGAATGCACCAACCCTCGGCTACGTGCCGCCGCGAGCCTTCGGAAAGGCGGCCCGAAAGTCGAAGGCCCTGCCTTCCCGGGTCATGGAGAACTACCGAATCGTTCGGTCGAACGTTCTCTTCTCGCTCACTGAGCATCCGTTCAAATCCATGATGATTACGAGCACTGGCGCAGGCGAAGGAAAGTCGGAAGTTGCCTCAAACCTGGCCATCGCAATGGACGGCACCGGCAAATCGGTCCTCTTGGTGGACGCAAACATGCACCGACCCGCTATCCATGACCGGTTTAGCCTAGAGCGAGGACCTGGACTTTCCGACCTGCTCTCAAACCAACAGGACCTCGGAACCGTGACTCGGAGTGCTGAGATTGAAGGCCTGCACCTCATCACGGCAGGGTCCGGAGAAGTTAGCCTGGCCGATGGCTTGGGCAGCGGAGCGATGCAAAAAATGTATCGCGAAATGATCGAGCGATACGACCTCGTTATCTTCGACACTCCTGCCATGCTTCCCCGCTCTGATGCGTTGAGCCTTTCCGCGACGGTCGATACCGTTGTCTTCGTCGTGAAGCCCGGGGCGACGACCAAGACCCTCATGCGGTACTGCATCGAGCTTCTCCGCCACGCCCACGCACGCTTGCTCGGAGTTGTCTTCACCAACACCGAGTTCTATTCCGAGGACTTGAACTAGACATGGATGCGATCATGCGCCGCATTTTCCGCTGGCGATTGGATCGCTACAAGAAACGCGGACTGCAGATTGCCGACGATTGCCGCATGGAAGGCATGCCGATGTTCGGTAGCGAGCCGTACTTGGTGAGCATTGGCAAGCACTGTTTGCTTTCGGGAAAGGTGACGTTCATCACTCACGATGGCAGCACTTTCGTTTTCCGAAACCGCCCGGAGTATTCCGATGTGATCAAGTTTGGCCGCATCACCGTTCACGATAACTGCTTCATTGGCTATGGTGTGACGATCCTTCCGGGCGTAAGCATTGGACCGAACGCCATCGTTGCGGCCGGAGCGCTCGTGACGAAGGACGTGCCCGAAGGCACCGTCGTGGCCGGACTGCCAGCAAAAGTGATGATGACCGTGGACGAATACGCAGAGAAAGTAAAAGCCGCCACCCCTGACTACGATCGAGACCTGTACAAATCGGACAAACGAGCCGAACTCCTTCGGCTGTATCCTTACCCGTGGTGAATCCTCCTCATGGCCGGGCTTAAAAAGGCAGCTGCCTATTCACTCCTTGGCTATGCAGTTTGGGCAGCCTGCAACTTCCTCAATTTCAACCTGGTAACTCGGCTGGACCAGTCAAACTCAGCGGGACTGCTCGCACTCATGACCGCAATCAGTACTCCTGCGACCGACTTGGGATTGCTCAGCCTGCGGGGAGTGCTGAACACGGACGCTAGGTCTGAATTTGAGTACGGCGTGTTTATGTCCTTGCGATTGCTTGGCATGCTCTGCGCAAGCCTAGCCTGCCTGGTCATCGCGATGGTCCAGTACAACCAGCCAGGATTGTTGGCTGCCTTCGGTTTACTCACGGCCCGACTCACCGTTGAGTCCGTTTCCGACATCCTGTTTGGCATCCTTCAGAAGAACCATAGAATGCCCCAGGTAGGTCTATCGATGACCTTCCGCGGCATTCTAGGCACGAGCGTTTTTGCCGCCGTGTTCTATCAAACCCGCGACCTCGTTCCGGCGCTTATCGCGCACCTCGTCTGCTCGACGATCATCCTTGCCGCGTACGACCTTCCAAATGCACTCAAAGTCGTTTCGCTTTCTGACATAAAGCCCGAGTGGGACTTCACGCGAATGCGGCAGTTGCTCGTTCTTGTGCTACCACTGGCCGCTAACGTTGCCCTTGGAAGCTTTATCACCCAAATGAGCCGCTATGGACTCAACATCACGGATATCGCCATCTACACCGCGATGTACTTCTTTGTGCTCATCGGTAGCACCGTAGTTGTTGCCGTAAGTCAATCGACCTCAACTGCCCTTGGCGAGGCCGTGGCCGACAGGAACGGCCAGCGATTTGTCTTCCTAACCTCTCGCTTGCTTTTGCTTGCCACTGCCTTTGGAGCAGCCGGACTATTTGCCGGACAATTTTTCGGGCAACCCCTGATTTCGACCATCTTTCGCCCCGAATACGCGACTCAACAGCAAGCGTTCATGATCATCCTGCTTGGTGGGGCGTTCTCGTACTACAACAATGTTTTCGGATACGCGCTCACCGCGATGCGGGAATTGAAAGTCCAGTTTCCAATTAAGCTGGTTGCCTTCGTGGTCGGATTGGCCTGTCTCTTAACCCTGGTACCGCGGCTTGGAATCAACGGTGCGGCGATTGCTTACGCCGCGAGTTCTGGAATCCAAACCGTGCTCTCGGCGATTGTTTTCCTGCGGGCCAGTCGGCAGCTCTCTCCGGAGGTGGCAGCGTGAGTCGACCGATTGCGTTCTTTTTGCCCAACCTAGAAGGGGGCGGAGCAGAACGGTCTGTTTTGCAAGTCGCTTCGGCGCTACTAGATCGCGGCCATCCGGTTGAGCTTGTCCTTGCAAACAAAGTGGGTCCTTACGTTGAACATATCCCGGCGAATATGCCGGTCTATGACTTCGGAAAAGAGAACACGATCAAGTCACTTCCGAGCCTGAGAAAGTATCTAGCCACAAACAAACCGCGTTGCGTTTTAGGAGCGCTTGAGAAGGCGAATGTAACGTTACAGCTGGCGACAATGACGCTCGCCCGCAAGCCCAAAGTGATTGTGTCCATCCGAAACTCCCTTGGCGAGGAGAACTCGGTGCTCACCGGCCGAAAAGATCGGCTGCTGCTCAAGCTTGCCAAGTTCCTGTATCCGAAGGCAAGTGGAATCCACGCCGTTTCGAAAGGCGTTGCGACACAGACCGCTCAGTTCTTGAACATCCCGCTTGACCGAATCACGGTCATTTACAACCCGGTGATAAACGAGGGCCTTCTGGCTGCTGCACAGGAACCAGAAACCGATCCTTGGCTCCAGCCCGCGAACGAAACGATCGTCGCGGCTGGACGATTGAATCACCAAAAGGACTTCAGCACGCTATTGAGGGCTTTCCAACGGGTCAAGCAAGGCGGGCACCCAGCAAAGCTGATCATCTTTGGGGAGGGCGAACTTCGGACGCAATTGGAGACCGAAGTGTATGAACTTGGGCTGGATGAAGATGTACGCCTTCCGGGCTTCGCCCAAAATCCTTTCCCTCATTTTCGAGCGGCTCGAATGTTCGTCCTTTCGTCTCGATATGAAGGGCTGCCGGGAGTTCTCATCCAGGCTATGGCTTGCGGTGCGCCGGTCGTCGCCACAAACTGCCCGAGCGGGCCGGAGGAAATTTTGGAGCAAGGCGAACTAGGTGAGTTGGTGCCCGTGGGCGATCACGCCAAACTTGCCGCCGCAATCCAGCGAGAATTGGATCGCACCCGCCAATCCATCCCTCTCTCTCGCTTAACTTCATTCACGCAGGACACGGTGATATCCAAGTACGAGGAGCTTCTGTGCCAATAAGCACTCAACCGATCGCGCTGTTCACCCAGAACTTGGAAGTCGGCGGCGCCGAGCGCGTGATGCTCAACCTTGCGACTGCCCTGGCCGATCTCGGGCACCGGGTGGATCTCGTCCTTGCCTCGGCTCAGGGCGAGTTCTTGAACTCCGTTCCTGCCAACGTGCGCGTGATCGACCTCGGCGTGGCGACGCCGATCCGAGCTGGGAAGGCCCTGCAAGCGTACTACCGCAAGGAGAATCCGCTCATCACGATTAGCGCTCTCAATCAGCCGAACGTCGTAGCCATCCTCGCGCAGAAACGGTCCAAGGTCAAGGCCATCGCGACGATTCACACCAGCCTAAGTCAGGAAGCGAAGAACGCAAACTCCTTGCGGCTCCGAATCATGCCGTACATCGTGAAGGCCCTTTACGCAAAAGCGGATGCCCTCGTGGCCGTATCAGAAGGTGTCGCTCAAGATGCTTGCGAGTTCCTTGGAATGGATCGATCCAAGATCCGGCTTATCTTCAACCCAATTGTCTCCCCCGAGTCGCTCAAGCGTGCTGCCGAACCAGCGACTCATCCTTGGTTAACGCAGAAAAGTGGGCCTGTCGTTGTTGCCGCTGGTCGGCTTATGCCCCCAAAGGATTTCGCCCTCCTGCTGAGCGCTTTCAGCAAATTGCCCAAGAGCCTGAACTCGAGACTGATCATTTTTGGCGAGGGCGATCTTCGTACCGAACTGACTCAACAGATTGCCAGCCTCGGATTGCAGGAATCGATTTCCCTTCCCGGTTTCAGCAAAAACGTGCTCGCTGAAATCTCAAAAGCGGACCTCTTTGTGCTCTCAAGTAAATGGGAAGGGCTGCCATCCGTCCTTATTGAGGCGTTAGGTTGCGGCGTTCCCGTTGTTTCCACCGACTGCAAGAGTGGCCCACGAGAGATCCTGCAAGGCGGTAAATTCGGTCCCCTCGTTCCCGTGGGTGACGCCGACCAGCTTGCGAAAGCAATCGAGCGCCAGCTGGGCCCAGACCCCATCCGGGCCACCAGCGAAGCATGGGAACCGTTCACCTTTGCCGCCGCCGCTCAGCAGTACCTTGATCTTGTGGAGGAATGCCTTGCCCGAAAGTAAACCGAGAGTTGCATTCCTGCTACCACGCCTTGGCGGAGGTGGAGCAGAGCGAATTATCCTTAACCTGTCCGAAGCCTTCGCGTCTCGTGACTATCAGGTTGACCTCATCACCCAAGTGTCCGGAGGCGAAATGGAGCATCAGGTACCAAACCGCATCCGGACCGTCACCCTAGGACACCAAAGTACGCTTCAAGCCCTGATCCCGCTCTTGCGATACGCCCTCAGCCAGAAACCGGTCGCGATCTTGAGTGCTTTAGATAGCGTGAACCTGGCGAATGTGATGGCGGGAAGACTCCTCCGTCGAACAAGAACGGTCATCAGCATTCACACCTTTGTAAGTGCGGCGTACGCAGAACTAGATGAAACAAAGAGAAAAAGGCTAGCGCTGATGCGGAAGTGGTATCCAAAGGCCGACCGGGTAGTTTGTGTCTCGAAGGACGGCATGAGTGATGCGGGCCAGTTTCTTGGCATCCCATCTGACAAGATGCGGACCATCTACAACCCCGTAGTCTCCAAGCGCTTCTTTGATCTTGCCGATCAACCGATCACCCAAGATCAGCGGCCGTATGCAATTTTTGTTGGCCGTCTGACCGAGACCAAGCAGGTCGTCGAATTTATTGAGACGATGCCCACGGAGCCCCAAAACGTTGTCATTCTCGGTGAGGGTCCTACGAAGGCGAAGATTCAAGAAGCAATCGCGAATCGCGGATTTCGATCGAAGATCACGCTCGTAGGATTCAAGGACAATCCGTACCCTTGGATCAAAGCGGCCCAAGTGCTCATCCTTCCTTCGCGATTGGAAGGACTGCCAACCGTACTCGTTGAGGCGCTGGCCCTAGGCACTCCGGTAATCAGCTTTGACTGCAAGAGCGGCCCACGCGAAATCTTGGCGGACGGTGAGTACGGCGATCTAATTGCGCAAAACGACTGGGCGGCATTCCACCAAGCCCTAAATCGCCGAATGTCCGAGCCTAAACCAGAAGTCAGTCCGGCCGCTTGGGAGCCGTTTTTGGAAGATCGAGCTTTTGAAGCCTATCGAGAGGTACTTCTCCAATGACCCGACCGGTATTGCTCTATTCGGGTGCGCTGTTCATCATTGTCGCGCTGAGCTTGAACATGAATGGCACCCTGCTCAGCTTCATGGTGCGCCTGTCGCTGAGCCTTTTTGCTTTCAGCTGGATCCTAGATCGGTTTCCGAGGTTCCGAGTCCGCCCCGTACCAGCGACCGTCGGATTACTCAGTTTGTTCGTGACCATTCTGTACGCGTCCAGTTTATGGGCTGTCGAACCGACCGACGCAATTTTGTACGCGTTCCGGTTCCTTTTGTGCCTCGTCGCGGTTTTCCTTATCTACGACAGCTTTAGGTCGTGGAAGGAGATTCAGATTGCGCTACAGGCATACGTCGTTGGGCTGTACGCGGTCTTCATCCAGATTTTCATTACTTACCTTCAGGGGCGCCCTCAGCTGTCCGATGGTCGCTATGGTGCAGAAGGAATCCACCCCAACCACGCGGCCGTTATGCTTGGTTCCGGGCTGGCGGTTGCCTGGTTGCTTGCGGTTGGTGAGAAGCCCCTCAACATGTTCTGGCGAGTTCTCAACTTCTCGTATGTCCTTGCCGCCCTTTACGGCGTCATGCTCACTGGATCACGCGGTGGCTTTATTGCCTGTGTTCCAAGCCTCATCGTTATTGCCATCCATCTGTTTCGGAAGCCCGGGTCTGCGATTATCACGGCCGGGATCATCTTGGCGGCGCTTCCGGGGCTACTCGCAAACCCTTCGGTTCAAAAGAACATCGAGCGAATCGGCTCAATCTCAGAAAGCGCAAGTGCCGATGGATTCACGGGTCGAGGCGACCGGTGGAAGGCTGCAATCGAAATCTTCAAAGACAATCCGATCATAGGAGTCGGCGCTGGAGGATATCGACCTGCCACGCGAGACTACGGAACCTATGCGATTCACTCGGAAACGGGCGAGCCCTTAGGAGCGCACAGTAGCTACCTCCAATTCGCTTCGGAGCTCGGAATCGTTGGCCTCTCAATCTTCATTGGGCTGCTCTTCTCGATATTCTTGAACTATCGAACGCTCTTGCCTGGATATCGGCTGGCCTTTATGACCGGCTTACTTTCGCTGGCGAACGCAATGATTAGCGAGATGATTGAAGCCCGATACTTCACGTGGATTTTCATCGGCATTGGGCTATCGGTTGCAAAGATCTCCCAACTCGAACGCGCTGCCGCTTACGAGAGGGCTTCGGAGTACGCGGAAAGCGTTCCTTCGACCATTCGGTCCAGCGAGAATCTCGAGCCTGCCACAACCGCTTCTTGACCCAACCGGTTTCGAAGGTCTGGGTTCTCTGCGATCTGCCGAAGGGCGCTTCCTAAACCTTCAGCATCGCCAGCGGGCCGCACGAACCCGTCGCGACCGTCCGTCACGATTTCTCGAGCTGCCCCAACGTCGGTTGTCACAATCGGCTGCCCGAGGCTTTGGGCTTCAATAAGCACGTACGGCAGGCTCTCTGCGTCGCTGGACATCAAATGAACGTCCATTCCGCCCAGTAGGGGCTCCGCGTTCACGCCTCCAAGCAAGGTAACCGGCAGATCACCCATCACCGAATCAACTTCCCCCTGCAAGGAACCGGATCCAACCATGACAAGCCTCGCGTCCAGCCCGCGGAGCTTCTCAAACGCCCGCACCGCCAACGCAGGATTCTTTGGAGGATCAAACCGACCCACAAAGCCGATAACTAACGTCTCCGGCCCAACTCCCCATTCCGCCCGGACCGTTGCCCGGTCGAGACATTTCAAGGGCGCGATGCCGTTGTAAACCACCCGAATCTTGTCCGACCCGATTCCCAAGGTCTTGCCGTGCTCGGCCTCAAACTTACTTACACAGATAATTCGAGCCGTGCGACGCGCCAGAAATCGCTCCATCTGGCCGTAAACCACCCGGGCTCGGTCGCCAACGTAAGGCATCATCGTCACGAAAGAGTGCGGAGTAAACACCGCCGGGCGAGACCGGGACGCGGCGAGTCGCGCATAAAATCCGCCGGTGGTCGCTTGTCCATGAATGATCGATCCCGGCGGTGCGGCTGCTCGAATTTCTCGAATCCACTTGAGGTCAGTCACCGTGGGCTTCTGCGCGATATCCATCGCCCGGCACGTCACCCCTTGGGCTTCAAGCTGACTCACAATGCCTCTAAATCGAGCATCGATTCGACGCGTTCCGTAGAACAAAGTCAGACCAAAACCGCGACGCGCGAGTTCTAGCGCCAAGTCGCCCGTATGACGACCACATCCCCCCGAAGTTGCTTCTACGACAAGAACAACATGTTCCGGGGTCACTGCGCCCCTTCTTTCTTAAGGATGGCAAGGAACGTCATTACCAAAATCTTGATGTCGTTTCGAATGCTCGCCGTGACGTAATACTGTTCGTCCAAGGCAACTCGCTCTTCGTAAGAAGTTTCGCTTCGGCCACTACACTGCCAAAGCCCTGCGCAACCTGGCTTCATCGAAAGATAAATTTCCTTCTTATCGCCATACATTTCGAGCTCTTTCTCAATAATAGGGCGTGGACCAACGATACTCATCTCGCCGCGCAAAACATTAATGAGCTGCGGAAGCTCATCCAAACTTGTCTTGCGGATGAATTTTCCAATCGGCAAAATGCGGGGGTCGTTCTTAAGCTTAAAGTTCGTTTTAAACTCTTCGTAAAGCACGGGATCGCGCTTCAGAACTTCTTCGGCATTCTTCACCATGCTTCGGAATTTCAGCATGGAGAACATGACGCCATTCTCGCCAAGCCGCCGCTGACGAAACAGAACCGGGAACCCGTCAGCGGCAGCAATGCAAAGAGTCAGAACCAAGAAAACCGGAGAGAACAGGATCAGAGCGCCGAGAGAAACAACAATGTCAACGACCCGCTTCAGGGCACGGTACGACTGATAACCGTATTTTCCACGTCGAACAAGATTCGACGCAAAGGGCGGTAATGTCTGGCCGGCTTTTTCGGGTTCGCTGCTCATGTCACTCGACGGTCACCGATTTAGCAAGGTTGCGCGGCTGATCGATCGAGCATCCTTTGGCATTCGCAATGTGATAAGCCAGAAGCTGCATCGGGATCACCGAAAGCAATGCATTCAAGAAATCAAACCGCGTTGGCTGGAACTCGAGCGTGTGATCGCTCGCCTTCCGAATCGCTCCGGATGTGTCCGAAGTTATCGAAAGTACGGTTCCTGCTCGCGCCTGGATTTCCTTAATGTTGGAGACAACCTTGTCAACCGTGCTAGGATCGGTCGCACCAAAGATCGCGCCGACTCCTGCTTCCACAAGGGCAAGTGGGCCGTGCTTCATCTCGCCTGCTGGCGATTCTTGGGTTGGAATGTAGGCGATCTCTTTGAGCTTCAAAGCGCCTTCATAACCCACGTAAGCATCTGCCCCTCGACCGAGGAAGAAACATAGCGGCATGTTCTTTAGTTGCTCTGCAAGCTTAACCGTTTCTGGCTCCAATGTCAGTACCGTTTGTGCGTGATCCGAAAGGAGTCGAAGCTCTTCAACCCAGTCCGCAACGCGCAGACCTGGCGTTTCTTGCACCTGGGCAATGTGGAGCGCAAGCAGAGAAAGCACCAGCACCTGAGCGGTATACGCCTTGGTTGAGGCAACAGAAATTTCTGGACCAGCCTGGGTGAAGATCGTCCGGTCGCACTCGCGGGCAATGCTCGATCCAACGACGTTTACGATTCCCAGCGTTCGAATGCGTCGCGACTTGCACAACCGCAGGGCCGCAAGCGTGTCCGCCGTCTCGCCGCTCTGGCTCACAAAAACGGCCAATGACTTCGGCGACAAAACCGGATCTCCGTAGCGGAATTCGCTGGAGAAATAAACATCGGTCGGCAGGCGAAGCAACTTCTCGAACAAGTGCTTGCCCATCAGGCCAGCGTGGAATGCCGTACCGCAGGCGATGATGTTTACGCGGTCAATCTCGTTCCAAACCGTGTCGGAAAAAATGTTCTCGAGGAAGACACGATCTTCCGTAAGTCGTCCGGCCAAGCATTGCCGAATCACCTGGGGCTGCTCGTGGATCTCTTTGAGCATAAAGTGCTCATAGCCGCCGCGCTCTGCCGCAGCTACGTCCCACTCAATGATCTGCGGACGAACCGGAACGTCCCGACCATCGCCGTCAACAATCCGCAGGGAGTCCTTCTTCAGCTCCGCAAGGTGCCCCTCTTCCATCGCGACCACCTGGCGGGTGTATGGCAACAAAGCCGGAATGTCGCTCGCGAGCAAATTCTCGCCCTGACCGAGCCCCAGCACCAGCGGGCTCGCATTTCGGACCGCAACAATCGTGCCGATCTCGGACTTGCTCATGACCACGAAAGCGTAGGCCCCGCGGAATCGCCGTACCGCATGACGAACAGCCTCAAGCAACGTTCCGCCCTTTCGGTACTCCTCACCAATTACGTGCGCGGCAACTTCGGTGTCGGTCTGGCTGAGGAAGGTGTGGCCCTTCTGCATGAGCTCTTCTTTAAGCTCAAGGTAGTTCTCGATAATGCCGTTGTGAACCAGCACGACGTCCTGCTCACCATCAAAATGTGGGTGCGCGTTTAGGTCCGTCGGTCCGCCGTGGGTGGCCCATCGGCTGTGGCCAATCGCGCAGGTTCCGGTGATCGGATGAAGCTCGAGCTCCTTGGCCAGCATGTTCAAAGTGCCTGCCTTCTTGACCAAGTCGATTCGGCCATCCACCTGGACCGCAATGCCCGCGCTGTCGTATCCTCGATACTCCAGTCGCTTCAGCTGATCGTAAGCAACCTCAACCCCGTTTCGCTCTCCCACGTAACCGGCAATCCCGCACATAACGCCGTAACTATAGCTCACGAGCGCCCTAGGCCAAATCTAAGATGGTCAGCTCGGGCGGGGCGAACACCCGCAGATTGACCCCGGTCATGCCAATTCCTCGGCTAACGTACATCGCCGCGTCCCCTTGTCGAAACTCGCCATGGACATACTTCCGGCCCCCTTTAGGCAAGTGAATGGGCACTCCGGGTGCCCAACAAACCTGGCCTCCGTGGGTGTGTCCGCTCAGGGCCAGGCCGTAACTTCCACCCACACTCGGAACAAAGTCCGGCTCGTGAACCAGCAGCAGCGTGTTGCTGTCACCTCGTTGTTCCAGTAAGTTCATCTGGGGCTCGCCAAAGAGCATGTCATCGATCCCGGCAATCTGAATCCCTTGGAACGTCACCACTCGGTTGACCAGCAGAGTCATTCCCAACTGCGCGAACGTGGCCGTCAGGTGCTCGGTCGCTTGGAGCGAATAGTCGTGATTTCCGAGCATGCCAAAAACTGGAATGCCCGCATCAAAAAGGAGCCTCAGCCGGTCGGTCGTAACCCGCTCCTTCCACTCTTCCCTTCCTCGCGAGCAATAGTCGCCGCCTAGCATGATGAGGTCGGGCTTCTCGGCCAGCGCCATCGCGATGCTGCGGTCGGCACGAGTGACAGCCGCCGCGTTGTCCAGATGCCAGTCGGTGAGAAACACTAATCGCAGGCCCTTCAGGTCCGCTCCCGGCACTTCGATTCGACGACGCGTCACTGAGATTGCATCGCTCTCCAAACTGCCCCAGACCCCGACCGCGGAGGCAGCCGCGAGCGTTCCGCCCGCAATAAACTCTCTCCGGGTTAACCGACGTCGCACCACTCCTGTAGTGTACGGCCCGCAGGTAGCATCACCGCATGGTTTTGGTAGTGGGCGGCGCGGGATACATCGGATCTCACATGACGCAGTGGCTCCGCAATCAAGGCTGGCCACACCTCGTTTTCGACAATCTGGAATACGGTCATGAAGCCGCAGTTGCCGGTTCACCGTTCGTGAAAGGTGACTTACGCGACGAGGCCGACCTCAATGCCGTCTTCGATGCCCACCCAGAAATTGATGTCGTGATGCACTTCGCGGCCTACACCTACGTCGGCGAGAGCGTGACGGAGCCCGGCAAGTATTGGAAGAACAACACCTCGGCCGTGCTTGCCCTCCTCGAAATCATGCGAGAGCGAGAGATTAAGAAATTCATCTTCAGCTCTACATGCGCAACCTTTGGCGAGCCCCAGCGAATTCCGCTCACCGAAGACCATCCCCAAAATCCGATTTCTCCTTACGGCCAAACTAAGCTCGCCGTCGAGATGATCTTGAAGGACTTCGACCATGCTTACGGCCTTCGAAGCGTTGCCCTCCGCTACTTCAATGCCGCCGGGGCGGACCCCAATGGAGCCATCGGCGAAGACCACCGACCCGAAGCCCACCTCATCCCGAACGCTATCTTCGCCGCCACCGGCAAGAAGCCGCCGCTCACGATTTTTGGAAACGACTACGACACGCCAGACGGCACTTGTGTTCGCGATTACATCCACGTGGTCGATCTCGCCCAAGCCCATGCCCTTGCCATCACTCACCTTCGAGATGGCGGAGATTCGCGGTTTTACAACCTCGGAAACGGAAACGGTTATTCGGTTGCGGAAGTCATCCAAACGATCGAAGAAGTCACTGGGCTCCCCGTTCCGCATTCGATTGGACCACGCCGACCGGGCGACCCTGCACGCCTGATCGGCTCCAGCGCAAAGGTCAAAGCCGATTGGAATTGGAATCCGCAGTATCCCGACCTTCGCTCCATTATTGAGCACGCCTGGGCGTGGCATTCACGTCATCCAAACGGCTACGAAGATCACGCCTAACTCGACGGGTACAGTTTGGCGATGCCAGGCGAAGTCGCATGGAACTCAACCCAAATATTGATGATGCCGGCACTCCTTTCGGTGCTCGGATTCTTCTCGCTGATTCTTGGCTGGATTTCCTTCAAGAACTCGGGTGATTTGCCAAAGTGGCGTTGGATCAGCCTCGTACTTTTCGTCGCCGGCTTCTTTTTCGGTTTCACCTGGTTCTGGCGTTACATAAATCCGAGCGTTGACTCTTACGCCTACCGAACAACGATCACGACCCGATTTATGGTCGCCGCGCACTACGTTGCGCCGTTGATTCCGCTAATCTTCATCATCTTGTACTTCGTGCTCGATCAAAAGATGAAGAAAGCCGCGCAAGAGCAAGCCGGATGATCCTCGTCCTCGGCGCGGGCGGAATGCTCGGGAAAGACGTGATGCGTGCCTTCGGGACTTTGGCAACAGGTCTATCGCGTGCAGAATGCGATATTGCCGATCCGACGCACATTGCCAAGCTCGGCATGGGCGAATTCGGGCGCCCAAACTGGATCATCAACTGCGCGGCTTATACAAAGGTCGACCTCGCGGAGCAGGAGAAACAAGCTGCGTATGACGCCAACGCTCTCGGGCCGTCCTACGTCAGCTCTGCCGCCGCCGACCTAAATGCCCGTGTGATCCACATCAGCACGGACTTCGTGTTTGATGGATCCAAGACGAGCCCATACACCGAAAACGATGAGACCACCCCGCTAAACGAGTACGGTCGGACCAAGCTCGCAGGGGAGCGCAACATCCTGCCCGCGATCATCTTGCGAACGAGTTGGCTCTTTGGCGCCGATGGCCCGTGCTTCCCGAAGACCATGATCCGCGTTGCTTCGTCTGGCAAGCCACTCCGCGTGGTCGCAGACCAGATCGGCTGCCCAACCTACACCGAAGACCTCGCCCAAACCGTCGCCGATGTCGTTCAGGCAAACCTGCCCGATGGCATCTACCACGCCACCGGTCACGAACCGATGTCTTGGTTCGATTTCGCCAAGCGATCGGTTGCGATGGCTGGCGTTAAATGTGCAGATATCAGCCCGATTCAAACCGAAGACTGGCCAACCCCGGCCGCGCGACCGAAGTATTCCGTACTGAGCAATGAGAAGCTCCACGACGCAGGAATCCCGAAAATGCCGGAACTTGATTCCGCCCTCCGCCGGTTTACGGATAGACTCAACCAGCCCGAGCCAACCGCTTAGGCACGAAAACGCTACCGAAAGCGTTCCTGAAAGCAAATGGCCCCGTACTTCCGCCTGTTACGCCCGAAACAGTGGATCAAGGGCTTTGTCGTCTTTGCCGCGATCTTATTCACCGATCCGCTGAACAACCCCGAAGGCTGGCGACTCAGCCTCCTCGCGTTCCTGATTTTCGGCTTAGTCGGATCGGCGACCTACATCGTCAACGACACCCTCGACGCCCCGCAAGATCGGCTCCATCCGAAGAAGAAGTTCCGCCCCATTGCTTCGGGCGAAGTGAAAGTACCGATTGCCTTGGGTCTGGCCGTGCTTCTGACCGCAGCTGCCTTCGGGCTTCTGACCCTATTGCCGATGCTCGCAACGATCATCATCGTTCTCTACATCGCCATCCAAGCCGCCTATAACCTCGTTCTGAAGAGCCAACCGATTGCAGATGTCTTCTGCCTGTCTTCCGGATTCGTCCTTCGAGCCGCGGTTGGCGCGGCGGCAATGAACGTTGAAGTGTCCTCGTGGCTTCTCTACTGCACCTTCTCCCTGGCCCTCATGCTCGGGTTCGGTAAACGACGAGGCGAACGGATCCTGATGGGCGATAACGCGAGTTCCACGCGGACGAGCTTGGGAGCCTATAACTTGCGATTCCTGGACACCGCGGTTGTGGTCTGCGCGGCCGCTTCCCTGCTCGGCTATGGCGTTTACTGCATTGAAAGCCAAACCGCGATGGACCACCCGCTCCTGAAATTCACCTACCTCTGGGTGGCTTTCGCGGTGTTCCGGTTCCTGTTCCTCACCTTTACCGAGAACGACGGCGCCGAGCCGGAGAACCTCTTCTTGAAAGACATCCCGATGATCACGGCCGTCGTGCTTTTCGGCCTCACTGCGCTCTTCGCGATGGTCTCGCCCCGGTTGGATGATTTGGACCTAAAAGTCGGATCCATTTCGCAGGGGGCAAAGTAACCGTGTCACGGCCATTTCGCACCGCGATCGTCGTTGGCGCATCCTCGGGCATCGGACTTGCCTTGGCCGAGCAGCTCGCGGCCTCGGGCTGCCGCGTCGCCGCAATCGCCCGGCGGAAAGACCGGCTCGATGAACTCGCCACGCGATTTCCTAACCTCGTCCTTCCCTTCGCGCACGACGTGACCGAGTTTGCCGAAGTGCCAGAGCTGTTCCAGCAAATCACAACTCAACTCGGCGGATTGGACCTCATCATCTACGCTTCCGGCATCATGCCTGAGGTCGGCAAGACCGAGTTCAACACCGACAAGGACATCGCGACGATCAACGTGAACGTCCTCGGCGCCATTGCTTGGCTGAACCAAGCCGCGATCCGCTTCCAAGGCTCCAAGACCGGCACGATCATCGGCATCGGCAGCGTCGCCGGAGACCGTGGCCGGCCCGGACAGCCGGCTTACAACACCTCCAAAGCCGCTCTGTCGACTTATCTAGAAGCCCTTCGAAATCGACTTTCGAAGCTTGGCGTGATTGTCATCAACGTGAAGCCAGGTCCGGTAGATACGGAAATGACCCGGCATCTGGGTTTCAAGAATGCCATTTCAGCAGGCGATGCAGCGAGAATCATCCTCTCGAAAACGACTCGCTCACGGGAGTACTACCTAGAGCCGAAGCACCACTTGATCTTTGCGATCATTCGGAGGTTGCCGTCTTGGATCATGCAGCGGCTAGGCATCTAGAGCTCGCCCGAATCCGGCGCTTTGACGGCTTCGGCGGCCTTTCGCCGGGTGACGGTTACCTTTTCGAACCGACCAGCCTGGATGAACTTCGGAGCGTCGTCCTTCTGGCGGAACAGCTCAACGTCCCAATTACGCTCCGCGGCAGCGGACGGTCTTACGGAGACACTTCTAGCCCACTCGAATCGGTAACCATCTCCCTCGCCCGGATGAACCGCGTGCTCACCTGGGACAAGGAAGCTGGCGTCATCGAGGCCGAAGGCGGGGCCACGCTGGAAGCCATTTGGCAATATGTCTTGCAAGACGGTTGGTGGTTCAACGTCGTTAGCGGCACGATGAAGCCGACCCTAGCCGGAGCCGTCTCGACCAACATTCACGGGAAAAACAACCTGACCCACGGCACCTTTGCCGAACACGTCGAGATGGTCGAAATCATGCTCGCAAGCGGCGAAGTCCGACAGCTCGTACCATCCCAGCCCGAATTTTGGGCCGTCCACGGCGGACTCGGTCTGCTTGGGATCGTGACCAAAGTCCGGTTTCGACTGAAGAAAATCACCAGCGGCAACGTCCGAGTGGTCCAACGGCGCGTGCACAGTTGGGCAGATCACTTTGAACTCTTCGATACTTTCGCCGACGCGGACTATTCCGTGAGCTGGGTAAACGGCTTCACGAGCGGTTCCGGTGTCTTCCAAGCCGCATGGCACGGCGAATCTTCCGAACCCGAAACTCTGGACCTCCGTCATCAGATAATCGAAGGAAAGCTCGCGGGACTGATACATCGCGACACCGCTTGGAAGCATCTTCGCCGGATCACAAACCGCCCAGGAATGAAACTCGCGTCGGCGCTAAAGAGCAATGCCGCGCGGATCTCCGAAGGCGCGCCAAAGGTCACGAGCCTGGTTCAGTACAACTTTCCCCTGGATTACTTACCGAATTGGCAACGGGCTTACGTGCCGAACGGATTGCTCCAGTTCCAAGCCATCGTGCCCACCGCCCATGCTGAGAACGTTTTCAACGAGCTGACTCGCCGCTGGCGAAGCAAAAAAATAGAGCCGTACTTGGTCGTCCTTAAAAAGCACCGCCCCGACGAAACCTGGCTGCGCTACCTCGACCATGGCTTCTCCCTCGCGCTCGACTTCCGGCAAACCCCGCGCAATGCCGGAGCGCTGAACAATTTGTACGACGAGATGGCCGAAGTCGTCCTCAATGCCGGTGGCCGCTTCTATTTCGCCAAGGACGGTTTACTATCCCCAGCCCAAGCCCAACGAAGCCTAGGCGAGGCCGCGATTGCGCGATTTACCGCTCTAAGAGACGACTGGGACCCCAAGCGCAGGTTCAAGACCCAGTTGAGTTGCCGGATTGGGCTGGATGAGTGTGTACAATACGCCAGACCGTAATGGTCCCCAAGGGAGTGAATTTTTCCGGTGATCAAATCAGATGCCGCTGCCTTTAAGTCCGCTCTCGACGGAGTCAAATCTGTCCGGATCGGCACCCACCAAAATCCCGACGGGGACGCCCTCGGTAGCGCCTTGGCGCTTTCACACTATTTGGACCAGCTTGGTATTGCGAACGAGGTTCTCTGCCATAACTCGGCCCCGCGCAATCTCCAATTCTTGCCCAGCGTAAACCGCGTCCGCCAAACGCCGATTGCCGCAGAAGTCGATCTAGCGATCATGATCGACTTGGAATCCATCGATCGACTAGGCACGGTTGCCCCGTACTTCCAAACCGGCGCGCCGCTGATGGTGATTGATCACCACATGCCGCACGAAATGCCCGGTCAGATCAGGATCATCGATACCAGCGCTCCCGCGGCAGCGCTCATCCTGGCCCGATTGCTGAAGCAAGTCGACGCCCACTTCACGCCCGAGATTTCCACCCTCTTGCTCGCCGGAATCGTAACCGACACCGGGTCCTTCCGGTACCGCAACACCACCCCCGAAGCCCTCAGCATGGCCGCGTTCCTGCTGGAGCACGGCGGCAATCTGAACCGCATTAGCGAAGAGGTCTTCCAACGCAAGCCGCTTAGCGCAACTCGGCTGCTGGGCTACGCCCTGAACGGCATGAAGATGTCGATGAACGGCTCCTTGGCCTGGACCGTTATCCCGAACTCGGCCTTCAAGCTTGCCAACGCTTCGGACGAAGACACCGAAGGCTTTGTGAACGAAATGCTCTTCACCGACTGCGTCCGGATCGCGGCCATTTTTCGGGAACCCAACCCAGGAAAGGTAAGGTGTTCCATTCGCTCTCGCTCCGATCTTGACGTGGCCCTGGTCGCGCGCAAGTTTGGGGGTGGGGGACACAAAAACGCCGCCGGCTGCACCTTCGAAGGGACCATCGAGTCCGCCGAATCGCAACTAGTCGCCGAACTTGAAAAGTGTTTGGAATCCTCCTAATTAACAAACCGCTTGGCATGACATCGCACGATGTCGTGAACCAAATGCGGCGACGATTCTCAACCAAACGAGTGGGGCACGCTGGCACGCTAGACCCCATGGCCTCCGGCCTTCTTGTAGTCGCCATCGGTTCCGCCACCCGATTCCTTCAGTACCTCCCCCTTGAGCCTAAGGAGTACATCGCCAAGATTCGCTTTGGCGTGGAGACTTCGACGTACGATCTTGAGGGACAACCGTCGGACCCGAAGCCGCTCCCGGAAAACCTTGGCGCAGAAATCGAGACTCACCTGGCCGCTTTTCGCGGACTGATTCAACAATTCCCACCGATGTACAGCGCGGTCAAAGTGAACGGTCAGCCACTCTACCGACTCGCCCGACAAGGCCAAACGATCGAGCGCGAAGCCCGCACCGTGCATATCACGGAGTTCTCGATCCTCGATCTGGAAGGCGACGTTGCCACCGCCCGCATCATTTGCTCCGGTGGCACCTACGTTCGGTCCCTGGCTCATGATCTCGGGCAAGCGATGGGCTGTGGCGCGCACCTTGTCGGCCTCAAGCGGACCCGAGTCGGTCGCTTTTCCGAAGAAATGGCGATCCCGATGACCGAAATCGGCCCCGAGCACGTGATCGTGCTTGCCGAGGCGCTTCCGCCAATGCAGCTGATGGAACTCACCGACATCGAGGTTGCCGCCATTCGGCAAGGCAAGCAACTCAGTCTTCCCGTTCCCACCGAACGCAGCATCGTGGGGCTATTGGACCCCCGAGGCAATGTTTTCTCCGTCGCCCGCGTCATGGGTGACATGTTGCAGCCGGAATGCGTGATTCCCGCCGAGGTGCCGGATGCCGTTGCTTGAACCAACGGACTCGCGCAATCCGATAACTTTCCAGACTTTCTGGTTCGGCTGTTGGCTCGCGGTCACGGGCATTGCGCTCTATCTAAATCCAAGCGCCGATGGGCACGGCACGCACCAGCAACTTGGCCTCTCGCCTTGCCCCAGTGCTCTTATTCTTAATCGCCCATGCCCAGGCTGCGGACTTACGACAAGCTGGACCGCCCTCGTTCACGGTCAATTCGAGCGCTCGTTCGAATCGCACTGGCTGGGTCCGTTCCTCTATCTGGTCTTCACGTGGTCTGCGTTCATGGCGCTCGCCGGGATTGTGACGAAGCAGAAGTTCAACACCGATGGTCCGATCATGAACCGTTGCATGATCGCGCTCGGCGTGGTGTTCTTTGTATACGGCTTCGGACGAATGGCGTTGGTCAACGACTTTCGATCGCCGAAAGAGCGCATGATTATTGAGAACGTTCGGCATCAGTTTGGGCAAAAATAGCCGGCGTTCCGCCCGTGTGCCAGAAGCAAACCTTGCCGCTGATCTCTCCGTTTTTTGCCATGGCTAATAATCCGGCAAAGGCCTTTGCGCTGTAGATCGGATCAAGAAAGATCCCTTCCCTCTGCGCCAGATACTCGAGGGCAGCTTGTCCGGCATCGCTCGGAATTCCGTAACCCGCCCGGACGAAGCGAAAGTCCACCGAGTAATCCGTCGCATCCAGCTCGACCTCCAAAGACGCGAGAGCCGCCAAAGATTTCCCGAGCGCAGCGAACTCTTCCGCGATCTCCGGCTCCGGGTCGCATGCAACGCCAAGGACTCGAGTTCCCGTGCCCTGTAGCCCGTACAACAAGCCGGAATGAGTGCTGCCGCTGCTGGAAGCGAAGATGACCGCATCAAACTGTTCCGCGCGGATTTCCTCGGCGGCCTTCAAAAATCCATACGCCCCGAGGGCCGTGCTGCCGCCTACGGGAATTTCGTAAACGTTCTTTCCTTCTCCTCTGATTTCTGCGGCTCGGTCGGCAAGCGCCTCAAACAGGGTGTCCCAAGTGCCGTTCGGCAATACGACCCAGTCGATACCAAGGATGTCGCCTAACAAACGATTGCCAGATTCCGCCCTAAGCCCGTGCCCTTCCGGCAACTCGTACTCGTACGGTTTATCCATCACCACCGCTACGCATCGAACTCCAACCATCGCGCAAGCCGCTCCTAGTTGGCGGATGAAGTTGCTCTGAATGCTGCCGCAAGTGATGACCGTATCTGCCCCTGTGGCCAGAACGTCGGGAATGAGATATTCCAGTTTCCGACCTTTGTTGCCGCCAAAGCCAAAACCCGTGAGATCGTCCCGCTTGATCCAAACGTCCATTCCGAGATCGTCCGAAACGCCGTCAAGGCGATGGAGAGGCGTCGGCAGCAGGCAGAGGGGTTTTCTAACGGGAATACTCATGGCGTCGAGAGGTGTCCAGTATATGGGAGCAGGCAAGAGCAGATGAAAAATAAGTGGGTTCGAATAGGGTGCGGCTTAGTCCTGTTTGTCTTCTTCGGACTCGTCATTTGGGTCGGACCGGTCGTTCGAGACCTCGTTAAGAACGGCTTCCTTGACCGCGTGGACCGCGAGGAATACACCGCCGACCGCGTTGGGAATCTCAAAGCCCTGCGAACCGCGCTGATGCTTTACCACGAGTCGGAAGGAACCTTTCCCGAAGCGAACGGCTGGGTAGAAGCCATCAAACCAAGAATCGCCTCAAACGGAATGTCCGAAGCCGAAGCCCTCCGCAAGTTCGACAACCCAGTTACCGCTGCCAAGGGCCAAATCGAATACGCCCTGAACCCAGCCGTGGCCGGAAAGTTCGAAGGCGACCTCCCATCCAAAGCCGTTCCCTTGATCACCGAATCCACCGGAACCGCGACCGACCGCTGGGCCATTTACGTCAACGGCGATGTCGTGGATGGCACCAAGAAGAGTCGAAGCTCATCTTTTGAATTGAAATGAGAACGGAAAACGCAAGAATGGGGATGGAAATTGGAGCCTGACAAATCGAAAGCGGTAATTATTAATCTCGAAGAATTGGCACTGCCTGTCTTCCGAATAGGTACTGGGGTTCGGTTCGATGAAACCTTGGACCAACTGAAGTTCATTTGTGAGGATGCATTACCGACGAAAGATGGGAAAATCGAGCCTATGAAGTACTTCTTTTGGGATGCCTCGAACCGCTGGTTCATGGCGGTCAACATTAAAAAAATCAAGCGAGCTCCATTGTTGAGAAGATTTTTTGGCCCCAGTGATCTCATGCTTGCAGACTATCAATTGCAATTACTAGACGAGCGTCCCAGAGAATGGAAGAGAGCATATTCCCATATGCTGGCTGTTATCGAGTATCCCACAGACAAAAAATTTAAAGCGCGAGCTAGTCTACACAAGTGTGATACTTCTGAAAAGTTGGTTCGTTGGATGCGAACATATTGGACAAACAGTCCAAACAGAGGCTATTAGATTGATCGTTAAGCCAGTGGTACACTAAGTTGTTGTGGCCCAGCAAATGAAACGGATCTCATGATTTCGGTAGCTCGACATTTAGGGACTATCCAAACGCGATTGTTGAGGTCTCACGCGCTTCCCAGAATTGACGCTTCTACCTGGGTCTCCATAAAATGACGGTCGTGGAGTGCTAGTTTTTCAGTCCCCACTTTAGGAGACTCGCATGAAGAAAGGAAAACGCTTCACAGAAGAACAGACCATCAAGGTGCTGCAGGAAATCGACGCTGGGGCAACTGTCGCTCCGATCGAGAGAGCCTTCATTGCCAACGGCCAATTCATTTGCCGATGGAAAAGTAAACTGGCATGGCCAAAGTGAGCTTGCCGAAATCAAGGCTTCAGCATCAGAACTAGGCTGTGTTATGTGCCCTAAAGCTACCAGGTAGCATCGCAGGCGGGAGGCTCTTTAGGGTTGGTTGCAATGACGGGCTTCCATAGTTAAGAAGCCATCGTCTGAGGAGCAGATTTGGAGTACAGAAAATTGGAACCAGAAACTAGCGATTCGATACTGTTCGAGATGTCAGAAATCCATCTGCCTGTCTTTCGTATAGGTGGTTCGATTCGGTTCGATGAAACGATGGACGATCTTCGACTTATGAATGTGGCAGCGTTGCCTGCGACAGATGAAGGACCCGCTCGTTTGAAATACTACTACTGGGATGCCTCGGATCGCTGGTTCGAGGCGGTAAATATTGTTAAGATCAAACCAGCACCCCTTTGGATGAGGTTCCTAATCGGAAATAAAATAATGATTGCAAACTATCAATTGCAGTTGCTGGATGAACGTCCTCGAGAATGGAGGCGAGCATATAGTGACATGAGAGATTTGCTAGAGTTTTCGCAAGGCAACGCTAACGAAGCAAGAGCGAGTCTTCACAAATGCGATACGTCTTTAAAGTTAGTCATGTGGCTGAAGACCTACATCCCTTCAAAGTGGTCCTTCGAGGGATTATAAACGACGAAATTCTGGCAGGACTGACCACATTGGATCGGCCGCTTTTTCCCTGATTTGCAATCGGTATCATTGAGTTTCATCGTTACCAAATGGCAGCTGAGAAACATGTTCAACACGAGAAAATCCCTGAAATGATTCGACCAGAAGATCTCTCGCTCCCCGTAATCCGGATCGGGAACGGTGTTCGCTTGGACCAGGAGCAAGAAATGCTCAAGGTCATGAGCGACAGCGCTCTCGATGACAACGGTGCCGTTCCGCAGTATTTTTGGGACAGCACGGGCCAGTGGTACCGGGCGGTCAACATTCGTAAAGTCGGGCGACTCCCGATCTGGAACCGCCTCTTCACCCCGAAGCACTTGATGCTTGCCGAGTATCAGCTCGTCAAACTCGATGGCCCACCAGCTCGATGGATCGGTGCCTTCAAGCAACTCGCCCGAGACTACATGGGCTGGGCGAGCGAAGACGTTTGGCAGGATTCCTCCGAACGCGCATCGCTGCGGAAGAGTACACATTCGGCGAAAGAGATGATTGAATGGATGGAGTTACACGCACAGCATTCGAAGTACTCAGACTTCTAGCTGACGACTCGAAGCAATTTAGGCACATCCAAATCACAATCAACATCTCAAGATTCTGCAGATCTAACGTTCAGGTCTCGGCCAGATTGGTATCTCGTGAATTATATTTCAACATTCGCAATTAAATACTATTTGATGCGTAAATTCAGGTTTCCCTTTGGCTAGCGCAGTTGAGATTGTCACGGGATTGTTTACTTTTCGCAGGTTTCCGAAGCGGGCCGGATCCCTCGAACTTGAAGTTGCTTTCCTATAGACTTTTCCTGACGTGTTCCGACTCGATTGAGCGACGATGAGCCGTGCTTGGCCACGAACTGCAAGCACATCCAATCGTGAGGCGCCTCACACGAAGCCGGTACCGGCGAAAATGGGACAGAGCCGAAAGAAAAAGTCAAAAAACCTGGCAGAAAGTTTTGGGAACGTTCTTGTCCCGAGAGAAGTCCGCTATCCTGTTGGAGGTTGTGGGGTTCCTACGTCTGGGCCCTTTAGAGTTAATTATGAAATCGAGCATTCGTTTCAAACTCACATTAATGAGCCGAACTGGGGCGCTTGCGCTTGCGGTAGTCGGCACGTTGATCGGAGCAAGCGGTTCGGCGTTCGCCGGCCAAGGTCAAATCATCACCGCAGGCAAATATGCCGGAGACGGCCGGGCGGACATCGCTCGCAAGGTCGCCCTGAAGAAGTATCCGAACGCGATCTCGCAAGAAGAGGCCGTTCTTTTCCTTCCGCAGATTTCTGTAAAGCTGAAAGCTAATGTCAACGTCGATCTGTTTGCGGCGTACTACGGCCTAACCGTCAGCCGCGTTTTTCCCGGAAACCAGGTTGTCCTCAACGCGCCTCAAAGCGCGATCCCGAGCATCCTGAAAGCGATGGCGAAGGACACCGCCGTCGAATTCGCGGTGCAGGAAACCAAGATTCCACGCGCGAAGCACGCGTTCACGCCGAACGATCCTTTCTATGCCTTTAACAACCCAGCTGGGTTCAAGGGCCAGTGGCACCTGATTAACACGAACAACCACGGCGGCGCGAACATCGACGTCAAGGCTGGATCGGCCTGGAACATCGACATCACCGGACTCGGAGTCGTGATCGGCATCGTTGACGACGGCCTTGAGCGAACTCACGAGGATCTCGTGACCAACTACTCCGCTGCCGACTCATTCGACTTCGGCCAGAGCGATGGCGACCCAACCCCGGTCTACTCGGATGACGACCACGGAACCGCGGTCTCCGGCGTCATTGGCGCCCGAGGCGGAAACGGCATCGGCGTCACCGGAATCGCACCGTTCGCCACCCTGGCTGGTTTGCGCTGCGACTTTGTTTCCGGAACGACAACGATGTTCTCGTCGGCAACCAGTCACCGCTCAAGCGGGGCGAACAAGCAGATCAAGATTAAGAACCACTCTTACGGCTACACCGCAAGTTTCATAAATGCCACGGCTGAAGCGGCTGCACTTGCAACTTCCTCCGCCGACGGCACGATCCACTGCTTCTCCGCAGGCAACTCCCGCGGTTCCACCATGCAGGACACCGCCCGGGCACAATTGCAGTCCGATCCGAATGCGATCGTTGTTGCAGCGTTGAACGATGGCGGAACTTTCACAAGCTACAGCAGCTTCGGTTCCTCGGTCTTCATCACCGCGCCTAGTTCAGACTCTACCGGCATCATGACGGTAGACCGAACCGGTGCTCCGGGCTACAACCCATCATTCGATACGCTGCCGAACACGAACTACACCAGTGTCTTTGGTGGAACGTCTTCCTCCAGCCCCCTCGTCGCCGGTGTCCTCGGACTCGTCAAGCAAGTTCAGCCAGCGCTGAACCCTCGATTCGCAAAGCACCTATTGGCTCGCTTTAGCGATCAGGTCAACCCAACTGATAGCAGCTTCAGCAGCGATGGCGGCTGGAAAACCAACGGCGCCGGCCTTAAGTTCAACCCGAACTACGGCTTTGGCAACATCAACGTCCAGAAACTCATCACCAACGCACCACTCTTTACCGGAGTGACCGCGCTAGCTACCACAACCACTGGCGTCACGACGGTTAACGCCGCGATTCCAGATGCTACGGTGGACACCACCTCGCCCGGGATCGTCTCTCGCACTTTCAGCATCAACTCAACTGCGAAGCTTGAAGAAGTTCAGGTTTCGCTCAACCTCACGCACACCTTCCGAGGTGACGTTGAGGCGTACATTACGTCTCCAAGCGGTCTCAAGTCCCGACTCATTTCGCGAGTTGGAAGTGACGGCGCGGACAACCTCAGCTGGACATTTACTACAAACGCGTTCTGGGGAGAGAACCCAGCCGGAACTTGGACCATCGAGCTTCGCGACTACTTCGTCGGAGACACCGGTACGTGGACCAACTATAACGTCACGATGCGACAAGGTGAGTTGATTGCTGGCAACCCGGTAAACGATGCCCAGTTCATCAGCCAGAGCGTTCCTACCACGATGTACCTTGGACGACCGTACTCGGTCTCCGTGACCGTTCGAAACAGCGGAACGACCACTTGGTCACAAGCCGACTTGTTCTCGCTCGTTTCCGAGAATCCTTTCAGCAACTCGAACTTCGGTACCAACCGACGCGACCTGAGCACAGGTGAGACCGTTCCTCCAGGAGCGTCTCGAACCTTCACCTTCACGGCAACGGCTCCTGCCACCGCCGGAACCTACAACTTCCAATGGCGAATGCGCCGACGATCGGCTCCCGTCGCTAGCTTCGGCGAATTCACGACTAACGTTCCGGTCAACGTCATCGACGGCAACAATGCCGGATTCTTCGAGCAGTCGATCCCAACCATGATGGGCGCGGGAACGAAGTACGAAGTTCTGATTCGGTACTTCAACACCGGTTCGCGACCTTGGACATTCGACCTCTATCGATTGATCTCGCAGAACCCGTACAACAACACAACCTGGGGCATCTCGAACGTTCAGATGGGTCCAACGGAAACGATCAATCCAGGCGGACTCAAGCAGTGGTACTTCAAGGTCCAAGCGCCAAGCACGCCCGGAACCTACAACATGCAGTGGAGAATGCGACGACTCGGAGTTGAGGACTTTGGTGACCTCACGCCAAACGTAGCCGTCGTTGTCCGAACCCCTAGAAACAGTTCGTTTGTCTCGCAAACGGCTCCAACCACGATGGTCAAGGGAACAACCCAGTCCGTCACGGTACGGATGCGAAACACCGGTGCGTTCACATGGGGAAGCGGTTACTCGCTCATCTCGCAGAACACCCTTGGCAACACGCGATGGGGAATCAAGAGCGTCCCTCTTGGCGCTGGAGAGACCATTGCTCCTGACGCCGAGAAGACCTTCACCTTCAACATCACCGCACCGAACACGGCTGGAACCTACAACTTCCAGTGGCAGATGTACTCGGGCGGCACGTTCGGCGCAGCAAGCACGAACATTCCGATCGTCGTAACCAACTAAGGTAACTCTGCTCAGACGCCCAAGCCAGTCCTGGCTTGGGCGTCTCTTTTTTTGTGCCGTCGGTATACTTCAGCTTCCGGGCGGAAGCCTTGAGTTTGGGTTGTCAACGAAGATTGACCCAGGAAAAAACGCATGTCTGAACCATCAGCGAATCGCGCCTACTCGAAGCTAGATTTCCTCCGTTTAATGCTCCTAAGTCGAGAAGGCGATCGCCGTGAAGGCATTCTTCTCCGCCAAAGTAAGGGCTGGTTCCAGGTCAGCGGCATGGGTCATGAAGCCCTTGGCTCCGTTGCCTATTTGCTCCGAGAGGATGACTACATCTTCCCGTACTACCGCGACCGCGCCCTCATGCTGGCTCGAGGGCTCTCCAACTATGAGTTGGCGCTCGCGTACCTAGCAAAGGCCGAAAGTAGCTCTGGCGGACGGCAAATGCCCGGCCACTACTCCAGCCGCGCCCATAACGTTTTTAGCGTCTGTACTCCCACCGGAGGCAGTTTGCTCCCCGCCTGCGGAACCGCCTGGGCCATGAAAATGGATGGTAAGGACAGCGTCTGCGTGGCCTCCGTTGGAGACGCGGCCGCCCGCCAGGGAGAGTTCTTCGAAGCCGTCGCCTTCGCGCTCCAAGAAAAGCTCCCCGTGGTTTTCGTCGTCGAGGACAACAAGTACGGCATCTCCACGCCGACCGCCAAGTTCCTTCCCTTCCACCTAGAAATGCTCAGCGACGAGCATGTGGTCAAGGTCGATGCTCGACATCCTGACCGTGTCTTGGACGCCTTTGGGCCAGCCATTGATCGTGCACGCCGAGGAGACGGTCCGACCGTTATCTGGGCCGATCTCGACCGACTTTCATCTCACACCTCCTCCGATGATCACCGCATCTATCGCGATCTCGCCGAGATCGAAGAGATGGCACTGCGTGACCCGATTCGTCTTCTTGCCGAGGAGCTCATCCAAGCCGGCGACCTCGACCAAGAAACGTGGCAAGCCATTCAGGATGAAGTGGTCGCAAGCGTCGACCAAGACTATCTTCGGGCCGAGAAGCAACCCGACCCGAGCGCGTCGACTGTGCTCGATCACAGCTACGGCACCGTGAATCCGAGCCCCGCTCCGCCGATTGAGCCGACCGATCGAACCACGATGGTCCAGGCAATGAACACCACCTTCCGCGCTGCCCTAGAGGCCAATCGCAAAGTGGTTTTCTTTGGTCAGGACATTGAAGATCCGAAAGGTGGCGTATTCGGCCTGACCAAGGGCCTCAGCGAGTCGTTCCCGCATCAAGTTTTCAACTCCCCGCTCGCCGAAGCCACGATCATGGGCGTCGCGGTCGGAATGTCCGCCTACGGCTGGCTACCGGTCTTTGAACTCCAGTTTGTCGACTTCATGGCCCCTGGCTGGAACCAGATCACCACGAACATGAGCACCCTGCGCTGGCGCTCCAACGGGGACTGGAAGTGCCCGATGGTGATCTACACGCCGTACGGCGCATACCTGCCTGGCGGCTCGCTCTGGCACAGCCAGGCGAATGAGAGCTACCTCTTGCACACACCGGGCCTAAAGGTCGCCGTTCCAAGCACCCCGCAGGATGCAGCTGGCCTCATCTGGTCTGCTATCCACGGCGACGATCCACACTTCGTCCTCATTCCGAAACACGTCTTCCGAAAGCCGGTGGCGATTAGCAGCGTGGAGGCAGTTCCGTTCGGCTCCGCTCGCATCGTGCGTGAAGGCACCGACGTAACGCTGGTCACTTTCGGCAACTGCGTTGAGCTCGCCGAAGAAGCCGCCGCAAAGTCGTCCGCGAGCATCGAAGTAATCGACCTTCGTAGCCTGCAGCCGATCGACTACGACACCATCACGAAGTCCGTTGAGAAAACCGGTCGCCTAGTGGTTCTCCACGAGGACAACATCACGTGCGGCGTGGGACAAGCCGTCATCGCGGAAATGACCCGGATTCCAGAGCGATGGACTCTGTTCCTCTCACCACCACAGCTCGTGGCCCGACCGGATGTTCACATCGGCTACAACCCGATCTTTGAATACGCTGCCCTGCCGGATCTTGGCAACGTTCTGGAAGCGATCGCGACCGTAATGGAATAAGGGTGAGGTCCATTAGGACCTCACCCTTAAGAACGCGAGCTTAGAAGGACTGCGGGCGAACGATCATCGCCTGAACGGATTCAGCCTTCTTGGCTTCTGGTTTGTGGATCAAGAAGCCAGCAAGCGCCGACCAGCCCATAAGGGTCAAGAGCACAAACGCGCCGAGCGAAAACTTCTGGACTCGGACCTGAGCCTTGTCCGAAATCGTGATGCCCCATCGGACGCAGAAGTTCCAGATTCCGTAAGCCAGGTGGTAGCTGGCCGTCAAGACCAGAACCAGATAGAAGATCATCCAAACGCCGCCGTAAGAAGTCAGTTTTTCCTGCCAAGCCGCGTACTTGATGATCTCAGGATCACCCGTCGCGTACTTCCGAACCGTCGTCATCGAGACGTGGATAATCAGCGCGAAGAACAGGTAGATGCCGCTCACCCGCTGTAACCAGTACATACGGTTCTCGGAGAATCCGTACTTGGTGCCGATGAAGTTGCTCTGCGCGCGACCGGCGATAAACAGACCGTAAACGGCGTGAAAGATCAGCGGCAACCAAATCGCCACAACTTCCAAGGCAAGCAGAATGTGCTTTGGCATGCCTTCGAAGAAGCCAATCAGACCATCAAAAGCTGCGGGACCGGCCACGGAGAACGTGTTCAGCGTAAGGTGCTGAGCCATGTAGTAGCCAACCGGAACAATGCCGGTCAACGAATGTAACCGGTGTAACACGTAATTTTCTTTGTTGAGCGCCAGTGCCATTTCGTATAGGGAATGTACCCACTGTATCTACGCAAAGACTCAGAGACTTCTCGTCACCTGCCTCCATCCGGTACCCTCAATTACGCTATGCCATACATCGTGGATATCGTCGCGAGAGAGATTTTGGACAGTCGGGGCAACCCAACCCTTGAGGTTGATGTCTCGCTGGAAGGCGGTTCGACCGGCCGCGCAGCCGTTCCAAGCGGCGCCAGCACGGGTGCCTTCGAAGCCGTTGAACTCCGAGATGGCGATGCCAAGCGATACCTCGGCAAGGGTGTCCTCAACGCAGTTTCCAACGTAAACGAGATCATTGCCCCAGCTCTGATCGACGTCGACGCAACGGACCAGGTGGGCATTGACGCCGAACTCCTTCGCCTCGATGGGACGGCCAACAAAGAAAAGCTCGGCGCAAACGCCATTCTCGGCGTGTCCCTCGCCGTGGCCAAAGCTGCCGCCAGCTACAGCAAACTTCCGCTGTACAAGTACGTCGGTGGCGTTACCGCCCGAACCCTTCCGGTTCCGATGATGAACATCCTCAACGGCGGACAGCACGCAGACTCGGACGTTGACTTCCAGGAGTTCATGATCCTTCCGGTCGGCGCACCAACCTTCGCCGAAGCCCTCCGATGGGGAACCGAAATCTTCCACAACCTGAAGAAGGTTCTTAAGAGCAAGGGACTCGGAACCGGAGTTGGCGACGAGGGCGGCTTCGCACCGAACCTTGAGTCGCAGGAACTCGCCTTCGATTACATCATCGACGCCATCAACAACGCCGGCTACACCGCCGGAAAAGACGTCTTCCTCGGCATCGACGCGGCCGCGACCGAGTTCTACGCCGACGGCGTTTACACCTATAAGGGCGGCCTGAAGCGAAACGGTGAAGATCAGGTCGGCTACCTCGCGGAACTCTCGGCGAAGTACCCGATCCTCAGCATCGAAGACGGCATTTCGGAAGACGACTGGGATAGCTGGAAGGCTCTCACTGTCGCTATCGGTGACAAGGTTCAGCTTGTCGGCGACGACCTCTTCGTGACGAACGTCGAGCGACTGAGCCGAGGCATCGCCACCGGCACCGCCAACTCCATCTTGGTTAAGGTCAACCAGATCGGCTCGCTCAGCGAGACCCTCTCCGCCGTCGAAATGGCAAAGCGCGCGGGCTACACCGCCGTCATGAGCCACCGATCAGGCGAAACCGAGGACACCACGATCGCCGACCTCGCCGTCGCTACCAACTGCGGCCAGATCAAGACGGGCGCTCCAAGCCGAACCGACCGAGTTGCCAAGTACAACCAGTTGCTCAGAATCGAAGAGCAGCTCGAAGAAGCCGCCGTCTACGCCGGAGCCTCTGGCTTCGGAAAGCTCGCATCGCGACTGTCGTAACGGCAGGGCGACTACCGTGGCTTTGAGTTTCCTGGCTTTCCAGCTACTCAAAGCCACGCAAGGCTACACAAAGCCATGCAAAGCGCCGCCCACAGCGCCCGCCTCAGGGCACTAACGCATGGAGAACGGTGAAGTACTCGGTCACCTGTTCGATGTGATACAGATCGTGCCCCAACAGGAACGTTGCCTGATCGCTGACTGTGATCACGCCTCGCTCCGAGTGGACCGCCGACAGGCTCCACTTCTCCGCCGGGAGTTCTTCGAGGAAGTTGACCGTGTCTCGGCGGCGGTTGGCGAACACTTCCAACTCGTGATGCGGCTCTTTTGTTTCGTACTTCTTCTCGATCGCTCGCGCGCCTTCGTCGTATGCCGGAAGGGTTGAACCCGGATGCTCGACCGTTTGCCGCAAACGATCCAGGAAGATGTCCTCCCAATCCGCAATGTGCGCGATCACTTCAACCAGATTGAATCGGTCGGCTTGGAGTGCCTCCGAATACCTTTCTGGCGAGATTTGATCCAGCATTCGAACCAGAATGGCGGGCGTGTGTCGAATCGAAAGCACGTACGGGTTCATTTCAAATTTAGCCTACCAATACTTTGTCCATTCGTAAAGGACAGGTAGGCTCGAAGCGTAGGACACGATGGAGATGGAGTTCACGCGAAAAGGATTTTTAATCACCGCTGGTGCGGCCGGGGTCCAAATGGCCACTGCCGGACTCCCTGTCTCACTCATCCAAAGTCAAGGAACAAAACGCATGGAACCCAAGCTCGTTAAAGTACCCACCGAAGCAGATATTGCCAAGGCTCTGAAAACCGACGGTCGCGGCATTAGCGCTGCCACCCACAAAGCGCACCTCACCCTCTGGCAGGGCTACGCAAACAAGACCAACGAGATCCGAAAGGCACTCGCCGAACTCGACACCGACCCAGCAAAGGGCAACCAGATCTACAGCGTCACCCGATCGCTCAAGGTCAACTATGCATTCGCCTACGGCGGATACATCAACCACAACGTCTACTTCGACACTCTAGGCGGCGAGGGCAAGATCGGCGGCGACATCGAAGCCCTGATCAAAGAAGCCTACGGCTCCGTCGAAAAGTGGAAAGCCGATTGGAAGATCACCGGAATCTCCTCCCGCGGTTGGGCCTACCTCGGCTACGACCAGGATGAGCAGCGCGTCTTCAACTACGCCGGCGACGCCCAAGACACCTTCCCAGCCTGGAACAACACCCTCGTCCTCGCTATGGACGTCTACGAGCACGCCTACTTCCTCGACTACCAAATCGCCCGAGCCAAGTACATCGACGCCTACTTCGAGCTGATCGATTGGGACGCCGTCAACGCCCGACTCGCCAAGGGTCGCTGATATAGAAGCTCGCTCCTAGGACGAAGAAAGCGTTCTAGGAGCCTTCTCTAGCTAGCTCGGCGGAATCTTCATCCGCCGTTTCTGAGACCCTTTCGATTCGCAACTGCAATATCCTGCGGCCGTCAGTCTTGATCACCGTAAACCGGTGGCCCGCTTCATCGATCGACTCCCCGAACACCGGTTGCCTTCCGAACAGCCCGAATACGTAGCCGCCAATCGTGTCGAATTCCTCGCTGTCGAACTCGCTATCGATCTCGTGATTGACGTCATTCCAGTGTGTCTTTCCGTCCACTAGCCAGCCGTCATCCAGTTTCTGGAACGAGGGCTCCTCGTTGTCGTATTCGTCGACGATGTCACCAACGAGTTCCTCTACGATGTCCTCAATGGTGACGATCCCCGCGGTTCCGCCGAACTCGTCTTGCACAATCGCGAACTGGCTCCGTGAGTTCCGCATTTCGCCCAGGAGTTCGTGCAAATTTTTGTTCTCTGGCACGAACAGCGGCTGGCGCATGATGCCGCGAAGAGTTACTTTTTTTCCGGCGGCAATAGCCATCAGCAAGTCTTTCGCATGGACGATGCCGACGATCTGGTCGTCGGTCTCCTCAAAAAGCGGAATGCGCGAGTGGCCGGTGGTCTCGATCATCTTCACCGCGGTAATCGCATCGGCGGTCACGCTGAGTGCATCGAGGTCCACGCGCGGCGTCATGATCTCTCGAGCGATGGTGTCAGAGAACTCGAACACGCTGTGGATGAGTTCTTTCTCGTCCCGCTCAATTTCGCCGGTCTCTTCAGCACTCTCCACCAAGTTTCGGATCTCATCTTCCGCCTGAGTTGGACTGCTAAAGCTCGCCTTTGCCCCAAAGTGGGCCGTAATCAGGTTGGCCAACGTAGCCAGTAGCCAGGTGAAAAGTCCAAATACAGCTGCCGAAAGTTTAATAAATGGATACAGCGTTTGGGCAACGCGATGCGGGCGAACCGAAGCAAAGCTCTTGGGCACCAGCTGGCCAACAATTAGATTTACCAGCTCAACCGGAATGACGACGACCAGACTCGCCAGGAGAATGGACCGAAAGTCTGCCGGCCAGCCAAACCGTTCGACGAACGAACCAGCCAGCCCCTGACCGAGAATAAAACTTCCGAAAATCAATCCAAGGTGGGTCAACTGCCGACCGAAGATGCAAGCCGACATGTAGCGCGCCTTATTCTCGTGCAGATCGAGCAAGATTCGGGACAAGCCATCGCCAAACTCCTTGCCATGCCGAGCGTGGATCGGTCGAAGCACATCCATCGCGGTCTCCCCGGCAACAAACGCGCCCGCTAAGACGAGGACCAATAGCAACAGGAAGCTCACGGTGGTGCCGCTGACTACCGGCTCACCAATGGAGATCACCGCGGCTTGATTCATGCCAAGCTGCGCCTGCTGGCCGAGGGCAAGCAGAGCAATGAGCAACACGGTCATGACGCCAATCACGACGTTGAGGCCGCCTTTCACTGGATCCACAGGCTTTTGCGACACGCGCTTCAACGCGGCACCAATCCAAAGACAACGAGCGCAAGCACGGTGCCAACTCCTGCGCCAAGCACCAACTCAAACATCGAGTGGATCTTCGCTTCATACCGGCTCTGAGCGACAATGCACGCCAAAAGAATCGCTAGGGCCGACGCTAGGGCGTTGTCCGTGACAAACGGAACGGCGAAGGCAAAGAAGAACGCGTAAGCCGCGTGACCGCTAACCAGACCACCTTTGAAAACGGTCCCTCGTTTGCCAAGTCCTTTCCCGACGATCACCGTGATCAGAACAAGAAAGGCCCCGAGAATCAAGCGAGGCACGAGCGCCAAGCCCAAACCTTCGGAAGTCAGGTTGACCTTAATCGCTTCCCAGCGGTCTTCACCAAAGATGAGCAACGAGCCAACGACAAGCGCGATAAGGGTCGTTATGAGCACTGCGCCGGCGGCGATATCTTTCGCAAACTTCGCTAGCGGGTGATAGTTCGGACTCACAAGGTCCACCGTCGCCTCAATGGCCGAGTTGAACATTTCGGCAACCACAACCAGCGAGATCGTGAACAGGAGCACCAACATCTCTCGAAGTTGAAGGTCCACCAAGATGCCCAGGAGCACCACGATCAAAACCACAAACAGGTGGAAGCGCATGTGGCGCTGGGTTTTGAAGGTGAAAACGATTCCGTTCAGGGCAACTTTGAACGGCTGAATAAGATTGCTGACCCCGCTCCACTTGCTCATGCCGTCACCTCGTGCAGGAGAGAGCTCCATTCGGGGTCTTGCGGCAAGCCGAGCGACGCGGCGATCAAGTTCTGTTCACGAAGCATCTCGGCGCGAAGCACTTCCTCGACGTCATCAAATCCGGCTAAGTGCAGACTGCCGTGGATCACGAGGTGGGCAATTTCTTCTTCAGGTGCCCAACCGCGCAGGGCGGCTTGCCGAGCTGCGTAATCTGTGGCAACCGCGATCTCACCGAGCGAGCCAAGAAGCTCAGACCCCGTCGGAAACGTGAGGACGTCGGTGGCTTCATCAATCCCGCGAAAGCGAGAATTCAAATCGCGAATGACTTCATCCGAAGTCAGGAGAACGGAGACATCGCCCGCCGGAGCCTCGTGCCGTTGAAGGGTTTCACGCACGGCACGTTCTAAAAGGCGAGAATCAATGTTCTCGCCAGAAGAATTTAGGATGACTACGTTACGGTAACTGGGGGGTTCCATATTTGTGGCAAGCGCGTCCTCCCGCTCGGAGCGGGGCTACTTTCTTGCCGCAGGACTCAATTACTGACGTGATCGCTGACGTCGAGCTTGTCGTCGTCGCTTTTCACTTGGCTTCTCGTAGTGTGCGTGCTCTTTGAGCGTTCGCAGAACGCCGCTCTGCTGGAGCTTCATGTTGAAGCGCTTAAGAGCGGAGTCAATGGACTCATTCGGTTGTACGTTTACAAATACCAACGGTTTTTAACTGCCTCCGGGACCCAAAGAGTATGACACAACTCGCACCGAAAGGCAAGTTCTATTGCCCAGGCTGCTCGCTGACGTACACGTAGTCGGCAATTCCCCTCGCACAGGTGACCGGTTTATCCGAGCTGAGCATGACCACATTAACTCCGCGCTTGCCGGTTCGGCGAGTGATGCGGTAGTTGATTCCTTGCCCATACATAATGTGCCCCGCCCCCGCGACGATGACCGTAGTCGTCTTTGGATCTCGATCCGCGAGCGCCTTCAGAGCCGAGTCGGCCATGCCTTCGTCCCAAAGAACCTGGGCGGCATAGACGTTCTCGTTCCCGTTCGGCATGGTGTGTCCGCCCATCAGAGAATCGAAAACCTGGCGGTGCTGCTTGTTGCCCAAAAAGAGTTCGGAAGGCAGTTCCTTTCGCTCCCCGGCGGCAAGGCCGGCATAGCCAAGCCGCCCAACGGCTCGGACCCAGTTGCGTGGAACGTTCAACGCAACCATCGGGACCTGATTGTCGCGACAGGTTTGGAACAACGGCCGATAGAACTTATAGTCAAATCCCCAGGTTGTCTTCCAATCCACCGCGGTGAGAAAACTCGCCTCGTCGCCTTTGCCGGCAATAAAGTCGGTGAGCCCCGGCTGCGTCGGTCTCGTCAGCATTTCGACTCCGACCATTACGGGCTGCTTCGCATCCACCAACGCTTTTACAAGGTCCGCTTGAAGCTGCTGGTGGGGTGCGGTTGCATGCTGCTCGCCCAGATACAGGAATCCGCGCTTTGCGGCTGCCTGAGCAATCTCTGCGACCGTAGCTTCCTGCCCGGTCTCCGTGCTGTAAATCGCACCTGGAGCAAACTTCATCTGGCCCGATCGTCCGATGTTCAAAACGTACGGAGAATCAGCTTGGGCAAGAACAAAAAGGGCAGCGAGCATATTTACAGTTATACGCTTTGGTAGCCTAACGGAATGCGACTGCGACTTGCCCCTTTTGCCATCTTGCTCGTCGCAGCCTCGATTGGGTTAAGCATCGCCGGATGCCAGCCAAAGCCAACCGAATCCAAAGCGACCTCGGAACCAACCGTAGACCCCTCGCAGAAACTTTACGAACAACTCCGCGTTGGCTCGGTTCAAGCCGACATCACGATCACCGAACTGGAGCAGGCACGAGACATCCTGAAAGCTCTCAAGGCGAATCCGAAGCCGAACATTCAGGAAGCGGTGATTGATCTGCTCGACATTATCGACAGTGTCGCCCGGACCTTGGGTGACTACACCGTTGTTCCCGAGCAATCAGAAATCGCAAAAGACTTCGCGGCGCAAGACGAACATCGGCTCGCAGGAATCCGGGCGTTCGAAGAAGCCCAACTCGATCTCGGCGATGCGGATGGAGTGATCAACGAGTTGCGCAGCCTCCTGCCCGACGAAACAAGCCCGCAACCGGGCGAGGTCCAGAACCACTTTACGAATGCGGGTGAGGCGCTCGTGGATGGCATCCGGGGCCTTGGCGGAAACCCGGATGCGCCCTCAGAAGAAGATCACTGAACCAGGAACGGCAAGTTGGCCGTCGCCGCATTCCCCTTCCCGTCTCGAACAAACGCGTAGACCCGGTACTGGCCGGCATAAGGCGGAACGGTAAAGATGTACTTACTCGCTTTTTGCTTGACCGTTGAGATCGTCGGCGGTGCGGTCTGCGGGTAGCCGCCGGGCTTCTTGTCCTTCGATTCAAGCATCACCACGAACTCGTATTCCAGAGTGTCCCCGTCCAAGTCCATGGTCGGAACACTGAAGGTTAGTTTCTCGCCGATTTTTGCCTTCATCGATGGCAAGAGAGCGGGTGTCTCGATTCGTGGCGCGAGATTCTTGGGAGCCTTTCCGCTCCACTGCTTCTGCATTTCTTCGGCAGACTGAAGCGCCTCGCCCGTTGGCAGTTGCATACCAAACCAAGTCGCCGTTTCCTCCTGCTTGAATCCCCAAATGAAGGCGTACGAACCGAGGCACCAGCTCGGATTTGCCTTGATCTGCTCTTCGTAATTCTTTTTGTATATTTCCGCTTTCTGGGTGCTCGTAGGTTCCAGCGCGACTTGCCAGTCCGTCTTCGCGACTTCCCATTGGCCGAGCGGACCGAATTCGGTGACCATAAACGGCTTCTTCCAGCCAAATTCCTTCAGCCGCTTTGTGAGGGTCGATAGTCCGCCGTACGAGTTCACTCCGAGCAACTGAACATCGGGCGCATACTGCGCGATCATCTTCGCTTTCTCGGCGCTGACTTCTGCGACGACGGTCGTGACCGGATGATTCGGGTCTTCTTCCTTGACCATCTTTGCCAGCCGTCCAATTTCCTTCCACAACGTTGGATTATCGTTGCCGCCCGATTCCATCTCGTTGCCAAGCGCCCACATCAGGACCGCCGGGTGATTCTTGTACTTCCGAACGGTCTCGCGGACTTTCTCAAACTGATCATCAAGTTGCTTCTGATCGTTCCACTTGAAACCATGCGCGACGTGCCCGAGCCAATACCCAACGGTGACGGTGAGGCCGTTTTTGTGGGCGCGGTCCAGCAGTCCCGGAGTATCGTCGCCAGTGCCCCACGTTCGAATCGAGTTTCCACCGGCATCAGCAAGTCGCTTCAAGTTCACGTCGTCAGACGAGCTACAGCCCGCGCCTTTGATCCAGTAAGGCTGGCCGTTCCGATACAGGGTCATCCCGTTCGCAGATGGTCGGAGCTCAACTTTGCTTCCCTGAACTACCGGCACGCCAACAACGGAGAGGGCTAACAGCGACGTTAACATGCCTTCATTCTACGTTGAGAAACGTTTCTCACGACGAAATGGCCTTATCGAATTGCGCAAATCCGATAAACGTCGCACACTAGTGATATGTTTCTTCCGGTCCTCGTGGCGGCGCTTTCCATGACTCAAGAAAAATCTACGTTTCTGGTCCTTCTCGTCCGGCCGGAGAACGCACCGACCTATTCTGCGGAACGTTCGAAAGAGATTCAAGCTGGGCACATGGCCCACCTAACGAAGCTGTTCAACGCTGGAACGGCAAAGGTCGCAGGGCCGTTCATGGAAGAGCACCGTATCCGAGGGATCGTGCTGATTGAAGCAAAGAATATGGAAATGGCGAAAATGGCCCCAATGGCCGACCCAGCCATCAAGGCTGGTCGGCTCGCCGCAGAGGTCTACCCATGGGCGGTCGCTCCCGTAAAGTTCGGCACCGCGGTCGAGCCAATGCAACTTGTCACGAATACGATGGTGCTCATCGAAAGGGTGAACTTCACGCCGAAAAGCTTCTCTTCTCAGCACGCACTCTACCAGTCCGAGCTTGGTAGCACCTTGATCTCTGGTGTGATCCCAGGTGAGTTTAAGTACATCGATGCCTTCATCGTTCCCGGCGAGGACAAAGCCAAAGTAGCTGCCCTCGCCGCAAAGCATCCCGCCGTTGTTGGCGGATATGGAAAAGCCGTCGTGTTAGCGTGGGGATCCGCAAAAGGCGTCGTCAGTATATAACGCCTTGGTGCCGGGGGCGGGACTCGAACCCGCACGATTTGTGGTCAACGGTTTTTGAGACCGCCGCGTCTACCATTCCGCCACCCCGGCTAGGGACCAAGAGTGTACCGCGATCATTTCGTTAGGCCGAACTCACCCCTTGTAACTGCTAACCTTATGCCGTGAAAGTTCTTGTTGCAGATCGGTTCGAAGAGATTGGCCTCGATGGTTTGCGTCGTCTTGGCGTCGAGGTGATCTATGAACCGTCACTCTCTGGGCAGAGCCTTGCCGAACGATTACGCGAGAGCGAAGCTGCCGTTTTGGTCGTTCGCAGCACCGAAGTTCCGGGCGAAGCCATGCGAGAGACCAAGTTGGGCCTGGTCATTCGCGCCGGTGCGGGATACAACACCATCGACATTGACGCAGCCAGCGAGCTCGGCATTCTCGTCACGAACTGTCCCGGGAAGAACTCGCAGGCCGTAGCCGAGCTGGCTTGGGGACTGATTCTGGCTTGCGATCGACGTATCCCCGAGAATGTCGCCGACCTGAATCATGGCGTTTGGAACAAGGCCGAATACTCTAAAGCGCGAGGACTTCACGGACGTACATTCGGTGTGATTGGAATCGGAAAGATCGCCCAGGAAATGGTTGTTCGGGCGAAGGCATTCGGAATGAACGTTGTCGCCTATAGCCGCTGGATGACGCCGGACCTCGCCGCTGGCCTACAAATTGGTCGCGCCAGCAATGCCACCGAAGTCGCCCTCATGGCGGATGTGATCTCCGTCCACGTGGCGCTCACCCCAGAGACCAAGGGTTCCCTCGATCACGCCTTCTTCGACAAGCTTCGCCCCGGCGCCATTTTTATCAACACAAGTCGAGCCGAAGTCGTGGTTCAGGACGCGCTGCTCAAGGCCGTCAACGAGCGCGGAGTTCGCGCTGGTCTAGACGTGTTCGAAGGTGAACCCACCGGAGGAACCGGAAGCTATTCTGGTGCGCTTCAAAACTTGCCCGGCGTGTATTGCACGCATCACATCGGCGCCAGCACGGAACAAGCGCAAGAAGCAATTGCCCACGAAGTCGTACAGATTGTCCGCGAGTATCGAAGTAAGGGCGGAGTTCCAAACGTCGTAAACGTAAAGCGGGCCGAGGTGGCAACCCACGTGGTCGTGGTTCGGCACTTAGACCGCGTCGGCGTTCTCGCGCACGTTCTTTCCGTCCTCAAAGATGAAGGGCTAAACGTGCAAGAGATGGAGAATATCGTTCTTGGCGGTGCCCGATCAGCGATTGCTCAAATCTCGGTCGATCGCGAGCCCCGACCAGAGGGACTGCTCGCGATCAAGATGAACGAGAACGTGTTTGACGTAAGCGTGTTTCAGATCGAAAGAGCCATCTAGGACTCTTTCAAGGTTAGCGTTGTGGTGCCGCGGCGGAGAATAACGCTTCGCTCGTTGACGGCTTCCATTTCCCAGCCAAGCGGCCCTTTGCTTCCCTTTCGCCCGATCCACTCGGTGCCGTTCAAAAGCACGATTGCGATCGGGTGATAGCCATCGATCAAGCCGATCAACTTTGGAGGATCAATCTTCGGTGCTTCTGGCTGGCTAGTGCCATTTTCATCGGGTCGAGTGACCGGCAGTGGGGAGAGCTGTCCAGTAGGGGCAGGTAAAGGCTCGGGATCCGGCAGTTTTGTGATCCCTGCTGGCGGTGTTGCCTTCACTACCCGCTTTGAAATTTCTCGGAAAGGAGTTGCCGGCGCAACGGCCGGAGGGTCCATGAGCGCAACCTTTCCGCTCGGAGATAACCCGGTAGCAACTGCACTAACGGTCCCGCCTGGAGTGGTCGCGACATCTGGAGTTCCTCCAGAAGAAATCACGATGGGCGCCGCTTCGGCTGTCGGTGCAGGAGCGCCGCCCAGAATCCCCATCGAAGTCAGAAGTTGGAATCCTACGAATCCAAAGACGATGACCACTCCGCCCACAAGGGCATACATTTTCTTCTGATCTTCTTTCGGAGTCGGCTTCATTTGGGAGTCCCGGGCTTCGCATCATTCATGATGCGAGGCGTTATCGTCACTACAATATCGGTCCTTCTCTTAGATTTCGTACGATTTTTGAACAATTCTCCGATGACCGGCAAGTCGCCCAAAATTGGGAACTTCGTTAAAGTTTCAGTCTGCTCGTCTCGGATTAAGCCGCCAAGCACCACCGTCTCTCCATCGTTGACCACCACCGTGGTCTCCGCTTCTCGCGTACTGGTCTGCGGCAACCCGTTAGCGTCGACGCTTCGAATCGTGCTGACTGCTGGATTGACGTGCATCGTGATCGTGCCGTCTGGGTTAATTCGTGGACGAAGCAGCAAGATGATGCCGACCGGAAACTCTAGAACTTCGATCGTTTGGGCACCCAACGCGCCCGCCGTAGCGATTCGAACCCGCAACGTGTCGCCGATGAAGACGCTAGCGCTGTCGTTGTCCATGACCTGAACCCGTGGGTTCGCCAAAATCTTCGCGTTTCCTTGGGTGATTTGTGCCGAGAGCGTTGCGGTCAACGAACCGGGCATGCGTGAAATCTGACCGAGTCCCGCTGGTCGGGTGGTGTTCAAGTTGTTGAAAGTCGTAAGATCGGCCGCTGTCCCACCAGGCACTTCCAAGAATTGGAGTGGCTGCCAGTTGAAGGTGTTGCCAATGTTGGAGGAGAAGTTTGGCGTCGTTTCAACAACGTTCACGTCCACCATGACCTGCGGCGGTCGAACGTCGATTGCTTCCAGCAACCGAATGGCTTCCATCACCCGGGCTTTCGGACCGCGAACTATGAGCCGACGGCCCTGCTCAGTTGACGTGCGTTGCAGTTGAACGTCGTCTTGAACGCCGCCCTGCTGCCCGCCGCCAAGAGCGCCTTGAGCGCCTTGCTGTTGCTGCTGTCCGCCACCGGCACCGCCCTGATCTGCCTGTCTAATTTGCGAACTGATCGATGCGAACAAGCCTCGTTCGGGCGAATATGCCCTCGGCGCGACGAAAACGTCCACGTCCTTCATAGACTCTTTGAGGAATCGCTGCAGCGGTCCACTGGTAATGTACTTTGCCTCGTAAACCTCGGTCACGATGCCGGCATCCATCGGGTCGACAGCTTTATCAAGCTTCTCAACGGCAGCCTTTGCCGCAGTGACGCGCTCGGTCGTACCGGTTAGGGTGACGACGGCACCATTTGCCGTGACGATCACATCAGGGAATAGCGTGCTCATTTGGGCGACGATTTTGTTGACATCACCCTTGACCGAATAGACCTCGACTGCCCGAAGTGTTGGCGTTTGCGCTTCTCCCGAGAAGTCGTCGATGTACTGCTTAGCTTCCTTTAGGTCTTCCTGAATGCCGTAGAAAACGATCTTGTCGCCGATCGCCGTGACGCTTGCCTGCGGAAAAGCGGTCTCAAGGGCTTTAGCAATCTCGGTCGCCTTAGCCGGATCAACCTGGAATCGAGCCCGGAAGGAAAATGGCTCGAGGGCGCGCTTCATCTCGTCGAGTCCAGCGACCACGAACGTGTTCTGAGTGCGGCGGAAGGTGAGACCAGCAGCAGACACGGCAGCGCGGACAGCTTCGTCAGCGGAATTGGCAATGATGGTAAGCGTAATCGGTGTGCGATCTTTGCCCGCGTAAACGATGTTCACGCCAAGTCTGGCGGCCAAAGCGCGGAATACGGACGGCACGGTTGTGTCCGTAAACGACAACCGAACGGGCAACTGACCTACGCCCGTTACGGCCCCGGTTCGGTTCGATGCCGCCGCAGACGTTACGTCCGCAACCTGTGGCTCGACAGCTGCGGGGGTGGGAACTGGTGTTCCTCCCAGCAGAGAGATTCCTAACGCAATTGCACTGTGACTCATGATTACCCTTCCTTGGTTTGTTCCGCTGACTCTTCTGCGAACGGCACGTTCATCAGAACGTATCGCGCCAGAACCACGCCAAGTTCGGTAGCCGAATCCGTTCGGCTCCACTTGACATTACTTATTGTGTACATTCTTTGCGAATTTTCAAAGTCTCGCAAAAAGGCACGGATATTAGCATAGCTTCCGCCAACGCTAAGTTCCGCATAAATCTTCTTGACGCCGGTTAAAGTCTTATCATCTTCCAGCGTGTAACGGTATCCGCGGCTGTCCAGAACCCCGGCTCCGAATGCCTGGGCGCGCGAACTCAACTTCAGCAAAGTCACGTTGTGAATCTTCGCAATCGAGTTCAGATCCGAAACAAATCGTGTTTCTTCGGTCGGACCATCCATCGGCCCAATGCGTCGTTGATACTGCGTAATGTCCTTCGACTTGCTGTTTAGGGCAATCGCCTTCTTGACGTCTTCGTCTGCCTTAGCAAAGTTGAGCTGAGCACCAATCACCCGGCCAAACTGAATAATCAGGGCGACGGTAGCACCGATGATGCACAGGACCGGAAGCAACCAACCTAAAATTCGTGAGCTCATCTTATTGTCCTCCCGTCGGGGTCGGCTGAGGTGCCTTTGGATCTACTGTCGGATCAACCTCTGGAACCACTGGAAGCGGCTTGCCTGCGTATTCAACCTCGGCAAGGTTGTATGTCCTGGCGCTGAGTTTGAACTCGATGAAGCTGGTGTTCTCTTCCTTCTTTCGCTCAATTCCGGCGATCGTCGGAGTCGTGAGTGCCTTACCTAGCTGCAGACGGCGCACCATGTCCACGATCAGGCTTTCCTCATTCGTATTGCCCTCGATCGTCACGTTTTGTTCCTGGCTGATATCGATGGCCTTAATCCCAACGCCGGTCGGGGTGCTGCGAGAAATCTCATCAATGACGGACACCGCGGGCAATCCGTCCTTGCGGAGCAAATCGGCCTGCTGCACGAGGCGACGAACGGTACGGTCTGCCAACTCGGCCTGTTTACGAATGTTCTCTGCTCGCGTCTTCGTATCCTCAGTTTGGCGCTGGAGTTCATTGACCTGGTAGCTCCCGAAGAGCCAGCCGCCAAGCCCCACCGCGAGGGCACCGATCGAAACAAGCACGCTTCCCAAAAGGTTGCGCTGGGTGTCCTTCTTTTGCTCAAGAGCAAAGTCTCGCTTATAGATCTCGACCCGCGGCGCGCCGTTCACGAGGTCGGCGCGGTCCATTAGGGCAATGCCGTAAGCCGTGTTATACGCGAGCGCACCTTGAGGCACGCTTTCCACGGGAGAATTCGGTACGAAAGCCCGGACAACGGTTTCGTCCGGGTCGTAGTTATTCGACTTGTCACCGAGCCAAGTCGAGAACGCGTCAGTCCAACGTAATTCAATATCAAGCCGAGTTGCAATCGGCTCTAAGAAAGTAGCCATCCGTTCCGTAACGCTTGTTACGAGCATGCGGCGTGGCAGGGCAGAAACATCAAATTCTCGCTCGAAGTAGTCTACAGAGCGACGGATATCCACCGCGAGTTCGTCAATTCTCGCGTCGTTTAGGTCAAGGCGGCCATCCTCGGTTTCAGAAACCAGCAAGTTGGCGCCAACGTTGAGAGACCTATAGAACCATAGTTCGCCTTTGACCAAAAGGGTCAAGTCCGCCGAGGTCTCGTGGAAGTTTAGAATGACAACCGATTCTTCGTGCGCCAGAAATGGGACGAGGGCTCGAAGTCGGGCAAACTGCGCAGGCTCAAGCGAAACCAGGTACAGGTTCTGAGATTCACATGCTTCCTGGAGGTGCAAAACCGTACTGCTGTGCGTCGCCGCAATCAGAACCGGGACCTCATCTACTGCCTGGCTGTTTGGAGAACGCAGCTTGAAGAATCCGTAGGTTCCCTGGTCTTCTACCAAGTGATAGTGCGCGACTTCCCCATCAACAATCGTCTTGAGGTCGGCACCGGCCACGGCCGGAACGGAGATTCGGTAGGTCGAAACGCGAGCATCCGGCACCGCAATACTTACGCGGGTGTTGTTGTCAACCTTGAGCCGCTCAGCAAGTTTCTTGAGTGCCTGACCGACGAGCCCGGGATTTTGGATGAAGCCGCCGCTAACAAGACCGGCCTCGATTTGAAGAATAGCGTGAGCCGTGACCTGGGATCGATTGCCGCTATGCCGGACGTTTACACCACGAATTTCTGTATCCGTGATTTCGATTCCTACGTAATTGCGATTACGTCCGCGGTTGAAGGCCATATTCTAGTTACGTCCGTGTTTCTGACCTGTCGGCCCGCCTCTCCGAAAACCATCCTTGGCTTCCGGTCGGTCAACTTGCCAAAGCAACGCTCACCAACCGAGGCAGACACGCATTGTCTACACAAAGGATATTGGCTGTCATCCGAACTTTCGGTAGGGCCGGACCGCGGATCGAAGTCAAATTATCAGAACTTTCAGCTTGAACAATAAAACTTCGATGCATCTTGCTGGCATCAAACACAAAAAGAGGCGGCGAGGCATCGCCTCGCCGCCGGATCGCGGAACATCTTCAGCCTAACAATTACTGCTGAAGGGTGATGGTTGGAAGATCAGCTGCGGTGCAGTTGCTTCCGGCAGCTGGCTTGATCGTAGCCGAAGCTGCAGTCTGCGTGAAGGTGTAGTCCGTAGCAAGCGAAGCAGCGCCGGTGCAAGGGTTGACCGGGATGGTGCCACCGAGCTCGGTCGTGATCGCGGAGCCAGGAATGTCGGTCGCGCTGTACGACTTACCGTTGCTCTTCACGTAAAGAGCCTGAACTGCGGTTGCGATTGCCTTAGCATTTGCGTTGGCCGTCTTGTGTCGCGCATCCTTCACCGAAGAAAGGTAGCTAGGAAGAGCGACGGCAACCAAGATGCCGAGGATGAGAACGACGACGAGAAGCTCGATGAGCGTAAAGGCTTTGTTAGACTTGTTCATTTTATGTTCCTAAACCAGCGGACTTAGTTGGAAAGATTTCCCTTTCGAGCCCCTGCTTTCGTTTACTAGTGTTTATCAGAATCTTTTTATTCGCAAGGACACCTTCCGGGTACTCAGTTTGTGTGACGGCCGGTCTGACAAAGAAAAGCGCCCGTCCAGACGTATCTGGACGGGCGCGATTGACGGGACAATGCTCTTACTGAGCGAGGGTGATGACCGGCAAATCCGCTGCAGTGCAGTTGCTGCCCGCGGCTGGCTGGATCGTGGCCTGCGAAGCCGTCTGGGTCAGCGAGTAGTCAGTGGCGAGCGATGCGCCGCCGGTGCAAGGGTTGACCGGAATGTTTCCGCCGAGTTCAGCCGTGATGCTTGCGGATGGAATATCCGTCGCGCTGTAAGACTTTCCGTTTGACTTCGTGTAGAGCGCCTGGACGGCGGTTGCGATGGCCTTTGCGTTTGCGTTGGCGGTCTTGTGTCGGGCGTCCTTCACCGAGGAAAGGTAGCTCGGAAGAGCGACGGCAACCAAGATGCCGAGGATGAGAACGACGACGAGAAGTTCGATGAGCGTGAAAGCTCTGTTTGTCTTGTTCATTTTATGACCCGAATTTTCGGCCCAGGAGTGGAAGAAATCCCTTACTGAAGACCGGACTACGAGATCTATTTTTTATCAGAATCTCGATACGCGCAATGACACCTTTTGGGTAATCGAATCGTGTCACAACACTTCCGGGGGACAAACGCAAAACGGCCCGGATGGCGATTGCCATCCGGGCCGAAGCTCAACAAATCTTACTGCTGAAGGGTGATCGTTGGGAGGTCAGCTGCGGTGCAGTTGCTTCCGGCAGCAGGCTTGATCGTCGCCGAAGATGCGCTCTGCGTCAGAGTGTAGTCCGTCGCAAGCGCAGCAGCGCCGGTGCAAGGGTTGACTGGGATCGTTCCGCCGAGTTCGGTCGTGATCGCCGAAGTCGGAATGTCGGTCGCGCTGTACGACTTACCGTTGCTCTTCACGTAAAGAGCCTGAACTGCGGTTGCGATTGCCTTAGCGTTTGCGTTGGCGGTCTTGTGTCGAGCATCCTTCACCGAGGAAAGGTAGCTAGGAAGAGCGACGGCAACCAAGATGCCGAGGATGAGAACGACGACGAGAAGTTCGATGAGCGTAAAAGCTTTATTAGACTTGTTCATGGCTGATTCCAGTTGCTCCCTCAGCCGCTTATATCGCACTGAAGAACACTAACGTTATTGGTCATTTTCATAGTAATTCCATACCTAAAACTAAATGCCAGTAATACTGCGGGTGAATTGCAATGATCTGAACAAACAGAAAAAGGCCACCCCAGATTGCCTGGGGTGGCCGAAGTACGAGCCTTGAGAATAGAGCTCTTACTGAGTTAAAGTGATGGTTGGAAGGTCACCCGCGGTGCAGTTGGTGCCAGCGGCCGGCTTGACCGAAGCGGAGCTTGCGGACTGCGTCAAAGTGTAGTCGGTGGTAAGCGAAGCCGCTCCCGTACAAGGGTTGTTCGGAATCGTTCCACCAAGTTCGGTGGTGATGTCGGTTGCCGAAATGTCGGTCGAGCTGTACGACTTTCCGTTGCTCTTCACGTAGAGAGCCTGAACTGCGGTTGCGATCGCCTTGGCGTTTGCATTGGCGGTCTTGTGTCGAGCATCCTTCACCGAAGAAAGGTAGCTAGGAAGAGCGACAGCAACCAAGATGCCGAGGATGAGAACGACGACGAGCAGCTCGATGAGCGTAAAGGCTTTATTTGACTTATTCATGACCGAATTCCTGTTACTACACCAACCGCTTGCGTTGTACTGAAGAACACTCTAGTTGTTGGCGGAATTCCTATGTTCTCTAGTGCTGTCTCAGGATAGCGGACAAATGATCTGACGGTCCAGATGCACAAAACGCAAAAAAGGCCATCCCAGTCTTCCTGGGATGGCCCGAAGCCAACGAGCGAAGCCGTTATCCTACTGGGAAAGAGTGATGGCTGGTAGGTCAGCTAAGGTGCAGTTGCTACCAGCAGCAGGCTGAATAACTGCCGAAGAAGCGGTCTGCACTAGGCCGTAGTCCGTTCCAAGCGCAGCAGCGCCGGTGCAAGGGTTGACTGGGATCGTGCCACCGAGTTCGGTCGTGATTGCCGAAGTCGGAATGTCGGTCGAGCTGTAAGACTTACCGTTGCTCTTAACATAGAGAGCCTGAACTGCGGTTGCGATTGCCTTAGCATTTGCGTTGGCCGTCTTGTGTCGCGCATCCTTCACCGAAGAAAGGTAGCTAGGAAGAGCTACGGCAACGAGGATTCCGAGGATGAGAACGACGACGAGAAGCTCGATGAGCGTAAAAGCTTTGTTGGACTTATTCATGACTGATTTCTCGTTGGCCACTGGATTTTAGAGTTCCAATGAAGAACGATGATGTTATTGGCACCAGCGATGATTTACTTCAGCCCTTTCGTCCGCGGAACTCAAACTTTTGGTCCGAAGTAACGAAGTGGTGTTGAAAGCCAAAAGGTGTACAAGCCTTGAGACGCAAAAACTCCCCTTCCCGAAGTCGGGAAGGGGAGTTTGAACTTGCCAATCCGAGCGAAACCGTCTTACTGCGAAAGAGTGATCAGCTTGAGCTCAGAGGTGTCGCAGTTCGATCCAGCCGCTGGCTGAACCGTTGCGCTCGCTGCGGACTGCGTGAGGCCGTAGTCCGTTCCGAGAACGGCTGCACCGGTGCAAGGGTTGACCGGAATGGTGCCACCGAGTTCGGTGGTGATCGCCGAAGTCGGAATGTCGGTCGCGCTGTAAGACTTACCGTTGCTCTTCACGTAAAGAGCCTGAACTGCGGTAGCAATCGCCTTGGCGTTTGCGTTTGCGGTCTTGTGTCGCGAGTCCTTAACCGAAGAGAGGTAGCTTGGAAGTGCAACCGCAACCAAGATGCCGAGGATGAGAACGACGACGAGAAGCTCGATGAGCGTAAATGCCTTGTTGGACTTGTTCATGATCTATTTCCTGTTGCTCCCTCAACCCTTCGTGTTGCAAAGAAGAACACTTTATTAGTTGGAAACCGGCACAAAAAATCCAAGGATTTCTTCGAAAATGCCAGTATTTTTACTGTCCCGTTCAACACTTAGAAATTCCAGCGCCAAAGGCGAAACAGGTGTACTTATTTCGAAAGGGTGATCGCCGGCAGTGACGAAGCGTCGCAGGTGGAACCTGCCGCGGGTCGAAGGGTCGCGGTCGTTGCCGTAAGCGTCAAAGCATAATCGGTGCTCAACGAAGATCCACCGGTGCATGGATTGCGTGGAATGGACCCACCGAGTTCGAACGTGATGTTGACATCACTGATGGCAGCCGCATTGTAGGCCGTTCCTCCGGTCTTCACGAACAATGCCTGAATCGCGGTCGCGACGGCGCGAGCATTCGCATTTGCGGTCTTGTGGCGAGAGTCCTTCACCGAGGAAAGATACGAAGGCAACGCGACGGCAACCAAGATGCCAAGAATGAGCACCACAACCAGCAGCTCAATCAGGGTAAACGCGCGCTCAAACTTCCTCACCATGACCCTAGTTTCCCTCAGATCAGGAAAACAAGGGTGTCCCATTTTCTTGGCGAACTTTTATTGCGTGAGGGTGATCGTGCGCATTCCCGCGGAGTCGCAAAGCGTTCCGGCCAGCGGAGACATCGTGGCGGTGCTTGGAGTGAGCATCAGCTGATAATCCACCGACAACGAACGTCCCGTGGTGCAAGGATTGATTGGAACCTGCCCGCCAAGCTCAACCAAGATCGCGGCTTCCGTAATGGAGGAGTGGTTGTACGCCAATCCGCCCGTACGAACATAGAGCGCTTGCACGGTGATTGCGATCGTCTGCGCGTTTGAATTTGCCGTTTTCTGTCGAGTGTCGCGGACCGAGGAAAGGTAGGAAGGCAGCGCGAACGCGAAAAGGATGCCGATGATGAGGACCACCATCAGCACCTCAATCAGAGTAAAAGCCTTCGAACGTTTTTTAAAGCAATTCATACCAATCTCGGTCCAAATGTAAGGCAAAGACGCTTACCGCGCAATTGGAATATTGGTCAAAAGGCGAAGTTTCCTCCGCCTTTTTTGGATTCTTGCCAGATGGCCGTTACTTGCCTGATTTCTCGAACGCCTTACCAAGGCTAAAGATCGGCATGTACAGCGCGAGCAGAACGAACAAGACGATCGCTCCAACCACGCCGGTCATGATCGGTTCGATCATCTTCGTCATCTTCTCGACCGCGTACTCAACGTCGCGCTCGTAGAACTTGTTCACTTCGTCGAGCATGGCGTCAAGATCGCCGCTGGCTTCGCCAGCAGCAACCATCTTGGTGACCATCGGAGGAAACTCGTTGGTCTTCTCCAGCTCAGGCCCGAGGGCCGCGCCGTCTCGAACCGCGCTGGCCGCCGTCATAACCGCGTCCTTAATCACTGAGTTGGCGGAAGCGCCTGCAGAAACCGCCAGTGCGCGAAGAACCGGAACACCGGCTCGGGTCGAACCGGCAAGGGTCTGCACGAACCGCGCAATCGCTACCTTTCGCATGATCGGACCCACCAAAGGCAATTTAAGCGAAATCTCATCCAGGCGTCGCTTTCCGTTTGGCGTTTCCGCGTAGCGCTTGTAACCGTAAAACGCCAGCCCCATCAGAATCAAGCCGATATACCAATACTTGATCACCGCATTCGAGATGTTGATCAGCGTTTGAGTAACCGTCGGCAACTCGGCTCGAAGGTCCTTATAAACCTGAGCAAAGGTCGGAACAACCACGAGGAGCATGATCGCAACCGTAATACAAGCGGCGGCGACAACGATCTTTGGATAGACCATTGCTCCGTTCACTTTTCGCTTCAGCTCTTCCATCCGGTCAAGCTGGTCCGCGGCGATGTCGAGACAGAAGTCGAGGTTTCCGGCCGCTTCACCGGCTTCAAGCATCGAAACGAGCAGTTCCGGGAACACCTTTGGATACCGTCGGAATTGGTTGGAAAGGCTGTCACCCGAAACAATGCCGGCCTGGATCTCCGAAAGGATCTCCTTCATCACCGCGTTCTGGGTCTGCTCGTAAAGAATTTCGATGCCCTGCGTAAGCGGCATACCGCAACGCACAAGCGTGGCGAGCTGCCGGGCAATAACCACAACCTCAGACGACTTCGGCATCTTCGGCCCCATAAGTCCGCCGCCTTGTCCGGTTTCCGGCTTACTATCGCGTTGCTCAAACTGGGTCAGATACAGGCCGTTCTGACGCAACAACGACCGCAACTCATCTGGGTTGTTCGCTTGGAGCAACCCTTTAACAACCGCGCCTGCACGGTCCCGACATTCATATTCATAAACGGTCATTTGTCTTAATCCTCTTCCATCGCAAATACGCGCATGATCTCACTAGCAGGTACCTGACCTGCCAACACTTTTTCAATCGCACTTTGACGCATCGTCTTCATTCCGGTGGCAAGCGCACATTCGAAGAGCTCCGCACCAGACGCTCCGGAGAGCACCAATTCTCGAAGTTTTTCGTTCATCGTCACGATTTCCACCGCTGCCGTTCGCCCGCGGGTGCCTCGTCCGTTGCATCGTTTGCACCCGGTTCCCTTGCCTACCAATGGGGGCTTTCCGTCCACCAGAGGAATTCCGACCGCCATGCAGTACTCCTTCTCAATCTCAACCATCTGCCGGCAAGACATGCACACGGTCCGCAGAAGGCGCTGCCCGAGAATTCCGGTAACCGCCGAAGCGATCAAGAACGGCTCCACGCCCATGTTCTGAAGACGCACCAGAGCACCCGGCGCATCGTTGGTGTGCAAGGTACTGAGAACAAGGTGGCCAGTAAGGGCTGCCTGAACGGCAATCTCCGCCGTGTCCTTGTCTCGAATTTCACCAACCAGAATCACGTCCGGGTCTTGTCGAACCAAGGTTCGCAGACCACTCGTAAACGTCACGCCAATCTTCGGATTGACCTGCATTTGGTTGACGCCGTTCAGCTGATACTCAACGGGGTCCTCAACCGTGTTGATGTTGATCGAAGGCTCGTTGATGTATTGAAGGCCCGCATAAAGCGTGGTCGACTTCCCGGAACCCGTCGGACCGGTGACCAGCAACAAGCCGTGCGGTCGCTTGATCATTCGCTCAAAAACAACCTGCTGTTCGGAAAGCAACCCGATTCGGTCGATGCGGGCGAATGTGTTGTTCTTTTCCAACATTCGCATACAAGCCTTTTCGCCGTGAACGGTCGGCATGATGCTCAGTCGAACGTCGAACTCCCGGCTGTTATCGTCTCGGATCGTAAAGCGGCCATCCTGCGGACGCCGACGCTCGGCGATGTCGAGGCCAGACATGACCTTGAGTCGCGACATCATTGCCAGCATGTGCTGACGCGGCACCTGGATGTGGTCATACAAAATGCCGTCGATTCGATACCGAACCCGTACCGTGGTTTCTTGCGGTTCGATGTGAATATCTGAAGCACCCGCCGAAACCGCGCCGGTGACCATCTCATTCACCAGCTTTACGATCGGCGCCGTATCGGCGGCCTGCGGAATCTCTTCTTCCTGGTGCTCGTTGTCGTCCGTGATGATCGCGTCGATGATCGCGCGGGCTTTGCTCCGAACGTCGAACACGCGTCGGATACCTGCTTCAATGTCGCGCTTCAGCGCGTAGCAGGGAACAATTCGCCGCCCGGTAATGGCGCGCAACTCGTCAACGACCTCAAAGTTGAGTGGGTCGTTCATCGCTATGAGCAACCGCTCGTCTTCTTCGCGGATCGGCAGCGCCAGGTTTGTAAGCGCAAAATGCTCGCTCACCATCATGGCCACCTCAACGTCGATTTCCTGGTCACCGACGTCGATGAAAGGGAAACCCGATGCCTGCTCAATGAACGGAGCGAGTTCAGAAACCGAAAGCGTTCCTGCCGTGATTAGGACCTCGGCCAAAGACTCGCCGCTTTGCAAATGGCGCTGCACGGCCTGCTCCAGCTGATCCGAAGGAAGGACCTCGTTCTTCGCCAGAACCTTTGCGAGTCGATCGATCGTTCGGCCGTCCATCATTTACTCTCTTTATGGTAGGCGTTTCTATCGGAAATTACCCCTCAGAAATGGGTTACAGCCCGATCAAAGTTTTGAGTTCCCGGCCTCTTTTAGCGCTTGCACCACGGAACGTACTTCTTGCGCTTTTTGCTTGTTGCAAATGAGGACGGCATCGTCCGTGACCACCACCAATAAATCATATACGCCAGTCATCGCCACGGTGATGTGAGAAGACTCGTTGTAAACCAAACAGTCCGCCGTTTGGGTCATCACATTGTCGCCGTAGGTTGCATTGTCGCGGGAATCGGAAGGCAAGAACCGGCTCACCGCATCCCACGAACCGACATCGTCCCACGTAAATTGCGACCCAATAACCGCAATATTGCCACTGCGTTCCATCAGAGCGTAGTCAATAGAAATATCGGGCACTTCTAAAAAAAGTGCTTTCGCTTCGTCAATTTCATTTGATGCAAGATGAGCAGTGATGCCCTCGAGCAGCTCGAATAGTTTTGGCGCACCGTGCTTCAGCTCGGACCGGAAGGTTTCCACCGTCCAGAAAAACATGCCACTGTTCCAGTAGAACCCCGGCGTTTGGGCATAACGGGCCGCAAGATCGAAGCTCGGCTTCTCGTAGAATCGAACCACGCGGAACCCGCGGTTCACTTGATCCACCACGAGTTCCGCGCCAAGATCTGCCTCTAAGTAGCCGTATCCGGTCTCGGGACGCGTCGGCAAGATTCCAAGCGTCGTGATCATTCGCTGACGCTCCGCAATGGTGAGAGCCGCGTCAACGTCGCGCTGAAACTGCTCCGGGGTATCAATCAGGTGATCGGCGGTAACCACCGCCATGCTCACTTCGCTTGCGTCATCATGTCTGCTCGCCAAGATCGCCGCAACCCAAAGAAGACAACCCGCGGTGTTTCGTTTGGCTGGCTCGACCAAAATCTGGTCGGGCGGAAAGTCCGGACAACTTTCAAGGATTGCTGGCTTGAGGTGCTCGCTCGTGATGATCAGCACCCGATTCGGCTCAAAGAGCCCTTTGAGTCGGTTGAGACTCTGGGTCAATAGAGACTCGGTTTGCCCCGGCAATATCACCAGCTGTTTTGGGCGGTTTCGGCGAGAAAGAGGCCAGAACCTCTCGCCTGATCCACCTGCCATGATAATCGCATACCGATGGTTTGACATAATGTGCGGAAACCCGCAATATCAAGATACCAGTCGCGGGTCATAGTCCCATGGGCGGGAACTCTGCTCAACCCAAACGTATAGAGAACAGCATGAGCGATTCACCAAGACTCGAAACCGCAACTTTCGCCGCCGGATGCTTCTGGGGCGTGGAAGAAAGCTTCCGAAACCTACCGGGCGTTCTGCGCACCGAGGTCGGATACGCCGGCGGCACCCTCGCTAACCCTTCCTACAAAGATGTGTGCAACGGTCGAACCGGGCACGCCGAAGTGGTGCAGCTGGACTTTGATCCGACCGTGATCAGCTACGAAGCACTACTGGCCCACTTCTTCGAAATGCACGATCCGACGCAAGTCGACCGCCAGGGACCGGACTACGGTGATCAGTACCGAACGGCCGTGTTCTATCACAGCGATAGCCAGCGACAAGCCGCCGCGGAGAGAATCGCCTTGTTGAACGCGTCCGGCCGATTCCCTCGCCCGATCGCGACAAAGTTGGAGTCACCGGATCAGTATTGGTCAGCCGAGGAATATCATCAGAAGTACCTTCTGAAGCGCGGCCTCGGCTCGTGTCACATCTAAGTTTCGTTAGCGGAAGTTAACGAAATCGATCGGGAAGTCTAGGTCGAGTCCTTTGAGGAAGGTGATCGTCTTTTGAAGGTCATCCTTGCTCTTGGATGAAACCCGGACTTCCTCTCCCTGAATCTGTGCATTGACCTTCAGGCCCGCGTCCTTGATCTGCTTAATGAGGGGCTTAGCCTTGTCCTGAGCAATCCCGCTCTTGAACGTAAGCTTGCAGCGAAGGGACAAGCCCGTTGCAGGCTCAGGTGTTCCCCACTCGATCTGTCGGTGGTCAATCCCTCGCTTTAGGAGTTTGCTGAAGATGATGTCCTTGACTTGATCCAATCGGAATTCATCGTCGGCAAGAACCGTGATGTCCTCTTTCTCCATCAAAATCTCGCACTTGGACCCCTTGAGGTCATAGCGATTGGAAAGCTCTTTATCCGCCTGACCCATGGCGTTCTTCACTTCCATCTGGTCAACTCGGCTTACGATGTCAAAACTATAATCTGCTGCTGCCATTACGCTGCCTCCAAATCCTGATTCTGGACTAGCAAAACAAAGTTAACCGGAAACTTCATCTGTTCCGAGTTCAGGAGTTTGCGCTGCTCTTCCGTGCTGCTTTCGGCAAACTTGGCTTGGATTCGCGAAGTAGCGGTGGTGTGAACTTCGGAACTCACCTTGGGCAACGAGTCAAGCTCAACCTTCACGGAAACTTCCGCGGTGTCATAAACGTTGGCTACAACGCCCACCAGGCCAGCCATATGGCCAAAATAGCGGTGCTTTTCTCGGTCTTCTTTCGTGACCGGACGGGAGACGATGCGAACGCGATCTCCCTCTTTCCATACGGGCATAGCTGGAAGTGTACCTATGGGCCATTTCTGGCCCATAGAGATCGTAGCGGGTTACTTCATGCCGGAGCCGACGCGGGCTTCCGCGCCTTTTCCGGCTTCCGATAGCCCGCGAGACTGCATTTCAACGCCACCCTTTGCGGTTTCACCCGGAACGGGTGCCGCATTGGGGTCGCTTGCCACGGCCGGCGGCTCAGAGTTGCAACCAACCAAGAGAATGCCAACCGCAACCAAGATTGCGAGCTTTATTCGTTGTCCCATAGATACTGCGACTTGTCGATCAACTGCACGGCACTGGCGTTGATGGTTCTATTCCAGTTCGTTCCAATGGCGAGAGCGCCTGGGCTCAGCTTTCGAACGCTGCCATCCGCAAAGCCAACGGTCGCCTTCTCCGCCGCTCGGAGGCTTGTGCCACCGGTGAGCGAGCCAGCCTCGTACGACTTGATTCCCATCAGCGCTGGGTCACCCCAGAAGCTACCAACGCCCCAACCGTCAAAGCACCAATCTGCTCGGGTTCGGCAGTCTGGCGGGTCCACGATCACGCTCGTGTCGGGCCCGATCGCTCCGTAGCTGTAGTACTGACCGCCGGTCAATCGGCTCTCGGAAGTCTGCTCAAATCGTCCGGTGAGCATGACCGTATTCGATGGGGCGCCAAGCGAGCTCTGCGAACGCGTCGATGGAACGACCAAAGGCGACGGACCTTCGTATGGAGCGAGGGTCGAATAGTTGTAGCCAAACGTTCCCGTTAGGGTGACCTGGTTTACGAAACCAAAGGCCGAACCTCGGGGGACGCGTGGAGCCAGTGGATCTTCGAACAAGTCAGCCGACTTAATGTACGGAAGGATGTTCCAGACCCAGCTCGAATAGCCGATGAAGTTGCCGGAGTTGTCCCATCGGTTGGCGGGGACGAAAGTGTCCTCGGTGTCGCCCATGTAAAGCAGGTGTCCAAGCACGATCTGCTTGTTGTTGCTAATGCTGGCAGCGGACTTGGCTGCTTGCTTCGCCTGAGCGAAGACTGGGAATAGGATGGCAGCGAGGATTGCAATGATCGCAATCACGACGAGAAGTTCGATAAGTGTAAATGCTCTTGAGCGCAAAGGATAATCTCCACAGGGTCAGGGCAGTCTTAGAAGCATCGACTGCGAACAACCGCGATGTGGCCAGGGAAATTCAGGTTTCAGCCGAGCAATGCCGGTTGAATGTATTAATACGAAATTACCTTGGTATTTCGTTCAGCAAAAATGACAGGTGTCGATTTTCCAAAGAAGATTCTGCATTCTCTGCCATTTCACAAACAATCGTTCGGAAATGACAAAGAATGCATTCGAAAACCCGAACCGCTAGTTGCTATATCTCAGATTTTGCCCTAAAATCCAGCCTGTCACATCATCCACCGACAGGCCTGACTCGTTGCGGATGACGTTCTGCGGACCATGCTCCACAAAGTCATCTGGCAGATGGAACGCCTTGAAGTTGACCTTCGGTAGATCATTTGCCGAAAGCACTTCTCGAATCATTTCTCCAACTCCGCCGGAGCCGACATTCTCTTCAATTGAGACTGCCACGGGAATCCTTTCTGCCAGCGACCTTACCAATTCCACATCGAGCGGCTTCGCAAACCGGAGATTCACGACCAGGGCCTGAACGCCGCGAGCCTTCAGCTCCGCCTTGGCCGACCAAGCCGTACTCACCATGCTTCCCAGCGCGTAGATGACCAGATCGAAGGTGTCCTCGTGGCCTTCACCTTCGCCCAGCAACACTTCCGCCTTTCCGTGCTGAACTGGCGTCCGTGCCTCCGGCAACCGGTCGTCGCTCGTGCCGCGTGGATACCGGATGGCGGTCGGGCCGTCGTTGTACTGCATCATCCACCGCGTCATCTCGCCAAGCTCGGTCGTGTCGCGCGGAGCCAACACCGTCATGTGCGGCATCAGGTTCAAGTACGAGACATCAAATGCCCCGTGGTGCGTCGGACCATCGTCCCCGACCAGACCGGCACGATCCAAGAAGAACCGAACCGGGAGGTGCTGTAAGCAGACGTCGTGCAGTATCTGGTCAAAGCCGCGCTGTAAGAACGTGGAGTAGATCGCGCACATCGGCTTCAATCCACCCGCAGCCATTCCGGCCGCGAACGTGACCGCGTGTGGCTCGGCAATCCCTACGTCGAAGTACCGCTTCGGAAACTTCGCCGCAAACTCGCTGAGTCCGGTTCCGTCCGGCATCGCCGCCGTAATAGCCACCACCGTCGGATCAGCTTCTGCCGCCTGAACCGCAGCGTTCCCGAACGCCTGCGTAAACGAAATCGGACCGGCCGACTTCACCATCTCGCCAACTTCGAGATCAAAAGGCACAACGCCATGCCACTTGCGAGAGTCGCCTTCCGCAACGTCATAGCCCTTACCCTTGACCGTAATGGCGTGTACAAACACCGGAAAATCGAGCTCGCGGATGTTTCGGAATATATCGACGAGGGTGAGCACATCGTGCCCGTCCACCGGCCCGATGTATTCCCAGCCGATCTCCTCAAAAATCGTTCCCGTCTCATGCGGGGCCAAGTAATGCGTGATGCCGTGCCGCAGACCGGCCGCGACCTTGTGGATTGGGCTAGGCATCTGTTCCACCGCCGACTTCGCCTTTCGAGCGAGCGACTGCAGCATTGGCCGGCTGCGTAGCCGACTCAAATAGTTCGTAAGGGCTCCAACATTCGGTGCAATCGACATCCGATTGTCGTTCAGAACAACCGCCAAATCGGCGCCAAGCTCGCCCGCATGGTTCAGCGCTTCCCAACTCATTCCCGTCGCGATACTGGCATCGCCAACGACCGCGACAATCTTCTCTTTGGTGCCCAACGCGTCTCTCGCTGCCGCGAATCCTAACGCCGCAGAAACCGCCGTTCCAGCGTGACCCGCGCCGAAGAAATCGAGTTCATGCTCATCTCGCTTGAGAAATCCGCTCATGCCACCGTGCTTGCGCAGGGTCGGAAATCGGTCAAGCCGTCCCGTGAGAATCTTGTGGGCGTAGGCCTGGTGCCCGGTATCCCAGATCACCTTGTCTGGGGGCATGTCGTAGGCGGCGTACATGGCCACCGTGAGCTCGACCGTGCCGAGGTTAGAGCTAAAGTGTCCGCCGGTCTTCGACACATTGTCGAGGATGGCTTGGCGAACCTCTTTCGCGACTTCGACCAGTTCCTTGTCGGTGAACTTCTTAAGGTCGGCGGGACAAACGATTTGATGCAAATACTGAGTCGCGGAATCCATAGAGGCCCTTGCTTCTATTACGGACCAACGCCGATCAAGGTTTACGGGTTCCAAGACATTAGGGCTTCCGACGACAACATCGTCCGATCCGGCAACATTTCGTAAACCGGAACACCCTGCCAAAGCTGCATATCAAACCCGCCCTCACTCAGTTGAAACGGGCCATATGCCAACCCTAGTTTCGCCGGACCGGTCACCAAAACCGTCTGGCACAGTGCCATCAAGTAGGTCGCCGACGCGATCTGATCGGTTTCCAACAACCCCGTTATCTCAAACTCTGGCTGGGCAAACTTCTGCATACCCAACGTATAGGCATGCAAGCCGGAGGACAACAAGCGAAACTGGACGGAGACGTGCTCACGCGCATCCACCTTCTCGTCCGCTCGCGGGAACAGTCGAACTTGCGGCGGCAGCAGGTATCGGCGGCTAATGGGATCGGCCACAACCCCGTCCGCTCGGGAACCGAAAGTCGAAACCACGTCCAAAAGAAAATCAAGTGACGGATACACCGCCGGATCGTGAGATTCAAACGTGAACTGGGCAAGGTGCCATGCCGAGCGCACACGTTCCGAGATATCCACACCGTAATCGAGCGCGACAAGACTCCGAGAAAACGCCTCGGTATCGAACCCCGCATCCTGCGGCGGCATCAGGAGCATCTTCAAAACCGTCTTCTGGTCTTTGCTTGCCAGAACGTAGGCGCCATGCTTCAGCGGTAGCGCCAAGTCGTCCTTACTCGCCCCGGAAGCCAGCGGCGCACCAAACCCAACGACCGCGCCAATGTCCCCCTTGGGGTTTAGAATCTGAAGCATGGACGGCAAAGTCGCGCTCGAAGCAAGTACCGAAAGATAGTAGTCCTTCGCGATGCCAAAGCCAGGGGTGACCGGTTTCTTAAATCGCCAGGCCCTCACCGGATGCCTCCCCGATTCACTCGTCTCCAAAGCCCAGGTAGCCAGGCAAAACACCAGGCGCCAACGCTTCTAAGCGCACTCGCTCGTAGCATTCCCTTCGTCGGTTCCTCGTCCGACTCGACATATTCGACGAGATGAAACGGATCCATCGCGCCAAGCGCATCAACCGTGGTTTGTGGAACCGCCCGACCGATTGGAACCTTCACGCGCCATTTCGCTAACTTCTCACCGACCTGCTTTGACCATTCATCAATTTCCGATCCCTCAAAGAAGCTCAGGTAGCTCAAGATCATGAGAAAAGCGAATATCGGAATGTTCATGCTGTATTCGATAAAGAGGTGCATGAGAACCGCCGCCGCTAGGATGTACTTCCGGAATGGCTTGTGATAGACCAAAGTCACCATCGCAAACTCAACGAACAGCGTGCCGTAAGTCGTGAGCTTGACCATTGGAACCTCAAGCACGAAAGGTGGAAGCGGAAACCGTTCGAACTCTTGCAGCCGGTTTGGATACCAAGTTGCCAATCCGTCTCGCCATAGGTTGCCACCGGTTTTCAACCATACGGTGGTGAAGTAAACCAGTGACACGTTGTAGCTAATCAACCGCTGACTCCAGAGTGGAGCTACCGCCGGTTCCCTGGAAATGCGACCGGCCCAAATTGCCCGTAACCGATCAAGCGAACAAGCTTGACCACAAGGAGACATGGCCAAATAAAGCACTAAACATCGAAGAATCGTGTCGCCACCATGCAAAATCACCGGCGATCGGTGGTGCATCGAAACCACGAGCACGGCAAAAGCAATGCTCACCGGCTTCGTCCACAGACCAACCGTCAACAACACCGCCAGCACGAAGGTCGAGCCGAACAAGATCAGACTCCACGCATCGGAATTGGACAGCCCATACAGATTCGGCCGCGAGAACACGAGATCCCCTGCCTGATCGGCATGCCCCAAAAAGGCGTCCGCAAACCATGCCGGATGGAAGCCGGATTCGGTGAACCAGTCTCGCCACTGACCAAACATCATGCCGAGGTTCACAACGCAAACGAGGCCCAGCGCAATTCGGATCAAGCCCAGTGCCGTCGGCGAACCGTGACTAAAAAACCACCGGTCAATAGACTTCAGCAAGTTCATTACTTCGGCAGCTCCAAGTCTTCCCGTCGAACGTTGTACTGAAAGTACTCGTAGCTCGAATACTCCTTGACCTGCGGCTTGCCGGGTGCCGCAACATCTCGCCAGTTTCGACGCAACCGAACCAACTTGGGCGGGTTGCCTGGGTACTTATCCATCACTCGCGCAATTCGCTGAGCAAACACCGACCAGATGAATGGATTCTGTTCAAGGTGGGCGCGCTCGTAGAACTTTCGATAGCGTTCAGCCGGATACTTCTCGACGATCGGCAACAAGTAGATCCTCGGGTACTGATAATGCTCTTTTTTTCCGTTCGCGTACTCCACCGTGGCATCGCCAAAGTAGTCACGCTGAGATGGGTTGGGCGCAAACATGTCCCAGTACTGCCAAAAACCCGTAGTAAATAAGTAGGCGCGAACCGGCAACAGAGGCTTTATCCGCCGCTGGTTCTCAACAAGCAGGATGTCCGTACCGGTTGGTCGAGCCGTTGCCCCAAGGGAATCAAGCCGATTCGGAAGTGCCCAAGCCGTTATGCAAAGCAGGTGGAACAAGACAAAAATCTTGATCCACCCAGCAGTTTTAGGGGCCTCAGCAGCCGCGCTAGTCTTAGCGCTCGATTTCGGCAAGGATGGGTTCGAGCTCTTCATTCGGTCCGATGGCGTCACGGATTGATTTCGCGAGGGCTCGTGCTTCATCGTTGTGTCCTGCCGCTGCGGCCGCCAAACCAAAGTTCAGGTGAATCGGCAGCGACGACGGATTGGCCGCGGCCACCTGTCGCATGATGTTATACGCTTCCTCGCTACGCTCCTGACCGTTTAGGGCCTGAACGAGTTCGCCATAAGCTGGCTCACAGCCTGGATACAGTTCAATGAGTCGAACCGCAGAATCTTCTGCATCCGAAAACTGCCCGACGCGGTTGTAAGCCGTGCTGAGCAGAGCCCAGAGCTTCCAGTAATCGGCCAACCAGTTTCGAAGCGGCTTCAGGTCGCGAATCGCGCCTTGATAATCCTCCTGCTCAAGCTTGGCTCGTGCGGCTTCAACGTTCTCTGCTCGCTTCGGCTGTTCGAGTTCGATCAACTTCGCGAGAACTTCAGCTCGAGTATTCGGGTCTGGATTGCTCGAAAGAATGTCCTTCAGAACGCGAGGAACTTCGAATGCTCGGTCTGCCTTTTCAAGGGTCTGCGCGTATTCAACCAAAGTCGAAACGTCGTTCGGAGCAACGTCAAGCACGTCCTCGTAAAAGTCCATCGCTCGGTCGAGATCGTCGTTACCGGCAAGGTACGGAGCGTAATACCGCTTGATGACGGTGTTGTCTTCAACAACTTCGAGGCCGGTTTCAAACGCTCGCTCGCCGTCTTCCTTCTTGCCTGCATTGATCAAGCTGACCGCGTACTTCGCGTGAGCCTGACCGTTCTGGGCGTCGCCATCGATGATGCCCTTCCAAATCGCCGGAATCTCGTGATCTCGTCCAGACTGCTGAAGCACTGCCGCAAGGTAGTCGGCGGATGGCTTGTCAGGACCTTCCAGCTCAAGTGCCTTCGCAAAGTTCCGCTCGGCGTTCACCGGCATATTCATTTGCATCTGGGTAACACCCAGTCGGTTGTACAGACCAGGATCGGTGTCGTTTCGCTGGATTGCCTTCTCAAACGAATTGGCGGCCTGATCCATCATGCCAACCTGCTGATACAGATCGCCGAGTCCGAAGTAGCCGAGGAAGTCGGTCGGATTGAGTTCGACCGCTTTCTTAAGCGCTTCTTCCAGCATCTCGAAGTTGCCAATCCGGAAGTTCGCACAAGCGCGGGCAAACTGAACCAGAAGCTGGTAGACGCCGAGGAACTCTCGATCTTTGTCGAACGCCTCAACCAAGGCATCGAGCGGAAGCTGTGGGTTGAATTCCTGCACAACTGCACCTTCGGACTGCGAAACATAGTTCAGCGCATCAAAGCCCTCAAGGAAAGCGAGGAAGACGTCAGGATCTTCGGTTCCAAACTGCAGCGACTCGGCGGAGAATCCTTCCGGCATCGTCGCTTCCGAGTACTCGGCCTGCTTCGAAAGAATCCAGCGCAATCGCTCGAACAACTCAGCTTTCGGGAAGGAAACTTCTTCCTGGAAAACTGGTTCCAACGTTCCCTTGGCGTGATATCGAAGCACCAGCGCGAACGTGTCATCGGTCAGCGAGAGCGTTCCGTCCTGAACGAAATCAACTTGAGCCTGCTCGAACAGCTCTTTCAACTGCTCATAAGGCAAAAGGACGTCGCCAAGATTGGCGTAGGCGGTTCTCTGAACACCGTCTTGTTCGATCTGCGTGAGTAGGTTTACCGAGTTGATTTCGGCCTCAGCAACATTTCGAAGTTGCTCTGCCGTGAATTGGGCAAACTGGCGACCGTACGCAGGCTTAGTCCCTTCGGCGGTATTGAAGGGCAGAACGGCGATTTTCATTGATCACGATTGTACTCGCCGACCGCTACGACTTGCGATAAACCCAGCCATGAATCATCGGTCTTCGAAAGAACACGTGCTCCTGGCGGAAACCAGCCCCGGCAATCACTTCTTCATAAACTGCAGCATCCCGTAGCCGTACATTCTCTGGTAGGGACTCGTAGGTCTCCTGCGCGCGCTCATGTCGGCCATCGTAATCTGCCGGCTTATTCAACTGAGTCGCGAGATGGTGTATCCAATCTTCCGCCTCCGCGGGCGAAGTCGGCGACGCCATCACCGTAACAATCAGGCTGCCCCCGGCTGCGGTCAGCTTTCCGAGTTCGGCGAAATAGCCAAATAGAATCTCATCCGCAACAAAATGCCCGACCAAGATCGACGTCACGAAGTCAAAACTGCCCGTCGGCTCATCAAGCCAGGTCACGTTTGAGGCCCCAGCCGTTCGCACCTCGCCGAGAGCCCGCATGTCTAGGGAAGGCTCCCCCGCCTCGATCTCCGCCTGGGGAAGCATGGTTGAAAGGGAACCCACCTCTGCACCCGTTCCTGCTCCGCTGCAGAAAACCCGTCGTGGCCCAAGCTCCACCGCAAGGTGACAAACCGCCTGATGCAAAGCCTCGTACCCCGGCACTACCCGGTGAATCCGCGTTTCGTAAGCTGCGGCCTCCGCCGCGTCAAACGACTTCATTGCAACATCTTAAGGTCGTTGGACTTCGATGCTGAAGTCAGAAATATCAACGTCCGGATCATTTGCTCCAACCGTATCGTTTTGCGGCTCAACTCCCAGACGATTATCGACAATCACGTTCGAACGGAGATCAACCGTTACAAACGTATTGACCTCGCCCGGGTTCAGTGTGTTGCCGAGGGCGTCCCAAACCCGCGTACCGGAAGTCGTCGCGAGACGGTTCATCGTGAGAATGTTCACCTGGATTCGCCTCAGGTTCGCGGCTGCAGCATCCGAATCAGCGAGCTGGTTGGCGAAGATGTCAAACCGCAACTCACGTCGATCCCCATCGGCTGGCAGCGTGTAGTTCACGATTCGTCCTCGGGTCGCGGACGTATCAAACCAAGAACCAAGGTTGACTTCATTCGTCGGATCGCCTGCCGTTGGCCCGGGATTGAATTTGTTCAGGATCAGCGGCTGACTCGGTCGAGTTGGGTCGTACAACACGAAATGCGTCGGAGAACCCGCAACGAACCCGTTAGGAGAGTTGTCGCCAATTACCGGAATTGGCGCTCCCGTTGGCGGCGTGGTATCCGTGGTCAATACGCGAAGCGCAATGATATAGATGTACTGGGTCAGCGGCGAGCCATCCACTGCGTCGTTAATGTTTCCGGTCACCCGCAACCGAAAGCTAATGCGCGCAAACTCTCCGATCCCGTTAGTTGGAAACCGCGCACACCCGGCGATTGGACCAAGACCGATCGCCAAGATGCCCGCAAACGCTAGAGAATTCCTTCGGAAAAGTACAAGATTCGATGGCAAGATTCGCATACAACTGTCTTATCGTCTCGGGCGCTCAGGATGATGCGCTCGGATTGGACGGTTCCGCAACCACCACAGTTCTGCCCTTTTAGAGCGGCCATCGCGGTGCCGTGCTTCGCGCGGATGTTCTCGTATTTGGACATCATCGTGGCCGGAATAATTCGTGCAGCATCTGGGCGAGCCTTATTGAGTTCGGCATAGCGAGTCTCAAGTTGCGTTTTCAACGCCACCGCTTCTTTTCGGGCCGCTGCATACTGCTTCTTCCGGGTTTCGAGCTCAGCCGTGATCTTGTCCGCTTCCGTCTTAGCTGGTCCGATCTCGTCCATGATCACCAAAAGCCTCTCCTCAACATCCGAGATCTGCTTCTTGGTCGAGAAAATTTCTTTTTCAAGGTTCGCGACCTCTTTACTAGAGGTTACGGTTCCTCCGTACATCTCCTTATCCACCTTCTTCAGCTTGTCTTGAAGGGTTTTGACGCTGAGATCGAGGTCAATCTGCTCGGTGTGAAGGTTTCGGTATTTCGCTCCAACCGTCGCATCGAGGGCTTCAAGTTCCGCAATTCGAGCCTGAATATCTTTGCCCGGATTGAAGTTAGCGGCCTTTCGCCGGATGTCGAGTAGCTCCGAATCGATTTCGTGGAGCTTCCAAAGACGCATGAGTTCGGCCGAAGCCATCCCAAGAATGTACCGCTACTTTTGCTCGGGAGGTTTCCTCGAAAGAATTAAGCGCTCACGAAAGTCATTAAACGGGCAGATGCATCGCATTCCCAGCACATTTGCGACTTCGACTGCAGAGGACCAAGACGGCGGGTTCACCTTCTGATCAAGGCAACGTTCTTTCTCCAAATCAAATCGGTGGCAATCTCGGCAGTACACTGTTTTCGGAGGTTCCTCGTGCCCGGAGTACTGCTTGCCCTTTGCCTAACCGCTTCCCAGAACGCGCCGAAACCAGAACTATCTTACTACCGTGATATGTTCATCGTGCGGAACGCCGGCAAGGTGATTCGTCAACCGGTTAAGAACGAGATTGATACTGAACCCCTCAGCATCGCTTTTCGCCGAAATGAAAACTGGGCAGTCTGGGACGACCGCGGCCTTACGGTTCGAGCAAACAAACTCGTACGTTCAAGCCGACTCGAGGAAATTTCCGTGTCCCCACGCATCTTCACGAAAGATGAGATTCGTGCCAACATCGCCGCCAAACGAGATCGCCAAGCGCGTTTTCTCACTGGCGCAAAACGGCTTGGTACCAAAACCTATTTCGTGCCCCGATGGGTAGACGACGCCGGAAAGTCTTGGCTAGAGTGCCTCGTGGAAGTTGACCTAACCGCCACGAATCCAAAGCCAAAGCTCCTTGGCCGCCTGCCAGGCAACTCGCCAGCATCGCTTGGCATCGATTCCATGCTCTTTACCATCGACGGCAAGCTAGCGGTGCCAATTCAAAAGCCAACCGAATGGGGAATCGCCTCCTGGAACCTGGGCGCAAACGCCTGGGATTTCAAGAAGCTCGGAACGCGTTTGGTGAGCCTAACTGCCGCAGGCAATGCCATCGAACAAAGCGACAGCGGAACCTTCACGGCTTCAAGACTCAACCTCACCACTGGCGCTCGACAGCTACTGTTCGAATCACGACGACCGATTCGCTTCCTAGACGATCAGTCCCCCGCATTCATTCTTGAGAAAGGCCCCTCTCCCCGAATCATTAACGCCGAAACGGCAACTGTCGGAACCCTCCGCCAAAGCACCTTTGCCCGTCGAGTCGGTGACTTCATCGTCGGTTATGAGGGTGAAAAAGAACCAACGGCGGCCACCCTCTACCGTGTAGAGGACTGGTCGCCGTTGGCAAGTTGGAAGAAAGACTAGGCGTAGTAAACGCCGTCAAGCGCCGACCACATCGAAGCGCAGACAACGTGGCAAGCCGTCTTAGCTCGAGCAAACTCGGCGTCGCTCAGCGTTTCAACGTGCTTCTTCAGGTCCTCAACTTCGTTTACGTCCAGGGCGTGAATGCGGAAGTACTCCTTCGCCTTGTCGGACATCGTGTAGTGCTCTTCCAGACCTTCGAGCTTGCTCTGCGCGGTGAACGGCTGCTGAGCTTCGAAAGCGTAGAGGGCGCCCATCGCTTCTGGCTTCACCGAGAAGAATCGCTCCGCGGCGGTCACGAGAACATCGGTGTGAGGTCGGGTGCTAACGCCGGTTGCGCCGAGCTCGCCCTTAAAGTCGGCCCAAAGAACCTCATGCTCTCGCTCTTCTTCCGCATAGTGCGCCTCGCCCAAGGTTTCCCAGCCCTGTGCGATCGTGCCAACGAATCGGCCGTACTCAACCGCGTAGTCGGCGAGAACGTCCTTCGAGAGGGTTCCGGCCCGCCAAGCTTGGTAGAAAGGATGCTGATTGAGGTCCAAAGAGGAAACGATTGCGTTGAGTTCTTCCACACGCGACATGCCCTAGTTGTACCCCCGCGTTCGGCCCATGGTAGCCAGAATTGCAACCTAATCCAACCGACTGCGTTACTCTAGTCGAAGCAATGGGAATTACTGTTCTAGGCGTCATTTTGCTCATCGCGGGTCTTGCCCTCGGAGCAGCCAAGGGTGCCTCACCCGAAGGCAAGAAACTTGGACCACTTCCAGGAATCATGGTCATCATCTCGATCCTCCTCATCGCAGGCGGGTTTGCGGGAACCACAATTGTCCAAATCCCCGCCGGCTACCGCGGCGTGCGACTCGAGTTCGGCGCCGTCAAAGGCAACCTCGCGGAGGGAATTCACTTCGTTCGACCGGGCGTCGATGCCGTTGTGCTGCTTGAAGTCCGAACCCAGAAAGAAGAATCGGAAGCAACTGCGGCTTCGCGAGACCTCCAGACCGTCACGACAAAAGTCGCGCTAAACTTCCGCGTTGATCCCGACAAGATTGACGAGCTGTACAAACAGGTTGGCGACCAATACAAGAGTCGAATCATCGATCCTGCGGTGCAAGAGTCGATCAAAGTTGTCACCGCGAAGTACACCGCCGAGGACCTGATCAAGAACCGAGCTCAAGTTAAGGGGCAGGTTGAGCAAGACATCACAACGCGACTTTCGCCGTATAACATTCTCGTCGAGCCTAGCGGCCTGAGCATCACGAACTTCGCGTTCTCGGAGGAGTTCAACCGCGCGATCGAAGCTAAGCAGGTCGCGCAACAGGAAGCCGAAAAGCAGAAGTACGTTCTTATGCAGGCTCAGTTGCAGCGTCAGACCGAAGTCGCTCGTGCCCAAGGTCGAGCCGAATCGGCCAAGCTGAACGCCCAAGCCCTAAAGGTCGCCGGTGGTTCCCTCGTTGTCGCTCAGGCATGGATCGAAAAGTGGGATGGAAAGTTGCCCACCGTCAGCAGCGGAAGCGGAACGATCATCGACATCAAGAGCCTCCTGGCGGAAGCCAAGCAATCCGAAAAACCGTAAGGTCATTTGTCGCTGCCGCGCAGAAATGCGCGGCAGTTTTTTGTGCTGGTCCGTCCTGTCCTCGATGGCAAAGCTCGCAGGTGACTTGTGGGACTACAACTTGGCCCGCGTCGTGGTCGTTGACGTCACGGACGACTATCAATTGATGCAGCCACCCATGCCAGGAGACTGCTATCCGGTGCTGTACGAAACGTACATGCCGATCTACGGATTGACAAAAACCCTGGCCAATTCGGTTTCAACCGAGCGCTTCCTTTACGATTGGCATGAATCGCCAATGGACGGCCGAAGTGAATGGTACGTGGGCGTGGTCGAAAAGGCACGCGTCACTGCCTAGACTCAAACGTCTGGACGACAAAAAGCCGGGTGTCAGCTTAAGATGACACCCGGCTTTCGTTTTTCCGACTGAACCTTAGCTAAGGTCGGCGATGATCGCGTCGGCGATTTGAAGTCCAGAGGCCGGGTGTACGCCGTTCACGAGCTTCGCCTTTGCGGCTTCAATGAGGTCAGCTCGATCGTCGGTTCGCTTGATCAAATCTCGAACCGAGACTACGAGATCCACACCGGTCAATGGAGCAACTGTTACTTCTGACTTCGTTGACTCAATGTATCGTTGATTGCTCATCATTTCCTGCACCTGCTTCTTAACAGGTACTAACGTTTTAGGCGATCCCGAAGATTCTCTCTTGTCCCGGAATTCCGGTACATGGCAATTTTGCCTGGAGAAAACCAACGCTGAATACCCGCGCTCCCCTGTCGTAAACTATTATTGGAGGCAAAGTTGCCACGCTACATACGTTTAGGAAAAGTCCCGCAAAAACATCACGTGCAGTTTCGACAGCCCGACGGCTCGCTCTACACGGAACAGTTGATTTCCACCCGTGGGTTCAGCGGACCAATGTCCACGACCTACCACATCAACTCCCCGACCGAGGTCATTGCCTGGGAGGATGTAGGTTCGGTTGCGCCGGTATATCTCGAGGATGAGCCGCTGCGACACCGGCACTTGCTCACCGAGAACATGGTCCCGCTCGGCGATGCCGTCACCGGTCGAATCACCCTCATGGGCAACCAAGACCTCTCTTGGTCACAGGCCCTGATTGCCGAACAAATGCCGCACTTCTATAAGAATGCTGACGGCGACGAGTGCCTCTTCATCCACGACGCCGGCGGAAAGATGGAATCCATGTTCGGAACCATCACGTTTCGACCGGGCGATTACCTCGTCATTCCTCGTGGAACCATTTACAAGCTGACGTTCGACACCCTGCCCGTCCGCATGATCGCCGTGCTCTCGCACGGTCCAATTGAAATTCCCAAGCGGTATCGAAACGAGTACGGCCAGCTTTTAGAGCACGCGCCTTTCACCGAGCGAGATCTTCGTCCGCCAGAAGAACTGCCCGTGCATGGCGAACGAGTCGAAACCAAGGTCCTCATCCGTGCCCGAAATCGGCACACGATGTACACGCATCCGTACCACCCGCTAGACGTGGTCGGCTGGGATGGCTATGTGTTCCCCTATGCTTTCAGCATCCACGACTTCTCTCCTATCACCGGCAAACTCCACATGCCGCCGCCGATTCACCAGACCTTTTATGGTCAGGGTTTCGTGATCTGTAGCTTCTGTCCGCGAATGCTGGACTACCATCCCGACGCGATCGTGGTGCCCTACAACCACTCCAACGTCGATTCGGATGAGGTCCTGTACTACTGCAACGACAAGTTCGGCTCGCGTAAGGGGATCAAAGAAGGCTCGATTACCTTGCACCCGCTAGGCATTCCGCACGGCCCCCAACCGGGAGCAACCGAGGCGGCCATCGGAGTGAACAAGACGGAAGAATTGGCCGTGATGGTAGACACCCACCGGCCCCTCAAGCTCACCGCCGACGCGCTGAAGCTAGAAGACCCGAATTACTGGAAGAGCTGGATCACCGGTCGCTAAGCAGCTTTCGACTTCGTGCGCTCGGCTTCCTCAAAAGTGAGGCCGATCGCACGAGAAACCCGCTCGACTTCATTTTCACCAACGGCCTGACCGATTGCGCGCAAAATCAAAAATGGTCGGTCCTCGATCCGAATGCCACGGAATCCGTTAGAAACGACTCGGTAGTGGACATTTCCGTCGGGGATCTCGAATATCGTAATCAGTGGATCGCTACCCTCTGGATTGGGGTGCTTCAGTTCCGCCATGATCGTTTCCTCGACACTGTTCAGGATGTCGCGATAGTCAGATGTTATTCGTGTTACGGGCATCAGCTCACCAACTGCCTATTATTGTTGACGATTCTTTCGGCGGTTCGATACACGCTGTTTAGCTCTTCCTGTAGCACAGGTTCAACGGCATATCTCAATCCGGGCGACCAAATTACCGTGGCGACGAGACCAGAAACCTCCAACATAAGATCATTCGAAGTATTACGCCCCGACCGAGATCTTGCTTGTTCAAGCAGTGACAGCCATCCAGGGAGGCAATGACCGTATGGCGCCACGAAATCGGCTCGGGCTCTGGAGAACTCAGGGAGCCTTTCGGGGTGACGGCAGAGTTGAGTCAAATCCTTTCCTGCTAGCTCGACGTCCGCCGCAGTCGCCAACTCAAAATAGGCCGCCTTCAGCCCGATCTCGATCACGTACCCGCACAGATAAAGGCAGCCCGTTCGGCGACCCGACTGGCGGTACAACGCCTTCGCATCCAGCCAACGCTGATCACGAGCTAAATTCATCGAGGCAACCGTCTGCGCCATCGCTGTTGATTCTATTCGCCGAACGGCGTAAGAATACGGTGATGATTCGACTTGCGCTCCTGGGAACTCTCTTTGCCTTTGCGGCCATATCGGCCGCCGAAATCAAAACCGAACGAGTCGAGTACAAGGACGGCGATACCGTCCTCGAAGGCTATATCGCGTACGACACCAATATTAAGGGCCCTCGCCCGGGCGTCGTCATCGTCCACGACTGGAACGGCACCGATGAGTACGAAGAGCGCCGGGCCCGAATGCTGGCCGAACTTGGCTACGTTGGATTCGCCGCCGACATTTACGGCAAAGGAAACAAGCCAAAAACTCAAGCCGAAAATGGCCAGATGGCCGGCAAGTATCGAAATGACATGCCGCTATTCATCAGCCGAATGAACGCTGCGGTCTCTACCCTCCGCGCCCGAACCGAAGTCCAGAAGGATAAGGTTGCTGCGATGGGTTACTGCTTTGGTGGCGGTGGAGTCCTGGAACTCGCCCGCTCCGGCGCCGACATCAGCGGTGTCATCAGCTTCCACGGCGGCCTCGCTACCAAGACGCCTGCCACCGTCGGATCGGTCAAGGCCAAGGTTCTGGTCTGCCACGCTTCCCAGGACCCAAGCGTGCCGTACGAGCAGCTAGTCGGATTCCTTGGCGAAATGCGAGACGCGAAGGTCGACTATCAACTCGTCGCTTACAACGTCGACAGCCACCCGTTCACCGCTCCTGGACCGGGATACCGCCCAGAAGCCGACCGAAGAAGCTGGGATGAGCTCCAAAAGTTCTTCAAAGAAATCTTCGGCGCCGCGAAATAATCGCAAGCATTCAAGAGATGCGTCAACCTGCGGGGCTCGATTGGTATACTCCCGCAGGTTGCGCTGATGGGTTCGCTCATCGACGCCCAGAGAGGAATTAAGACTTCATGCCCGGAACCGGACAGATTATTTCCGTAGTTGGCCCCGTTGTTGACCTTCGATTTACGAGCAACAACCTGCCCGAGATTTACAACGCAATCGAGATTAAAGATCCATCTCGAAATATCGACCTGGTCTGCGAAGTTGCGCAGCACCTGGGCGATGACGTTGTACGAGCCATCGCTCTCAGTAGCACCGATGGCTTGAAGCGCGGAATGGATGCCGTCGATACTGGCTCCGCCATTCGGGTTCCGGTAGGCAACGACACCCTCGGCCGAGTTTTCAACGTCGTTGGTCGCCCGATCGACAACATGCCAGCGCCAGAAAACGCGCCAATGTTGCCGATTCACCGAACGCCGCCAACCTTCGAAGAGCAGTCGACCAAAGTCGAACTCCTCGGAACCGGTCTAAAGGTCGTCGACCTTCTCATCCCGTTTAACAAGGGTGGAAAGATCGGCCTCTTCGGTGGTGCAGGTCTCGGAAAGACGGTTCTTATTCAGGAACTCATCCGAAACATCGCCGTTGAAGCTTCCGGCGTTTCGATGTTCGCTGGCGTGGGCGAGCGAACTCGTGAAGGAAATGACCTCCTTCTCGAAATGACCGAATCCAAGTACAAGGACCCGAACGGCGCAATCGAAGAAGAGGGCGTTCGCTACTCTCGAGTTATCGACAAGACCGCCATGGTCTTCGGTCAGATGAACGAGCCACCAGGAGCCCGACTTCGAGTCGCTCTAACCGCTCTGACGATGGCCGAATACTTCCGCGATGTCGTCGGAACCGACGTTCTCGTCTTCGTCGACAACATTTTCCGCTTCGTTCAGGCAGGTTCGGAAGTATCCGCACTGCTCGGCCGAATGCCATCCGCTGTTGGCTACCAGCCAACCCTAGCTTCGGAAATGGGTGCTCTCCAGGAGCGAATCACTTCCACCAAGAAAGGTTCGGTTACCTCGGTCCAGGCCGTCTACGTTCCTGCAGACGACCCAACTGACCCAGCTCCGGCAACCACGTTTGCTCACCTTGACGCTTATGTCTACCTTGAGCGATCGATCGCTTCGAAGGGCCTCTTCCCCGCCGTTGACCCACTGGTCTCGACCTCGAAGAACCTCGACCCACGAATCGTCGGAACCGAGCACTACGACACCGCTCGAAAGGTTCAGCAGACGCTGCAGCGATACAAGGAACTCCAAGACATCATCGCGATCCTTGGTATCGACGAACTTTCGGACGACGATAAGCTGCTGGTCAGCCGAGCTCGAAAGATCGAGCGATTCCTGTCCCAGCCGTTCTTCGTTGCTGAGCAGTTCACCGGTAACACCGGACGCTTCGTCCCAATCGACGAAACGGTCAGCAGCTTCAAGGAAATCGTTAACGGAAACCTCGATGACCTTCCAGAACAGGCCTTCCTGTACTGCGGTGGCCTCGATGACGTTCGCGAGAAGGCGAAGAAAATCCAGGCGGTTGCCTAACAAATCATGGCGAGAGAGTTCACGTTATCCGTGGTGTCGCCCGACCAGTCCGTGGTCGAGCAACTCGTAACGTCGGTGGTCGCGCCGGGTACCGAAGGCTACTTCGGTATCCAAGCCGGCCACATCTCCCTCGTCGCGGCCCTCAAGCCGGGCTTGCTGGAATATAAGGCCAACAACCAGACCGGCTACATCTACATCGGAGGCGGCTTCGCCGAAGTCCGCCCCGACAAAATGACCGTCCTCGCCGATGAAGCATCCCTGGCCGAGGAACTGAGCGTCGAAAAAGCCGAGCAAATGCTCGAAAAAGCTCGCAAAGAACTCCGAAGCGACTCCGGAACGATGACCCAATCCGATGCCGTTCAAGAAGTAGAACGAGCCATCCAACGCCTCCGCGCCGCCCGATTGAACGCGAAGTAACTTCAAAAGGTTCGGCATCGTACAATCAGTGCATGTCGCCGAGCCTGATCAAAGAAGTCACCGAGATCCGCCGCCATCTGCACCAGCACCCGGAACTTGGATATGAGGAAACCGGAACGGCTCAGCTCATCCACGAGCGACTCACCCAGCTAGGCATCGAGCACAAAACCGAAGTCGGCAAAACCGGCGTCGTCGCCTTTATTCCCGCTACCGGCGAACCCAATAAGACCATTGCTCTCCGGGCCGACATGGACGCCCTCCCGATCCACGAGGAAACCCAGCTCCCCTACGCCTCGCAAACGCCCGGCAAGATGCACGCCTGCGGACACGACGGCCACACCGCCATCCTCCTCGGCACCGCCAAACTCCTCTCCGAAACCCCGCATCGCAAGAACAACGTTCTGCTCCTCTTCCAACCCGCCGAAGAAGGCGGCGCGGGTGGCAAGGCCCTCGTGGACGCCGGAGCCCTCCGCGGCGAAGTCGTCGGAACCCCGGCCGACATCATCTTCGGCCTCCACGGCCATCCCGATCACCGCATCGGCCACGTCTCCACCCGACCCGGTGCCATCATGGCCTCCGCCGCCCAGTTTCGCGTGATCATCAAAGGCAAAGGCGCCCACGCAGCCTATCCTCACAACGGCATCGACCCGATCGTCATCGGCAGCCACATCGTCACCGCTCTCCAAACCGTCGCCAGCCGCAACGTAGACCCGCTAGACTCCGTCGTCGTCACCATCGGCCAATTCCTTGCCGGCGTTGCCCATAACGTGATTCCCGAGAAAGCCGAGCTCAACGGCACTCTCCGTACCCTAAACATGGCAACCGAACAAATCGCGGTGAAGGCCATCGAGTCCATCGTCCAGAACACCGCCCTCGCTTTCGGCGGAGAAGCCACGATCACTTGGACAAGCAACCCCTACCCGGTCACCTTTAACGACCCGGACGCCACCGACACCTTCCGCCGCATCGCCACCGAAGCCATCGGCACCGACAACGTTCACCATGAACCACACCCAAGCATGGGCGGCGAAGACTTCAGCTACTACGGCTACCAAATCCCCGCCTGCTTCTTCTTCCTCGGCCTCCTCCCCCATGGCGCGGACTCCTATCCCAACCTCCACGCCCCAAACTTCGACTTCAACGACGACGCCCTAGAAACTGGAATCCAGCTCATGACCGAGCTCGCCCTCACCGCATAACTGCTAGCTAATCCGGGTTGTATACGCAAATATGCGCGGGGACTTTCGAAGTCATGTCGCTTCATAATGAAGCGACATGGAAAGGACCGTACTGCACGCTGGCTGGGAATTCATCCAATCATCCACGGAAGGAAAAGACATCGGATACTCAAAGGCGGAATGGCTGCCCGCCGTGGTCCCCGGACACGTCCATCTCGACCTCATGTCGAACGGCATCATCCCCGATCCACATGAGAAAATGCACGAAATCGGCGTGCAATGGGTAGATCAGGAAGACTGGAGCTACCGCACCACCTTCAACTGGTCCCCGTCTGACTTCAAGCACCGCGTCCTGCGCTTCGAAGGCCTCGACACCATTGCCACCGTTTCCCTCAACGGCACCGAAATCGGCAAGAGCGAGAACATGTTCATCCCGCTCGAAATCGACGTCACCGAACAACTCGTCGAAGGCGCAAACGAACTCCGCATCGACTTCAAATCGGCCATCAAAGTGGGCAACGAAATTCGAGATGCCTACTTCGACAAAGAAGGCCTGGCGGACCCGAAAGAGAGATTTGACGAACGCGCCTTCGTGCGAAAAGCCCAATGCATGTACGGCTGGGATTGGGGCCCGAGGCTCGTCTCCTGCGGAATCTGGAAGCCCGTCGTCCTCCTAGAGTTCAACGCCCGCATCACCGACGTCTGGTTCCGCTGGGAAGAAGACGGCGACACCATCAAGGTTTGGGCGGAAACCGAACAAGATGGCACTGGTGATTTCGCCTTCACCCTTGAAGGTCCCGAGCACGAGATTGGCTGGAAAGGATCAGAAGTCGTTCGGATTCCGAAAGATTCGGTTTCCTACTGGCATCCTGATGAGCCGACCTGCTACGACCTGACCGCCGTCCTCAGCAACGGCACCACCGCCGAAGACATCCAGCTCCTGACCGTCGGCTTCAGCAGTCCAAAACTCCTAAGAGAGAAGGACCAGTGGGGCGAGTCGTTTGAATTCGAAATCAACGGCGAAAAGATCTGGGCTCGTGGTGCCAACTGGATCCCGGACTACTCCTTCCCCAGCGCCATCAGCGTTCGGCAATACGAAAGTAAGGTCTGGGACGCCAAGGGCCTCAACTGCAACATGCTCCGAATCTGGGGTGGCGGACTCTACGAAGCCGACGCCTTCTATGAAGCCTGCTCCGCCGCCGGAATCATGGTCTGGCAAGACTTCCCGTTCGCCTGCGGCTACTACCCAGACGACGAAGAATGGCAGGCCAAAATCGCCGAAGAAGCGAAGGCGAACATCAAGCGCCTCCGCAACTACCCCTGCCTCGCCCTCTGGTGCGGCAACAACGAAAACCACCAAATGTGGGAGCAAAAGTGGGGCCCGGCCGAAAACCACCCACCGCGCTACTACGGCGAGAACCTGTACTTCAAAACTCTGCCCGATGCCGTCAACCAGTTTGATCCCGCTCGCGGCTACATCTCCTCCAGCCCCATCGGCACCAGCCCCGAACCCCAAGCCCAGGGCGGATGGAGCGGAGACAACGCTGGCGGCTACGGCGACCAGCACAACTGGGACGTCTGGCACGGCAGAGGCGATTGGCGCTTCTATTCCGAATCCGACGGCCGCTTCAGCAGCGAATACGGCTTTGCCAGTTCCTGCTCCCTTGCAGTTTGGAACAACGTCATCGGAAAATCCGCCGAGAAGGAGAACTACCGCAACCCCGTTTATCGCTGGCACGACAAGACCGGCAAAGGCTACGAAACCTACATCGGCTACGTCGAGCTTCACTATCCGGTGAGCAAGAACGTCGGCGACTGGGTCTATTACAGCCAGCTCAACCAGCGAGACGCCCTCCGACACGGCGTCGAGCACTATCGACGTGCCGAATTCTGCCGCGGCTCCCTCATCTGGCAAATGAACGACATCTGGCCCGTCCAAAGCTGGGCCTACTTCGACAGCGCGGCTAATCCAAAGCCCCTCGCCTACGAGCTCGAACGGCTTTACGACGATGTCCTCATCTCCCTCGTCCGCAACAACGACCTCATTGAAGTCTATGTCTGCAACGACGGCCGTGATGAAATCGCCGATGAAGTCACCGTCTCCGCCCATAACCTGCAAACCGGTGAAGTCCTGGCCAGCACCAAGTTCGAATTCGAACTCGGCATAAACCAGCGCATGAAGCTCGGCGAGCTCTCCGTCCACGGACTCAGCGTTCCCGACACCATCGTCTTCGCCGATTCCGGCACCGGCGCAAGCACCTTCCGACTCCTTGCCGAGCCGAAGAATGCACAGTTCGCCGATCCAGCCCCGATCACCGTCTCAAGAGCGGATGACGCCGATGTCGTCACGATCCAAACGACCCAACCGGTCGTAGACCTCGTGCTCACCATCGACGGAGCCACAAGGCCGTTCGATATGAACGCCCTCACCCTCCCCCACGCTGGCTTCCTTTACACCATGTGCGAAGGCGATCTCACCAAGATCGAAGCCCGATCCCTTGCTGGCAATCACCCCGTGATCTTCACCCGATCACCGCTGGGCTAGCCACTCATTCCGCACCCGGACGCTCAGTCCGGGTGCGTCAGAAAAGAACCCATCAATTCCCGCGTTCAAAAACGCTCGGTGCTCTTCCTCTGGCTTACCCACCAAACTCTTGGGCAAAAACAGATTCTCGGGACGAAGCGTCCAAATGTGCACCAGCAGCTGAGCGCCGTGAGCGCGCGCAACCAAATCAGTAGCTGAAGCTAATGCGCCATCCTTCACCGGAATCACCAGCGACTTCTCCACCCCAATCCCGGCCGCATAAGTCGAAATCGCGCTCAGCCCATCGTTGCTCAGCATCTGCGCGTAGCTCACGGAACCATCCTCTGGCTTACCGCCGTTCGTAACCAGCTGAATCAACCGAACCTTCGTTTTCTCCTTCAGCCATTTCAAATTCCCAACTTCAAACGACTGAATAAATGCCGGCGACTTCTCGTCATAAGCAAACTCCGCCAGCAACTTCACCAGCGGCTCCTCCAGAGACAAATTGATCTTGCGGAAATACGATGGATGCTTCGTCTCGGGATAAATCCCGACTGGGCTGCGGCGCTTTTCGTTCTTCTGCCGAACCAGCTCCAACACTTCCTTCAGCGTCGGAATCTCAAACTTCCCGTCCGACTTCGCGCTCTCCGGCCGAACCTGCGGCAACCGCTCGCGGCTCTTCAAAGTCTTCAACTCCGCCAGCGTAAAGTCCTCGGTAAACCACCCGGTCACCTTCGCGCCGTCAATCTCTTTAGTCGCCTTTCGGTCGGCAAATTCCGGGTGCGCCGCAACATCGGTCGTGCCAGAAATCTCGTTCTCGTGCCGAGCAACCAACACGCCGTCCTTCGTAATCACAACGTCCGGCTCAATGAAGTCCGCGCCAAGGTCAATCGCCCGCGTATAAGCCGCCAAAGTGTGCTCGGGCAGTTCGGAAGACGCGCCGCGGTGGGCAATCACGATCGGACCAGAAGCGAGTAGCGCCGCAAGAAACATCCTACAACGCTACCAGCGAAATCGCGGTCTTAACCTAACGCTAACGTGAATCCTTCGCCGTGCGCCGATTCTTCGGAAGCACCCGCAAAGGCCGGAATCTTGGTTCCGATCTCGTTCAAAATTTCGCCCGCGTTAAAGAATGGCGTGCGCGCCTTCAGCCGCATCGAAACGTCGCTGAACGTTCGCCAAGCCGACTTCGCGTCCCCACGAAGCGGAATAACCGCCTTCATAAACTGAACGCGTCGCTCCAGGTTCGTGTAGCTTCCGTCCGCTTCCAAAGTCGCCGTCATCGGCAACACCACCGAAGCATAAGCCGTCGTCTCGCTCTCGATCCAATCCTGAACCACCAAGAACTCAACGTTCTCGAGCGCCGTCTGAACCACTTCCGAATCGAGCCCAACGCTGAACAAGTCAACCCCGGAAAGCCAAAGCGCGGAAATCTCTCCCGCCGCCGCTGCAGCCAAAATCTCGTGCGTGTTTTGTCCGTCCGGACCAGGCACCACGCCCGCCAGAGTCGCGCCCTCTTCGTTCGACTTTCGTGCATAGCAGTTGAAAGTGCCGCCCGTGGCCTGCGCAATCTTCGCCAGCGTCTCCACAATCTGCGAGCCTTCGGGCAAGTCATAAAGCCCTCGGGTCGTAACAATCGCCGCGCCCGAAATCGCTTGAACCAGCCCGTCAAACTCCGCTTCCGAAAGTCCCGTCGCCGCAAACTCTCCACCACCGCCGCCGCTGACCGCGTTCAACAGCGCCGTCGCCAGAATCGCCTCGGACCCTGGATGATAAATCGCCGATGCAGTCGCAAGCTGCGTCACTTCGGTCAACTCCGAGTGCGCAACTCCAACCTTCGTGCCGTTGTTCGTCGCGCCCTTTCGAACCCGCAGGTAAAGAATCGGCTCCTCATCCGCCAGCGACGTGCCAAAGACAAAAACCTTGCCGACCGTGGCGAAGTCCGCAATCCGGTTCTGCACCGCCGAAACGCCGAGCTTCGCCTCAATCGAGTTGCTCGCGACCGGCAGGTACTTTTCAAACCGGTGATCCACGTTCGGCGTCCCCAGCTGATCTTTGAACAGCCAAACCAGCGAAGCGTAATCCTCGTTGCTCAAGTCTGGCCCCGCAATCACGGCCGCCTTCGAACCCGCATTTCGGAAGACTTCCAGAACCGCCGCCGTTGCCGAAGACCACTCCACCGGCGCCAACTGGTCACCGCGCCGAAGCAGCGGCCGCTCAATTCGCTTATCGGTGTTGAACGCGTAATGGCCAAACTTGCCCTTGTCGCAAGTCCATTCCTCGTTCACTTCCTCGTTCGTGCGACCGTTGATGCGCACAATCTCGGACTTTCGGTAGTCCACGTGGATGTTGCAACCGTTGCTGCAAAGCGTACAAATCCCCGGCTTCGTCTGCAAGTCCCAAGGCCGCGCGCGGAACCGGTACTTCGTGCTCGTGAGCGCGCCGACCGGACAAATTTCAATCACGTTCCCGGAGAACTTGCTCTCAAAGTCCGTCATCTGGAACGTCGAAGGCTGCATCGAAGCGCCTCGGAACCGGAACCCAAGCTGCGCGTCGCCGCTAATCTCTTCCGTAAACCGAACGCAACGGCCGCACTGAATGCAGCGCTCCAGGTCCAGCGTCACGTACTTGCTCAGGGGAAAAGCCTTCGGCGCGTGCCGCTTCATCTCCACAAAGCGGCTGGTCGATGGGCCATAGAAAAGCGTGTTGTTCTGAAGCGGACACTCGCCACCCCGGTCACAGATCGGGCAATCCAGCGGGTGGTTGATCAGCAGAAACTCAAGCACGCCGCGTCGGTCGGTGTGCAGCCGCTCGGTATCGGTAAGAATCACGAGCCCCTCGCTGGCCGGCAAAGAACAAGCCGCCTGCGGCTTCGGCATCATGCGCACGCTGCCATCTGGCCCCTTCGTGCCAATCTCCACCAAGCACATCCGGCACATCCCCACCGGCTTCATTCGGGGGTGATAGCAAAAGATCGGGATTTCCAAACCCAAGCGTTTCACCGCTTCAACGATCAGCTCCCCTTTCGGAACCTGAATCGCCACGTCATTGACGGTGATGTTGACCATTGGAATCTCGGAGATCGCAGCCATAAGAGACATTCCTATTCTAGCTTCTATCGCCTCCCGCCGACG
>CAMAPH010000007.1:0-81149 GCA_945859975.1 Chthonomonas calidirosea
GATTTTGAGGTGGCAATCCAGGAAGGAGCCAGTCACATCAGGGTCGGCACTGCTCTCTTTGGCGAGCGGGTTTAGAGAGGAAATCATGGAAGAAATGGAACTTCAAGATCGTCCAGGTTGGATGAGCAAATTTACTGGCCTTTTTGGCACCAAAGACGAGGAAGCGATGCCTCAGTACCAAGACACCGCGACCGAGCCACGGCGCACCTACGCTTACACCGTTACCGTTCGAAAGGACATCATGACCTTCGAGGACGCCCGAGCCGTTGCCAACGGAATTAAGCGTGGCGAACAGCAGATCATCAATTTGAATGACACGGATGCAGGCATTCGGCAGAAGGTTGTTGACTTCCTGTGCGGCGTGAACTACGCAGAAGATGGCACCTGGGAGGAGATTGGAACGAACATCTACATGATCGCTCCGATGAATGCCTTCATCGAAGTAGCACCGGCTACTCCGCATTCCAACTCCGTTCGAAACTAACCGCCCGCTCATGACCACTCGAGACCGTGTGTATCGGGTGGTCAAACTTATTCCTCGCGGGAAGGTCCTTGGCTACGGCGATGTTGGGCAACTTCTTACCCCTAGCCTTAGCGGACTCCTTGTCGGTCGTGCCCTTGCTTCTGCACCGAGCGATGTTCCTTGGTGGCGCGTTGTCGGTCGGACCGGCGAACTTTTGGTTGCGAAGCGTGATCCCCAACTTGCCGTGGAGCAGCGATTGCGCTTGGAAAACGAAGGCGTGACGATGAAAGAGGATCGGGTGGACATGGAAGCCCACCGGATCGATCCTTTTACGCTAGAAGACTAGCGCTTCCCTTCCCAAAGAACTTTGCCGTCGATGACAGTCGCGGTGCAGTGACTTGTGTATTCAAACGGGTCGCCATCGAAGAGGGCGATGTCGGCGTCTTTTCCAACCGCAAGCGAGCCAGTGCGCTTCTCGATTCCCAGCAGCTTTGCCGCTCCTAGCGTGAGGCCGTTAAGGGCATCGGCGTCGGATAGTCCATTTGCGACGGCCACGGCGGCTTCCATTAGGACCACTCGGACTTTCGGGACGTAGCCTTCGAAGCCGGAAGTGAAAGCGAACGAGATTCCGAGCTTTTGCAGCTTCGCGGGGGTCTCGTAGGAGACGTTTTGCGCCTCGCCATACGGGCGTTGCATGAGGGGGTGGATGAAGACGGGCACTTTTGCGGCTTTGAGTTCTGCCGCCATCGTGGTTGCCTCGGCTCCACCATCCAGGACCATGTCGAAGCCGAACTCCTTCTTCAGCCGGAGGGCGGAAGCGATGTCTTGCGCGGTGTAGGCGGTTACCAAGAGCGGGATTTTCTTGGTGATGACGAGCTGGAGGGCATCTGCCTTTTGCCCCTTCGCGGTCCCGGCTTTGGCGGCGCGCTGGGCACCGCGGAAGATGTCTCGGAGTTCGGAGAGTTGCTTTGCCCGAGTGCCTGGTCCTCGCCCAAGCGAGCCAGGGCCGAGAGTCGCGAGTACGAAGGATGGCGATTTGACGAGGTCGGCGTCCGGGGTTCGGCCGTGGAGCTTGACGACGAAGGTCTGCCCTGACATTAGGCTGCCCGCCGCGTGGCCGGTATTCACCGTCGTGATCCCGTAGGACCGGACGTAGGAGATCAGCGCCTCGCGGGGGTTGTAGGCGTCCATTGCCCGGAGTTCGGGCTGGACGGCTCCGCCGTTGTCTTGCTGGTCTTGATCGTGGCCTTGCTGGTTGTAGATTCCGGTGAGGCCGAGGGTGCTTCGGGCGTCAATGAGGCCAGGCGTGACGACGGCGGCGCGGAGGACGCGGGTGCCAGTTGGGATCGTGACTTGATCTGCAGTGCCGACGGCTTTGATCTTGCCGTCCTCGATGAGGACAACGCCGTTTTTGATCGGGGCGCCTTCTTGGGTGTGGAGGATTTCGGCGCGGATGGCTAGGGTTTCTGCCGCCGGAGTTGGCGCAAGAATGGCGAGGGCGGCGAAGAGGGTGATCATGTTAGTTGCCACCTTTGCAGCAGAGGTACGGCTCGACGGCGTGACCGGCTCCCGGTCCGCCGACAGCGTAGACCCGCATTTTGGGGTCGTTAAAGTCGAAGCGAAGAGCGCCTTCGACGAAGGTTTGGAGAACGCGGGTTCGGGTGGCGAAGGGTGAGCCGGAGAGGACGACGAAATCGGCATCTTTTCCGGGCTCTAGGGATCCAACCCGCTTTTCGAGGCCGAGCATTTCGGCTCCGCTAAGGGTGAGGGCGCGGAGGGCGCCGGATTCGGTCATTCCGCCTCGGACCGCGTAGGCAGCGGAGCGGAGGAAGAGGCGACTTTCGGTGATTCCGTCGTCGGTGTGGATCGCGACGTTAACGCCTTGCCGTTCAAGGACGCGGCCGGTTTCCGATGAGTAGTTGACCGCTTCGAGCTTTCCGCCGGGGGCGTCGAGGACGATGATGCTGCATGGCGTGTTGGTCTTGGCGATTTCGTCGGCGACGAGGATGCCTTCGGAAACGTGCTGGAGCACTACTTTCAGACCAAACTCTTGCTTCAACCGGAGCACGGCGAGGATGTCATCGGCGCGATGCGTGTGGTGCTGGACGATGCGTTTCCCTTCTAGGGCTTCAACCATCGCGTCTAGGCCAGGGTCGCGGTCGGGAGCTTCGCCTTCCTTTTTGACTTCCCAGTCCTTCCACTTCTTTTGGTAGTCCTTAGCTTCTTGGAATTTTTGGCGGATGAGCGCGGCGGATTTACTGCGGGTTCCGGGGAACGGCGGGGTGCCGATGGGGTTGGTGCCGTTGGCCATTTTGAGGCCGCCGTAGATCCAGCCGTTCTCGCCGAGGATGAAGAGGTCTTCGACGGTGCGGGCTTTTCGGTTCTTGGCGTAAAGGGTTTGTCCGCTCATCAGGTGGCCGGAGCCGGGCATGATGTTGATCGTGGTCAGACCGCCGGCGGCGGCTCGGATGAAATCGGGGTTTTGGACGTCGATGCCTTCCCAGACCTTCGCGTCGGGCTGGATCGGGCTCGATTCATCCGCACCGTCCCCGCCGCCGACATGGCTGTGGGTGTCTACAAGGCCGGGGATCAGGACTTTTCCGTTCAGATCCACCCGCTTGGCATCGGCGGGGATGGTCACAGAGCCTGCCGCGCCGACGGACTCGATCTTGTTCCCTCGGATGACGAGGACTCCGCGTTCGATTTTGGGACCAGAGACCGGATAGATGACCGCGTTTTCGTACACGGTCACCGGCTCGGTTTGTGGCGCAAGCAGGCAAAGTCCTGCCGCGAGGGCAAATAGCATGGCCCTATTATCTCCAATGAACGGTCCTGACTGAGGCTTGCCAAGTGGAACGGCCCAATCAAACCTTGAGATTCACAAACTTCGAGAAGCTGGACATATTACGTTTGACTAGTCTTAATGCACACTCGTAAATAGTTTGTTGTGCAATATGCTCATGAACTCGGACAAAACTTGAAGTGATTAAATGTACTGGACGTTTTCAACATTTCGATTCGTTCATCGAAATCTTAAAAATTCTGATCAATAGAACAAACACGGAACCATAAGACTATTAGTTGAATAGTCTCACCCGGCAATTTTGCTAAAACATCGGATAATCCGGGTTTGAGATTGAAAGCTAGATAGCCCCTTGATATAATCGCGACATGGGTTTACTCTCTATCGCCGGTCTACTCGCTGTTGCATCCACGGCAGTCCCGACAGGAAACGCAGGTTTGCTCGCAGTGCAAGCTCAAACACACCTATCCGGGGCCTTCCAATGGACAGAAGGCGTCTTGTTAACGGATGTTGTTCCAAAGTCGACGGTCCAGGAAATTTCGGTCAAAGTTGGAACGAACACTTTTAAGTTCACTGGCATTTTCGCTAGCTCGAACTCCGCCCGAGCCGGTGCCGCCGTGCGTGTTCTCCGCTCTGGCTCAATTCCGATGCGGGTGCCAGTATCCACCGGAGTTTTGAGCGTCAGTGGGTACACGTTTAGCTATCAGATTCCCGCCGACAAAACCACGGGAGCTATCTCAACGAACGTCCTGATTCCATACTCATACGATAGTATTCCTACGATTTCAATTCACTATCCGGCTTTTAACCTGATTGGATACTCCATGGTCAACGGCGGTCTGGTCCGTCTTGCGACTAATCCAATCCGCTACGAGTTCGAGATTCCGACCGCTGCTAAGCGAAAGACCGAAGGGATTCTTGTAAAGACGTCTGGGCGCTACTCCCAGGCCGTGCTACAAACGGACAGCAACGCAGCCGAGGGCCTCGGCTTCTTCTCCACAGGAGAAGGTACGACGCTTCGCCTTGCCCCAACCAGTTGGGGAACGGTTGGCAGAAACATCACCTCGTTCGAGCTAAATCTGTAAACAGACAGCGGACCGGTCCAGCAAACTGGACCGGTCCGATCTCTTACTTCTGAACTCGCAACGGACCGGAATCCGAGCCTGGAGCAAGTTTCAGACCTACCCTCTCGTACCCGCGTTTGATGGCGGGGTGGCTCATGGTGAGTTTGTGAATGAGCCCAGTGCGGTGTGCTTCGATGCCGAGCATCATCATGCCGAGGTCGATGCCGATGACGTCGAGGCCGATCCAGTTTTGGTTCGGGTTGTAGCCATTCGGAAAGCCATACTTGCCCCACGCGGCAGGGTGGTTTTTGCGCATGGCTTCGGCAAAAGCTAGTGATTCTTTCGGCGTGAAAGGCATGCTCGCTACGGCTGAAGTCGGGGTGATGGTTCCGTTGTCGTCGATCCAGCCGGGTGCGCCGAAGGCGTTGTAGCCGCCAGGGTGGTCGCAGGCGCTGAGGCCCCAGAAATCGGCTCCGTAGCCCTTAAAGTTCTTCGGATTATCGATGCAGTATTGGCGGTTGGCCAAAGTGGCGTTCTTCGTGTTGACGAAGTAGTTGACACCCAGCTTGTCTCGCATGCCTTTAAAGCTGAAGAAGCCTTCCGACATTTGGTGGATGAAGAGCGGGCCACCGGTGATGAACTCGATGCCTTTGTAGTTTTCGTACTTGCGTCCGATCGTTTCCCACCCGTCGGTCCGGATGTCGCTGAGGCCGCCGCCCATGATGTACAGCATTTTCTCTTCGCTGTACTGCGCGGACCATCGACCGCCAAGGAAGCCTTCCTCGGGTTTCCAACCGTGGCCAATGAGCGTTTCGTTCGGCTTTTTGCCGCCATCGGTAAGCGCCCACTTCCAATCAATTCGCTTCCAAAACCTTTCGGAAAGTTGGGTGATCTCCTTGTCCTTCCAATAGCGTTCCGCGGCAAAAACTCCGGCCAAAAGAATGGCGGTGTCGATGGTGCTTGCTTCGCACTTCCAAACTCGCTTGCCGGTTTCCCAGTCGATGAAATGGTAGAGCCATCCGTGCTCACCTTCGACGAGGTCATTGATCGACTTGAGCGTCGTGACGGTGCGCTTTTTGGCATCCGCACGGTCGATCCATTTGCGCTCGGTCCCGATGACGTAGGCGGTTAGAGCAAAGCCCGTTGAAGCGGCACTGGCGACGGTGTAGGTGTCTCCGCCAGGGCGATTCGCAGCTCGATCCTTGGTGAGCCCGGTTTTGGGATGAGAATGCTCAACGAAGAAATCAAAAGCTCGGCGCTGGAGGTCGTCAATGAGCGCGGGACCCGTGGCGGTTTGCGGCATGGCAGCTGCGGCGATGAGGGAAAGGCTTACAGAGGTCACAGGGGGTTCATCCATGGAAAACGGTTCCCCGATGAAATCACCGGGGAACTAAGAGTGGACAGAGGGCAGAAACGAAGAGTTAGTTTCCGCCCTTTTGGACGCCAGGGCCAGCAGACATGCTGCTTGCCGATCCGCTTGGTCCGGCAAGTCCGCCAGCCTGAAGCATGGACCAAGCCCGCTTCGCGTCGGCCTCGTTTCCTTTATAAATCTTGAGAATTTCGGCTTTCTCGTCAGGGGTCATCTTATCGAAGTTGCCGCCGACCTTATCGAAAGTGGAGCGAAGGAGTTTAGCTTGCTCCATTCGGTTCTCTTCTACCTTCGCATCTGGACCGCCCCCGTCATCGCATCCGATGACCGCGAAGATGGCTAGAAAAATTAGAAAGTGTTTCATGGGTTTTGGGTTGGGTCGCCGAGACTACTCTCGGCGACCCGGTCATTCTCAGCGGAACTGAGCTGGAAGGGTGCGGCAGTAGCTGTTCATCCAGCTATTTGCGCCGTCGCCGCCAGCAGCGGCTCGAGCGTTTTCGCCCATGTTCCAGTTGTCAAAGTTCGGCGAACCGACGGGCTGGTTGATGAAGTTCTTTCCGCAGGTCTCGGAGTGGCTCATGCGCTTGGCGTGGCCGTCCCAATATGCAGCGACGAAGGCCTTGTTGCCCCACTTTTCAGAGCCCCAGTTCCAGCGCGTGCCGGTGACTGGAGGAACTGGAAGCCAGGAGAAGTCCGCGTCAACGTTCTCGCCCCATGCCCAGTAAGTGCCCATGTCCGACCAGACGGCCTTGTGCTCAACGATTGCGAAAACGTTGGCTGGTTCGCTGAACGAAGTCAACGAGATTGCCTGGCCGTCTGCAAACCAGCTTGATCCCCAAATGTTGGCGAGCACGTAGCCGCGTCGGAATCGAAGATTCTCTGGCAGGTTAAGGGTTGCCCAACCGAAGACTGCTCGGAGAGCAGGGTCGGAGTGGAAGTCTGGGTACTTCGAGATGGTATTTACAGGGTCGGTGAAGAGCTGAGTGTTCTTCACGTATGGAGCAATAAGCTGCTTCCAGGAGTACTCGTCACCGTTGGTGAACGCGTTTCGGATGACTCGGTTGTCATCGAAGTCGCCAGAGTAAAGGAAGTTTGCAGTTCCAAGCTGCTTCATGCTGCTCAGCGACTGGGTCTGCTTTGCGGCGGCCTTCGCCTGAGCGAAAACGGGGAACAGGATTGCGGCAAGAATCGCGATGATTGCGATAACGACGAGAAGTTCAATGAGCGTAAATGCTCTTCGTGTTGTATTCATAAATGGCCTCTTCATTGAGTGGGAAGATTGCTGTAGGGCGCGGTTGAAGCGCGAACGTCGAGTTGAGGAGGAAAAACAATTTGCTCTAGGTCGGGCGTTCTGCCTCTCATGACCTCGGTGAGCATTCGGGTGGCATTGCGGGCCATCGTTGTGATCGGCTGACGCACGCTGGTGAGCGGAGGGGAAACGCGATCGCAAGCCGGAGTGCTGTCGAAACCGACGATGGACACATCTTTGGGTACGGACAGCCCCATTTGGTGCACGAGCGTGATGCACTGGAAGGCAACGTCGTCGGACCAAACGAACAGCGCGGTCGGGCGATCTGGCCCAGCCATTAGCCGCTTTAGCCGTTCCGGCTCGTTGAGAGGGGCAAACATCTTGATCACGTTTCCGGTGGGAATCTCCAGCCCGGCGGCTCGAACGGTGTTCAAGAAGCCGTTCTTTCGGTCGGTCGCGTCGACCGAAAGTTCTGAACCTGCGATGACGGCGAAGCGGCGGTGGCCGAGGGAAAGCAGGTGTTGGGCAGCGAGTCTGCCGCCAGAGTAGTTATCCGTATCCACGTACGGAATTCCTGGTTCTTCCGGCCGGCTAAAGAAGCTGACGATCGGGAATCTCCGCTCCTTGAGCTCTTTTATGAGCGGGTCACCGGCGTCGCGCAGAATCAAAGCACCGTCGACGCGTCCGCTGGCGAGATAGTTTGCGTCCGCTTCCATGCTCTCGGCGGCCTTGGTGTGGAGCATGACGTCGACGCCTTGCACGACCCCCTCTTCGCAAACGCCGCGAAGAACTTCGGGAATAAAGCTGGAGGTTGACGCAAAGTAATCAACGCCTTGGAAGACAACGGCAATCGTGTTCGTCTTCTGAGTTGCGAGCATCTGCCCGACCACATTCGGCGTGTAGTTCATCGACTTCGCAGTGTCAATAATCTTTTGCGAAGTCGCGGCCGATATGCCACGTTCACGCGCCCGCCCATTGAGAACGTAACTAACCGTTACCTTCCCGACGCCCGCTTGTTTAGCCACATCGCCAATCGTAGTTCGTCGCACCATTGCTGAACCGGTTCACCTATGATATCCGATTGGGGGAAAAGGTTCAAGAGTCAGTGAAATTTTTCCTCAGAATTCGCTAGCTGCCAGCAATAGTGCCAGTATCGGACGAGCATGAACAAGCTCCCGTTTGCTCCCCGATTTTCGCCTGATTTAGGTTCAAAGTGGACGACAACATGAGTCGGGCTTGGCCAACTTCGTCTATCCGGGTTACCACCTTGAAATCTAGTGAACCGGTTCACTAATGAACCGCCTCAAAGGGCGGTTTCCACAATAATCCCTGCTAGCTTTTCTAAATCCGAGATCAACACCCGCTCGTCAATCCCGTGCATGGCGACCGGAACCAGCCCAAACTCAATCGTCTCAATCCCCTCCGCCACAAAATGCCGGGCGTCGCTGGTGCCGCCGCCGGTGCTGAGATTGGTTTCGATTCCGGTGACGGACCGGATACCCCTTGCCACGTTCTCGGCCAAGGCACCCGGGGGCGAGAGGAACGGAACCGCGCTGGCGTTCCAAACCGCATCGAATCGCACGCCGTGCTTCGCAAAGATCGCCTCGGTCCGCTGTATTAGAACATCGGCCGGAGAAGCTGGTCCGTTGCGGAAATTGAGGCCGACGAAGGCTTCGCCAGGGATCACGTTCGAGGCACCGGCGCCGGAGCGGAGTTCCCAGACTTGCATGCTCGTCGGCGGGAAGAAGTCATCGCCCTCGTCCCAACGCTCCGAGACGAGCTCGGACAGAGTGGGAGCCAGCACGTGCGCCGCATTCTCGGCAAGGTGAGCATAGGCGACATGCCCCTGAACGCCTTGGACCGTTATGCGGCCGGTGAGCGATCCTCGCCGGCCGGGCTTGCAGGTGTCCCCGAGCACCGAAACCGAGGTCGGTTCGGCCACGAGCGCGCTCTGAATCACTTCCCCGCGTTCCAGCAGGAATCGCAGCGCGCGGACCGTTCCGTCGTCGGCTTTCGCTTCTTCGTCGCTGGTGAGCAACAGCGCCAGCCCATCCGCTTCCCCGCTTGCGGCGAGGCGTTCGAGCGCGACAACCATCGCCGCCACGCCGGACTTCATGTCGCTGGCCCCGCGGCCGTAGAGATAGCGGTCCCGCTCGGTTGGCTCAAAAGGATCGCTGCTCCATTCCTCGATCGGCCCCGGCGGGACCACGTCGGTGTGGCCATTGAAGCAGAGCCGCACCGGTCCGGTGCCCATCCTCGCCCAAAGGTTATCGGTCTCGCCAAAGCGTAGGGACTCAACCACGAAGCCCGCACGAGTCAGTCGCTCAGCGATGATTTCTTGGCAGCCTGCGTCGAACGGCGAGACCGATGGCTGCGCGATGAGTTCCTTGAGGAGGGCGAGGACTTCCGACATCAGTCGTTCCGGAGGAGTTCGTTAAGCGCGGTCTTGGCCCGGGTTTGGGCGTCGACTCGCTTCACGATGACCGCGCATGCCAGCGAGTGCGTTCCATCTTTGCTGGGCAACGAACCTGGCACAACGACCGATCCCGAGGGGACGCGGCCGTAGGTGATTTCGCCAGTAGCTCGATCATAAATCTTCGTGCTTTGCCCGATGAAAACGCCCATCGAGATGACGGAGTTTTCTTCAACAATCACGCCTTCCACGATCTCGCTTCGGGCACCGATGAAGCAGTTATCCTCGATGATCGTCGGGTTGGCTTGGATGGGTTCCAGCACTCCGCCAAGGCCGACGCCACCGCTAAGGTGGACGTTCTTTCCGACCTGCGCGCAAGAGCCCACCGTCGCCCAGGTGTCGACCATCGTGCCCTCGTCCACGTAGGCACCTACGTTCACGTAGCTCGGCATAAGGACCACGTTCTTGGCGAGATACGATCCTTTTCGGGCAAAGGCGGGCGGGACGATTCGGTATCCGGCGGCACGGAAATCGGCATCTTCCAGGCCCTCAAACTTCGAGGCGACCTTGTCGAAATACGGGAATCCGGCGGACATGATTTGGTTGTCCTTCAGCCGGAACGAGAGCAGGACGGCTTTCTTGATCCATTGATGGGTCACCCAATCGCCGTCAATCTTTTCGGCAACGCGGATGGTGCCGCTGTCTAGTTGCGCCAAGGTGGTTTCGACCGCTTCTCGGACGTCGGTCGGATGGTTGCTCGGCGAGAATTCGGTTCGACGCTCCCAGGCGTCGTTGATGAGGGTTTCCAGATTCACTTAGCCGGGTGTACCCCAGCGGATGCGTGGATACGCGGCACGTAGCCCGCTTGCAGAACGCGGACCAGTCTAGGCGCGGTGAGCTGATACCCCCGGTGCGGCAAATGAACCTCCGGTCCGTAGCCCGAATGCGACCACTTTCTCGCGTGACGACCGAGTTTTACGAACGCATCGCCATCTGCTTCAAACATCGCGAAGTCGGGAAGTTCCAGCGGCACGATCTTCGGTCGTTCGCCGTGGATCATGGGCACCCGCTCGGCGTGGAGCTGCCGATCGATATCAAACGCGGGCGGCTTTTCGCCAAATGCCTCCTGCCAAGCGTCGCGGAACCGGTTGTAGTCCTCTCGCCGACACAGCGCACACGGTCGGTGCCCGGCGGAAAGGGCGGTGACTTCGTCGAGGAAGAAGAGCTCGGTGTAGGTGCCGGGCGACATGAGGGGCCGCCGGACGCCCTTGTATTCCAGTTCGCAGCTAATCCAAAGCCGCGCCTTCCAGCGTTCGGAGACGAGCTTCCCGTCGCGATGCAAAATGCCCCGGTTCCCCATGAGGTCTCCGCGTGCGGAACTAGCTTCGATGCGACTGAACGGGGTGACGCGGTTTTGTCTTGACATTACTTTTTCTCCAACGCGGTCATCGCCTCGGCGGCGCGGACACACGTCGCCAAGTCAGCAACTAACGCAATCCGGACGTATCCAGCGCCGGGATTTTGACCGTTCGCTTCTCGGGCAAGATAGGTGCCCGGGAGGACGGTCACGTTTGCGGTGGCATAAAGCTCGCGGGCGAACGCCTCGTCCGATCCCGCCCAGCGGGACGACTCCGGAACTTTCGCCCAAAGGAAAAAGCCCCCAGCCGGGATTTCGCATGGCAACACTTGATTGACCATCGGCTGACAAACATCAAACTTCTCCCGGTAGAGTCGCCGGTTCTCTTCGACGTGGGCTTCGTCTGACCAGGCTACGGCGCTAGCTTGTTGCACCACAGAGCTAGGTGCGGCGCCGTGATAGGTGCGGTGGAGGCGAATCTTATCCATCACATCTGGCGCACCAAAAATGAATCCGGAGCGCAACCCTGGCGCGCTGGATCGCTTGCTGAGCGAGTTCAAAACGATGACGCGCGGGTGCTGTGTTTGGATGCCCCCATAGGGCGGCTCGGATTGGTACAGCTCGGAATACGGCTCGTCAGAGACGATGAGGAAGTCGAACTCGTCGGCGAGCTGAGTCAGCGCCTGGTAGTGGTCGGCCGACATGACCGCGCCGGTCGGGTTACCGGGAGAGCACAGATACACCAGTTGCACCCGTGGCCACACTTCGGCCGGAACAACGGAAAAATCGGGCAGGAACTGAGTCCCGGCGACCGTCGGGACATAGAACGGTTCTGCCCCCGCCATGATTGCCGCGCCTTCATAAATTTGGTAGAAGGGGTTCGGAAGCAGCACGACGGGCCGGGTTGATGGATCGATGATCGCCTGGGCGACGGCAAACAGCCCTTCACGCGACCCGCTCACCGGCAAGATTTGCCGCGAAGAATCGACCTCGACGCCGTAGCGTCGGTGAATCCAACCGGCCACAGAGGCCAGAAATTCTGGCGTTCCGCCCGTCGGCGGATACTTGGACAGCAGGCCGAGGTTGGCGTGAATGGCGTCGAGCAGAACCTTCGGCGTCGGGTGCTTTGGCTCGCCGATGCCCATGTTGATGTGCGGCAAATCGGCAGGTGGAACCACGCCGGCAAAGAGGGACCGCAGACGTTCAAATGGGTACGGATGCAGCAGGTCCAGCGCGGGGTTCATGCGTGGGGTTTACCCAGATTTTTGGTCCCAGATATTGCAGTCGTTAGCACTCAAAACGGTATAGTGCTAATAGCAGGCAACGCCGGAGAGTGCTAATTCTCGGCTTGCCTTCCAACTCAGGAGAACCTATGGCGATCAAACCGTTACACGATCGAATCATCATCAAGGCGGCCGCGAAGGAAGAAAAAACCGCTAGCGGCATCATCTTGCCAGACACCGCACAAGAGAAGCCACAGCGCGGCGAAGTGCTCGCGGTTGGCCCAGGCAAGCGACTTGACAGCGGCCAGCTTGCCGCCGTCGACGTAGTTGTCGGAGACATCGTTCTCTACGGCAAGTACAGCGGAACCGAAGTTAAGGTTGACGGCGAGGACCTCATCATCCTTCGCGCCGAAGACGTTTTGGCCGTTCTCTCGAACGTCGCCGTGCCTGCAAACGCATAAGAGAAACTCATGGCAGCAAAAGATATTAAATTCCAGGACGAAGCACGTAAGCTTCTTGAAGTTGGCGTCGACAAGCTCGCCAACGCGGTCAAGGTCACCCTTGGCCCTCGCGGACGAAACGTTGTTCTCGAAAAGAAGTTCGGATCGCCAACCGTCATCAACGACGGCGTGACTATTGCGAAGGAAATCGAAGTTGAGAACCGATTCGAGAACATGGGCGCTCAGCTCATTCGCGAAGTTTCCAGCAAGACCAACGACACCGCGGGCGATGGCACGACCTCTTCGGTCGTTCTCGCTCAGGCCATCTTCAAGGAAGGCATTCGAAACGTCGCTGCAGGTAGCAACGCTACGCAGATCAAGACCGGCATCGAAAAGGCCGTCAACGCCATCGTCGCCGAGCTTGCGAACATCAGCAAGCCCGTCGAAGGCGAAAAGGGAGCGATCGAAGTTGCAACCGTTTCGGCCAACGACGTTGAGCTCGGCCAGCTGGTCGGCGCGCTCATCAACAAGGTCGGCAAAGACGGCGTTGTGACGGTGGAAGAATCGAAGTCGACCGAAACGGTTACCGAAACCGTGGAAGGACTTCAGTTCGACAAGGGCTTCATGAGCCCCTACTTCGTGACCGACGCCCAGCGCATGGAAGCGGTTTACGAAGATCCATACATCCTCTTCCACGAGAAGAAGATCAGCACGGTTCAGGACCTTGTTCCTCTGCTTGAGAAGGTTCTCCGACTCGGACGACCATTCATCATCATCGCAGAAGACATGGAGAACGAAGCGCTTGCGACTTTGGTTCTCAACCGAATCCGCGGCGGACTCCAGCTTGCGGCCGTTAAGGCTCCTGGCTTTGGCGACCGACGAAAGGGAATGCTCGAAGATATGGCGATCCTCACCGGTGGCCAGTTCATCAGCGACGATCTCGGCGTGAAGCTTGAGAACGTGACGCCAGACATGCTCGGCACCTGCCAGCGAATCGTCATCACCAAGGAAACCACCACGATCGTTGGCGGTCGCGGCGACAAGGCCGGCATCGATGGCCGACTGAAGCAGATCAAGGCGCTTGCCGAGAACACTGATTCGAGCTACGACAAGGAAAAGCTGCAGGAGCGATTTGCGAAGCTTAGCGGCGGCGTTGCCGTCGTGAAGGTTGGCGCAGCCACCGAAACCGCGCTTAAGGAAAAGAAGGCCCGAATCGAAGACGCACTCGCTTCGACCCGAGCGGCTCTGGAAGAAGGCATCGTCCCTGGCGGCGGTACGGCTCTTCTCACCGCCGGTAAGGTTCTCGACACCCTGAAGGCAGATGGCGACGAGCAGATCGGCATCAACATCATCAAGAAGGCGATCGAAGCTCCGCTTCGAACCATCGCCGAGAACGCCGGTGCCGAAGGCTCCGTCGTGGTTGCCGAAGTCAAGCGAAACGGACTCGGATTCAACGCGGCAACGCTTGAGTTCGGAGACCTGCTCGCCCAGGGCGTCGTTGACCCAACGAAGGTCGTTCGACAGTCGCTGCAGAACGCAGCTTCGATCAGCGGCTTGCTGCTGACGACCGAAGCGATCGTTGCTGAATTGCCAGAGAACGAAGACGAGGGCCACGGCCACTCGCACAGCCACTAAGATTTCTTAGTGAGCTTCGGCCCCCTTGCCTTTTTGGCGAGGGGGCCGTTTTTGTTATTGCTTTTTTTCGGGGAGAACGGTTACCGATAGGCTGTCTCGTCGCGGTTCCCGCGCCAAGAGCGGACCTCGATACGGTCCCAGTCCGCGAGCGAGAATGGAATCCCGTCTTCTTCCACGGGGCCGCCTGCGATGACCTTGCCATCGCGAAAGCACACGCCGCAGCGGACCTCTTCCTCGAAGAACCTTCCGAGGAACTTGAATGCCTCGGTTGCTATGTCTTCCCAGATGAAGTCGAAAAAGTATCCGCCGTGCCAGAAAAGTTGAAGAGTTCCGCCTAGCTCGACAGTAAGGGGCGTGTGAATCGTGGGATGCTCGGACGGGATGTGCAGTCTTGGGTGGACGGTCTCGAAAGGAATTTCGGAGGCGCGGCCTGCCTCCAGACCCTCCTCCCACTCGGGATGCTCCGCAAGCAATCGAAGCAGAAGGGTCCTACCTGCATCGTCGTAGACCTCAATCATCGTTCCGCTCAGGCGATGGACCGAAGGCAGAATCAGTTTCGAGCGAAGCGTTTAACTCCATTTTTGTTATTGCTTCGCGTACTTTTTCTCGGCCCGGGCGAAGAGTTCGAGGGTGAACTCGGTGACCGGGAAGCCGCGGTCGTTGCCGAACGGCTTCGGGTTACCGATTCCGAGGTTTGAGAGCATGATCACGGAAAGGCCGGTGTCGAAGTTCCTTGCGATCGCGGTGCCGGTGTGTCCGGTGTGGAACCCGGTTCGTCCACCACCGCTTTTCACGACGGTCCAGCCCGCCGCGTACGGGACGGCTGAATTCGGGAGCTTGCCACTGTTTGTGAGGAAAGGCGTCATCGCTCGCTCCCAGGTGGCGGGGACAAGAAGTTTGCGCTGGGCGATTCCGGTTTCCCACTTGGCAAGATCGTCGACGGTCGAATACAAGCCACCAAAAGCGTTGAAATCGAACGAGCCCATTGCTTCGGCAATGCTCCAACGAGCGAACTTGTTATCGCGGATGGTGTATTGATCGGCGAGCATCGGAACGACGACAGAGCGATTGATAAACCCGGATGAGGTCATGCCGAGCGGGGTGAGGATGCGGCGCTCGACCTGCTCGGGGAACGGCGCTCCACCCGCGGCTTCGATGACGTGGCCGAGGAGTTGGTAGCCGACGTTGCTGTACTGAAACTTGGTCCCCGCTGGGAAGGCAGGAGTCATTTTGAAGGTGTCTTCAAGCTGTTGTGCCCGCGTGTACGGGAAAAAGGAGAGCGAGCTGTAGCGCGGCGGAACAACGGCGAATTCGGGCAGTCCGGCCGAGTGATTCATCAGGTGCTGAACCTGGACATTCGCCCAAGCGGCGGGTGCCGATGGGAAGAATTTTGACAGCGGATCTTCGAGGGCGAGCTTCTTATCGTCCACGAGCATGAGGGCGAGGACGGCGGCGAACTGCTTGCTGACGCTTGCGAGTTCGAACTTGGTTTCACGGCGAACCGGGACCTGCCATTGGATGTTGGCGACGCCAGCGTTCACCTGCTTTACGACCTTTCCGTTTTGCACGACGGCAATCGCCACACCGGGAATTTGGTACTTCTTGACCGCGTTCTTCACCGCATCGTCGATGGCGTCCGCCGCGCCGATGCTGGTTAGGGCGAGGGTGAGGCAGAGCGCGGGAATTCGGTGTCGCTTCATGACCGTATCGTATCCGCAAAGGCACAGCGGCGTAAAGAAGAGCGTGAACCTTTGGGTGTCGGTTGTTCGACAAATCTGAGGAAAGCCAAAAGTTCCGACGCGTCTAATGCGAAAGGAACAACCCTTTCGGCTACCATGGAGATCGGAGGCAAATGATGAGCAACGCAGAACTAGGAAAAGTAGCAAGCACCGGAAAGATCGTCGAATCGGAATTCATTCGGGTGGTGTATCAGCAAGGGCTTCCGCAAACCGTCGGCGTGAACGGTTGCCGCGTGGAGGACGTGATTGCCGTGGCCATGGCCCGGTTGGACGACTATCAGAACGGACTTCTCGCCTGTGAGGAGAACGAAGAAGCAATCACCTTCCTACGAAAAGCGACTCGCTCGCTGGAAGATCGCCGACGACGCCGAATGGAACAGGGCGTGTTCAACACGATGTCTCGACACGTGATCGTGCGGACCGAAGATGAGCACGAAGACTTCTCCGCCACTGGCGCCTGAGTTCATTTCGGGTGCCTAAAGGCCCAATCTAACGGGCCTAAGCCCCGTTTCCGAAAAATTTCGCATAAAACATTACACGCCCGGCACAAAGCCGACTTTGAGATGCGTATAGTGCGCATCTTTGGTTCAAGGGAACAAATGATGTTGAAGCGAACACTGTATGCGCGATTCCTCTCGGCAAGTCTCGGACTGTCCGTTCTGCCCGCCTTTGCTGGGCAAGACCCCAGCCTCAACCTCCAGTACGCCATTCCGGCGGCAGAAGAAGTTTCGATCCTAGAATCTCTTCCGAGTTCCGACTCAGAAGATCAGGTCAAGCAGTCGGTTAGCGTTCGGTTTACGAATGCGAAGGCGAAAGAAGTCTTCGGTTGGCTGCAAAAGAAGAACGTCAACTTCGTGGTTGATGATTCGCAGCTGCCGGCCAACAAGACCATCACGTTGAACTTGCAGAACCAGGCGATGGAAGATGTTCTGGAAGCCATTGGATCGGCGCTTGGCGGACGATTCGAAAAGCGGAAGGGCATTTACGTTTATCAGTCCGGAGACAGCCGAATGCTGCTGACGGAGATGAAGGCTCTTGACTCAACCCGCATGGCTCTGCCTCGAATGCGAATCGAGACGCTTCCATCGCGACCAATGTCGCCGGAAGAAAAGAAGAAGTTCGACGCTTCGATGAAGAAATTCGAAGCGGAGATGAAGCAGTTCGGCGAAAAGATGGAGAAGAGCTTTGGGCCAGAGTTCGAGAAGCAGTTCAACTCGAAAGAAATGGAGCTAAAGCTGAACAAGGCGTTTGGTCCTGACTTTGAGAAGCGAATGGAAGAGTTCGGCAAGTCGTTCGAAGGGATGGGCAAGCAGTTTGAGTTGCACTTCAAGGACTTTGACAAGGATTTCAAGGATCTAGACCTTGACCTAAAGGAGCTGTCGAAACTCGGTGAAACGATTGAAGTCACGGTCAAAGAAAAGGATGTCGATGGCCTGCTCAAATCGCTCACGCCAGAACAGAAGAAGCTCCAAGAAGATCGAGGCTATCTGTTGCTGAAGGACCTGACGGCCGCCCAGCGCAAGCACTTCCCTGGCGAAATGAAAGGCAAGTTCGAAATCAGCATCGTCAAAGACGGCCAAAAGCTCACGATCAAGGGCGAGTAAGCCTCTTGGTTGAACGGGCGAGTGCGACTGCACTCGCCCGTTTTTGTTTAGGTACCTTGGGCTGTGGGTATTCGCACTTTGCGCTTGTTCGCGGCCACCCTTGCCTTCTTTGGGGTTGCCCTTGGTGCCTTTGGTGCCCATGCGCTGGCGGCTCGGCTTGCGGAGTACGGCAAAGACCAGTGGCAAACCGCAACTCAGTACTTGATGTTCCACGTCGTTGCGGTGTTCATCACAACCCTGTTCGAGTCTAAGTTCACCCGCCTTGCAGGGACTCTATTTGTCGCCGGGACACTCTTTTTTAGCGGCAGTCTTTACGTGCTTGCCTTTTCACGAATAAAGATTCTTGGCGCGATCACGCCGATCGGGGGTGTGCTGTTCCTCTCCGGCTGGATTTGCATGATCTTGTTCGCGGCGAAATCGCCTCAAAACGAAGCAAACTAGCTCCGTGCAAGCGACTGCCGACTGGACCCTTATTTTCGACCAAACCAACGGCCTGCGTACCGGGCGACTCAGCGAATCTTACGCTTACATTCGAAAGCTAGCCGCGTACTCGCCAAAGGCGAGAGTGATTCGCTACGGCACATCGCCGCAGGGACGCGAAATGCTTGCCTTGCTGATCTCGGACGAGAAGAACTTCTCGCCGGACGCGTGGGCGAAATCCTCGAAGCCGACCATCTTCATTCAGAACGGGATTCACAGCGGCGAGATCGAAGGCAAAGACGCGAGTTTGATCCTTGCCCGCGAAATCTTGGTTGAGAAGAAGCATGCGGCGTTCTTGAAGAACGTAAACATCGTGCTTGTGCCGGTGTTCTCACTCGATGCACACGAGCGATTCGGGCCGTATAACCGCGTGAATCAAAACGGACCGATCGAAATGGGCTGGCGCGCGACGGCGCAGAACTTGAACCTAAATCGGGACTGGATGAAGGCCGACGCGCCGGAGATGCGCGCGCAGATCGGGCTGGTTCAGCGGTACCGACCGGACTTCTTCTTCGACAATCACACCACCGACGGCTCCGATTACCAATACGTTCTAACCCTCGGGATTCCGTGGGCGCAGACGATTGGTCCAAAACCGGCCCAGTTTGGTCGCGACCTCTATGCCCAGCTCAAATCCAGCTGCGAGGAGGTCGGCTTCCCTACCGCACCGTATTTTGGGATGGCGGACCGAACGGACCCAAGCAAAGGCATTTCGGTAACGGACTACTCCCCTCGTTTCTCGCACGGATACCTCGCGACGATGGACCGCCCGGGGATGCTGGTGGAAACCCACGTTCTGAAACCTTACAAGCAGCGGGTCGAAGCGACCCATCGGGTGATGATCGAGGCTATTTCTTATTGCATCACCAACAAGCAAATGCTGAAGAAGATGAATCGGGATTCTGACGCTGCGGCGATGTCAGCGAAGGAAGGCTCGCGTTTCGTGCTTTCGAGCCGGCTGACCTCCGAGCGAACGCCGTTCACCTTTGCGGGTTACGAGTACTCGCCGAACCCCAGCTCCATTACCGGTGACAAGATCGCAGCCTGGAGGCGGGATCGACCGACGACGGTGAATACCTTTGTTCGCTGGAACTTCGAACCCGAGACCGTCGCGACGGCGCCCGCTGCGTACGCGGTCCCGCCAGAGTGGCAAGTGGTCAATAACACGCTTGCGCTCCACGGTCTCACGAGCTACACGATCGGGCGAGAAGCGAAGACTTTCGGTCAGGTCACGCGACTGTCGCAAGTCAAGTTTCCGACCCAACCGTTCGAGAGTCGCTTCCAGCCAAACTTCCAGGCGGTCACTGACGTGGAACCGGTGACCCTGCCGGTCGGAACGCGGATCTATCCAATCAACCAAATGAACGCGAAGCTCCTGGTTCATTTGCTCGCACCGAACGGACCAGACTCGCTGCTGAAGTGGGGTTCGTTTAACCCGATCTTTGAGCAGAAAGAGTACGCCGAGGACTACGCGATGGAGCCGTACGCGAAGAAAATGCTCGCCGCTGACCCTAACTTGCAAGAGGAATTTGAGAAGCGGTTGCAGGAACTGGCGTTCAAGAACTCTCCTTCGGCGAGGCTCAATTTCTTCTTCGAGCGGTCTCCGTTCTTTGACAAGGCGCTGAACCGCTACCCGGTAGTGATGTTTTCCGCCGCGCAACTCGCGACGATTCAGAAGAACTCTAGGCAGTAAGCAGGTACCGGCGGGAATGCGGCCAGCGCATTCTCGCTGACCATGGCAACCGGCCGGTTTCGAGCCAGGTCTTGAAGGCTTGGCTCACCCAGCACGATTTGCGCCAGCTGGCGATGGGTCACATCCAGATCAATTGCACCATCCGGGCCGAATACGCCGGCGTTGGAAGCAATGCTGTCATCCGACACTTGAACTCGCAGGCTCGGGGCGAGTTTGGAAAGGACTTCCGGGACGTTGAGAACTCGGTACATGATGCCGCGTTCGATCTTGGTCTCGACGCCCTGATCCAGGTACTGGGCCATGAACGGGCTATCGGAAGGCTCGTACCAGCTGAGTCCGTTCTTGTTCACCGCGAGGCCACGGAGGAAGCTTAGGATAGAGTCGTATCCGGCTGCGGTGGACCAAACGAGTTCTGACACATGGTCCACCGTCCAGAAAGATGTGCTGTGGCTAATCACGGCGTACGCCTCAACCGGGTCCCCAACGGCATAGATGCAGAGTTCGCGATTCTCGGCAAGTACTCTCATCCACTGGATCCCATTCCGGATGTTCAATCCCGATCGAGATTCGGCAAATGCGCGATGGCAGCCGAGGAGATGTTCGTAATCTGCTGGGCCCAGAAGGCGAATGGGAAGCGTTTGCGGCGTCTTCGGAAGGCGCTCACGAGGACAAGTGATCTTGATTCGCTTTCCGCAGGACTCGTAGCCAGACTTTCGGTAGAACGTTTCGCTGAAGGGATACAGACTCGACATGAGGTAGCCCTCTTCCTTCAGGAGGTTCACCATTCCGTTGAGCATTTGGGTTCCTAGCCCGCCGCCCCGGCGGTGCGGAAGAATGGCGACGGCCGCGATGCCGGCAGTTCGCATCTCAACGCCCCGAAAAAGGCCGGTGAAATCCACAACCTTGAAGGCACCTTCGATTTCTCCATCGACCTCAGCGACGTAGCCCTTTGAAAATTCAAACGACCGGTTCGCTTCTGGAATCATGTCGCCGTTGTTGTAGGTTAGCGACAACACGCGCCAGAAACTCTCTTCATCGCGAGTTGGGTCGTAAGGGCGAACGGTGACCGAAGACATCACCTTTAGCTTACGCAGAACCGCGCCGTTGCCGCCTGAGTAAATTCCGTGCCGATTGCGTAAAGTAGACGGCAAACATGAATATTGAACTTCTGCGCGAACTTACCGAAGCGCACGGCACCTGCGGTTTCGAAGATGCGGTTCGCGAAATCGTGGCGCGCGAACTCGGGCCGCTGTGTGAATTGTCGACCGACGCCATGGGCAATCTCATCGCCCGCAAGCCGGGGCCAGGAGCCAAGGTTATGCTTGCGGCGCACATCGATGAGATCGGCTTCATGGTGAAGTACATCGATGGCAACGGATTCCTTCGAGTGAACCCACTCGGCGGCTGGGATCCTCGCCAGATGAATAGCCAGCGCGTGCTTGTCCACACCCGAACCGGATCACTGCCGGGCACACTTATGCACGGCACCAAGCCAACTCACTTGCTTACCGATGCAGAGCGAAATTCTGGCCAGAAATTTGATGATTTCTTCATCGATTTGGGCCTCGCTACAGACGTGGTGAAAGAGAAGGTTCGCCTTGGCGATACGGCCACCATGCTTGGCCGCTTTGAGAAAATCGGCAACCACTTCACGTGCAAAGCGATGGACGACCGAGTTTGCGTCTTCATCATGATTGAGGCGATGAAGCAGTCGCTGAACTCTGGCGCCGACATCTACGCCGTTGCCACGACTCAAGAAGAGATCGGGCTCCGAGGCGCTACCGCCGCTGGGTTTAGCATTAAGCCGGACGTCGCGATTGCGTTGGATATCACCCTTGCGAACGACATACCGGGCGTGCCCGAGCCGGACCAAATCACGAAGCTCGGCGCAGGAACCGCGATCAAGATCATGGATTCATCTTTGATTTGCCACCCGAAAGTTGTGGCGCGATTCCGCGAGCTCGCCGAGAAGGAAGGCATTCCGCACCAGATGGAGATTCTCCGGGCCGGTGGAACGGACGCAGGTGGGATTCAGCGGCTCCACGGCGGCATTCCGGCCTTCACGCTCAGCGTGCCAACGCGATACGTCCACACGGTCAACGAGACGGTTCACGAGCGAGACGTTGCGGCTAGCATTGAACTGCTCACCGCCTTCCTCAATCAGGCAACCGCCGAGAATCCTAACGCGCCGCTGTTCTGATCGCTTAGACCAGGCGGCCTTCGATAAGCGACTTCTGCGCGGGCGAAAGCTCAACGAGCGGGAGTCTCACTCGTTCCGTATCGAACCCTCGCTTTGCCAAGGCGAACTTAACCGGCACCGGGTTTGGATACGCAAACAGGGCCTGATACACCGGCAACAGGCTCAAGTGAATCTTCTTGGCTTCTTCTGGATCGCCTGGGTAGGCATTGAGCAACGCCTTGATCTGGCTGCCGACGATGTGTCCGGCAACGCTAACGATGCCATGACCGCCGACGGAAAGGATTGGAAGGGTCAAAGCGTCATCTCCGCTATAGACGCGGAATCCACAAGGGGCCTGCGCGCAGACATCTTGAATCTGCGGGATGTTGCCGCTTGCTTCCTTTACGGCGACAACGTTCTCGATTTCGGCCAGGCGCATCAGGGTCGGCGTCTCAAGATTGATCGCGCTGCGAGGCTGGATGTTATAAATCATCACCGGCAAATCAGTTTTCGCCGCGACGGTTGAAAAGTGCGCGTACATTCCGTCTTGGCCGGGTCGGTTGTAGTACGGGTTCACCAGCATGATGCCGTGGGCTCCGGCTTTGGTTCCGACTTCGGTGAGCTCGATACTTTCTTTGGTGTTGTAAGTTCCGGCTCCGAAGACAACCGCCGCGCGGTCGCCAACTTCGTCTAGAACTGCTTCCAGGAGCGCCAACTTTTCGTCGTGCTCAAGGGTTGGAGACTCACCGGTGGTGCCGTTCACGACGATTCCGTCGTTCAACTGGTCGTCGACGAGATATCGGGCGATCCGGCGGGCTTCGGGAAGATTCACCGCTCCTACTTCATCAAATGGCGTCACCATGGCGGTGAGAAGCCGGCCCCAATCCTTCGGCGCGAAAAACGATCCCATTAACTCAGTTTGTACCCGTGAGTTCAGATTCGCTATTCGGCAAGTCTGACGATTTCATCCACGACTTCATCAACCGATTTGCCGCCGGTTTCGATGATGACCGCCGAATCTGCCACTTGAAGCGGGCTGTCTTCGCGGGTGATGTCTCGATGGTCGCGCTGAAGAATCTCTGCTCGGACGGCGCCGAAATCTCCGGCGGTGCCCCGATCTTGGTACTCCACCGTACGTCGCTTGGCGCGCTCTTCCAGGCTCGCGGTCATATAAATCTTGATGTCGGCCTGTGGCGCAATCACGGTGGTTGCATCGCGACCTTCAAGGATCACGCCACCTTCAGCGATCATTGCTTGTTGTCGCCGAACCATTTCCTTTCGGATGGGGGAATGGGCGCTGAGTTGGCTGGCGAGTTCGCTGATTTCCGGCGTTCGGATCTCGCTGGAGATGTCTTTTCCGTCCAACACTAAGCGCTGGGGGTTTTGTCCGGTGAACTCTAACGTTCGAGTTTCGAACGACAGGGCAAGGGCTTCCGGATCGCCGAGTCGGTTCTCGGTCACCGCCACATATGCCACCGCCCGGTACATTGCCCCGGTGTCCAGGTAGCGGATGTTTAGCCGCGCAGCAACCGCCTTTGCGGTCGTGCTCTTCCCTGCTCCCGCTGGTCCGTCGATGGCGATTACGATGTTCTCTTTCATGACTTTACGATGCTGTGCAGGTGTTCCTCGAAGTTTGGATAGCTCGTTTTGATGCTGTCGGCATTTTCGATTACGGTCACACCGTCCGCAATGAGTCCGGCGATGGCGAAGGCCATTCCGACGCGGTGGTCGCCGCTGGCGTCGATGATCGCGCCCTTCAACGGCGTTGGACCTTGGATGATGAAGCCGTCGTCGGTGGGTTCGATGTTGGCACCCATCGACCGTAGACCAGCGGCGATAACGCCGATACGGTCGGTCTCTTTGACCCGAAGCTCACGAGCGTCTCGCACGATGGTCTCGCCAGAAAGCTGAGTTGCCAACACGGCGAGGACGGGAATCTCGTCGATGAGGCGAGGAACGAGGCTTCCTTCGATCACGAATGGGGTTGTTCCGTTCCGAGTGATTACGAGGTCGGCGACCGGCTCACCGTTTTCCTCTCGCTGGTTGTCGTGAGAAATGGATACGCCAACTTGACTCAGTACATCCAAGATCCCGGTTCGGGTTGGATTGACGTTCACACCGATCAATGTCAGCGGCTGCTCGGCAAGGAGCGCACCGGCGACCATCCAGAACGCCGCGCTGCTAATGTCTCCGGGCACTCGCATTTCGAAAGGCTTGAGGTCGAAGCTGGGCTCAATATCGACGGAGTTTTCGTTGACCGTAATCGCGGCGCCCATCGCGATCAGCATGCGCTCGGTGTGATCTCGACTCTTTGAAGGTTCGTGGAGGACGGTCTTGCCGTCGGCTCTAAGTCCGGCGAGGAGGACGCAGCTTTTCACCTGCGCGGAGGCGACTTCGGAGTGGTAGGTGATGCCATGCAGGTTGCCGCCTTGGATGGTCAGGGGCGGGGTTTCGCCGGTTACTATCGCGCCCATTTCGTTCAATGGCTTCGCAATGCGCTTCATCGGGCGTCGAGAAAGCGAGGCATCGCCCTTCATGGTCACGGTCAGCGGTCGGCTAGCGACAAGCCCGCTGAGGAGGCGCATTGTGGTGCCGCTGTTTCCGCAATCCAACGGTTCGGTTGGTTGCGACCATTCTTTGGCCGGGATCACTGTTACGAACGTTCCGTCATCCTCAAAGCGCGTCCCGAGCTGTTCGAGGCAATGGCGGGTGGACTCACAGTCTTCTCCGCGCAACGGGTTCTCGATTCGGCTTGGCCCGTTCGCAATTGCGCCGAGGAGATAGGATCGATGGGTCAGGGATTTATCGCTGGGAATCGCGATTTCGCCGGAAACGGCTTGGGCCCGAGTTACAACTAGCTTCATCTTTTCTTTGTTCCGGTCACATCATCGCCAGCGTTCTTCGGCAGTTTGGCTTTGGCCGCGGCGGCTGACACAAAGAACTTCTTCACCGCGGCCGCATCGCCTTCATCGAGCTGCGTTGCGAGGGTTTCAAGTTCTTTTGCGAACTCGCGCAGGCTGCTGGAAACGGCGGTTCGATTTCCGAGGAGGATTTGGGACCAGAGCTCAGGATCAACTCCGGCCACGCGGGTCCAGTCTTTCCAGCTTCCGCCGGCAGCATCGACGTGAGAAAGTTCGGAAGCATTGAGCACCAATTGGCCGGCCAAAACGTGTGGCAGGTGACTGAGAATCGCTACGTGCCGGTCGTGGTCTTCCGCCGAGATCCGCACCGGCTTCGCCCCCATTTCCGTGATCAGGGTTTCGAGGACTTTCAGGTTGCTCGTCGATTTGCCGACTGGGGTGAGAATCCAACGGGCGTTCCGGAAGAGCCAGGCCGAGGCAAACTGCGGGCCACCTTTCTCGTGGCCCGCCATTGGGTGGCCCGGCACGAACCAAGTTGCTTTCTGCTCGGTAGCCCACGCAACGATCTCCGACTTGACGCTCGTGCAGTCCGTCACCACGGTGTTGGGGCCGAGGCTTTCTTCTATTTCTCCTAAAACGTTCGTAACGATGGCGGGTGGGATGGCGACGAAGACGACGTCTGCCTTGGCGACTTCACTGAGTTCGGCGGCAACATCAACGCAACCGCGCTCGAGGGCGACTCGGACGTGCTCCGGGTTCGGATCGCTGCCGATGAGCTTGTGCCGGGAGGCGCGCAGCGCCAGCCCAATGCTGCCGCCGATCAACCCGAGTCCGACAATCCCAATGGTCACGGGGATAGTTTGGCAGGTTAAGCCGCCGGGACACCCGGCAGAACGTCTTCCAGGTACTGCCGAATGATCGGTTCGTTGGCTTCGATTCCGAGTCCATGCGGGATCGTTTCGGGGGCGTCGGAGAAGGTTTGGACTCCCCATTCCGCCGCGAGATCGGCGGGAAAGGCGTCTTCGAAATCAACCCGGGACAGGGTCAGGATTGCCGACACCCACATTCGCGGCACGGTGTGAAGGCTGTAGCCGCCTCCGCCGACGGCGACGGTCGGAATCCCGAGGTCGCGGCAATGGCGGACGGCGCTTAGCCAAGAGGTTTGATCGCAATTGACGTGGGCGAGGGGGTCGAGGAAGTGAGGATCGGTGCCCATTTGGAGGACCAACGCTTGCGGCTGGAAGCGCTCCATGGTAGGCAGGGCGGTTCGTTCGAACGCATCAAGCCAAGCCGGGCCGGAGGTTCGTGCGAGGACGGGCATGTTGGTGCTCGTGCCCGCCGTGCCGGTCTCCTCAACGTAGCCCGTGCCAGGCCAAAGGGACTTTCCGCTTTCGTGGATCGAATAGGTGAGCACGTTCGGGTCATTCAAGAAAATGCCTTGCACGCCGTCGCCGTGGTGAACGTCGATATCGATGTAGACCACGCGGTCGAACCGCTCGCGCAGAACCGAGACGGCGAGGGCGGGATCGTCGAAGACGCAGAAGCCGCTGGCGCTATTTCGGTGGGCGTGATGCAGGCCGCCACCGATGGCAAAAGCCAGCGGAGCGCCGTCACGCACAGCGTAAACGGCTTCTAGGCTCGCACCACAATACGCAGCCGAGGTTTCCCAGATTCCTCGGAAGGCCGGCGTATCGCCGTAGAGCGAATGCTTCCCGATCAGGTCTCCAATCCGCGGCGAGTTCTCTTCCCCGCGCTCAAACGCTGCTGAAATCTCCTTCACCGCCTCCACGTACTCCGCCGAGTGCACGCGCTGCAGGTCACTTTCGCTGGCGGGGGCGGGTTCAATGACCTCGGTTGGATGGATGGCCTGCAGCAGCCGCATGGCTCGACGGAGCCGCTCGGGGCGAAGGGGATGGGACGGTCCGAAATCGTAATTCGTCGTCAACTGGCTGAGGTAGAAGTTCGGAATTCCCACCATTTGGTCATACCTGAACCCAACCGGTAGACTCCACCCAATGGGCAGTTCCTTCGGTCGCGCGTTCACCATCAGTACCTTCGGTGAATCGCACGGGGTTGGGGTCGGTGTGGTCGTGGACGGATGTCCGCCCGGCACGGTCATTTCCCTTGAAGCTATTCAGCGCGACCTCGATCGCCGCCGCCCTGGACAGAGTTCGATTGTCACCCAGCGCAAGGAAGCGGATCAAGTTGAGATTCTCAGCGGCGTGGAAGACGGCATTGCGCTCGGGACGCCGATTGCTCTGTTGGTGCGAAACGCCGACCAACGTAGTCACGACTACTCAGAGATGAGGGAGAAGTATCGGCCGAGTCATGCCGATTACGCTTATGACCAGAAATACGGCATCCGTGCGGTGGCCGGGGGCGGACGAGCTTCGGCGCGAGAAACGATTGGACGAGTCGCGGCGGGGGCGATTGCGCGGCAGGTGCTTCGAAGTCTTGGCGTCGAGGTGCTGGCATACGTGGAGAAGGTCCACCGGATTTCTGCCGACATTGATCCAACCGCCGTGACGTTCGATGAGGTGGAAGCAAACATTGTTCGATGCCCTGACCCGGTGATCGCGGAGCAGATGATCGCCCACATCGAGGAGATTCGCAAGCAGGGCAACTCCGTCGGTGGCGTGGTGGCTTGCGTTGCGAGGGGTGTTCCGGCGGGTTGGGGCGAGCCGGTTTTCGACAAGATCGAAGCCGACTTGGCCAAAGGGATGCTTTCGCTTCCGGCTTGCAAAGGGTTCGAGCTCGGCGGAGGATTTGGCATGACCGACTTCACCGGGCTTGAGGTGAACGACGAGTTCGAATCGACCGAAGGCAAGGTTCAGACCAGGACGAACAACAGCGGCGGAATTCAGGGCGGGATCACCAACGGGATGCCGATTACGTTCCGCGTTGCCTTCAAGCCCACCGCGACCGTAATGCGCGAACAAAAGACGGTGACCGCGAGCGGCGAGAACACTACGCTCCAGGGCAAGGGTCGGCACGATCCGTGCGTGCTGCCTCGGGCGGTGCCACTGGTGGAGGCGATGACGCTGCTGGTACTTGTGGACCATGCCCTGCGTCAGCGCGGCCAAACCGGGCATTTTTAAGCCCGAAAGTGACAACATAACGTTCGATGAGCGTTCAAGCGCCCGTGATACAAAACCCGAAGATTGCTTCCGAGCACGTCAATTTTTATTACGGAGCTAAGCAGGCGCTTAAGGACATCAATCTCCAGTTCGCACCGAACACCACGACCGCCCTGATCGGTCCTTCCGGCTGTGGCAAATCTACCTTTCTTCGCTGCCTGAACCGAATGAACGACCTCATCGATGGCACCCGCCTGGAAGGCAGAGTGACTCTGGACGGGCGAGACATCTACGGAGATGAGGTTGACCCGGTCGAGCTGAGAAAGGAGGTCGGAATGGTGTTTCAAAAGGCAAACCCTTTCCCGATGTCCATCTTCGATAACGTGGCTTACGGCCCGAAGATTCACGGAGTGCGAAATCCCAGAGAACTCGCAAATATCGTTGAGCAAAGCTTAACAAAGGCTGCCCTGTGGGACGAGGTGAAACACAAGCTGAACGACAGCGGACTCTCGCTTTCGGGCGGTCAGCAGCAGCGACTTTGCATTGCGCGCACCATCGCGGTTCGTCCGAAGATCATCCTTATGGACGAGCCTTGCTCAGCGCTTGACCCGATTGCTACCGGACGAATCGAGGATTTGATGGAAGAGCTCAAACGCGACTTCACCATCATCATCGTCACCCACAACATGGAGCAAGCGCGCCGCGCGAGTGAATACACCGCCTTCTTCTTGCTCGGAGACATGGTGGAGTACAACACAACCCAAAACATCTTTCTTTCGCCGCAAGACAAGCGAACGGAAGACTACATTACCGGCCGATTCGGCTGAGGTGTAGACTTGATGCAATGGACAACAACGAGCGGCTGATCCGTGCCGTTCAACGCGCGACCCGAAAACTTGCTAGTACCGGCAAATTCGATGCGCTGTTGCAAGAGGTTCTCGCGATTTGCGTTGAGGCGGTCGGCGCGACGAACGGAACGATTTACCTGCACGATCCGGCGAGTAAGCGGCTGGTGTTTCAACACGTCATTCCAGGCGAGATTGCCGATCGTCTGCCGTCACGCGACATTCCAGATAATTTTGGAGTTGCGGGTCAGGCATTCCAAACCAACCGCTCGGTGAAAAAAGAGTTTGCTTCGCGCCCGGAAGAGCAATGGAATGACTTTGAGAAGTCAACCGGCGTTCAGGTTCTGAGCATTCTTGCCACGCCACTCTCGATGGAGGACGAGGAGCCGATTGGCATCGTCCAACTGATCAACAAGGACGATGGCCACTTTGCCGATACCGATGTGGCGGTTATGGACATCGTCTCTGCCGTTGCGACGATGGCTTACTTGAATGCCCAATTGGTGGAGCAAAACGCCCGCGCGGCAACTTTGCTCGGTATGGGTCGAGTGAGCCACGATATCGGCAACCTGGCCGCTTCCCTTTACGCGACGCTAGGGTTCGGCGACATGGCGATGTCGGGTTTCCGAACGCACGTGGAGAAGATCAAGCCAGATCGAACAACGCGGATGTACATCGATTCGCTCGAACCGATTTTCCGGGAACTGAAGGAATCGGTGGACCGGATCGTCGGTTACTCCACCCTGATTTCGGATATCTCTGCTGGACGCGCTTTGCGCCCTAACTTACAGCCGACGTCGATTGGCGAAGCCGTCTATCACGCTGCAAGCTACTTTGAGATGCAGGGCAAGTCGCAGCACGTCGCGCTGGAATATAAGATTCAGGAAGACGCGCCGCAAGCAAATTGCGACGAGCTTTATATCGTCCGAATCGTGCAGAACCTCGTTGGGAACGCGATCAAGGCGGTGCGGGAAACGTTGCCAGAGGACCTTCCTGATGTGGTGGACGATGAGTACCATCCGCCGCTCGGTTCGGTGATTGTCGGCTACGAATATGCTGACGCCCATAAGATTTGGGTTCAAGACACGGGTCCGGGAATGACCGAAGAGACGCGGCTTCGGATCCTCAGCGGCACCGCGAGGAGCCAATGGGAGCGTGCCGGAGGTTCGGGCTGGGGCTTGCGAATTGTGATGGAGCTCACCGCCGCGCTAGGCGGCACCGTGAGCATTGAATCTGAACTTGGGAAAGGCTCGCGCTTTTGCGTCCATTTCCCTTGCGAATCGGACAAATAAAAACGGGCGGGCCAAGTGGCCCGCCCGTCTTTGCTTTTGCCTTACTTCTCTTCTTTGAAGTCGGCGTCGATGACGTCGCCGTCGTTTGAAGCGCCTGGCTTGCCTTCGCTCGCATCGGCTTGCTCCGATACATGCCTGTACAGAATTTCCGAGATCGCGTGGCTCTCGGTTTCGAGCTGGGCCATGGTGGCTTTGATCTCGTCGATATCGTCGCCGTTAACCGCCTTTCGGACAGCTTCGATCTTTTCGGTTGCACGCTGTCGGGTGGCTTCGTCCACCTTGTCGCCGGCTTCGCGAAGGGTCTTTTCCGTGCTGTAAGTCAGCTTCTCGGCGTCGTTCTTGGCTTCGCGGAGTTCGTGCTCCTTTCGATCGTTCTCGGCGTTCATCTCGGCATCGCGGATCATGCGCTCGATGTCGTCTCGGTTCAGGTTGCCCGATCCGGTGATGGTGATCGACTGCTTCGATCCCGTTCCCTTTTCTTGCGCGACCACGTTGAGGATTCCGTTGGCGTCGATGTCGAAGGTGACTTCGATCTGCGGCATTCGGGCTGGCATTGGCGGGATTCCTTGGAGGTGGAATCGGCCAAGGCTCTTGTTGTCCTTCGCCATCGGTCGCTCGCCTTGTAGAACGTTGATTTCAACTTCTGGCTGATTGTCAACGGCCGTGGTGTAAGTTCGACTCTTCTTCGTCGGGATCGTCGTGTTTCGGTCGATGATCTTATCGAAGATTCCGCCCTGGGTTTCAACACCGAGGCTGAGCGGGGTGACGTCGAGCAGAACGATGTTCTTGACTTCTCCTCCAAGGACGCCGGCCTGAATGGCAGCACCAACGGCAACGACTTCGTCCGGGTTAACCGATCGGTTGGGCTCCTTTCCGGTGAGTTGCTTGACGAGGTCTTGAACCTGTGGCATTCGGGTGGAACCACCAACGAGGATGACCTCGTCAACTTCGGTTGGCTTCAGCTTGGCGTCTTCCAGAGCGCGGAAGAACGGAACCTTGACTCGCTCCATTAGGTCGGCGGTCAGTTCTTCGAACTTCGCGCGGCTGACGGTGATGTCGAGGTGCTTTGGTCCGGTGGCATCAGCCGTGATGTACGGCAGGTTGATGTTCGTGGTTGCCTGACCAGATAGTTCGACCTTGGCCTTCTCAGCTGCATCGCGGAGTCGCTGGACGGCGGCTCGGTCCTGATTGAGGTCGATGCCCTGATCCTTCTTGAACTCGGAAACGAGCCACTCAACGATCTTGTTGTCGTAGTCGTCGCCGCCGAGGTGACTGTCGCCTGCGGTGGCCTTAACTTCGAAAACGCCTTCACCGACGTCGAGTACGGACACGTCGAAGGTTCCACCACCAAGGTCGAAGACTAGAATGGTTTCGTTGGCCTTCTTGTCAAGTCCGTAAGCGAGGGCTGCAGCGGTTGGCTCGTTGATGATTCGCAGAACGTTGAGTCCCGCGATTTCGCCGGCGTTCTTCGTCGCGGTTCGCTGGGCATCGTTGAAGTAAGCCGGAACGGTGATGACGGCCGAATCGACCGTGGTTCCGAGATAAGCTTCAGCATCCGCCTTGAGCTTCTGAAGAATCATTGCGCTGACTTCTTCAGGCGAAAGCTCTTTTCCGAGGGCAGGGACGCTGGCGGCGACGGTGTTGTTCTTTCCAGGAACAATCTTGTAGCTAACGCGCGAGGCTTCGTCCTTCACTTCGCCGAGTGAGTGGCCCATAAAGCGCTTGATCGAAGAAATCGTGTTCTCGGGGTTTACGACGGCTTGTCGTTTTGCGATGACGCCGACCAACCGGTCTCCGTTCGATTTGAAGCCAACAACGCTCGGGACGGTGCGCGTACCTTCGGCGGTCGTGATTACGACTGGCTCTCCACCTTCCATGACGGCTACGACCGAGTTGGTCGTTCCAAGGTCAATTCCTACTGTTTTTCCCATCTGTGTTACTCAAGCCATTTGAGCCTCATAGACTCATATGTATGCCTTAAGTATACCAATCCCTGGATTTCAGGTTTCAATCCAGGGACTTTCGGTCTTCAGATTAGGCTTGGCCGAGGGAAACCCGGCGCTTGGATCCGAAAGGGGTAACGACCGATGGCACGTTTTCAGGAAGCGTTACGACGTCGCCTCGGCGGACCAAGAATGAGTACTCGCCGATGCTTACGAGAGCCTCTCCGGCCAATACTCGAACCATCGCGACTCCTCGCTTAAAGAACGTCTTGGGAACACTCCAACGGGTCGTTCCGGTCACTTCGATTACTTTCTGCTCTCTCCTCAGCTCGCTCATGTATTGTTCAACACCGCGAGCGTTCTGTCTGACGGCAGGCTGGGACTATCGGCTGACTTTTGTTTGTTTAGCCGGCGTCTCGAACGTAAAGTCCGGAGTATTCATCGGGCTCTTCACAGAGTTCGGACTTAATTGGACTCTCCAAAATGTTCGTCCAGAACTCTTCATACTCCGCTTCGTCGCGCAATATCCGGTCATAGCTCTCTCGGTAGAACACGGGACGCTCTTCACCTGACCGCTTTGTGATCTGCTTGTTAGCGCGGTTTTTGGCTTTCTCCAGAATGTCGGAGAGTTCGTACGGCTCATCGTTCGGGCCGAACTTGACGCGGAAGATCAGCTCCGTTTGTTCCGGCAAGACGCAGATGATGTCGATCTCGAGCTTCTTGTCGTCCGGTTTGCGCAATTCGGCCAGCAGCGTTTCGGCTTCTGGACCGGAGAGAGCTCGACGGTGTTTGAAGGTGGCGTAGTAGGTGACGTTCTCGGCGCGCCAGTGCGGCAATCGGCCACGCCAGATCGTGAAGTTCTCCCACTTTGCCATTTGCGTCCTTAGGTGAGGGCGGTGTCGCCACGCTCGCCAGTGCGGATACGGATGGCGTCTAACACTTCGGTGACGAAGATCTTCCCGTCTCCGATTTCGCCGGTGTGAGTCGCTTTGATGATCGCGTCGATAGCGTCATCAAGCTGATCGTCTGGAACCACGACTTCGATCCTCATTTTCGGCAAGAGGTTCAGGGCGTAGGTGCTTCCTCGATATTTGTCGGTTCGACCCTGTTGTCGACCGTAGCCACGAACTTGTTCACAACTCATTCCGCGAATTCCAACTTCTTCGAGTGAAGCTTTCACTTCCTCAAGTCGGTTCATTCGCACAAACGCTTCGATGCGCTTCACGGTGTAGAAGTACCAGATTCCGAAGTTTCTTGCCGCATATCACGATCCCGTGTTGTTTTTGTCGATTCGTACCGCACAATGATGCCGGAGAGATTCGACTTCATGCGCCGACTTTGGACCAGCCCGTTTCTTGTTGCAATCTCGTCGGCTGGGCTCATGATCCTCGCAGGGTTTCTCTTCGTCTTTGGCCCCGGAAATCTAAGCGGCCGATGGATTGCCGTAGCGGCGGTTTCGATGGCTCTGGTGGCTGCCCTGCGTATTCGTGCTCTCGAGAGATCAGCCGAAACCGACCAAGGTCGACTTACTTCGCAGCTCGCTACTCTGGTCGAGCAAAACGATCGATATCGCTCCACGGTGGATGCCCTTGCCGATGGACTTGATGTAGCTTTGTTCGTTTGCGATTCAAAGGCGAACATCGAATACGCCAATCGGCGGGCAATTGCGTTTTTTCAGGCGGAGAGTTGTCGCGGAAAGAGCTTGCTCGCGGTGAGCCTCAACCCGGAGCTGGAGCAACTGGTGAAGTCAGCCGTGATCAACGAGTTGCCACAATCCGCCGAACTCTCCTTCCGGCACCCGGTCGAGCGGATCGGCCAGGCAAAGGCGTGGCGCGCACCGGGGGACCAGGTGTTTGTCAGCGTTTATGAAATCACCGAGCTGCGCCGGCTCGAACGCATTCGCCAAGACTTCGTTGCCAACGTGTCTCACGAAATGCGGACGCCGATGACGGTAATCCGAAACATGGCGGAGACCATGCTAGACGGAGACGATGCTGTGCTTCGAGATAAGTACCTCCCGAAGATCATCAGCGAAGTTGATCGCCTTTCGACCATCTCGCAAGACCTGTTGATCCTCAGTGCCGCCGAATCGAATCCGGTTCGAAAGCAGGACTGCGACATCGTGGATGTGCTCACCAACGTCATTTGGCAGCTCACCCCCAAGGCGGCTGACAAGGGACTCAAGATTGGCTACCGAGGACCTGAGGCGTTCATGATCGAAGCGAACCCGGCGCAGATGATCCAGGTAGCGCTGAACCTGATCGATAACGCGATCAATTACACGAGTGAGGGGCACATTTCGATCAACGTGAAGGAGAATCCGGAAACCATCGAAATCTCGGTTCAAGACACCGGAATGGGCATCCCCAGCGAGCACTTGCCGAGGATTTTTGAGCGGTTCTATCGGGTGGATAAAGCGAGAAGTCGCGCTAGTGGGGGTACCGGGCTTGGCCTCAGCATCGTGAAGCACATCATTGAAGCGCACGGCGGAAAGCTGAGCGTCCAAAGCGCGCAGAACGAAGGGTCAACCTTCGTGGTTGTCTTGCCAATTGGACACCCAAGTGTTTCCTAGTTTTCGATGGCGAGGTAGGCGGGCTCGGACATGTTTCCGCTTCGATCTACCGCGGCGACGGCGACGGCGTCCACTTTGAGATCCTGGCCGGCCGGGAGATCGAAGCGATGTTCGCCCGTGGTTCCAGAGTACGGAACGACGGTCTTTGTCCAGTTGCCATTAATCCGCTGCCAAAGCGCCCAAAGAATCGGTGCCTCGCCGTCTCCAGCGGTCCATTTCACTTCCCCGTTTTTGCTTGCTTCCTTAATCTTTGGCGCGGGTGGTGCTTGCGCGTCGAGCCACGGAGTTGCCGGCGGGATCGCATATTCCCGGTAGACCGATCCTCGAAGTGAGCTGGTGATGTTGTTCCAGTTTCGCGAGAACGCCTTCATGCTGAAGTGCACGTTGCCAGTCGCGCCAGCGCCACGGGTGATGGCAATTTGCTGCTGAACCTCGGCGGGTTTCCAGTTCCCTTCTGCCGGGTTGGTTCTTGAAGTGAAGTTTCCGGGCCAGATGTGGCGGCCCTGGATGTTTTGCTCCAGCCAGTAGTTCAGGAGCACGGGATAGCTCTGCGGGGTTTGCGCTACTGGCCAGTACAACTGCGGTGTGAAGTAGTCACACCAGCCTTCTCGGAGCCACTTTTCAGCGTCGGCGTAAAGCTGAGCGTACTGATCGACCCCGGCTTTGATCCCTTCTGGAATCCCCGGGCGATAGATGCCGAACGGACTGATGCCAAATTTGACCAGCGGCTTCTCGCGCTTGATCAGCTTGTAAAGGTTTTGCACGAAGTCGTCGACGTTCTTTCGTCGCCAGTCCCCACGATCCAGCTTTCCGCCACGGGTCTGATACTTCGCGTAGCTCGGTCCATCCGGGAAGTCGACTCCTTTCTCGGGATACGGATAGAAGTAGTCGTCGATGTGGATTCCGTTGACGTCGTACCGCCTAAGGATGTCAGCGACGACGGCAAGAGATCGCTTTTGGACGTCTGGCTCGCCGGGATCCATCCAGAGATATTTCCCGTAGGTTTTCACCAACTCCGGCCGGGTCTTTGAAATGTGACTGCTGTGCAGCGGAGCCTTTTGGGCGGGATGGAATGCTCGGTATGGATTGAGCCAAACATGGAGTTCAAGACCGCGCTTCCGGGCTTCTTGGATGGCAAACTCCAGCGGGTCGTACGCCGGACTCGGGGCTTTCCCTTGCCTACCGGTGAGGTACTCCGACCACGGTTCCAGCTTCGAATTGTAAAGCGCATCGGCAGATGGCCGAACTTGGAAGATCACGGCATTGAGGCGCAACTCGTGCGACCGGTCCATGATGGCGACGAGCTCTCGCTTCTGTTGCGCGGTGGTGAGGTCTCGCTTCGATGGCCAGTCGATGTTGTCCACCGTGGCGACCCAAACACCCCGAAACTCGCGTTGGAACGGCGGCAACTCCGGCTTCTGAGTTGCGATCACGAGCAGCGGGAGGAGGGCCATGGTTGAGTCTATCCCGATGAATCTTTCGGCGTTTGTCCCGTGGACCGCATCGAACCTAGCGGAAACGCGGTATCTCTTGCCATGCCCGAAGAATTGGAGACAAACGCCAAAAAAGAACTGACCGCGAGCAGCGTGACCGCCACGCTGACGCAGGTGGTGCTCCCGATGGGCCTGGTTATCGATGAGGTCACGTTCTCGGGCAACGCGATCACGGTGCAGATGAACCCGCTGGATATTCGCGCGCCGCATCCCGCCACGGTTGTTGCAACGGTAAAGCTCACGTCGCTTGATCGATACCTAGAGACCGACGCCCCAGGAGGGCTCAAGAATTTTCACTGCGAAGGCGAGGACGGTTGGCTCTACGTTAACGCAACCAAGAAAGTCATTTTTGAGTTGGCGGTCAAGGCAAAGTGCCGCGTATCCATTCGCGACCAGAAGGAGCTTTGGGTGGACCTGGCGAGTGTGGAGGTCATGGGTGGAGCTTCGGTGACGAACCTCGTGCAGAGTCAGCTTGCGAATCTCAATCCCCTGTTCTCGGTCGCGGAACTGCCGATCGTGGCTCGCCTCACCCACGCGGAAGTTGGGACTGACCAAATCGTGATCCGGCTGGAAGTTGGACCTCCAAACGCCTGAGCGGGTACCTTATTGGTCCGCTCGGGCGAGTGGCGAAATTGGTAGACGCACTGGATTTAGGTTCCAGCGCCTAAACAGCGTGAGAGTTCGAGTCTCTCCTCGCCCACCACTTACTTCTTCTTAAACTGCCACTTGTCGCTACGGCTGCCGTTCTCGAGTGGAACAAGATTTCCTTCGAAGAGCTCGTAATTCGCCCCAACGAGTCCCTGGCTCTTGCCGAAGGTCACTTTCGAACCTTCCATTTTCCAGTCGGTCGATAGTAGGTTCATCGGACCCGCGTCGAGGCTGACCTTTCCGTCTTCTTTGAGTTCGAGCACGACTTGGTCGGCACCGGGGAGCAGGGCACGGGCTTTCGGGTCTTTGATATCGACGCTGTACTTTCCTACCGGGCTCGGCCCACCACAGCCGAGGACAACTAGGAGCGCGAGCGGGGCGAAGCGGGCAAATTTCACAACCAGATTCTAGAGCATTTTCTTCGATGGAGCCAAATTCTGAGACGAGGAGTCCCAGGATCGCTCGCTGGCGCCTTCCTTGATTGACTGCACCATGCTGGCGTAGATCGCCTCCGGGGTTGCGGCCTCCACTTTTCGGAATCGCACTTTCACATCGACTTTTCGGTAGTAGGGCAACAGGATTTGTAGCGTCGCGGCGGCCCAATCACGGTCGGCGGGTTCTCGAAGGTATTTCAGCATGACCGCTCGATTGGCCCTCTCGGAAATCACGCCTTCCACGAATCCGGTCACGAGAGTCACGCCCGGAAGTCGAGCGGCCAGCTTCGCAACGCTCGGAGACCACGTGTCCAAGCTGCAGATGCCGTCTCTTCGTAGGCGCATGTCCGGTTCAATTCTTCCCGCCGGGAAGGTTAACAAACTTCCCCCCGCCTTGAGATGCGAAATCGCTTCGCGAATGGCTTCGGTTGAGTGAGGCTGAACGAGGATCAAGTGCTTCTGAATATTCGGCAAGTGTCGAAGGAGCTCACGTTCCGCAGCAATAATCTTCAGGTCTTCCCGACCAATGGCCGTCCAGACCGCCATCGCATCCGTCATTCCGGGATGGTTGCAGGCCACGATCAAGGGCCCGGACTTCTGTAGTTCCTCGGCGCCGGTGATTGTCACGGATCGAGTGAACCGATCAAGAATGAACTGTCCAGACGCGACCAAGCCGTGTTCGAGAACGCAAGCATCGAACTCGCGCAGAAGGCGCGCAAATCGCCTTGCTGGCAGTCTCGCAAGGCCACGCCAAGGTCCCACAGTGCTGGATAGTTTGAACGCTCGCAGGAGATCGTCGACGCAGAGCTCGGTTAAGGCGTCGGCGTTGCGATCGTACATAACCTTACATACCGCCAGTTTCTGCGTAGCGTTGCCCAAAAGCCAATCACGGGAATACTGCAACCATGAGCGCGCGCCTTCCTGTATCACCATATCCGTCCGTCGGAGCGGTGGAGTTACTCAGCTATCTATATGAGATCAACGGAAAGGCAACGTTGTCTGGCCAACATAACCAGCTGTACAACATGTCGAACGAGTCGGCGGCGATTCAGACCCTGACCGGAAAGTACCCAAAGGTTTGGGGCGGCGAATGGGGATTTTCGGACGAAAGACATGACATTGATAACATTGCTTACCGCCCGAAGTTGATGAGCGAGATTCGGCGGCACCATGCGATGGGCGGCATTGTCGTGATCACCTACCACCAGGCCGATCCGCGAGTTGGAGAACCATGCGACTTTGATCCGGGCGTCATTGGCAACCTGACCGAACCGGAATGGGACGAGCTTTTCGACTCCGGCTCGAAGCTTCACGCCGTTTGGCTAGAGCACGTGGACCGTTTGGCAGAAGCATTCAAAGAGTTACAAGCCGAAGGGATCCCGATCATTTTTCGGCCTTACCATGAGATGAATGGTGGTTGGTTCTGGTGGGGCGGCGATGCTCCCAGATTCTTGCTTCTCTGGAAAATGATCTTTGACCGATACGTCGGTCATCACGGGCTGACGAACTTGCTTTGGGCTTGGAACCCGGATAAACCATGGCCAGGTGTCGAAGAGTTTTATCCTGGTCACGATACGGTGGACCTGCTTGGGACCGACATTTATCCGGGGCAAGACCGAGATGAGACTTATCCGCAAGAGTGGTTCGAGAGGATGAAAGGTCTCGCGGAAGGTCGTCCCCTTGCGCTTTCGGAGAACTCAGAGCTACCGACCGTGGCCGATCTCGAACGTCAACCTTGGGCGTATTTCATGGGCTGGGACAACTTGACGCTGAAGGCAAACTCGGAAGATGCCATCCGGGCGACGTACTCCGCATCGAGGGTCATTTCGATCTAGGTCAACCCTCCGCCCCCTCCTTCGTTAAGGGGAGGTTATCGTGAACCTCAATTGTTCCTGAAGGCCGAGCTTTTCGGAACATCCCAGCCGTCTTGTTCGTACTACGGGCTAGATAATTTGCGTCTCCTGATTATTCGGTGAACAAATCACCCGCTTCTTCGTCAAAGCCAGCTTCGATCTGTCACGATCTAATCGCTCCAATTCCGCATCTCTTGACTCATGAGCCTGAACCTTCCCTTACGTTCCCAACCCGAATCGCCTGAGATTGCGAGCAACGGACTCGAGTTTGTTGACCTAAATCTCGTCAAGCCTGAACACGACGCAATGGCTTTGGCCCCGGGAGATTTCGCGCTCAAGAATCAGCTTCTCCCCCTGGCCCTTGATGGAGAAATGCTGGTGGTGGCCATGCCGAGCTTGCTTTCGCTGCCGGCAGTTGACGATCTCAGCATTTTGGTGCAGCGCCCGGTTCAAGCGGTTCTCGCCGATCCGAACCTCATTAAGCTCAAGATCGAGGAGTTCTTCCTAGAGCGAATTCTGAGCCAGTTGCCCGGAGAAGAATCCGGCATTGGCGAGCTTGACGACAGCACGGACCTTGCTGACCTTACCAAGATGGCCGGCGAAACGGCCGTCGTCCAGATGGCCAACCTGATTTTTGCGCAAGCGGTTCGCGACGGGGCTTCGGACATTCACATCGAGCCGTACGAGCGCGAAGTCAAGGTTCGATATCGCGTGGACGGCATGCTGATGGACATGATGCGGCCGCCAAAGCGCATGCACGCCGCCTTGGTTTCGCGACTAAAGATTCTTGGCGAGATGAATATCGCCGAGCGCCGACTACCGCAGGATGGACGAATTAAGGTTACGATCGCCGGACGCCAGATTGACGTCCGCGTAAGCATTGTTCCAACCGTCTACGGCGAGCGCGCGGTAATGCGAATTTTGGACAAGGGCACGGCGATGCTCGGTCTGGAAGAACTCGGAATGCAGACCGACGTTCTGACCAAGTACCGAAAGCTGATCGATATTCCTTACGGAATCATCCTCGCGACGGGTCCTACCGGATCTGGTAAGTCGACTTCCCTTTACGCTTCGCTTCAAGAAATCTGGAGCCCGACCACGAACATCCTCACCATTGAGGACCCGGTCGAGTATCAGGTTCCGGGAATCAGCCAGATTCAAGTTCGGTCGGCGATCGGCTTGACCTTCGCTTCGGGACTACGATCCATTGTTCGTCAGGACCCTGACGTCATCATGGTTGGCGAAATCCGTGACCAAGAAACGGCAGACATCGCGATCAACGCAGCACTCACCGGTCACTTGGTCTTCAGCACCCTGCACACTAACGACGCGGCCGGTGCCACCACGCGATTGCTCGATATGGGCGTTGAGCCTTACCTTGTTGCATCGTCGCTGATGGGTGTTATCGCCCAGCGACTTTTGCGCCGAGTTTGTTCCAACTGTGCCGAGGAGTACATGCCGCGCCAAGAGTCGCTCGAAGCAGTGAACATTGACCCAAGCAACATCCCGGCTGGTTCCGTTTTCCGTCGCGGCGTTGGTTGCGATAAGTGCAACCAGACCGGATACAAGGGTCGACAAGGTTTGTACGAATTGCTTCTCATCGACGAAGAGATTCGCAGAATGACGGTCGCCCGACAATCCTCGAACGCGATCAAGTCTTACGCCATCAAGACTCAAAACATGCGGACCTTGCTGGGCGAAGGAAGTCTGGCCGTGTTGGCCGGAAAGACGACGCCGGAAGAAGTCATGCGCGTCTGCCACCGAGACGAGTTCTAAGATGTCGACTTTTGCCTACACCGCCCTGGAGCCGACTGGCAAACGCAAGTCGGGCTTTGTCGATGCGGCCAATCTCGAAGCTGCAAAGGCGCAGATTGCTGCCGAGGGCCGATTTGTTGTCGATATCCAGGAAAAGCGAGTTGCCGCACCGGCTAATTCGGGACAAAAGAAGAAGGTCAGCAAGTCCGATCTTGCTTTGTTCACGCGACGAATGGCGGACTTGGCTTCGGCCGGCTTGCCTCTGGACCGCGTTTTGCAGGTTGTCTCAGAGCAGTCGGAGAGTTCCACGCTGTCCGAAGTAGCCCAGCAGGCGCTCGATGACGTCCGCGGTGGTTTGCCGGTTTCAGACGCCCTGGCCAAGCATCCTAAGCTGTTCCCCGTCATTTACACCCAGACCCTGAAATCTGGTGAAGCCAGCGGTCAGTTCCCTGAAGTTGCCACCCGACTTGCGGAGTTTCAGGAAACCGAAGTCGCACGTCGGAGCCAGGTAACAAGTGCATTGGTATATCCGAGCATCTTGGCTTTTGTCGCCCTCGGCGTGATCATCTTCATGCTCACCTTCGTTGTGCCGCGACTCGCAGGCATCTTTAAGGATCTTGGCGATAACCTGCCAGCGACGACGAAGATCCTGCTTGCCACCACGGGATTCCTCACCAACAACTACATCGCCATTTTTATCGGCATCGGCGTAACGTACTTTGCCTACCGAGCCTGGGTTCAAACCGACCAGGGCGCGCTGACCCGAGATAAGTTCTTCTTGAATGCTCCCGTCATTGGCCCGGTTGTAAAGAAGGCAACGGTCTCTCGATTTGCCCGCGTCCTTGGCACCCTGGTTTACGGCGGCGTTCCGATTCTTCAGGCCCTGGACCTCGCCGGATTGGCTGCTGGCAACCGAGTTTTCTTGAAATCGGCCCAGGCCGTGCAGGACGATGTGCGAGATGGCAGACCGATAGCGGACGCCATGCGAGACACCGGAGCTTTCCCGCCCGTCCTCACCAACATGGTAGCGGTCGGCGAAGAAACGGGTGATCTTCCGAAGATGCTTGGCCGAGTGTCCGACTCCCTCGATTTTGAAGTGGATAACGGCATGCGCCGACTCACAGCGTTGGTTGAGCCAGCCATCGTTCTCATCATGGGCGTGTTTGTAGGGTTCGTGGTTTTGTCCGTCCTCCTGCCCATTTTCGCCGCCCAAGACCTGGCTAAATAACCCAACTGAACAATGAAACTTTCTCGACGACTACCCACTACACAGAACGACATGAAGATCAACCGAACTCACAAACTCCGCGGTTTTACGCTCATCGAATTGATGGTCGTCATCTTGATCATCGCGATTTTGGCGGCCTTGGTTGTGCCGAAAATCGTGGGTCGAGGCAGCGATGCAAAGATCTCGGCGGCAAAGGCCAACATTTCCACGCTCAGTAGCTCGATCAACGCGTTCCGCTTGGATACGGGCCGCTACCCAACCACGGAAGAGGGTTTGTCGGTTCTTCGAATTCCACCGAACGACGTTCAGAACTGGAAGGGACCTTATACGAGCAAGGACATTTCAAACGACCCTTGGGGCAATCCGTACATCTACGAGTACCCAGGTCCGTTCGGCGCTGAGTCCTTTAACATCATCACCTACGGAGCCGATGGCCAGCCAGGTGGTGAAGGCGAAGCCGCGGATGTGAGCGAGGAAGAGCTATAAGCCGAAGAGCCTTCACTCTTCTCGAGCTATCCACCGTTGTCCTCATCCTCCTCGTTTTGGTATCCACCGTCGCACCGCAGGTGATGGCGTGGGAACGAGGTCGAATCGAACGCAAGTTCATTGGGGACCTCGTTCGGTTGCCCCGAGAGACTAAAACGGCCGCCGTTAACGCCAGCGAAGAACGGTCGATCCGGTACGACGCCGCAACTCGTAAGTTCGAAGTGCAGGGCGAGCAATTCGTTGCCGAGATTCCGAATGACACCGTGACCATCACGGTGCTGAAGGATGGCAACGATGACGTGTCGGAGAGCGACTGGGAGCTAACGTGCTTCCCTGACGGAACGTGTAAGCCGGGCGGTTTACAGCTATCGATTGACGGACGTACGTTCTTCATTTCGGTCAGCAAGAACGGCGATGTCACGACGGGTGACACTGAACTCCCGCCGTTTGAAGATGAGTCATGGTCCGCTGGAGAAATTGAAACTCGTGGTTAAGAAACGCGGATTCACGCTGATCGAGGTGCTGGTGGCCATCATTTTGCTGGGCACCGGGATCGCTGCCGTGAGTCTTGCCCTCGGTAATGTGGCGCGAAACGCAGCTCGGATAGAAGAGAGCGCTTCCCTTAACCGACTTGCGGCGCGAAAGCTGGATGAGTTGGTGGCGACCGGCGAAGCGACCAATGGAAACGCTTCTGGAACATTTGAAGAAGAAGGATTTCCAAACGTGAACTGGGCCATCACTTCGGAGCCATCCGGGGTTGAAAACCTCAATACGATCACGATAACGGTCTCGAAAGAAGCGAACGACGAAACCGGAAAGCAAATTTCAACTCTCGTGTTTGTGCCGCCGGTGGAGGAGGAAGCTTGAGAAACCGCAGGATTCAGGGGTTGACCTTGATTGAAGTCTTGGTGGTTGTAGCGATCACCGGACTGCTTACGGTCTATGCCGCCCAGGCTCTCATTTCTGGTGCGGATTACGAGCGACGTATCCGTGAAGCCAGTTCGCGACAGCGCTCCGATGTCGAGTTGGAGAACGATCTTCGAATCTTCATCGAATCCGCGTTTCTCTCCCTTGAAAACACGCAAACGACATTCTTTGTGGGATCGGAAGGTTTGCTAAACCAAGGCGAAGGCGGAAGTAATGCCGACACGCTCACTTTCACCCGGGTCGGGACTCGCCTTTCTTCCGATGCGCTGGATTACGATGACTTCGAACTCGCAAATGAGGAGATCGGCACCGTTGGCGGCACGGAAGAAGTGACCCTATCGCTCTCGCCAACCGGCTCAGCGAGCGGAAAGACCGGCTTGTTTGTTCGCCAGCAGAACCCGGCCGACGGTGACCCGTCGCAAGGCGGAACCGAGCGAGTTTTGAACGCGAACGTCACCAGCATTAGCTACGAGTTCTGGGATGGCGCTACTTGGCAGACGGTTTGGGATACGCGAAGCCAGGGCACGGCTCGACTTCCGGCCGCCGTACGCATTACGTACCGGCTTTCAAACAGCGAAACCGATCGAATTGTCACGCTTCGACTCCGTAACAGCGATGTGACGCAAGACAACCCAGTGGAACAGGAGCAAATCGGATGAGACGAAATCGCGGTTCGATCTTTATCTTTGCCCTTGGCGTGATGGTTGTTCTCATCGGGGTGCTCGCGAGCACGGTGGCGACACAACGCGCCTTTGCCCAACAGGTGACCCAAGAGAGCGAGTTGATTGAAGCTCGGATCGCCGCCTACGCGGGAATCGAACGAGCTCGACAGACGCTGCAAGAAGTTGCGGACCTCACCTCGGATTCAGGAACCGGAACGACCGGACAGACCAGCACGGCAACCACCCTCAACGACACGTGGGCCACGCTGGGCAACAATGGCGACGAGAATTTTGTCCTCGGTGGATCCACTTTCCGAATTCAAGTGCTCGATGCTTGCGGATTGATCGATATTAATTCTGCGACGGAAGCTCAGCTTCAGAAACTACCGTTGGCGCAGGACCAGATCGAATCTCTGTTGGACTTCCGGGAAGGTAGCTTGGACCCTCGAGCCCTCGGTGCAAAGGACACGTATTACAACAACCTAGAGACGCCATACAACACCAAGCTGGCCCGGTTTGATACGTTCGACGAACTCCTTCACGTCAAGGGCTTTACTGCACAATCGCTTTATGAGCCGAGCGAGAACACTTCTGGCTCCGACTTGGTGCCAGGACGCAACGGTGCGCTGCCAGTCTTGTACGACCTACTCACCGCAAATGCGTACTCGCCAAACTCGCGACCTGACGGCACGGCACGCGTAAACATCAACGCTCAAGGAACAACGGCGCAGACGCTCCAGCAGCCACCCATCAGCATTCCCGTGAACATCGCGATTCAAATTGCGGCGAGGAAAAACTGGGGCGGCATCGGTGAGGTACTTGCGTTGCCGGGTGCGCAAACGGATGACGTGCAGCGATCCGTGCTGGACTACCTCACCACGAACGGCGCGACTCGCCTTACCGGAAAGATCAACCTCAACACCGCTAGCGAGAGTGTTCTGAGCTCGGTTCCAGACCTGACGCCGGACATGGTGCAGGCCATTCTTCAACGGCAATCTCAGACGTTCACCACTTTGAGCGAACTGACTTCAATTCCAGGCATGACGGGACAGGCATTACAGTCCGCCGCCAACGTTTTCACCGTTCAGTCCCAAACGTTCTTGGTCCGCGTCATCGGTCGACACGGATCTCAACGGTACGGAGTCGAGGCCATCATCGAAATACGAAACAACATTCCCACCGTCGTTGCCATTCAAAGTCCGCCCTTTACGGACATGCGATCGCGATGGTATTGGCAGGACGAAACCACGACCGAAGTCGTGCTGAAAGAGGCTCAATGAGTAAACAACAAACCACGCCATCTCTGGTCATTGAATGGTCCTCGCGCGGCTTGCGAACCTACGATGCCCTAAACGGGACCTCCGGGCAAACCTTGGATGGACTCAGCGGACGCGAGGCTGTGCTGGCTTTGGGACGTCGTACGGCGTTTCTGAAGACCGCCTATCTGCCTTCCACCTCGGAAGCCGATTTGCGGCTCATTGTTCAAATGCGAGCCGCCGAGTTTCTTCCGCTGCCGGGAGACCAAATCGCTTTCTCGGTCAACCCCACTGCTCAGCTAGCGGAGGGTGGTCGACTCAGCCAGATTGGTGCGGTAGCCATTAATGAGCTCCGCGCGGCGATGAGTCAACTAGCAACTGCAGGCATCAAGGTAAAGCTGATTACCATCGCGGCCGTCGGATCAGAAAAGCTCGCCGCGACAAACGGATTCTCAAATGTTGCCGTGGTTCAGCAGACCTCCGACGGGATCGCGGTGGACATCATTGCCGAAGGGACACTTCGGTACTCCCGCGTCGTGAGTCCGGGTTCAGACCTAGAGGGTGAGATTTGTCGAACCTTCACCGTTGCTGGACAACCATGCGGATCGGTGATTGCGGCGGGTGGCCTGCCTTACCCCGACGCAGACCGCGCCATTTCAAATCATTCGCTCGAATCTCTCGCTAACGCGGCTTGGCCTTCCCTGGTTATCGAGCTCCCAGAAGCGCGCGAAAAACGGGAAAAGGAAGCCAAACAGTCGGTTACACGTCAAGCCCTGTTGCTTGGTGCAGCGACGCTTGCACTCGGTGTCTACGCCTATTCCGATTGGGACGAGAAGCAGGTTGCGGAGAACAAGGAGAAATCTCGTTACGCCAGCCGAATCAAGAAACTAGAGGCAGCTAAGAAGGTGATTGAGGCCGATTTGACGAAGGTGACAACCCTCGAGTCCGCGCTTCAGCGGGCGTTCCAGCCGGCGCAGAAGTTTAGCGACGTGATCAAGGTGATTACTTCGGAAGTACCGGCAAAGGTTTGGCTGTCCGGAATCACCGTCGAGCGAGGCAAGCAACTGCAGCTTCGTGGCACGGCAATGGATGGTGCTGCCGTGGCCGACTACGTTCGGCGCCTTACGGGTCAGCGAAGATTCCGAGACGTCAAGTTAGTGTTTGCAAATAACGCAGAGATTGATAAGAAGCCGGTGGTGCAGTTCAGCATCTCCGCCTTCCCGGTTGGAAATCTGCCGGTTGTTGAACCGCCCAAGGGCCGAGGAGTAAAGAAGTAATGAACTTTCGAAATCAGCAGCATTTGGTGCCAAAGATCGTATCTGCCCTATGCCTTGTACTTCTCATTGGTCTCCTCGGATTTGTACTGTTTGCGCCAAAGCCGAGTAAGCGAGGAGTTGCGAGCCGACAACGACAGAAGGAAGTTGGCATCCTCTCGGAGACAAATGAAGCGAGAGACCGCATTAAGGAAGCCTCGACCTTCGCGGACGACAAACTGTGGAAGGGCGATGAACAAAATCTCGCTCCGGCCGCACTTGCGGTCGTGAACCGTCTCGTTTCTGAATCAAAGCTGAAGATGATTCGATTCCAGCCCCAAAAAACCGCGGCGGCGGGTGAACTGAATCAGGTTCCGTTCGTCCTTACCGTAGAAGGGTCGTACCTGGACACGCTTAAATTGACCGAATCGCTTGAGAAACCGGAGAATAAGTTTGTGGTGAACCTAGTTCAGATCGCATCTGCCGATCCGAACAGTGACGCCGTCACCGGTACTATCGGGTTATCGGCATTCATTAAGCCGCCTCTTCCCGACTCGCCGCCCGCACTGACCGTTCCAAAGAAGGAGACCCGTAATGGCAACAGCTGAGCGTAAAAAACCAAGCATCGTTGTTTGGGCGGGCATTGTTGCTGCGGTCGTCGTGATTTACGTTTACGCGACTGAAGAAACCCCGGTGGTGGCCAAGAAATCCGGCCGTCCCGTAAGCCGAGCGTCTACAGTCTCAAAGGGTGGCTTCTTGCCGATCGACTACACGGCGAAGTTCGATTCCGTGACGAGTCCAGCAAAGAACGCCTTTAAGCCGCTGGTCATGAAGACCGACATTAGAGAAACGGTCCCAACGAAAGACAATGGAATTCCCATTGCCTTTACCGGCGGAGAGCCGAATTGGATTTTCACCGGTTCTGCTACCGTGGATGGAACGCCCAACGGACTGTTGGAAAACACGTCGACGGGAGAAGGAGTTTTTCTTGTATCGGGAGAGCGCTGGAAGACTTCGCGCGTACTAACCATTACAAAGGACGAAATTGTGATGCAAGGCCCCGAGGGTGATGCACGAACGATCAAGATGGAAACCGAAGAAGCAAGCTCCGATACGAGAACCGCTTCGGTGACCCCACTACCATTGCCGATGCCTGGCCAGCTAAACGCGCAACCGATGGCGCAAGGCGGAAACCCAGGGGGTCAAATGACCTTCGGACAACCGGGAGCTTTTCCTGGAGCCCCTGGTAACGCACTTTCGGCACCCGCCGCGGTACCGCAGACCCTTGCGGACCCCAATTTGAACAACAACCAACGGAGAAGAAGACGTGGAAACTAGGAAGTTACTGATTGCTGCCCTCGCGATGCTGCCCATGGCGGCATTCGCCCAATTCGATTTTGGTGGCGGCGCCGCGGCTCCTCCCCAGAACAACAAACCTTGGGCTAGCTTCAAGTTGCCTAAGAAGAGCATTAAGCTGGACTTCCGTAATGCGAATGTGGACATGGTCCTGTCGCTGTTCCAGACGACCTCGGGCGTGACCATCGTTAAAGACCCAAGCCTGGTTGATCGCATGACAATCACAAGTGCAAAGGCCGTCCCGATCGCCGATGCATTCCAGATTCTTTCGACCACATTGTCGTTGAAGGGCTACGACATGTCGAAGGAAGGCAACCTGCTGGTGATCAAGAAGCGAGATCCGAAGCAGCAGCAGCCACAAATGCCAGCGTTTGACCCGAGCATGTTAGCGGGCATGCAAACTCCCCAGTCTGAGTTGCGTGTTTATCCCGTGCAATTCGCATCGGCATCTGCCCTTGCTCGCGTGCTCAATGACATCTATCAGTCGGGTGGTGGCGGACTGGGTGGTTTCTCCTTCCCTGGTGCCATCACTTTTGGTGGCGGAGGCGGACGTGGAGGTCAGGCAAACCGTTTCGGTGGCTTTGGAGGCGCTTCTCCGTTTGGACGAGGTAACTCGGCCCCGAGCGTGCGGGCGAGTGCCGACGACTTCAGCAACTCCTTGGTAGTCAACGCCCCCCGCGACCAACATCGTGAAGTGGCAGACCTGATCAAGCAACTCGACAAGCAGACCGACGCGCCACAGCGACCGGTTGTTTATAAGCTCGAGTTCGCCTCGGCCAGTGATGTCGCGACTTCGGTGCAAACGGTTCTCACCGCAAACGCACCAAAGGGCCGCGGTCAGACCACGCAGCAACAGCCAACCGGCTTTGCCGCGTTGTTTGGTGGTGGAAACCGACAGAACCAGAACGTCACGGCGGATACGCGCAGTAACACGATCATCGTGACCGCCACCGACGAGAATCACGCCCTGGTCAAGAACATCGTGGCGGAACTGGATAAAGAAATTCCGATCCAGGCTTCCACCGTCGTTATTCCGCTTGAAAACGCTCGCGCAGACGATGTTGCCGGACTGCTCAATCAAGCCTTCGGTCAGCGACAAGGGACCGGCCAGAACCGCACTGGGACGCAGAACCGTAATACGGGAACGCAGAACCGAAACAACCAGAACCGCAACCAAAGCGGCGGTGGACTTGGCGGCAATAACGCCAACCCGAACGACTTGATGCTGGAATTCCAGGATCCGAACGCGGACGAAGGCGAGTTGCTGACCACGGTTGGCGTTGCCGGACAGTTCGGCTTCTTTGGTGGCGGCCAGCAGCAGAACCAGAACAACCAGAATCGAAACGCCCAGACGGCGCGAGACTCAACGGGCCGAATCGTGAACGTGCAGGACCTTACGGGTCAGGTCACGACGATCGCGGATCCGAACACGAACTCGATCATCGTGGTCACCACGCCGCAGGGTGCCGACCTCATCAAGAACATCATCAGCCAGCTAGACCGAATTCCGGAACAGGTGATGATCGAAACGATGATCGTTGAAGCGAGCCTTGACGAATCCACGAAGCTCGGTTTCGACTGGACGTTCTCTCAGGTGAAGGCCTTTGGTCAGACCGGCGTTACCGGAAACGGCTCGACCCGATTCCCAGAGACCGGAACGAATGCCACTCAGCAGAATGGCTTCCGATACACGGTAGTCGGCGGAAACCTGGACCTTGTCTTGAACGCGCTGAAGACGGACGACCGTTTCCAGGTGCTCTCGACACCGAGAATCTTCACTTCGAACAACGTTGAGGCGCAGATCAACATCAGCCAAAGCGTTCCGTACGTTACGAACAGTCGGCAGGACGCGAACGGCAACTTCACCTTCAACTATGCGTTTGAGGATGTTGGAATCGTCCTCACGGTTACCCCGCGAATCACGAGCAATGGCTACGTGACGATGGTTGTGAGCCAAACGGCCAACGACCTTCAGGGCTACACCGACTTCAACGCGCCGATCATCAACCAGCGCCAGGCCGATACGACCGTTTCGGTTAAGGACAGTGAGACGATTGTGCTCGGTGGAATTATCCGAAGCACGGTCACCTCCAACGTTCGAAAGGTTCCGCTCCTCGGCGACATTCCGCTCCTCGGCGAACTGTTCCGATCCACGACGAAGGGCAAGCAGAAGACCGAGTTGATCGTCTTCCTGACCCCGCGAGTGGTTAAGGACGCCGATGATGCACGACTTCTCCGCGACCGAGTGAAAGGACAGCTTTCACCGGGCCAACAAAAGCAGATCGACCGAGAGCTTGGCAAGATTCCACCAAATGGTGGCAAGCCGGTTGAGAAAACGAAGGGCGAAGCAAAGCCCGGCGGCACGACTTCTGATCCGAACAAGACCGGCAAAGGCGGTCAGTAACTCACAGGAAAACCATGAAAAATCTACTGAAAATTTTGGTGGTCGCAGCTGCGATCGCCAGTCTCGCCATTGCTAGCGCACAGCCAGGAGGCGGTGGACAAGGTCGCGGTCAAGGTCGCGGCGGAATGATGGGCATGATGCGCGGTGGCGGTCAAGGCGGAGCTCTCGCCCTTCTCGGACGAGAAGACGTTAAGGACGATCTCGGAATTACCAGCGAGCAGAACAGCCAGTTGAAGGCCATCCAAGATGGAATCCGAGACAAGATGATGGCCAAAATGCAAGAAGCCGGCATCACCTTCGGCGGCGGTCAGCGGCCCGACATGGCTGAGATGCAGAAAGTCATGGCTCCGGTGATGAAGGAAATCGAAACCGAAATGGAGAAGGTTCTCAAGCCAGAGCAGAAGAAGCGACTGGATGAGATCGATGTTCAGCTCTCCGGGAACCGAATTGCCCAGCGCGAGAAGTACCAGAAGCTGCTCGAACTTACGCCAGACCAGATTGCTAAGGTCAAGAAGCTCGGTGACACGGCTCAGCAGGCAAACCAGGCCGTGATGGAAAAGGCCCGAAATCAGGAGATCGAATGGACGGAAGTTCGAACGATCAACGAAAAGAACTCGAAGGCGCTTGACGCCGAAATCGGCAAAGTTCTGACCCAGGCCCAGAAAGACAAGATCAAGGAATGGTCCGGAAAGCCATTCGTCGCTAAAGACGACAACTAGTCCTTTCCAAAGCCGCCCGACCATTTCGGTCGGGCGGCTTTTTTTGTCACACTATCCTTGCCTATGCGCGAAACCATCGAAAGACCAGCCCCCTTACAGCTTGACGAAGCCATGATGGGCGGCTTTGGCGGCTTTCCCGACCGCGTTTATCTGATCAGCGTCGGCGACAACAAGTTTGCTTCGAACAACGTCACCCTGCCAGACCAGCAGAACGTGAACGGGCTAGCATGCTTCCCTACTCCGGATGATGCGACGACCTATATGGGACTGCTCGCAGGACTAAGCGGCGACATCGTTGCCAAGCCTTTTGAAGAAGCCCGCGAGATCGCGGTTTCCAAGCCAATTTTGTCCTGCCTGTTGTTGTTCCAAGGCAGCCAGATTGTCGACGTGCACTGGATTCGCTGACGTTTGCGGTATTGTCCGGGCGATGTATCTCGCACTTTCTCCCGGCGCCGTGGGAATTCACCCCGCAACTCTCGAAGACGCGATTTCCGCTGCCGTCGCTGGCGGCTTTGGTGGGCTAGAACTGAGCCCGCAGACCATTAAGGAGCGTGGGGTAGACGTGGTCAAAGGTCTCCTTGCCGAAGCAAATCTGGCTCCTGCAGGATTTGGGCTCTCGGTCGACTTTCGCCAAGAGGTCGCTCCAACCGATGCTCAGATGCAGGAATTTACCGAGGGCGTTGAGCTCGCTGCAGCCGTTGGCTTCACCCGCTGCATGACCTGGATCATGCCGTGCTCCAACGAGCGCCCCTTCGATGCTAACTTTGAGTTTCACGTTGAGCGACTCCAGCCACTCGCAAAGATCCTCCAGGACAATGGCGTGGGCTTTGGGCTTGAATTTGTTGGTCCAAAGACCCTACGAGACAGCCAAACCTATCCGTTCGTGTACGACATTCCAGGAATGACAAAGCTTGCTGAGGCGGTCGGACCAGAAGTCGGCTTCCTCGTTGACAGCTTCCATTGGTATTGCACCGGATCGAACGTAGAGGACCTGGCGGCAGTACCGCTTTCGAAGGTCGTTTACGTCCACATCAATGATGCTCAGCCCGGCAAAACTCCGGAAGAGCAAGTAGATAACCAGCGCGCCCTGCCGGCCGAGACCGGCGTGATCGACGCGAAGGCCTTCCTTGGCACGCTGAAGTCGATTGGCTACGATGGTCCACTTGTCGCGGAGCCGTTCCTCGACCTTTCGAACCTTGCAAGCGATGCAGAACGGGCCATGTTGATTGGCAACGCGGGCCGCAAAATGCTCTCGGTCGCGTTCGACTAATCGATCTGACGACCGAGAACTTCGGAATAGACCTTCTTCGTCTTTGCAATCATGTGGTCAAAGGTGAACTCGGCTTCGTACCGTTGCCGACTCACCTGCCCCATGCTGGTGCGAAGTTCTGGGTCAGACAACATGATCCGGAGTTTGGCCTCAACCGCTGCGTCGTCCTTCACCGGCACGGCGAATCCGCTCTTCCCTTCTTCAATAGCCTCTTTACAACCGTTCACGTCGGTCACGAGAATCGGCAAGCCAGTGCGCATGGCTTCGAGGGTGGAACGTGGGAAGCCTTCGTAGTTGGTGATCAGGGCGAACAGGGCGGCACTTTGCAGGAACGGCTTGACGTTCTTCTGCGATCCGTGGAAGTGGACCTGCGATCCGATTCCAAGATCGATCACCAATTGCTCGTATTCGGCTCGCTTCGGGCCGTCTCCAACGAGGTCCAGATCCCAGGGGATGTCCTTGATTCTTGAAAGCGCTTTGAATAAAGTCTCGTGGTCTTTCTGAAGGTCCATCCGCGCAACAACGACAATGCGGTTTGATGTGCCGGGTTCGGCGCGTTCCGGAGCGTCGGGCATACCGTTGTGCACGACGGTGAAGTGGCTGGCCGGACCGATCTTTTCGTCGAGGGCCACTTGTTTGTCCGCTTCGCACACGCAGATGATCTTCGGGCCCATAGGACGGCAGAATCGCTCGATGGCGCGTACGATAATGCGCTGGACTTTCGAGATGCCATCGACAAAGGTCCAACCGTGCGCGGTGTAAAGGGTCGGAACCTTGATCCGCTTCCCTACGATTCGACCGACCATGCCGGCCTTAGTGGAGTGGCAGGACACGAGGTCTGGAGCGTACGCACTGAGGGCCGCCTGAAGCTCTTTCATCGCCTTCATATCGGCGCTGGGGCTGATAGGGCGATCAAGATGGGTCAGCGAGTGGAACGGAACTTGACGTTCGATCAATTGTTCAGTGAATGCGCCGGTTCCGCCAACGAACACTTTTACTTCGTGCCCCTGCTTAATCAGGTAAGTGCTGACGTCACGGACATGAACGTAGGAGCCACCGATGATGCTGGCGTGGGTGCAAACAAAAGCGATTCGCATGGTTCAATCGCCCGGCGTCCACTACCGGGCGAGAATGAGTTTGACACGAAATGCCTACGACGCAACCATCTTCCATGCTCATTCATTAAGATAGAATGACGATATGAGTTCAGAATATGCTCAAGAACCCTTTCGGCCTTCAAACCTGGCAATGGAGGGCGCACTCTTCGCGGAAAATCCTCAGCCAAGATGCCCGTGTATTCTGCTCCTGGACACGAGCATGTCAATGAGCGGTGCACCTATATCCGAACTAAATCGCGGGCTCGCTTCATTCAGAGACGAGCTTGCAGCTGACTCACTGGCCGCAAAACGCATAGAACTCGCTATCATCACTTTTGGTCCAGTAAAGACCGCATTAGACTTTGCATCCATTGAGGATGCAACGATACCAACGCTTGTAGCGTCCGGCGACACACCGATGGGAAGAGCAATCCTCGAAGCTGTAGATTTAGTCGAGTACAGGAAAATGACTTATAAAAGAAACGGTGTGGACTATTATCGCCCATGGATCTTTATGATAACAGATGGTGGACCAACGGATGCTTGGCGATCCGCTGCTGATAAAGTGAAGGAAGGTGAAAAGTCAAAGAAGTTCCAGTTTTTTGCAGTCGGAGTTAAAGGAGCCAACTTTGATACTTTGAGAAGTATATCGGTCAGGGAACCGATCGAACTTGATGGACTCCGTTTTAGAGACCTATTTTCATGGCTCTCCAGTTCGTTGGCGGCAATATCTCATAGTGGCACAGGTGACTCCGTCACTCCAGAAAATCCACTCGGACCAAGCGGATGGGGCGTAGTCGGTGGTTCAAACTAGGTGGGTAATGAGCTCTGGAACTGCGATTGGCAGTTCACACATAAGAGCTAATAGAGAGTGTGAGGACTACGGAGGTTCAGTAGCCTGCTTGACATGTGCGGGGGAATCTGCTCTTCTGTTTGTCGCTGATGGAGCCGGATCAGCATCAAATGCAAAATTTGGATCGAAATTTGTCTGCGACTCGTTCGTCGCGCACTTTGCTGTACCAATGGCATCGCAAACCTACAAGCCAATCAGCGAAGTCGAAGCCCGCTTGTGGGTTCGCCATGTCCGGGACTCACTCTTAGCGCAAGCCGAGATCATGAACTGTCGCCTAGAAGACTTCGCAACTACCTTTCTAGGTTGCATCCTTACATCGGAAGCATCCCTTCTAATTCAAATAGGTGATGGTGCAATCGTCCTATCCGAAATGGATTCTCCGGGCGAGTTTAACGTCTATGAATGGCCTGACCAAGGGGAATATGCCAATTCGACTACATTTGTCACGTCAGATGATGCACTTGAAAAATTGAAAGTTGTCAATTATGGTTTACCGCTAAAACACGTTGCACTCTTTACTGATGGCCTTCAACGACTTTTACTCGACTATAACGAGAAACTTCCCCATCAACCATTTTTTAATTACTGGTTCCAAAGACTGCATGATCAGCGTCATGATATTGATTCGCTTTCGCAAGAATTAAATGACCTTCTAACTTCAGAAATTGTCAACAAGAAAACTGACGATGATAAAGCCCTTGTTCTCGCATCGAATATTGCATCGTTAGAAAGTGAGACCTGTGTACGAAACTGCTAGCGGACAAACCGTCCGACTAGGAACAGTACTGGGAAAAGGTGGCGAAGGAACCGTTTATTCCCTCGAATCTAACGCGCTAAAGGTCATCAAGATCTATCATCAACCTCCTAGTCAAGATCTTGTCGATAAGCTAATCTATATGACTAGTATTTGCAGTTCTGATCTGCAATCAATGAGCTGCTGGCCGGAAGCTGTGGTGCTAGATCGGAAGGCGCATCGTACAATGGGATACGTAATGCCATCAGCAGCAGGTTATCGTGAGATTCACAAGCTGTGCGGACCAAAGTCTCGGGCACAAGAGTTCCCATCAGCCACGTGGCAATTCTTACTTCAAGTAGCACTCAACGTTTGCAAAACTTTCAGCTATCTCCATAGCATTGGTCATGTTGTTGGCGACATAAATCATTCATCAGTCATGGTTAAAGATGATGCCACAGTTAAACTAATCGACTGTGACTCTATACAAGTAAAGTCGGGCCCACGAACGTTTCGTTGTACGGTAGGAGAACCATTACATACACCTCCTGAACTACAAGGACTATCGCTCAGAAATCTAGACCGGACGGTAAATCATGACAATTTTGGTCTTGCAGTATTGATCTTTGAGCTACTTTTCATGGGAAGGCATCCGTATATTGGACAATATCTCGGCACCGGTCATCTTACACCGGAACAAAAGATCGGTATGAATCTTTTTGCTTACAGTGAATCCCACAAATCTAGTATTGTTGAGCCACCACCTTACAGTTTGCGGCTTAATCAAATTGACATTGAACTTAGGATGCTTTTCGAGCGGGCATTCTCGATCCAGCAAAAGGGAATTTCTAGGCCGAAGCCGGAAGAATGGCTCGCAGCTATTCGTACTCAACTGCGAAATCTCAAGAAATGCTCACTTTACGAATCTCATTACTACGACCAAAAACTCACCGTGTGTCCTTGGTGCCAACTAGATCAATCGCTGAACATATATCTGTTCTCTTCGGTTCTCAACTCCCCCCGATCAAATGAAAGGTTCAATCTTCAAGAAACTTGGGCCGCAATTCAGGCCATTGTCAAGCCAGACATAAAACCTGTACTAACATCGGCGAAAAGCGTCAGGCAATGGCCTGCACCTAGCTCGGAGATACTTGAATTTTGCACATCACGTAGCAAAGGTTCTACGATTGCCTCATATGTCATTGTAGCTGCATTTGTTTGTTTTGCTTGGTTTAGCATGATACCGGCAGCAGCAATCATGATTGCAATGTTCGGATTGCTTGTTGTATTGGTATATTGGTTTAAAAGCTTACAAATTCTTCAGAATCTTAAACAAAGTTCGCGTGATCAAGAAGCTAAAGTTATTCAAATGCAGAGAGACTCCTACTCGGACAATCGATTTGAGGATTGTCTTGCCGCTCTCAAGACTGCTCGTGAAAGCTATCTTGCCTTAGGCGCCAAGCGAGTAAGTCAGGTTTCAGCGCTCACCCAGTCGGCCAATGCAATCCGAGAAAGAAAGTTCCTTGAAGGATGCTTGTTACGCTCAGCGGATATCGGTGGTATTGGATCTAGTCGGAAAGCGATGCTCCTCGCTTATGGCATCGAGACTGCTGCTGATGTCACAGTGAGCAGAGTACTTGCAATTCCTGGTTTTGGACCCAGTTTAGCAAGTGAGCTAATGCAATGGAGATTGCATTGTTTAACCAGATTTAATGTGAATTTGAAGCCAACGTTGGATCCATCAGAGTTGATGAGAATTGACAGAACGTTGGATGCAGAGCGGAGTGTGCTGCAACTGCAGTTAACTGCCGGATTGAAGGATCTAGAGCGAATTGCTTCCGAAATTACCGTTGACCTAGATAATCTCAGCAGCAAGATGATGCAAAGTGCTGCGCTAGAGGCTCAAATTTCTGTCGATTTAGTCAAGCTCAGGAACAACTGGATTGTTTAATGCTCAGTCAGCATCTTGCCCGCGTTCCAGTGCTCGATGCACCTAGGGCAAATTCCCTGCTTAATATCGATGTTTAAAGGACCTGATCCATCCCAACGGGCAAACAGATGAAAGCTCGTTGGGATTTTATGCAAGATTACGGCTAGAACCGCAGGATGTGGGCGATGGTGAGGGTCGTTCGGTTGTTCGAAAGTCCGCCGTTGGAACTGTTGAACACGTTGAGGTTCGACTTGTCGTACCGAAGTTCGGCGCGGAGCGTCGAGTTTGAGCTAAGACCCATATCGTATCCAGCGGTGATCGACTGGTAGCGAGCGGCGAATCCAGTTCGGAAGCCGTTTGGATCGTTGACGGACTCGACGCGCAGCCCGATCGACGAATTTGACGAAGCGGTGTACTTGAGGTAGCCAGCGGCGCCATAGAACTTTCCGCCTGGGTCGCCGGCATCCAGTCCGGTCGCGCTGGCGTAGTCCGCGTTCACGGTGAACTTCAGCTTGTCGCTGATTGGGTACTGGAAGATAACATCGCCTTGGTGAACACTGGTGTTGCCGCCAGCGCCAAAGCCGTTGACGCGGGACGAACCTTCGTTGCCGCCGATGTAGTTGAGCGTGAGGGTGCCCTTTCCGACCGGGACGCTACCAGATGCGCCATAGGTCTTTCCAGCGTTGCTGTCTTCGGTTTCGTTCCAACCATTGACAAGGTAGAGCGAAACGGCAACTGGACCGACCGTGGAGCTTGCACGACCACCAAGGTGGTAGATCGGCTGGGCCAAGGTGTAGAGGAATGGTCGGGAGTAGTGGTCGCAATCTGCAGCGACGATGCCCTCGTAGCCCACCCAAGCTGGGAACTTACCGAAGTCGAGGGTGTAGTTCTTGCCTTGATAGGTGACGTAGCCTTGCTGAACGTACTTCAGGGCCGAGTTTGGACCGGCTGGCTCGGTGGCGGCGAGGATGTCCGCGTTCTTACCGAACGAGAACTGAAGGGTGAAACCCCATGGATTCTCAGCCGTTGGCTTCATGACAGCGGTGCCCTGCACTGATGCGATGGTGAAGCTGTTGTTCGTGACGTCGAACTGGCGGAAGTTCACCGAACTGCCAGTAGCCGACTTCTTGAAGTTCGACTGGTAGAACATATCGATCAAACCGGAGAAGCTAATCTTCGGTTCCTCGGCGTGAGCGGCGATGCTTAGAGTGGAGAGAACGGCGAGCATCGTTGATCGCGCAAAGGTGGACCGGTATGAAGTTTTCATGGATGTATCACCAGAGCCATTTCTGGTTGGGCAACATCATACGGCGAAACTTTCAGAATTCAAAAGAAAAAGTCGAAAATTTACAAGTCTTTGGCTTGGAATTTAGGTGAAGACCCGCTCTTTCCCCGCAAACATACTTGTACTCAACTTGATATACAAGTCTAAATCAAGAGTGATGTGATGCAGGAGGAGCGTTGGGGGCTATAACCAGGGAGAGATTGGTCGACAGATTAGACACTGGCGGCCTCGGGTGGAGCCGAACCCAACGCGGTCAAATCCTGCATCTCGTGCGGTAGCCGCACCTTGCGAGCGACTCGATCTACAACCGGCCGTCGTCTCTGTCCGGGTACGACTCTCCGAACCCGTTCGGCTCAATCCAGCGCTCTGTTTGTGGGTTGTAGCGATATTGAAGATGTGCCGAAACGGAGCGGAACAATTGATTGCCGATACAAGTCGTATGACATCGGCGGGATCCAAATTCTTGAGATCTGTCACCCATTGGAAGAATAAACATGAAGAAACCCATTTCTCTTCTTTGCCTGTGTCTCGTTGTTGCCTCCAGTCAAGCGTATTTAGTATTCAACACGTTCGGCGCGGGGGAATCCGCAAAAGTTTTTGGCTGGGGCTTCGGCGATATTTTTGACACGCGGGCTGCCGCCCAATTCACTGCAAGCAAAACTGGAGTCGTGAACTTCATCAAGATGAAACTGCTAAGAAGCGGTGACGGTAAGCGAAATTTTGCTACCATTTCCCTGTTCGAAGACAACGGCAACGATATTGGCACCTTGATGGCCACCTTTACCGCAGACGTGAGAACAGCCGGTGTGAAGACCTTAACAAACAATGACCGAAGAGTCCGGCTCATCGGTGGGCGTAAATACTGGATCGAAGCGAAGTCGGCGGCTGGTTCTGGCGTTTACTCAGGCTGGAGCCAAAACGATCAGGGCCGAACTGGTTTGATTAAATTTGGTCAGTTGGAGGCCAAACCAAATTCCACTTATCGTGTGGGCGAAGGTACGTTGCCTGCCTTTAGCGTGGATGTCGAGTCGCGCCCTTGGGGTCGAACTCCGTAATCAAGCAAGAGTAGTTTACGATTGGGGTTGTAGCTAGACGGCGGCGTACTCAGGCAACCGCACCGACGACCAGGTGCGTCCGCGGGTTCTCTTGACTCTTGGGGCGGAAATGTTTCGCTCCAAGACTTCATCTTCCAAACGCCCGCACCCCTTCCAGTTGCCGTTGGGATTAATTTCGGCAGCCCCGTTCAGAACGGTTGTTACGTGCGCCAAGTAAAGCCCCAGCGGTCAGCACTTCTGCCCCGTAAAGCTCACCCATGAACCGCTGAGCGTGCAAGAGTTTTGTGAAGTCAATGCGGCCCAAAATGCGGGTCATCGCTGGGTTCAGGCTCTGCGGGTTTCAAATGTATGCCGACTGGAAAAAAACCATTCGAGGCATTGAAGGGGTAACCGATGTGCCCGGAACGATTTATTCCCTGTGGCGCCGGCTCGCCATTGCCATCGATCGAATTAAGCCCGGCAAACCGCAGCAGAATGGCCGCCATGAGGGAACGTATCTTCCGCTGATCGAGAGCGGATAAAGGGCTCTCGTGCACCACGAGTTTCTTTACCCAAAGCGCGTTTTGAAGGACTCGAGTTCCGTTGGCAGCTTCAAGACCGGCTTCGTGCGCAGACGATCAGTTCTTGGTCGTACTTGTCGGAAATATCTCGTGGCCTCTTTCCCTCCGGAGCAACGATCAGGGTCAAAGAATTTCCGTTGAGCCGATAACCCACTGCCACGGGCTTCGATTTCTTGTCACTTCCAATTGGCCAAATCAGGCAAAGCTTGGGCTTGCTCATCGGATCTAACTTGAATGTGTACTTTTCCTCTCGACCGGTTTCATCGGTGAAAGTCACTTTGTCGCCCTTGAAAACGTACCGAAAGTTGACTTGCTTGGACTTGCCGTTGAGACTCTCTCTTTGCGCCAGCCAGACGCCTTGGATATTGGTCCGGTCGTCAGGTGCCTTTGCATTGGACTGCACACCGATGAAAAAGGCACTCGCGACCGTCGCAAGGGTGGGAAAAGGCTTCATCGAACTCTGCTAACGTGTAGGCCGAGGCAAGGTTTCAAGTCGACTTCAGCTCGACGTGCGGACCAAATCATCCGTTCGTGGTTTCGGAATTGAAATGGCTGGAGCCGATGACGGGATTCGAACCTGCGACCTGCTGTTTACGAAACAGCTGCTCTACCCCTGAGCTACATCGGCTGACGAGAAAAAGATACCCGAACCCTCTCGCAGAAGGCACAATAGAGAGAACAAGGCCCTTCCAATGACGCAAGATAGCTTCCCCATTCGTCGAGTTGATCACATCCGCCATTACGTGGGCAATGCCCGCCAGGCCGCTTTCTACTACCGAAACGTTTTCGGCTTCAACATCACCGCCTTCCACGGTCTAGAAACCGGGTTGCGGCACGAGGTTGACATCCTGTTGGAGCAGAACAACGTCAAGCTGCTGTTCTCTGCCCCACTTCGGCCCGGACATCCGATGGCCGAGAAGATCGCCCAGCACGGCGACTTTGTCCAGGACATCGCTTTCGAAGTGGACGACGTCGATTGGGCGTACAACGAGGCAGTTTCGCGAGGCGCGACTTCGGCCCGTGAGCCTTTCACGCTTTCGGACGAAAACGGCGATGTGCGCATAGCAAGCATCAAAACGTACGGCGACACCCTTCACACCTTTATCAATCGCGACAACTTCCGCGGTCACTTCTTGCCGAACTACCGCGAGCATTTCGAAGCGGGTGAAGGCATCGGCATTCAGGAAATTGATCACTGCGTCGGGAACGTGGAGCTCGGACAGATGAACCATTGGGTTCACTGGTACGAGGAAGTGCTTGGGTTCAAGCAGCTCATCTCGTTCGACGACAACGATATTTCAACTGAGTACACAGCGCTGATGTCCAAGGTGATGGCGGGCGGCGGCGGAAGGGTGAAGTTCCCAATCAACGAGCCAGCCGAAGGGAAAAAGAAGTCACAGATCGACGAGTACCTGGAGTTCTTTGGTGGCGCCGGGGTTCAGCATGTGGCACTTCGTACGGACGATATCATCCACACCGTTACGTCGCTCCGCAACAAGGGAATGCAGTTCTTGACCGTTCCGAAGGCGTACTATGCCGCACTGCCCGACCGAGTTGGCACGATTGACGAGGACATCGCCACCTTGGCCGACCTCGGAATTCTTGTGGACCGAGATGATGAGGGGTATCTCCTCCAAATTTTCACCAAGCCAGTGACGGACCGTCCGACGCTGTTTTATGAGATCATCCACCGCAAGGGCGCGACGAGTTTTGGCAAGGGCAACTTCAAAGCTCTGTTCGAAGCGATTGAACGAGAGCAGGAACTTCGCGGGACTCTTTAACAATTCTTAACAGTGTTGCGAAATTTTTCGCAACACTGTTAAGAATCGGTGTAGATTGTGTTTGGGTCATTTGACCTAAGGAATTTATTCATGCTTAAGAAAGTTGCATCGACGCTTCTCATCGCCATGATCGCCGTTGTCGCACAGGCAGATCTGTTTGTCTTCCGCGCAAATCTCACCTCGGGTCAAGAGATTCAGAACCCGCCGGTTACCACTCCAGCATTCGGTCTCGGTCGACTGAAGGTGTACACCGATACCAACGGCCTCATTTACTACGAAGGCTTCCTTGAGGCACGAAAGCTCTCCGGCGCGCCAACCGGGTTCCACATTCACCGAGCGGCTGCCGGCTCGAACGGTCCGGTTGTGGTTGACTTCTTGGACCAGTTCACCCAGACCGTTGATCTTGGGAACGGAAACCGAAACATCTACTTCAAGGGCCGAATCACGGACCGTGTCGTTGGTGGAACGTTAGTCACACGCTTCCAAATCCTCGACGCGATTCGCGCCGGAAACGGATACTTCAACGTGCACAACACGTCTTTCCCAGCAGGGGAAACACGTGGCCAGCTTGTTGAAGTCATTCCCTAGTTCTTAGCGAAACTTTGCCCCGAGCAGCCGACGGCTGGTCGGGGCTATTTTGTATTTCAGGACCCATAATTTTTGCGGGAGTCGAAGTGTGCTTACATGCCTTGAATCTCACAATGAATAGAATTCTCAATCGTTTTGCGAGATTTTCCCAACAATTCGGCGAATCAGTGTAGATCGTGTTAGGGTCGTTTGGCCTAAGGAACCTATACATGCTTAAGAAAGTTGCATCGACGCTTCTCATCGCCATGGTCGCGGTTGTCGCACATGCCGATCTGTTCGTCTTCCGCGCAAACCTAACTACGGGTCAAGAAATTCAGACCCCGCGGGTCACCACGCGAGCATTCGGCGTTGGCCGGCTGAAGGTGTACACCGATAAAAACGGACGCATGTACTACGAAGGCTTCCTTGAGGCCCGAAAGCTCTCCGGCCCGCCAACTGGGTTCCACATCCACCGAGCTGCCGCTGGCTCAAACGGTCCGGTTGTCGTTGACTTCTTTGACCAGTTCGTCCGAACGGTTGACCTTGGGAAAGGAAACCGAAACATCTACGTCAAGGGCCAACTCCTAGACCGTATCGTTGGCGGAGAAATTGTCACTCGCTTTCAGATTCTTGACGCACTTCGCGCCGGAAACGGATATTTCAACGTTCACAACGCTTCATTCCCTGCAGGAGAAACCCGCGGACAGCTGGTTGAAGTCACCGCTTCCTAGGTTTTAGCGAAACTTTGCCCCGAGCAGCCGACGGCTGGTCGGGGCTTTTTTGTACGTCAGGACCCATAATGACTCTGGGAACCGTAGTACACCTTGGTGCCTTGAATCAAGCAATGAACAGAATCCTCACGCTTCTATCTGTCCTGGTTGCGCTCCTAACGCTCAGCGTAGCCCAGGCCCAGTTCCCGGGCAGCGGACCGGAGCGAATGAAATGGACCGCAGCGGCCGAGGGCGGAGAGCTGATTCTGAAGGGTGAAATCGAAAAGGGCTGGCATCTTTACTCCACCATTCCAGTAAAAGACGGCCCGTTTCCGACAACGATTGAAGCCAAGGGCATCACGCTCGGCAAGAGGATTGTTGAACTGACACCCAAGAAAAAGTTCGATCCGAACTTCGAAGTAGACGTTCAGACCTTTGACGAGAAGGCCGAGATTCGAATCCCAATCACTGCTAAAAGTGGTGATTCGGCGACGGTTGACGTGACTTATCAGCTCTGCAGCGACCGCACGTGCCTGAACCCTAGAACAAAAACCTTGACCGTTGACGTTTCGAAGGTCACCCCTGGAGCGGCTCCTGCAGCGGTAGGAGCAAAGACGCCTGATGATTCTGCTTCCGCAAAAATCACCCCGGTCAAGAAGGACTACGGCGGACTTATCGCGTTCTTCGGAACCGCAATCGCGGCCGGATTCTTTGCCCTCGTGACTCCGTGCGTGTTCCCGATGATTCCGATCACCGTTTCGATCTTCTCGAAGCACGGCGAGGGAAGCGCGGTCAAACCCGCGATTGCGTTCTGCCTGGGAATCATCAGCACTTTCACAATTTTAGGGGTCGGCGTTAGCCTTCTGTTTGGCGCGACCGGACTGCAGAACTTGGCCAATGATCCATGGCTGAACTTGGGCATGGGCATTCTGTTCGTCGTGCTCGCGTTTAGCTTGTTTGGCGCTTTCGAGATCGGGGTACCGGCGAGTTGGGCCAACAAACTGAACTCCAAGAAGCGATCGGGCCTTGCCGGACCGATTGTTATGGGCCTGGTTTTCTCGCTTACGTCATTCACTTGCACCATGCCGTTCGTCGGAACCCTGCTGGTAACGGCGGCCCAAGGGGATGTGCTCTATCCAATCGTCGGAATGCTAGGGTTTAGCTCGGCTTTCTCTCTTCCCTTCTTTGGCCTGGCGTTGTTCCCGCGCGCGGTTTCGAAGCTGCCTAAGTCGGGCGGATGGCTCTCCACGGTTAAGGCGTTCATGGGCTTCGTTGAGCTGATCGCCGCGATCAAGTTCTTCAGCACGGTCGATCTTGCTTGGCAACTTGGCTGGCTTACGAAAGAGGTTTATCTGACCCTTTGGTTCGGCATCATGCTTCTTGCCGGCCTATTCCTTCTTGGGTGGATTCGGATTCCGACCGTTCACGACGAATCGAAGCCAGGCATTCCCCGAATTGGTGCAGCGCTTGCTTCGATTGCGGCGAGCGTTTGGTTCCTTACCGCACTGAATGGCAACAGTCTTCAGGACCTTGAAGCGTTCGTTCCGCCTGATCCATACCCTTACAAAACGGTAGCCGGAGCCGTCGCCAAGACGAGTGAAGAAGGCTGGATTGCCTCCTACGACCTCGCAGTTGAAGAAGCCAAAAAGACTGGAAAGCCGATCTTTATCGACTTCACCGGAATCTACTGCTCGAACTGCCGCTACATGGAAAAGAACGTGCTGAACAAGCCCGCGGTTGAGGAAGAGCTGAAGAACTTCGTGTTGGCCAAGCTCTATACGGACCGCCGAGACAACCCGGAGGATCAGCGATACCAAAAGCTAAAGATCGATCTCACCGGTAGCGCGTCCAACCCGGTTTATGCCGTGGTGAACGCCGAAGGTAAGTTGCTGGCTTCGTCCGAGTACGACCGAGACGTTCAGCGCTTCGCAAACTTCATGAAGTCAGGTCGCGAGAAACTAGTCAGTCTCCGCTAACAGTAAGCCTGCCGCGACCATTGCCGCGTGTTCGACCCTGAGAACACGCGGACCGATGGTCACGGCGAGATCGCCGATCATCTCAACTTCGCGCGGCGCCCAGCCGCCTTCCGGTCCAATCGCAATCACTCGCCTTCCGAGGCGGGTTCTGGTGAGTCGGCGTCCGACGCCCTCGACTTCTGAAAGCACATCCGCTTCGGGAAACTTCGTGAGGAACTCCTTCAGATCGCTGACAAGAGTGAACTCCGGCAAACGGGTTCGGTAGCTCACTTCGGCCGCTTCGCGCGCAATCGTTTCGAGGCGACGAATGCGGTCCATTTTCTTACCCGCATCCCACTTCACCACCGTTCGATCGGTTGAGAAAAGCACGAAGTGCGAAACCCCGATCTCCGTTCCGGCCCGAACAATTTCGTCAAGCTTTTCGCCCTTTGGAAGCGATTGGCCGAGCGTGACATGGACGAGAGGCTCGGTCTTTGGAAACTCAACGGCGGTAGCTTCTGCGTCGTGGCCATCGAAGATAGCCCGGACCAACGATCCGTCATTCGGAAGAATCGCGATTTCTGCTCCGGCACCCAATCGCAGAACTTTGCGGAGCTTATCGATCTCCGCCTTTGGCAGCTCGATGGTGCCTTCGGTCGGCGCGCCCGGGATGAAGATCCGAGGAAGAGACCTAGATGGTCTCATTTACGGAAGCAAGCTCCAACCCAATCGTCTTCTTGGCGCATTTCCACCAGCGTGAATCCGACGGCTTCGGCGGCATTTTGGACATCGGGCCAGTTCTGTTCGATGATGCCGCTCACAATCCAGTATCCGCCGGGCTTAACCGCAGCGTAGGCCTCGGGAGACAGCCGGATCAGAATCATTGAAATGATGTTGCTGAGAACGACTTCGAACTGGCGTGCGGCGGCGGGAAGCTCGCTCAGGGTCGTGCCGCGGTCGGCATCGGTCAGGATCAGCTCGTCCTCGCCCCAATCGCCGGGTGCGCCGTCTTCTCCATGGACAACGGGATCAAAGCCGCCGCCCACAAAGAACTCGATGCTGACGTTGTTGCGGTCTGCATTCTCGCGAGCAACAGACACGGCCGTTGCATCGATGTCGCTCGCGTAAACCTTCGCCGCACCGAGCAGCTTCGCGCCGACGGCAAGAATGCCGCTGCCGCAACCCACGTCTGCAACGTCAAGGCCTTCCACCGGAACCAGGGAAAGCAGTTCAAGGCAAAGGCGTGTCGTCGGGTGATCGCCCGTGCCGAAGGCCTGACCAGGATCAAGCGTGATCACGAGGTCATCGGGCAAAGGCTCGTAAGGCTCCCAGCTTGGCGTCACGACGAATCGCTCTCCGATTCGGCGCGGCTTGAAGTACTGCTTCCAGACTTCGTCCCAGTTCTGCTCTTCGAATTCTAGAACTTGCGTCTCGACCGCGCCGGCTTCTTTCAGCGCTGCGGCTAGGTCAGAGGCGGTATCGGAAGCACCCGGGACGAGCGGCAAACAGCCAGAAATCCACGGCTTGGTCTCGATGGTGTTTTCAATTCCGGACTGCAGAAACAGCTCAATAACCGGCGAGGTGTCTTCTGGCCAAGGTTCAAGCTTGGCTTTGACTTCAATCCAGGTCATTTTTTCCATCCAAAGAGGTTATGGAAAAACCCGCCAGGCTCCGCGCCGTGGGGCATGTTCTCGCCTCGAAGTTCAGCGAGTTCGCGAATGAGTTTCGCTTCGGGCTCGGTCAATTTGGTTGGAATCAAAACGTTCACTTGTACGGTCAAATCTCCACGCCGACCGCCATGCAGTGGGGGCAAGCCAGCTCCTCGCGAGGTCAGCGGTGTCCCGGGCTGGGTTCCGGCTTTGATCTCGAGCTCGATATCGGCATCAACGCCTTCGATCTTGACTTTGTCTCCAAGGGCGGCCTGCGCAAAAGTGAGATCTAGGACGGTGAATAGGTGCGTTCCACGGCGCTCAAAGCGAGGATCGTTTTCAACCTCGAGAGAGATGAAAAGGTCTCCGGGTCGCCCGGTGCCGACGCCTTCGCTGCCTGCTCCAGGAATCTGCATCGTCGCGCCGTTGTCAACTCCAGGTGGAACGTCGACCGACATGGTCTTGCGCTGCCTCTCAAGCTTTTGGCCCCGACACTTTTTGCACGGGTTCGAGGTCGTAGTGCCTTCGCCTCGGCAGGTTGGGCATACGGTCTGGGTTCGAACTTGGCCGATAAAGGTGCTGCGTACCGTTGTAACCGCGCCGGCGCCTTTACAGCCCGTGCAGGTTTCAGGTGCGCCGCCGCCTTCTACTCCCGTTCCACGACAGCTAGAGCACCTGGCGTAGGTATCGAAGTTGACTTCCTTCTTGACGCCTGTGAGTACTTCTTGGAGGGTGATGGTCGCGCTGGTTTGGACGTCTTCGCCATCTCGACCGGTTCTGCGTCGGCCGCTTTGAGCTCCGGCTGCACCTCCGAAGAACATGTCGAAGATGTCGCCAATGCCGCCACCGCCGTTGAAGAAATCGCCGGCGCCAGCACCAGGGCCGTCCTCGGTGGTTCCAAATTGATCAAAGCGCGCACGCTTCTCGGGGTCGCTCAGCACGGAATAGGCAGAGCCGATTTCTTTAAACTTTTCTTCCGCCGTCGGGTCATTGGGGTTCACGTCGGGGTGGTGCTGACGCGCAAGACGGCGGTAGGCGGACTTGATTTCGTCCGCCGACGCACTTCTTGCCACACCAAGAACCTCGTAGGGGTCCCTAACCGCCATTTACTTCGTTTTACTCGCTTGCCGAATCGTCTTCGTCGGAGCTCTCTTGCTCGGCGAGATCGTTCAACGACAGGGTGCCTTCACCGTCATCGCCAATTTCGGTCTCTTCCTCTTCTCCAACAAGGTCAGAGAGGGACATGATTTCTTCTGGGTCGACGAGCTCTTCGACATCGTCATCCGCCAGAATCGTATCGTCGCTGATGAGGACGACTTCGGCTTCATCAAGGGCCGGCAGAAGCATTCCGCGCTCGGAAACGCTTTCGTCTACCAGCAAGTCGACTTCCATCGCAATATCGATGGCTTCGAGCTTGTCGGGCAAGATCGGCTTAATTTTGCCAGCCGCAATCTCGGCGAGGGCAATTGTTAAAGGGTGTTTGGAGTCAACATGGACGAGTGCCGGGGCACCCTCTCCAAGTTGCTTGGCGCGCTTTGCGGCGAGATTCGAGAGTACGAACTTTCCGTATGGATAGTCGTTGAGGATATCGGGTTTTGGAAGCATAGCCCAGTGATGCGAACTTTCAATTTACCCGTTCGAGGTGAGTAATTGCCATCCGGTAACCTCATTTCCATGAAGTTGATCCGGTTTGAGCTGAAAGCCGATCCCAGCAAAATCCGTTCTGGAATTGTGCAAGCAGGCAAGGTTTACGAAACGGAAGGGGGCCAAGGAGTCGGCGTTCACGAAGCTGCCTTGGTGCGACCTTTGATTCCGGTGGCGAAAACAACTTCGGTTCGCATCTTCCATCGTGAGTTCCAGCCAGACGCACTTCAGCAGATGGAGATGGAGGATTTCCACTACTTTGTAGGCAACCCCGGTAGCCTCATTGGACCCAGCCAGATCGTTCCCTATCCTTACTGGACCGATCATTTGACGGTTGTTCCCTACCTTGCGGCCGTTGTCCTCGGTGACGCGTGGAAGGTCGACATTCAGTACGCGGACGAGTTGATCCTGGGAGTAACGATAATGGCGGTTCTCGTCGCGCACGATACGTTCCAACAGGACCGGAAGCTAGGCCGAGGAATGGGCCGGTCGTATGACGTTGCGGCGGCCTTTGGGCCGGTTCTGACGACTCCGGAAGAGCTTGATGGCTCGGTCACAAACGACGAAGTCGGCCGACGATACGAGCTTGAATCGGTCGTCCGAATCAACGGCGTAGAAAAAACTCGGGGCAACAGCGTCGATCTGCCCTTGACCCTCGCCCAGGCGATTCAGTCAGCAAGCCAAGGTGCGCCACTTCGCGAAGGCGATATTGTCGCCATTGGGCCGCTTGTAGATGAACCCGAGTTGGTCCGCATCGACCCCGAAGATGAGATTCAAGTTGCGGTGGAAAGCCTCGGTGCTATCTCCATCAAAATGGACGCGTAAACGAACCTATGTCAAACATCGTTAAGCACACTTTGCCCAACGGCATGCGAGTTCTCGTGGAGCCAGTAGGCCATGTCCGTTCTGCCGCGGTTGGCCTGTGGTGCAAAACCGGTAGCCGTCACGAAAACGAGAACGAAGCCGGAATTACTCACTTGATCGAGCACATGCTCTTCAAGGGAACGAAGACTCGAACAGCAAAGCAAATTGCGGAATCCATCGAAGGTCGCGGCGGCTCATTGAATGCATTTACCGACCGAGAAAGCACCTGCTACTACTGCCGCGTGCTGTCTGATGACGTCGAGAACGGCATCGATGTGCTTTCCGACATGATGCTGAATTCGCTCATCGATGCCGAGGAGCTGAAGCGCGAAGAGCAAGTGGTGCTCGAAGAGATCCGCCGAAGCGAAGACGAGCCGGGAGACCACGTGCACGAGCTCCACCTCGAAGGCCGCTGGGGCAGCCACCCGCTCGGAAAGCCGATCATCGGGACACGCGAATCGGTTTCGTCGTTCGAACCCAAGCACATTCGCGGTTACATGGATCGGCAGTACCGAGCCGAAAACGTGGTGCTTTCGATCGCCGGAAACGTTGATCCGGCTGTTGTCATTCGGAAAGCCGAAGAGTGGTTTGGCGCTCTGCCAACCGGCGTAATCGACTCCCAGCCAACCCGGCCATTGGGTAGCGGCGGCGTGAACTACATCGAAAAGGACGTTGAGCAGGTTCATTTCTGCATCGGCACTGAAGGTTGTTCGCTGTATGACGACGAACTCTTTACTCTGGCCGTGCTCGATGGCGCGATGGGCGGCAGCATGTCTTCTCGACTGTTCCAAGAAATCCGTGAGAAACGAGGGCTTGCTTACTCTGTAGGTAGTTACACCCTGACCTATGGCGCGGGTGGAGCGTTCACCGTTTACGGCGGAACGAGCGAGCAGAACTGGGAGCAAGTCCAGGAGTTGGTCCGAAAAGAGTTCGACAACCTGATGAAGTCCGGTTTAGAGGCAGAAGAGCTAGCGCGGACGAAGCGGCACCTTGCCGGATCGATTGTGCTCGGTCTGGAAGGCATGAGTAGCCGGATGATGCGAATGAGCAAAAACGAGCTTCACCACGGCCGAATCATTCCGCTGGAAGAAACCTTGGCCAAGCTGGAAGCGGTTACCAACGACGGAATTGTTGAGGTGGCGAACCGAATCTTGAAGCCTGAACTCGTGAGCACAACCGCCATCGGTCCCGGCGCCGAAGCTGAACCTGCATGAACAAACTCGTCGCCTTGCTGGAACGAGCAACCAAGGCGGACAGCGTTAGCGCGCTGACCGCCGAACTGGTGCAGGTCTTGGTCCAGTTAACCGGGGCAGAGTCTTGCGACATCCTGCTGAAGGAGGGTTCCGACACCCTCGTGCTGAGGGCAAGCACCATGTACCCCGAGCTTTTGGGACGGCTACGCCTTGGAAAACAGGTCGGGCTATGCGGCGTTGCGCTCGCCTCGAACACACCGGTTTTCATTGAAGCGAAGGTTCAGGATGACCCGCGGTACGCTCGGTATCCCGACACGCACGAGCACGCATTTGAGGCTGAGGCCGTGCTTCCTTTGGCAAGTGCGGACATCCCGAATGGCGTCGTGCTCCTTCGGTTTACCGAGCCAACGGAGTTTCCAGCCGAAAAACGGCTTGAGCTTGAACAAGCGGCGGTCATGACGCAGCTCATCATCGACGTTTGGCGGAACGCCTACGGCCAAGGTACGCGGCACACCCGCCTCGGAGCTTTGAGCGAAGTTTCCAAGACGATCGCGCAGTCGCCGTATCTCGAAGAAATACTTCAGCTTCTGGTGAACTACACTGCGCAGCAGTTTAACTATCGGGTCTGCACGGTTCGACTCTTGGACGAGGCACGCGGCGAGCTCGTTCTCCGCGCCACGCAAGCACCGGCCAAGGCCTACCAAAAGAAGCGGGCGATCAAGCTCGGTGAGAGCTTTGCTGGTCAGGCGATCGCCGACAACCAGCCAGTGATTGTCCGGGACGTACAGATTGCGGACGAATACATCGGGCACGACTTGGCGGTTGAGCAAGGTTTGCGGTCCATGATCTGTATCCCCCTGACGATGCAAGGGCGACCCATTGGCGTTCTGAGCTGCTATACGGCGGAGGTCCGGGACTTTGGGGCCGATGAGATCAAGGCACTCGAAACCCTGGCGAAGCAGGCAGCCGTCAGCATCGAGCACGCCAAGATGCAGGTGCGAAACACCTTGATGCAGGAGATGCATCACCGGGTGAAGAACAACCTGCAACAGGTTGCTTCCCTGCTCCGCCTTCAAATGCGTCACAGCAGCTACAAAACGCTGGAAGACGCACTGGGCGACTGTCTGAACCGAATTCTTGCCATCAGCAGCGTCCATGACCTACTGAGCCGAGACGACCTCGACCACGTTGGCTTGAGGAGCATTGCCGAGACGCTCGTGCATCACCAGCAAAGTTCGTTCTTGCTTCCCGACCGTAAAGTCCGCTTCGAGGTTCGTGGGTCCGACGTGCGCCTGAACATGACTCAAGCAACCCAGGTTGCCTTGGTCCTCAACGAGCTCATTCAGAACGCGGTTGAGCACGGATTTGAGGATTCGCTCGAAGGCGAAATCCATGTTACGGTTGAAGATTCGGATGAGGAAGTTAGCGTTTGGGTGAGCAATAGCGGTGACCCGCTGCCAGACGATTTCAACCCAACCGTGAGCAGCCACCTCGGATTAAAAATTGTCGACAACCTAGCGCGCGGACTCAACGGCAAGTTCAAGATGTCGAATGTGCTCGGCTGGACCGTCGCCGAAGTGACCTTCCATCGCTCGACAAGTGAGTGATGGCTTCTGGGTAAAACGCCGGAATGCCATTGGTGGACCTGCCGCTTGACGAACTGAGAACCTACGCCGGACGAAACCCGAAACCCGCCGACCATGCCGAGTTCTGGGCGGCGGGGCTTGCCGAGCTTGACGCGCTTGATCCACAGGTCGAGATCGTTGATAGCTGGTTCCAACCCGCGCATGTTCGGTGCGCCGACCTTTGGTTCACCGGCACCGGCAACTCGCGAATTCACGCCAAGATACTAATTCCACGTGAGATCAAAGATCCGGTGCCGGCCGTGTGTCACTTCCACGGCTACAGCATGCGGGCCGATGACTGGACGGGTTACCTGGGCTACGCCGGAGCGGGATTCGTGGTTGCGGCACTTGATTGCCGCGGACAGGCGGGCCAGTCTCAGGACGGAGTCTCGGTCAAAGGTCCGACGCTGGACGGACACATCATCCGCGGACTCGCCGACGAGCCAAGCAAGCTTTACTACCGAAACGTCTTTCTGGACACCGCGCTTTTGGCCCGCATTGTGCTTGACCTTCCGGAGGTTGACGCTGCCCGCGTTGGCGCCTTTGGCGGATCGCAAGGCGGGGCGCTGGCGCTGGCGTGTGCCTCTCTCGAACCTAGGATCGCACGGGTTGCACCGGTTCACCCATTCCTTTCCGACTATCAGCGCGTCTGGGAGATGGATCAGGACGTTGCCGCTTATGCCGAACTTCGCCGATTCTTCCGTCAGTTCGATCCACAACACAAGCGAGAGGCCGAGATCTTCGAGAAACTCGGATACATCGACGTTCAGCACCTTACTGATCGGATCAAGGGTGAAGTGCTGATGGGGATCGGATTGATGGACACGATTACGCCCCCTTCGACCTGCTACGCCTCGTTCAACAAGATTCAGTCTCCGAAGCGCGATGTGGTTTATCCCGATTTCGGGCACGAAGGGCTGCCTGAGTTTGGTGACTTCGCGTTCGAATTCTTAAGTCAAATGTAATTTCAAGTCGATAGGCCGAGAGTCCCAACTCTCGGAATCTTCGCGGTAAATTGAGTGTTAGAGACTCATACGGTTGAGTCTCTAACTGCTATGGCAAAGAACTACTACGACGTGCTCGGCGTGGATAAAAAGGCGGACGAAAAGGAAATCAAGTCTGCCTACCGTCGGCTTGCGCGGAAGTATCACCCGGACGTGAATCCGAATGATGCCACGGCGGAAGCCAAGTTCAAGGAAGTCTCGGCCGCAAACGAGGTGCTCAGCGATCCCGAGAAGCGGAAGCTTTACGATCAGTACGGGAGCAACTGGGAGCACGCGCAGAATTTTGGTGGCGCGGCCAACGACTTTACGACTCAAGGCGCCGGCGGATTCAACTTTGGCGGCGGGGTCGGATCGATCTTCGATCACCTCTTCGGCGCAGGCACCCGGGTTCGCTCCGGAGTTCAGTTTGAAACCGATCTGTACGAGCCTCAGGATGTAGAGAAGGTGGTTGAAGTTAGCCTTGAAGAGATCGATCGCGGAACGAAGCGGACGCTGACTTACCAAACGATGGATCAGCAGGCGCTTCGTGACCGTGTGACTACGATTCCGACGACAAAGAAGGTTGAAATCACGATCCCCGCTGGGATTGCAGACGGGAAAAAGCTTCGCGTTCCCGGCAAGGGACAAGCCTCCGCGACCGGACAGGCGGGCGACCTTTTTGTGACGGTCAAATATGCCGCGCACGAGCGATTCGCTCCCGTTGGCGACCACTTGGAAGTTGAAGTTGCCGTTCCCTATACCGTTGCCGCGCTCGGCGGCGAGATCAAAGTTCCGACGCTCAGATCGACGATGTCCATGAGAATTCCGGAAGGAACTCAGAGTGGACAAAAGTTCCGGCTTGCGGGGCAAGGCATCACGCAGTTTGGTGGGGGACGAAATGATCTGTTTGCGCGCATCAAGATCACCGTTCCGAAAGTCCTTACCGATCAGGAACGTGCCTTGCTTAAACAACTTCAGGAGATGAACGGTAACGCGTGAGGACGGATAACCAGCCCGTCTATATGATCGGCGTGGCCGCGCAGCTTTGCGGAATCCACCCGCAAACCCTCCGCCAGTATGAGCGGCTTGGCCTTGTAAGCCCCCAGCGGGCCGGTGCAAAGAACCGCCTGTACAGCGAGAACGACATTCGCCGGGTGAAGCGAATTCAGCGCCTCACCCAGGAAATGGGAGTGAATCTTGCGGGGGTGGAGTTGATTCTCCGACTGTTGGAAGACATGGAAGAGGCGCGTCGCGAGATGGATGAGCAGTTGGAGGCTTACCAGCGAGAAGTTGAGATTCGGATTCAGCAACTGCTGGAGCGACCCAACATTCCAGTTCGGAAGGATGAGTCGCTCTTGCCAGTACCGAATTTCATCACGCGTCCGCCAATTGACCTGTAGTTCGCCAAGGCAGCTTCTTCTTCGCTACGGCGCTTCTCCACAGCCACTCGACCGGTCCGATGTCGAACTTTCGAAGCCAGAGATCGGAGAAGATGAAGTTGATCACCCAGACTCCGAGTACGACCATATATTCCTGAGGTCGGTTGAGCTTGCCAAAGTATCCGAAGCCCCACGAATAGAAGAACGTGGTGCAAAGGAGCGATTGGAGGATGTAGTTGCTGAGTGCAATCTTTCCGACTTTGCCGAACATCCGGCCAAGGAAGCCGGACTTGCCAGCTTCAACTAGCGAGGCAATTCCGGTCACCAGCCCGACGGCCAACAGCGGACCGCAGAACAATTCCCAAGCGATCGATGCCGAGCTCAGCGCCTTGTGCGGCAGTAAGAAGGCGACGAGGTTTAGCGGAATTCCCAAACCGAGCCCCGCCCAAAGAAGTCCGTTTCGGAGCTTTGGATGGGCCGACGGTGCGACGAGGAAGTTTCGCCGCGCCATGAGAATTCCGATGCTAAACAGTGCAAGCAGGCTGGGCAGGATCGTGAGAACGATGAATAGCGTCATGACCACCCACATGATTCCCCGGTACTTGAGCTGATCCAGATAAGTGCCCTTTGCAAATGCCGCGACCTCGTCGGACATTCGGAACGGATAAAATTCGATCCCTCTGCTTCCTGCACCTTCTGTGCTAAATATTGCTGCGAGGCCAAATATGCCTGCGAAGAGCAAATTCAGCCCGAACACGCCGGCGATGATCCAGAGGAGCCCTCGCTCATCGCTCTTCACCATAAACGCGGCGATGAACGATACGACGGCATAGGAGAACAGGATGTCGCCGATCCAGAAGAAGAAGCCATGGATGAAGCCGAGTACGCCAAGGAGTAGTGCTCGCCGAAAATAGGTCTCAGGCCAGGTTTTGCCGGTTGCTTCAGCCTTTTGAAACTGTAAATACAACCCGTAACCGAACAGGATTGCTAGCGAAGATCGAAACTTTCCGGCTGCCACCGCTATTTCACCCTGGTTGAACAAGTGTGTAAGGGAGTCGACGGAGTATGCCGCGCCAAAGTTTCTCGAGAGGTCAGGACCTGCAAATGAGGAAATGTTCGCAAGAAGGATTCCAAGAATGGCAAAGCCTCGAATGACATCGAGGCTTTGGATTCGCGTTGCGGCGAGGGTTCCGGGCATGCCGGACACTATATCCGGCTATCCCTTAATCGGTAATCCGGTTCGTGGAGAACAGGACTTCTTGCCCGTTTTTTCGTCGTATTGTTGGTGATATTCCTCGGCCATCCAGAACCTCGGGGCCGGAAGAATCGTGGTCACAATCGGCTTGTCCCAGTTCTTTTGTTCCTTCTGCTTGCTCGCCAAAGCCAGCTTACGCTGAGTTTCGGAGAAGGTCCAGATCGCGGTGCGGTACTGGTCGCCAATGTCCGGGCCTTGTCGGTCGATCAGCGTCGGGTCGTGCCAGTCCCAGAAGTTCTTCAAAAGCTTTTCGTAGCTGTTCTTCTTCGGATCAAACTCAACCAGAAGGGACTCCGCGTGGCCAGTATTGCTGTAGCAAACTTGCTCGTACGTTGGATTCTGGGTTCGGCCTCCGGCGTATCCGACAGCGGTTTGGACGACGCCCGGTTGCATTCGGAACCAATCCTCGATTCCCCAGAAGCAGCCGCCGCTGAGCATGATGAGCTCATTACCGGGCTTCGGTTTGGGCGGCCACGCGGTCCTAACTTGACCAGGGTTTCCGCCAATCGGGCGCTTTACAACCTTTTGTGAGGTCAAAGTCCCTTGCCCCATCAAGGTGACAACGCCACCAAGACTAAGCGCAACTACAGCTAACGCGATCCATTTCATCTTCTTTCCTTACTAACGCTTGGAGCTTGTCGGTTGTTTCTGGAATCAAGCTACATTCACTTAAGCCAGGAACACCGCGGATAGTTCCTAGGCTTCCGTCGTGGCGATGAGGTTTCTCATCCAAGACTGCAAGTCATCAAAGCTATCTGGGCTGACGGCATGGCCCATCGGATACTCCCGCAGAACGACGGCATCGCTGATGGTCCGAAGCTCATCTCGAATCCGCTGCCCTTCCGATACGGGAATGACTTCGTCATACCTTCCGTGCTGCACCAGAACCGGTGGGACACGCGATGGGAGTTTTTCAGGCTCGGGCCATCGGGAGCTAAGGATCATGGCGCCGGCATATTTTTCCGGGCGAGCGAGTACTTCTTGAAGCGCCATCATTCCGCCCTGACTGAAGCCCATAAGGACGGTGTTTGCTACGGGCGGCAAGCCATCAATCGATCGCTGGAGGAGCTCGGCGCTTTCGCGGACCTGAGCAGGATCAAAACGGATTCCAGCATCGGTCCACTCGATATCGAACCAGGCGAAGCCTTGCAAGTACGGCCATGGAGCCTCGATGCTGACCCTTTCGATCTCACCATCGAGCTCGGTCAAAAGTCCGAAAAGATCGTATCGATCACTCCCTAGACCGTGCAAGGCAATGACCCGCCAGTCGGCGGTTGTCTGATCGGATTGGACTCTTAAAGGCATAGGCACTTTTTACTTGGAAAAGGGCAGGTAGCATCGAAAAATGGCCGGGATTCCGCTTGCCGTGCTCGCAATTCTTGCTTTTTCGCCGAATCGAATGAATTCCGACACCCTCGATCAGATTTGTAGCGACGCGGGAAAGCGTGCGGTAGCCAAGTTTGCCGACGCCAAGGTTCTGCAGGAAGAGATTGGCATTTCGATTGCCGTGCTAAACCGCGATTCGCTCAGCTACGAAACCGGCGGTTATCGTGACCGTGAGCCGATGTATCCGGCGAGCGTCGTGAAGTTCTTCTACCTCGTGCACCTCATGCATCAGGTCGAACAGGGTGAGGTGAAGATGACCGACGAACTAAAGCGCGGCACCACCGATATGATCAAGGACTCGAGCAATGACGCAACGGGCTACATTCTGGATGTGCTCACCAAAACTACCGGTGGGCCCGAGCTTTCCGGTGAAGAGCTGAAGGCGTGGATGGACAAGCGAAACGCCGTCAACCGGTGGTACGAATCTCTTGGATATAGCGGGATCAATGTGAACCAGAAAACCTGGCACGAGGGTCCCTATGGCCGCGAGCGGCAGGGCTACGGGCCGAAATTTGAGCTTCGGAATTCATTGCATCCGGCGGCTTGCACCCGCCTTTTTGCCGAGGTTGCGCTTGGAAAGATCGTTTCGGAAGCACGCTGTCAAGAAATGCTGGGCTCTCTTTCTCGCCCGATCATTGCGGATGACCCAAAGGCCGACTTCCAGAGCCGAGCCTTTATCGGGAAGGCACTCCCTTCCGGATATAAGCTCTGGTCGAAGGCAGGATACGTGACCGCGGAGCGGCACGACACCGCGTACGTCAAGAGTCCAGACGGTCGCGAACTCGTGATCTCCGTTTTCACCAAGAACCACACCCAAACGCCGGACTTGATTCCATTCATTGCGTCCGAAATCTTGAAAGAACTGAAGATGCCAGCCGTAGAAACCATTTCGGGAACCGAAATTGAAGGCTAACTCCAACCGTTCTGCATTTACGCTGATCGAGCTACTCGTGGTGATCGCAATCATCGCGATCCTCGCGGCAATTCTGTTCCCAGTTTTCAGCCAGGCAAAGGAAGCAGCGAAGCGGACGCAATGCCTGAGCAGCCTGAAGGACATTGGCACGGTGATTGCGCTTTATGGCGCGGACTATGACGACCGATTGCCGGATCGCCGCGACCTGAAGGAGTTGGATTATCGCCCGTGGACCTCTTGGCCGCCGTCTGACCCGCGTGCCGGCTGGATCGAGGGGATCATGAAGACGTACGGCTCGAAGGAGGGTCTGCTCTGCCCAAGCGTGCGTGGTTCGCGAATGGGGGAGATTGTCCAGGTCAGGCAAGGTAATTCAAACTATTGGATGTGGCGGTTTGACCGGATTGGTTCTGACGTCGCGCTCGATAATTGGTGGGGTAAGACGCCAGACCAGGCGGTTTCTGACTTGATCTCCGCGAACAATCCGACGGTCGGAGAAATCACGGGCACAGCAGAAGCGGAGCTCGCGGTGGACCCTTACTTTCCTCGGACAATTCCTTCGGTTAGCGCAGAACTCAGGGGTTTGTCCGTTCACTTTGGCGGACGGAACCGGGTTTTCCTCGACGGCCACGCCAAATGGCTGAAAGACCGTCGCCTGAATCCTTAGACTTTTCGTATTTCGAGGGTGTAGTCGGATCCGGGACCCGTTGATTTCATTGCGGCAGCTAGTAAGATGCCGCGATCATTGAACATCGCCTGGTAGCTAACCGGAATCTTTTCGGACCGAATGTTCTCTGGCGGTCGGCTCCATGCCCCATCCACGATGATCTCCTTGCGCTCGTTCCGGTACATGTTGGTGACCAACGTACCGACAACATTCGAACCATTTTCTGGCAATTCGGTCGATACTTGGCTAAGTTGACTGGGCAGCGTGAAACAGATGAGTCCGGCGTAAGGGTCCTCAAACGCTCGCCAAGGGAGCCCCTGCGGGAATGGTCCGTTTTCCAAGAATTCCGCCTCTAGGCTTCCGAACCTTTGTGGTCGACCCGCCCGATTTTTGCCCGATTCCATCATGAGGTTCGAGAAGAAGACGCGAACCTGGCGCGGTTTTTCCTCCGCCGGTGGCAACACTTCCATGCGCATCCTGTAACTAACGGTCACCCTGTCAAAGCCGACCGACGTTTGGATCGTGATTGCGTAGTTGAACTTCTCCTTTGGTTTCCAAGCGCGGGTTACAACCGGGGGCGGAACCGGTTCTTGCTTTGAAACGTCGGTTACAGGCGGGATTTGCAAACTAAAAGTTTGCAGAATTCCTGCATACAGTGGGACCAAGGGCCACTTTTTGGCGTACCGTAGCTGTATCCTGTCCCCGGTAAGGAATCTATTCATGAACAATCGATTTGTACTCATCGCACTCGCACTATTCGCAATTCTCGGATCTGCCTTCGCACAGGGCGGTATGGGGACTATGACGCCTGAGCAGAAGGCGCAGCTCTCCAAAATGCGCGAAGAGCGATACAAGCAGGTTGGGAAGGAACTTAAACTCACTCCTGATCAGCTCAAAAAGATGCGAGCAGCCGACGATAAGGTTCAGGCTAAGGCCATGAAGATTATGCAGGGCCCTGGAGACCAGCAGGCGAAAATGCCAAAGCTGATGGCGCTCCGCCCCGAGCTCCTTGCCGAGTACAAGAAGTTCCTCAAGCCAGACCAGCTGAAGAAGGTTGAGGAAATGATGAACAAGCAAATGGGAATGGGCCGTGGCGGCGCTCCCAAAGGACAGGGTTAACCTCCCGATCCAGGTCCCGTTCCCGGTCCGCCGGGACCAACCGGCGGCGTGTACGGCACGCCGTCGGTAATCCAACTCTCAGGCTTCGCTCCTTTTAGATAGACATCTAAGTAGTGGCGGAGCCTTTTTGCGTAGTCCAGACGATTGCTGGGCTTAGCTAGATTGTGATTTTCTCCGGGATACACCAGCAGGACCGCGGGCTTTCCAAGCCGTCGCAGAGTGTTGTAGAACTGCACACCCTGGCGAAAGTCCACTGCGCCGTCGGCATCGCCATGCGCCATGAGAAGCGGCACCGAGCGCTTTTGAGCCTGCCAAACCGGGCTATTGGCAATGTACTTTTCAGGAATCTCCCAGAATGGGCGACCCATTCTTCCCTGGCTTGTCTCAAAAATTTCTCCGTTTGGCGTGCCTGAATTCCAATACACGACGCTGTACATACTCACTAGTTCGGTGAGGGGTGCACCAGCAACGCCGACCGCGAAACTTTTCGTTACGGTCGTCGCGAAGGCGGTTTGGTAGGCACCCCACGAGTGGCCGATGAGCCCAACTCGATCCGGATCGATTCCAAGTTTCTTGGCGTAAACCGCCGCGAGCGCAGGTTGGAGGCAATCCACCGCGTCTTGCCCAGGCGTTCCTTCTCGATACGCGATGTCGGGCTTGAAGACGAAGTAGCCGTTCTGGCTGAGCCATTGCTCGTTGTAAGCGCTGGCCTCGAGAGGCCGAACGAAGCTGTGCAAGCTGTCGCTGAGTCGCTCGTAGATGTAGGTCACCATCGGGTAGCGACGGCTTGGATCGTAGTTGGCAGGATAGATCAGCACACCGTTGAGGGCTTTGCCCCATCGGCTCTTGTAGGAAACGAGTTCGGACTTGCCCCAGGCGTAATCCTTGAGCCATGGGTTTGATCGGCCAACCGGCTTTGCAGCCGAGAATGAAGTGTTGGTGATGTAGATGGCGGGAGAGTCGTCAAACCCGCCCATGACGAACATCATGCGATCCGTGCCCGGTGCTTGAGTGAGCGCCTGAGTTGCCTTATCTTGGAACAGGAGCGGCTTCAGCTCCCCGGTAGCCGTGCCGCGAGCAAAGCCAGATGCTTTGGTGGTGTCGTCGAACACGGAGAAGAAGATCGGGTCGGAGAGCTTGGGTCCTTCGGGATCATCCAAGACATCGATTGGGGAGTAGCGGACCTTTTCTTTTGCGCCCTCGGTCAACCGGGTTAGGGTCTTCGCGCTTGGACGATACAGGAAAGCGTCGAAATAGGTTGAAAAGATGACGGCTTCGTCTCCGGCGAACCAGTACGGATTCTCCGCTGGGCCCCGTTCTGGAAGGACAAGATCGATTTCTGGATCTTCAAACTGGATGCCGGATTTCCCCGTCACGGATTCGGTGACGCCGGTGCGGACATCAGTTAGAAACCACTGCTTGTTTGCAAAATGCGCGAAGTACTTGCCTTCGGGCGATGGGAGCGCGCCGAAGTTGGCCTTCGTGACGACTTTCTTCGATTCCCTCGTGGCGACATCTACGATGTACACGTCTTGCGCAGTTCTGCCATTCGTGACCGGCGACTCGTAGGGGCCGGAATCGAGGAGCACTGCCTTCTGGAAGTCATCCATCAGAATTGCAACTTGATCTTTTCCGTTGCTCAGTCGGGTTGCCGAATTTGCGCTTCGGTCCCAGACCATGAGATCCGTTCGGCCCTGGAGGGCTCGGTACCGGACCTTCTGCTGCGGCACGATGTCGATGTCTTTTGTATTCCAGACCTCGACATCGCTGACCTCGCCAGGCTTGGCCGGTTTGGGTTTGTCCGCCCAAGATTGAATTCCGAAGGCGACTTTGGTTCCGGCATCGTTCACGCGGAGAGGTCTGGTCTCGCTGATCCGGAATCCGGCGGGCAGCTTTTCATCCTT
>CAMAPH010000008.1:0-80120 GCA_945859975.1 Chthonomonas calidirosea
GTCTTAATTCTTTGTTGTCCCAATGTGGGATGGAGGGGGGCGACCCGTCGCCCAACTTCGGTCTCTACCTTCCCACAGGAGGGGTCTAGACAATCGTGCAGTTTACCCTTCGAATCTTCTGACTGCAACCGATTCTGTCCTCATCTTTCAAAGGAATCGGCGATTGGTAGCTTTCAATCGTTCACCGGACGGCTCTGGTTCCAATCTAAGTCGCGCGCGGCCTCAGAATGAACGCCACCAACCCGAGCGCGATGTTCATCGTTCCAACGCAGAAGAATGTCCAGGTCGGCACCGTTGTGTTTGAGGCACTGCAATAAACGTAGAGCGGCGAAGCAAGAAGACAAGCCCCAGCAACACCGTACGCGTATGGCTTCGATTTGACAAGAGGCACTGCCAGGGCGATCGCGAGAATGACAATGAATGGCACCCCAAAGAAGGCGACCAGTTGCTTGAGAGCAATCTCTCCGTCACTTGGATCGATTAGGCTGAGGGAGCCTCGAATCGGATGTCCTTGTGCAAAGATGCTGAGCAACACCGTTGCAAGGCTCACCAGGACAAAGAGGGCCGCGAAACCGACCATCGATGATCTTGGTTGGATGATCGGCGGCGGTTGCGACGGATCGTGCTTTGAAACTTTCAGTGCCATACCAAGTGATTAGGTTTGAATCTCGACTAAGTGAGTTTCGGCGGACTGACAACAAGCGAAGCGCCTGCCAATGCCAGGTTCAGCGTGCCAACAAAGAAAAAAAGCGCCGCAGGCAGCGTCGTGGCGGCGCCACCAAGGTACAGAAACAGCGGCGAGGCTAGTAGGGACAGAAACGCCCATTCGTATGCCCATCGTTTGCCCTGGTACAGCGGAAGCGACAACACGCCGATCAACAACTTTGTCATTGCTACGCCGAACAGAACCGTACCCATCCAGATGACCGAGCCGAGACCTCCCGTCTGCACCTCTCGTGTCTGGTTGAACAACGTCGCCAGAACTGCAACGGTCGTAACCAGGCACATCACACCGTAGAGGACCGCAAAAACCACATTGGACGACTTCGGCTCGATGACTGGCGGCGGTTGAGAAGGATCGTGTTTTGAAATTTTCAGCGCCATTCAATTCACCTTGGAAACCCAGCGAAAAAGAGTGTTCCGATCACCATCGTCCGTGAATCCCACGGTATAGGCCCAAAAAGCCAAGGACAAGTACGCCGATCGCCAATGCCATAGCAATGTAACTGGTTAAAGCATAAGCTCCTAATGGTGATGCCACAAGTCCGAAACACGCCACGCTAGCCAAGGTGAAACCAGAATTTTCTCCGCGCAGCATTAGCGGCGTTAGCTTGATTCCGCAGAAAAGCCCGACGATGAAGACGATCATTAGGAGGCCAGAAATGATCGGAATCATGAGCGCCCCCATGCCCGCGTTCTGCGTTACGGCTGGACTCAAAATCCAAATTGCAGCCCCAAAAGAACCTAAAGCCAAAAGACCGGCCAGGAGACCAAACACTGTAGCAAACACCGTGTCACCCATTGCCACCGCAGGCTGGGTCGGAACCTGATGCGGTGGTTTAGGGGAGCCATTTGGTGGACGATTTATGATCATCGGCATGCTTGTTAGAGGATGCCTCCATAGAGCAAGTTTCCCGCATAAGGTCCCAAAAACCTCAGACCATCACCACTCATCAGGCACAAAAAAAGCTCCTGCCATTTCTGGCAGGAGCTTTTCGCAACGACTCGGCTTAGCGCGAGCTCTTCGCCGTGATTTCCGCGGCGATGTTGTTTGGCACTTCTTCGTAGTGGCTTGGGGTCACGTTTGGAGCGGCTCGACCCTGGGTGAGGGACCGAAGCGTCGTAACGTAGCCGAACATTTCCGAAAGTGGAACGTGGGCGTTGATGACCACGACTCCGCCCGGAGCCGAGTCTTGACCCTGCAACTGACCGCGTCGGCTGCTGATGTCTCCAACAACGTCTCCAACGTAGTCGTTTGGCGTCGTGACTTCGACGTGCATGATCGGTTCCTTAAGAACCGGGTTTGCCTTCTTCATGGCTTCCTTGAACGCCAAGAGACCTGCCTGCTTAAAGGCGTTTTCGTTCGAGTCAACGTCGTGGTAAGAACCGTCGGTCAGCGAGACCTTAACGTCCACAACCGGGTATCCGGCGAGAACGCCCGCGATCAGACCCTCTCGAATGCCCTTTTCGCAAGCCGGGATGTATTCCTTTGGAATCGAACCACCCACGACCTTGTTCTCGAAGACGAATCCTTTACCGACTTCCAGTGGCTCCATTTCGATGGTGCAAACACCGTACTGACCGGAACCACCCGTCTGTCGGACGAATCGGCCTTCTGCCTTCGCCTTGGCGCGTACCGTTTCTCGGTACGCAACCTGTGGCTTTCCTTGGTTCGCCTGAACGCCGAACTCTCGGTTCAGTCGGTCAACGATGATTTCAAGGTGAAGCTCACCCATTCCGGAGATGATCGTCTGGCCGCTTTCGGGGTCAGTGAACACTCGGAAGGTCGGGTCTTCCTGCGCAAGTCGCACAAGCGCCGTACCAAGCTTTTCCTGGTCGGATCGAGACTTCGGCTCGATCGCGATCTGGATAACTGGCTCTGGGAACTTGATGCTTTCCAGCGCGATCTGGTGATCTTCGTCGCAAACCGTGTGACCGGTGTTAACGTCAGCAAGACCGATAACGCCCACGATGTCACCGGCGAATACTTCGTCGATGTCCTGTCGCTGGTTCGAGTGCATTTCCAAGATTCGGCCGATTCGCTCGGTTCGAGTTCGGAAGTCGTTCGAAACTGGGTCTCGGAACGTGACGCTGACCGAAGATCCCTTCTTCAGGGTTCCGCTGTAAACGCGCAGGTAGGTCAATCGGCCAACGAACTTGTCGCTCTGAATCTTGAACGCAAGTGCGCTGAACGGAGCCTTATCGTCTGGTGCTCGAGTCAGTTCCTCTTCCGTGTCAGGATCAACTCCCTTAACTTCGCCGACGTCAAGTGGCGATGGCAGGTAGTCGATGACCGAGTCGATCATCGCCTGGACGCCCTTGTTCTTGAACGAAGAGCCGCTGATCATCGGAACGATCTTGTTTGCCAAGCATCCCTTTCGAAGCGCGTCTCGGATGTCCTGCTCGCTGATCTCTTCACCGTCAAGGAATCGAACCATGATTTCCTCGTCATAGTCCGCAATCGCTTCGAGCATCTTTTCTCGGTAGGAAGCGGCGATTTCTCGCATGTTCTCCGGAATTTCGGCTCGGCGGAAGCTCTTGCCCTTATCGTCGTCCGTGTCGTACACGGCGGCGGTCATGGTGATGAGGTCAACGTAACCGAGGTACTCGCTTTCCTGACCAATTGGAATCTGGATCGGGGCCGCGTTGGCGCCGAGTCGATCCTTTGCTCGCTCAAGAACCGAGTAGAAGTCGGCTCCGATTCGGTCCATCTTGTTGACGTAAATGATTCGAGGAACCATGTACTTGTTCATCTGGCGCCAAACCGTTTCGGTCTGGGGCTGAACGCCACCAACGGCACAGAGAACGCAGACGGCACCGTCGAGCACGCGAAGCGAACGCTCAACTTCAACCGTGAAGTCAACGTGGCCAGGGGTGTCGATGATGTTGATCTTGTACTGGTCCGACGTGTTCTTACCGTCGGTATCGTCAAATCGGCTGACGCGCCAGAAGCACGAGGTAGCGGCCGAGGTGATCGTGATTCCTCGCTCCTGCTCCTGTTCCATCCAGTCCATCGTCGCTGCTCCGTCGTGAACCTCTCCGATCTTGTGACTCTTACCGGTGTAATAGAGGATGCGCTCGGTGGTGGTTGTCTTGCCGGCGTCAATGTGCGCAGCAATACCGATGTTCCGAACGAAGTTTAGAGCGTGACTACGGGGCATGGGAATATCTTCTCGTTGATTTTTGAACACCGATCCGCTCTGTCAGTCGACATTGCACTCGGGTCCAACCTAAGAGTATGAACGTTGAGAGGGCGGAAACGCAAGAAATCGAGCCCCGCGCTTGGGACCTGCCCTGCATCTCCTCCCTATTTTCTCGCCATCCAGGCTTTCTTCCCGCCCATCACCGCAGAATCCGTAGCACTCGAGTGCGCGAGTGAGGATAGGCAATCCTGCCCATCGACGTCCACCGGTCTCTCATCGATGAGGCTGCGCCGAACGAGGGTGCTTTAGATTTAATGTATTCAGGTCACGTTTTCGTGTAGTGCAAGTGGCCCTAATAGAAGAAGATTAATGCAATCTGAAACCCCATATATATAGAGGATGCTTCTAGTACCTTTTCTCTTATCCATTGCAAACGTTTCTCAAGATCCGAGCGCATCGATTCCTAGTCTATTTATCGAGAATAAGGGACAGTGGCCGCAGAATGTCAAGTTCGCTATCGAAGAACCGGGCACGGCGTACTGGGCTACTGATCGAGGAATTGTTTTAGATGTTCACCAGACCAACGGCCAAAAGCGAGTTGGGCATGTTCTCAAGTTTGAACTTGAGGGCGCGACCGGAACGGCGAAAGGTATTGGCAGCAGCGCCGCTACGCACCTAACTTCATACTTTGGACCCGACGGAACACGAGCGACCGACGTTCGCTCGTTTGAGAGTGCCACCGTCGCCAACGTTCGAAACGGCTTCTCATTACGCCACTACCGTGATGCCGCGGGAGTTCTACGCTACGACCTCATCGTGAGTCCAAACACGGACGTCACGAAGGCTGTGTTCAACGTTAAGGGAGCAACAAGCATTGGAGTGGACGCGAAAGGCGAGCTCTTGATTGGCACTTCCCTCGGCACAGTGCGCCAGCGAGGGCTCTTTGCCTACCAGACCATTAACGGCAAGCAGACTCCGGTTGCGATCAACTTCGCGCCACAAGCGGGCACCAAGTTCGGCTTTACGGTCGGGCAGTACGACAAATCTAAACCGCTCGTGATTGACCCTCAGGTCGTTAAGGCAGCCTTCATTGGCGGCGGTTCCGGCGCAGACCTTGGTTCGTCCATTGCTAAAGCCGACGACAACGTCGTGTTTGTTGGTGGAACAACGAACTCTTCCCTCGTTTCATTCCCGCTCACGACCGGTGGTTACATCAGCACCGAGCAGTCCGGAACCGAGGCCCTTGTTGCCGCAATTGAAACCAGCCTCGGAACAAACGCCGTACGCCGCGTCGCGCGATTAACCACCTACGGTAACGAAGATTCAGTCCGCGTGGTCTACTCCGGCGGCAGCGTTTACCTTGCGACTGCAGTATCAAACAACGGTCCTATCGTCAACGATGCTGGCACTCCCGGCGCGCCGCATAAGGCCACTCGACAAAACACCGATGTTTGGATTGGCCGTTTCAATTCTGCTCTCACCACCCTTCGAAGCAGCACCTACGCAGGCGGCCCTGACTTCGATCGGATGCTGGATATGGTAGCCACGAACAATGGCCGCATCGCCATCGCGATGCAGTGCGCTTCGGCGGGTGCGGCGACGAAGACGCAAAACAATGCGAACAGTACGCACAAAGGTAGCGGAGACCTCTATCTTCTCGCGCTGGACGCCGCTCTAGAAACAATGATCACCGGCGGCTACTATGGCGGCACCGGTTACGAAGCCGAAACCGGCTTCATGACCCCCACCGTTGAGGGTGACGGCGTGTTCGTTGCTGTTAGTGCTAGCGCTCCCGACAGCTATCCCGGTGCGCAAACCATCAGCACATCGCCTTCGGTCGTCGTTACCCCAACCGGTTACTACACCAACCAGCAGCGCGGCGGGAATGCTGCCTTAGGAAAGCAGGATATCTTCGACTACTCGAACGACCTCTTGATTTACCGAATCACGATTGACACCCGGACAGGAAGCACAAGCCGCAACGGCATCGTGACTCACGCCACGTTCATCGGTGGTTCGGGAAGCGAGCAGCCACGAGGAATCGCGATTTCGCCAAACGGAATTCTTGCCGTCATCGGTACTTCTGGCGGGGGAACGTTGGCAGGAACGTCGGGTGCCTACCAAACCGCGAACCCGGGCGGAACTTCTGGATTCGTCTTCCGAGCCAACTCAACCCTAAACGCCGGTATCGCCACTTCCTTCTTCGGTACGGCTGGCGCCGATGACGTTAACGGCGTTGCCATCTCACCAAACGGACACGTGATTCTCACGGGCTCCGCAGCTAGCGGACTGCCGGTGACCACAGGCTCATATGCCGCTCCTGGGACCCGATCCGCATATCTGGCTCGACTCAATAGCAGCATGACCAGCCTCGTTTCGAGCACTTACCTCCTTTCCCGACCAGGCTCCGAAGCCGGCGACGGAGTGAAGGTCGTTCAGGTTGGAGCCTATGACGACGCGCTTGTACTTGGCAACACAATCGGAACGACCTCCAGCTTCAGCCCGATCACGACGAATACTTATGGTGTTCGCGGAGGTTCGTCTGACTTCTTCCTCGGCCGCGTCGCCTTCAGCACCGACATCATCGAAGCTCGAGCGAGCAGCACCGTGCTCAACCAGGGTTCGAGCATCTTCATCGAAGCGCTCATGAACGCAGTCGTTGGCGGAGTGGGCAAGACCATCACCGTCACCTCGGACAATCCGAGCGCCATCTCGTTCGCCAGCAGCACCTTCCTTGTGCCGTCCACCGCGGATCGCAAGAGCGTCAAGGCCTTCCCTGGCTCCGTCCTCGTTCCAACGAATGTGACGGTAACCCTGTCAAATGGCGGCAACTCCCGCAGCGTGGTCATTACAGTTAACCCATAAGCCGTCTGTAGCCTGCTGACGGGCTACATCACCAAGTGTCCCGAGGCGATCGCATTCGGGGCACTTTTGTTTTAGTGTGCAACTGGTCTCAGTACTTCCGCGAGGGCAAGAAGCCCAGACACAAAAAAGCCCCGAACGTTAATCGTTCGGGGCTTTCTGCTGGTTAGATCAAAAAGATCAGAACCGGTAGTGAGCAAACGCCTTGTTAGCGTCGGCCATTCGGTGGGTGTCTTCTCGCTTCTTGATCGTGCTACCCGTACCGTTGTAGGCATCGAGGAACTCGGAGGAGAGCTTGTCCACCATGGTCTTGCCCGATCGCTTTCGCGCAGCGGCAACCATCCAGCGGAGGGCCAGGGTTCGTCGTCGGTCTGGTCGGACTTCCATTGGAACCTGGTAGGTCTGTCCACCAACTCGTCGTGGTCGAACTTCAACCGTCGGCATCGAGTTGTGGATGGCCTTGTCGAACACTTCGAGAGCTGGCACGCCGGCCTTAGCTTCGCAGTTCGCCATGGCGGCGTAGAAGATCTTTTCCGCGACGGTCTTCTTGCCGTCCATCATCATTCGGTTGATGAATCGCGTTACCATTTCCGATCCGTAGATCGGATCTGGAATCGCGGGTCGCTTTGTTGCTGGTCCTTTACGTGGCATTACTTCTTCTTCCCTGCTGCTGCCGGTGCGCCAGCCTTCGGTCGCTTGGTTCCGTACTTGCTTCGTCCCTGCATTCGCTTGGAGGTACCGGCGGTCTGCTGGGTTCCTCGAACGATGTGGTAGCGGACGCCGGGAAGGTCCTTAACTCGGCCTCCTCGAACAAGCACAACTGAGTGCTCCTGAAGGTTGTGGCCTTCGCCCGGAATGTAGGCGGTTACTTCGATGCCATTCGTCAATCGCACACGTGCGGTCTTTCGAAGAGCCGAGTTTGGCTTCTTCGGGGTCATCGTTCGCACGACGGTGCAAACACCGCGCTTGAAGGGGTTACTCTTCAAAGCCGGTGACTTTGACTTCACTTTCGGGACCGAACGTCCCTTTCGAACCAATTGATTAACGGTTGGCATACTTTTCTCTGCTTTATTTTTCTCGCTTTTCGAAACGGGCAGGCGGCCAAGCGGGCAACCAAAAACCCCGTCGCGCATTCGCACGGCGGGGTTCAGGGGGTCGGTGGCAATTCACTTCCAAGACCTATCGCTAGTTCCCTCCGGGCAAACGATCATGGCCCTGCCAAAAAGGCAGAAACCGAGACCTTCAAATATTACCTTCACGCTCCGTTAAATTTTCAAGCTCACGTTCAACTTTCCCGGATTGACTGCCGCCACGGACAGAAATTTCATTTCTCATCATTCATTTATGATGTGTTGACGCACTTTTCATCACGGAATGCGTAGGGTGTGGTGGAGTCAGTGACTCCGGAATGAAAATGAAACTCAACAAAATCGCTTTGACCCTCGTTGCTCCTCTCGCCCTTGGGTCCTTCGCCTTTGCAAAGGCCGAAAAGGATATCGTCGACACCGCCGTTGCCGCAGGTAGTTTCAAGACTCTCGTGAGCCTCGTCCAGAAGGCTGGCCTCGTCGACACCCTTAAGGGCACCGGACCATTCACGGTTCTCGCACCATCCGATGCCGCTTTCGCTAAGCTGCCAAAGGCTCTCGTCGCTAAGATCGTCGGCGACAAGAAGCTTCTGACCAGCATCCTCACTTATCACGTTATTGCTGGAAAGGTCCTCTCGACCGACCTCAAGAACGGCCTCAAGGCGAAGACTGTCCAGGGCGAAGAAGTGACCGTCATGATCAAGGGCAAGACCGTCACCTTCAACAAGTCGAAGGTTAGCGCTGCCGACATCATGGCAACCAACGGCGTCATCCACGTCATCGACACCGTCCTCGTCCCACCAACGATCCTCAAGGCCCTTTCGGCTAAGAAGTAAGTATCGGACGAAGCCCCGGTCTGCACACCGCAGACCGGGGCTTTTCTTTACAGACCGTAGGACCAGAATTCGTTCTCGTCTGAAATGATTTCTTTGACCGGATTAATGCTGATCCGACATCGCGCAGCACCCGCGTTGTCCCTATATTCCCAGCCAGGCACCGTCACCTTTTTCACGGACGTTCCAGCGTAGTCAAATATCTCAATTTGAGACGGTCCCACGGATCCTGGGTCAGTGGCAATGTAGGTGAACACCGTTAGGTAATGCTTCTTGTCTTCCGCCTTTTCCGTCATCAAGAAGAACCGTTGTCCGCTTACTGAGTCGATATCTTCTATGACGTGATAGCCGCGGTCAAACGACCAACCAGGATCACCGCCTCCGTTATAATAACCTTCTTCGAACATGCAGAATTCAGCTGCACTGGAAACTTTCACTGCATACAGGTGCCGGTAAATCTCCACCAACATTTCCCCGTACTTCGTGCGCCGCGAGATTTCCAACTCTTCAAAGTCAAAGATGAAGTGGTCAAACTCGGCCCGGTCAGGATACCAAAGCGACATTCCGTTTCGTCCGGGTATTGCGCTACCTGCGTAGTTCTTCAGCACGACCGCTTTAAGGGCGTCTCGAATCTCAATTCCAGTGTTTCGATACGGAATATTCACGCTCGCGATGAGGAAGTCGGCAACTTGCTTAAGGTCCCGGCTGTCCGGCCAACGGTTCGGTCCGGTGCGTGTTTCATGTCTCAAGACGGAGGGACAGAAGGCCTTGATATCCAACATCGAACGCCATACATTCGCGTTGTACAATCCGTTGAGCCCATTGCCATCTTCGTCTCCAACAATTCGATCTGACCATTTATCGATCGCCGTGTCTAGATCGGGCATTTTCGTAAGATCAAAGGCTGCCAAATGCTCGTTTTGGAGTCCGAGCGCGGTGCTGTCCGACGCGAAATCGTCAACCACTCGAACGGCTAGCTCGTTGGCAGACATATCTGGTTTCAAAACAAGGCCCTTGAGAGTTAGGTCGTAGCGAATTCCACGACCGGGCATGAGTACTTGTGAACCTACGTACGCCTTTGCAACGTCTTGGAACTCACTGACTACTTCCCACGATCCCATCAAGCACGCATCATTTACGAGCAAGTCAACGGGCCCGGTCCGCTTGATTACATCGTGCACATCCTGGATGGTCATGAAGTTGCCTGACCGATCGTCGTAAGATATCCCGTTCCGTTCCGGTCTGGAAATCGCACGACCAAACTTGGCACTTCTCGTGGGTGGTTTCGTGTTACGGAATCCGTCGCCGTGATCCCACAGAATCAGGGCGTACTTTTCTGCCGGGCGGTATGTTTTGGCCCAGTTGATAAACTGCTCCAGTTCACTTGCCTGGCCCATGTCTCGCTCGCCAAGTTGCTGAACCGGACGAGTGATAACCTCTCCTTTATTTTGCGGGTCATAAGCCATTAGATAACGCCCGGTATCCCCGAATGTTGTTCGGTCAGCTTGCGTTATTACGGACACGTCGGAGTTCGTACCTGTGAGGTAATCAACCCGTTCCATCTCATTTAAATCTAAGTCAATGTAATTGCTTAGGCTATTGTCACCATTCATGTACACCATCACGGTCCATTTTTGCGTGGCCGGCGTAGTGCCAATCACCTCGTAGCATTCACCGTTTTGGCCATCGATGTAGTCAATGCTCGGCTCGAAAACGCCATTGGAATTGACATCCACAACAATGTCGTACTTACCGGGCACCAAATCCGGAAATGCCAAGATAAATGGAGAGAAGAGTTGATCTGGTGCGGCTGACGTGAAAACGATTGAATCCAAAGCTTGACCGGTTCCCAATGCATCTCCCGCATTAAAGACCCGATCCTTGTAAACGTAAATGCGACCGACTCCAGGAATAGCCGAAACCGTAGGCGGTGCTACACCGATAACCAGATCGTTAACCGCAAACAGAGTTTGCGGCTCAAAATCAATATTGTGCGCGATGTCAATTTCACCTCCCGGAGCCAGCCGACGTGAGCCCCCGATGCTGAAAGACCCAAGCAATTGGTCTTGCCGAAGATCCGTGCCAGCCTCGAAGGTTCCGTTCTTGTTAATGTCAAGAATGACTTCGAATCGGTAGGAGTTTGCCTCTGCATTAATCGTTGGCCAAAGTTCAGCTCTTGCGCTGCCATCGGCAGCAATCGTTACTCGCTCCGGGTTACCAACAAGCCGGAGCCGGCCTGGTGGAACGTCAGGATTTTCGCTAAAACCAGAAACATCTTTGAGCCTTTCTCCGGACCGAATTCCTATATCTTGCCTAACTATGTATGCATCAAAGCTATCACCAGGCGAAAATCCCTGGAATCTGGCCGTTACCGAGTCACCGGCGGCAAAGAGCCTCTTCGCTTCAAAAGATTCTGTTCCTTTGCCCAGTCGATATCCTTTGCCTACTCCTTCAGCAACTGAGAATGTCTGACTACCAACCGGTGTTACCACCGTGCCTTCAAGACGCGAGACTCGCATTGTGTAGGTTCCCGCCTCAAGCAATGGGGTGACGAGCGTTGACCGGATAGCACCCGCCTTATCTGTCGATACCGTGTTGTAGGAGACGACTTTTTCACCGTTTGGTGCCGTGATCAAGTTCTTTGCTCCGGTTACGACGACTTCATATTTCGCCTTTGCCGCCAAGCCAGCTGCATCTGCCATCAGCCCCTTGCCTGCCGCAATCGGACCGCTTAGCGCACCACCAGCGGAGTCCTTGAAGGTGAAGTTGCTGATGCTCCCTATCGGTCCCCCTGCGCCAGAGCTCGAGGAAGAGCTACCGCAGCCATCGCCGCCGCAGCCGGCGAGAGTTAACAGAAGGCCATAACAACAAGTGCGAGAAAACAAACGCGCGAAACTTTTCTTAGACATTTCGATCAGAGCAAGATTGTCTGATCTGCAAGCGCAACGCTAATTCCCCTTATCAGGGGGTTCCTTGGGTTCTATGACATTGAATTGCGCTGCGACAGGGTGGCGATGAGAAGTTCGGCACGTGAACGCACGCCGAATTTTCCGTACAAATCTTTCACATAACCGTGCACGGTATGCGGACTAAGTGAAAGCTGTTTTGCTATCTCCTTTTCAGACAAACCGGCCTGCACGCCTCCCAAAACCCGGCGCAAGCGATGCGGAAGAGCCTGAATCTGACTTTCCGTCTCGCTTGATGCCTCTCTCCAAATATCCGCGAGAATGGGCTCAACAGAATGTAGGAAAGAAAAGGCCAAATCCCGTTCCTCCTCCGTGAATTGCGGCTTGCCGATGGCGCGTACGAAGCAAACCGTCCAAATAACCTTCGTTCCGCTAGCTAAATCGCGGAACGATGTCGAAATGTACATACAGGCATCCTGCCCGGCTGGAATACGAAACTCCTTATAGTGCGGTGACTCGTACCAAGCCTCATCTGAAATGAGGTCTTCTCGACGCGCCGCGAAAGGACCACCAAACTTTGGATCCTTCATAAACGCCTCCACGAATGGGTCCGGAAAGGCATCACAGTCCTTTGCATACCGGTCACGTTGGCTCCGCGCGGCCGTGCTCCACTCGCCGACATCAATGATTCGTTCGATGTTCAGCTGGCCAGAATTCGAGATGGACGACTTTGAGAGAAAGCCAGCCAAGGCATCAATCTGAGCTGTAGCGGAATCAAAGATGAGCTTTATCTGACCAACCGGATCCGCACAATCTTGCATGGATCGAACGAGGGTTCGAGACCATGCGATCAGGTCGGTCTGGCTACAGCGAGAACGGTTTACCGCCGTGCCGAGCGAACTGGCAGACATGCCTTCGTGACGCGCCCTACTGGACAACGGACTCTCCAGACCCATCGTTGGCCATCTTCGCCGTCGGGTTCACCATTCGTGCAACGCAAGCGGCGATGGTCATGTCCCCCGTGACGTTCAGCACGGTTCTCGACATATCCAAAATCCGGTCAACTCCAAGCACGATTCCAACTGCGGCCACCGGAATCACCTGACCGTTTGCCGAGGTCAAGCCCGCCATGATCGTCGTAATCATCGGCCAAGCGCCGCCCGGGATTCCAGCGGTGCCAATTCCGCCGACAATCGACAGCCCCATCACCATCAGCTGCTGCGTGATCGTCAGGTCAAGGCCGAACATTTGGGCGAAGAACAAGATCGTGATGCCTTCGAAAAGGGCCGTGCCGTTCTGGTTTGCCGTTGCGCCGACGGTGAGAACGAACGAAGAAACGTCCTTCGGCAAATGAACCTCATCGGTTGCCGCCTTTAGAGCGGTCGGCAAAGTCGCGTTGCTTGAGCTGGTCGCAAATGCCGTGATCATCGTTGTCCGCATCTGGCGGAAGAACTCAATTGGATTCCGCTTGGCGATCAGCTTCAGCACGATACTGTAGGTCAAGTATTGGTGGATAACTAGACACACCAAGACCACCAACACGTAAGCCCCGACGGCGGCAAACACCTCCAATCCCAAAGTCGAGGTCGCCCGAAACACGAGGAAGAACACCGCGATCGGGCCGTAGGCCATGGCGTAGTCGATCACCTTCTGACTCGCCGCAAAAATCCCTTCGAAGAACACCTTGACCGGTTCGGATTTTTCTTTCTCGATCGCCGAGAGCGCGATGCCGAACACGATGGCAAAGAACATGAACGGCAGCAATCCGCCTTCGAGTGCGCGGTTGATTTCCTTGAAAGGGTTCTTCGGGATCACGCCAAGCAAGGGCGGATCATCGGGTCCTTTCTTCGCCGATTCCAAGAATTTGGCCGCTTGCTCGGTGTTTCCGTATTGCTTCTCCAGCGCACCACGCTGTTCCAGCGAGATCACTTTTCCGGGCTGAACCAAGTTGACCGCCGCGACGCCGAGACCAACCGCAGTTCCGCTAAGGACTACCGTCATGATGAGCGAATAGATGCCAACCTTCCCCACGCGTGCCGCGTCGCCGAGCTCGCCGACACCCAGCAGGAGCGCCGAGAACAGCAATGGCACCACCACCATGAACAGCATGTAGAGGAATATGTTGCCAGCTGGCGTGGCGATGACTTCCACAAACCACTTCAGGTTTTCGTTCGTTGCCCCAAACAGGGCCTGCACGATTCCTCCCGTGATCGCCCCAAGAACGAGGCCGATGAGAATTTTCGTGTGGAGCGGAATCTGCTTCAGGCGCGACATCATCCGCGCTATCGTATCAGGATTTTTTGCCTAAGGACCCATCCGAGCAGATTTCTGGCGCCTCTCCATCGACTAACCTTAAGAAAGTTGGCGAATCCATCGCCTCCACAGGTTGAAAGTCATGCTCGGTCTTCTTCTCATTGCCAGCCAACAAGTAGCCCAAACTCCTGCCCCGCCCGTGATGCAGTTCACCTTAAAGGACTCAACTGGAAAAGTGCAGGCAATCACGGGGTCGTCCACATCACGGGCGGCGGTGCTGTTTCTTGTTCTTCCAGACTGCCCGATTGCACGGCAATACGCCTCAGAAATGGAGCGGATTCGAAAAGACTACGCTAAGAAAAATATCCGTACTTACACGGTGATCGCGGACCCGGACTACACGCCCGCAAAGGCAAAAGTCTACGCCAAGGAATACGGCATCGGCTCCCCTATCATCCTCACGAGCCAAAGCCCGATCATCTTCGATAGCGGCAATCCGATCAGCCCGATGGCGATCCTCATCAGGAACGATAGCGTCATAATCTACCAAGGTCGGATCGACGATCGCTTCCCGAAACTAGGCGTTCAGCGAAAGCCCCAGCGACGAGACCTGCGTATCGCGCTGGATCAGTTCTTGGCGGGCAAGCCGGTGACCGTTCAGAAAACCAAAGCGATCGGCTGTATCATTCCGCCTGAATTCCTCAAAGGTCGAGGCGTGCAGTAACGAACGTGTGGTCGCTGGGCTTCTCGAGCTTTCTCGCGGCGACGTCGATTTCGACGTCCTTCACCAAGCCAACCAGAGGCTCGGTCACGTAGATGTGATCAATTCGCCATCCAAGCTTCCGGTCCACCGCGCGAGGCACCGTGAAATCCCAAAACGTGTACTCAATCTCAGTGGGATACAGGTGCCGGTAGGTGTCCGTGAGTCCGAAGTCCACGATTCGGTCGAGCCGCGAGAATTCATCCGGGTGGTGCCCAACCATGCCCAGCTTCCGGTCGCTTTCGTAAACGTCGATTCCCGTCGGCGCGATGTTGATGTCCCCTAGCCAGATGACCGGGGCCTGCGGCGAATACCGCTCGCGCAGCAGGCGAGCAAATCGCTCCAGCCAAACCATCTTGTAAACCCACTTGTCTCTGCCTACCGTGTTCCCGTTCGGAACGTAGGTGTTAATGATTTCGATCCCGGAGATCGTCGCCGAAATCACCCGAGCATCTTGCGGCATCAATTCGTCGCCAAAGCCAATCTGCACATTCTCAATGGGTAGCCGCGAAAGGAAGCAAACCCCGTTCCAGCTCTTTTGCCCGTTAAGTGCAAGCTCGTAACCACGCGCTTCGAATTCCTCAACCGGAAACTTGTCGTTCTCGACTTTCGTCTCCTGGATTGCCACCACGTCCGGCTCGTTCTCGTCCAGCCATTCCAAAAGTCGCGGCAATCTCGCTCGCACCGATGCGGCGTTGTACGTGCAAATCTTCACCGGCCAAATTCTAATCCAGAATGAGACATGCCGTTTGATCTCCTCCTCACGAATGCCCAAGTTGTGACCCCAACCGGAACCGCGGTTGGAGACATTGGAATCATCGACGGCAAGATTGCGGCCCTCGGTTCCCTGACCGATGCCAGCGCTGCCGAAACCATCGACTGCTCCGGCCTCACCATCATCCCGGGGCTCATCGACACTCAAGTCCACTTCCGAGAGCCCGGACTGGAGCACAAGGAGGACCTTGAATCCGGCACCCGAGCGGCACTTATGGGCGGAGTCACGAGCATCCTCGAGATGCCAAATACGTCACCTAACACAACCGACGCCATCACGCTGCAAGACAAACTGAACCGCGCGGCTGGACGCGCATGGGCGAACTACGGATTCTTCATCGGTGCCTCCACCGAAAACGCCGAGCAACTCGGTGAGCTTGAACAGTTACCAGGCTGTCCGGGAATCAAGATCTTCATGGGTAGCTCAACCGGTAGCTTGCTGGTGTCCGCGGAGGAGGACCTGCGAAAGGTCTTGCAAAACGGCAAGCGCCCGTGTCCCATTCACGCCGAGGACGAGCCTCGAAACCGAGCACGAAAGTCCCTGATCTCCGAGGAACCATCCGCCCGCGAGCATCCCTTCCTGCGCGATAGCGAAAGTGCAATCATGGCGACTCGGCAGATTCTCCGACTTAGCAAAGAAACCGGCCGACCAGTCCACGTGCTGCACATCAGCACCAAGGAAGAGCCGTGGATCATCGATGAAGCCCGCAAAACCGGTGTCCGCGCAACTTCCGAGGTCACTCCGCAGCATCTTTTCTTCGCCGGTCCCGAGTGCTATGACCGCCTCGGATCGCTGGCCCAAATGAACCCACCCATCCGAAGTGAAGAAGACCGCGCCGGGCTGTGGCGCGCGCTGGACGAAGGTCTCTTCGATGTGTTCGGTAGCGATCATGCACCGCACACCCTCGAAGAAAAGTCCAAGCCCTACCCTGCCTCGCCGAGCGGAATGCCCGGAGTCCAAACGCTTCTGCCGGTGCTTCTGACTTTTGTAGCCCAAGGTCGGCTTGCGCTTGAAAAGCTAGTGCGGATGTCTTCAAAGCGCCCTGCGGAGCTCTACAGCATCCAGGGCAAGGGATCGATTGCAGTTGGCATGGACGCGGATCTGACCATCGTGGACCTCAACCGAAAGTGGACTTTTGAACGATCCTACGTTGAAAGCAAATGCGGATGGTCGCCTTACGAAGGGGAAACCTTCACCGGCGCGGTTGAGCACGTCATCCTAGACGGCTCCGTGGCCGTCCGTTCTAGCGAGCGCATCGCGAAACCGACCGGCCAAATGCTCGAATTTCGGTGATTACTTGGCGTCCATCGCATTGACCCCGTCATACGTGTCGAACGGATCGCTCAGATCGATGTGCCGATCACGAGCGGTCTGAACCCCGTTCCAGTCGAACACGTAATAGCGCGACTTCTTCTGCAGCACCTGCTCCACCAACCGCGCGCGGCCCTTGGCCCGCGTGTTCTGCGGCGGATCGGTCATCGCGGTGACGATATCCAAGTCATCGACCATCCGCTTCGTCTTGCCCATCTCTTGATAGGCATGGAAGAGCGACGCCGCGGGATCGATGTTGTGATACTCAAGGTCGACGGAATGCAGCGCGTCGTCCTGCCATTCTAGTCCCTCTTCCGTTCGGTACTGATCGACAATCTGCCGCTTCGCAACCCAGTCGATTCGATCTCCAAGCTGCATCGGGTCCTTCTCCAATCCGTCCAAGATCGACGCCCAGTTGTCCAGCGTCCAGTTAATCTGCTCGCTCTCGTCCCGATACGCCTGCGCGAGTTCCAGATATTGGCGTTGGATGTCTATCGCGTTCGAAGTCGAGCCGTCCAGCATTTCGACCTTCCATTGGTAAGAAGGATCACGCGAAACCTGACGGAGCGCAATTAGCGGCTGAGCGATGATCATCGACTCAGGAATGCGGCCTTCCTCGGCTAGTCGGAGCGCAATCAGCGTCGTACCGATCTTGAGCGCATACGCAAACTCGTTCTGGTTGCTCTCGCCGAAGAGCATGTGGAGCCGCGTGAACCCATTGTGCGAATAGAAGTGCTCCCACTTCGGATTGATCAGCGCGCGGTTGAACCGGACGCGCGAGGCGAGCGTTTTGATAATGTGGTCGGCGCGCTGGCTAAGCTGAAAATCAACGCCGTCGTCTGGAATCACGCCATACACGTTCGAAACCCAAATGTAATCGACCGGGTTGTTCGCCATCTCCTGATAGCTCGGTCGATATCCGCCGGCGGTCAAAACATGACCACCGACTCGTCCAACTCCAGCAAAAATTTGGCGGGTCACGAGGAACGGATACAGCAACACAACGCCGGACTCGAGGAGCGAGTCATCCGCCCGGACCATGTAGTTCTCGTGGCAGCCAAACGTGTGCCCTCCAAAGTGGTCAACGCTGTTGTTGTAAACGCTGACCACATCCTGAACGCCGAGATCATAAATTGCTCGAACAATCTGCCGTTGCCCTGCTCGGTCGTTCGCCACTAAGTCCGTCAACGAAAGACATTCCGCCGTTGCATATTCAAGGTGACTTCCGACCGCGTCGATGTACATTCGCGCGCCATTCATCAGGAATCCGCCGGATTGTGCCGGCTCAAAAACGTCGTCTCTCGAATGAAGGTCGATTGCGCCGAGCTTCATTTCATAGAACAGCGTGTCCTTGATGGCCTCAACCACGCCCTCCGGAGTTCCAAGGTTCTCGTCCGCGACGAGGCATCCAAACTCTGTTTCAACTCCGAAAATACGATCACCGGGGCGGCGGCTCATGGTCATAGTCTACGTACGTGAAGGCCAGTTTGCCCACCAGCCTTTGTCAGCATAGGCAACTCGCCGTCGGAAGGACCCGGTCTGGTATCTTGGATAGCCTTGAGAAGTCCGGCTAGCGGTCCCGATGGAGCATTCCTTCAGTGTCAGAACTGCAAGAAAATTATCTTCTCCGTGGAGTTCGAACAGAATTTGCGGGTGTGTCCACACTGTCAACACCATCACCGGTTGACCGCGCAAATTCGCATCGACTGGACGTTTGACGAGGGCTCCTTCGTCGAGCACGACACCGGCCTAAGCTCGGTAGACCCACTTGGGTTCCCAGATTACGGCAAAAAGCTCGAACAACTGAACGCAAAGGGCGAGAATCACGACTCCGTTCTAAGCGGTACGGCGACGATTGAAGGCCTTAAGGTCAGCGCGGCCGTTTGCGATTTCGCCTTCATCGGCGGCTCGATGGGTAGCGTTGCCGGCGAAAAGATCACCCGCGCGCTTGAGCGAGGCATCGAACTCAAATGTCCAGTAATCATCTTCTGCGCCTCGGGCGGCGCTCGCATGCAAGAGGGACTGCTGAGCCTGATGCAAATGGCAAAAACCACCGGCGCCGTCGAAAAGTGCCGGGCTAACGGCATCCCATACATCGCGGTGTTCACCGACCCAACGATGGCCGGCGTTCTCGCAAGCTATGCCAGCGTGGCGGACGTCATTATCGCGGAGCCGAAAGCGCTCGTGGGTTTTGCGGGTCTCCGCGTAAGCAAGCAGGCGGGCGTTGGTAAAGTGCCCGACGATTTCCAAACCGCCGAATTCGTTCTCAAACACGGCATGATCGATCGCATCGTCTCTCGAAAAGAACTCCGAGCAACCCTAGCAGGCCTCGTCCGAACCCTTGGCGGACACCTTCTTCATGCGGAGGCAGAAGCCTGATGGCAAAGGAAACCGCAAAAACGCACAAAGAGTGGGAAAAGCCACTGCTAGAGCTAGAGGACACGATTGCCAAGCTCCGAGAAGCAGCCAGACGCGAGGCAGACCCGGTCAAACAAGCCAACTATATTGACAAGGCCGAGACCTACCAAGAGCAGTGCAATCGATACGTCAAGCTGATGTACTCCAACCTCGGAGACTGGGAGAAAGTCCTTGTCGCCCGGGCCGAAAAACGGCCATACACCTTGGACTACATCCAGAGCATCTTTAACGGCTTTATCGAACTCCAGGGAGACCGAAACGGATTCAACGATAACGCGATCGTTGGCGGACCCGCCGAGTTCAATGGCCGTCCCGTCATCGTTCTGGGCCACCAGAAGGGCCGAAATATCCAAGACCGCCAAATGCGAAACTTCGGAATGGCAAAGCCGGAAGGCTATCGAAAGGCGATCCGCCTCTTCGAAATGGCAGAACGTTTCCGAATGCCGGTGATCTCTTTCGTGGACACCCCAGCCGCCGATCCCGGCGTGGAAAGTGAATCCCGAGGGATCAGCGAAGCCATCGCCGCCGCGATGCTGAAGATGTTCCAACTCACGGTGCCTACCGTTTCCGTGATCATCGGCGAAGGCGGCAGCGGCGGTGCCATCGGTATTGCCGTCTCAAACCGCGTACTCATGCTCGAACACGCGGTCTACTCAGTGATTCCTCCGGAAGGTTGTGCGGCCATTCTCTGGCGAGCGCCTGAGCGTGCACCAGAAGCTGCCGAGGCTCTCCAAATCACTGCAAAGTCGGCGCTCTCGTTTGGCATCATCGATGAGATCGTTTCCGAACCCGAAGGGGCCGCCCACCGCGATCCGGCTGGCGCCTCGGACCTGATCAAAGAAGCTATCGTTCGGCACCTTGATGAACTGTTGCTGCTTTCACCGGCAGAACTTCACGCTGATCGCCACGCGAAGTTCCGCAAGCTCGGTAAGTTCGCAGAGACTCTTTAGCGTTCTTCCCAGTTCACTTGGAAGCTCGCCGCGTCTCCCGGAATAATGTCCCCGATGAACTCTCGAGTCACCTTGCCAAAGGTGACCTTGATTCGGTGCGTTCCGTAAAACGGTCGGAACTTCGCCATGCCGTTTGAATCCGTGGCGATCGTTTCGTTGGTCCACCATTTCTTAAAGACGAGGTCTCGGTACGCCTTGACCGTCGGGCGAGCGGTCCAATCTCGACGGAACATTGCCCCGCCCTCGTTCGCCCGCCAATGAGCGCCTTCCCAGAATCCCCACATGATGAACCCATCCATCTTCGGATGGCTAAAGCACGTCGTCAGGAAGTCAGTCAGGTGTTCGGCGTGAACTTTGTCGTCCTGCACGCCAAGGTCGTACTCCGTAATCTCGAGTCGAGGACCCAGAGCGGCCATCTCGTCAAGTGCCTTAAAGACGGTCGGCATCGGCGTCATCGGAGTTCCAACGTGCGCCTGAATGCCGATGATGTCCACCGGTGCACCTTGATTCAGCAGCTGCTGGACTCGCTCTTTGGCTTTCTGCTTGTGACCAGTGCCAGCCTGGGATTCTTCCGTGATGTTGAAATCGTTGTAGGCCGTAAGAGCCGTTGGATCGGTAACCTTCGCGATCCGGAAAACCTGACCGAACGATTCCCAGCCGATTCGATCCCACAGCGAAGACTCGGTGACCGCTTCGTTCACGACATCCCAGAGATAAAGCTGCCCCTTATAGCGCGTCACGACTTCCTCGACGCGGTCGGACACTCGTTCCTTTAGTACGTCGTCCTTCATTGCCCATGCACCCGCCGGGATGTTTCGCTCCGAACCCCAAACGCCGTTATGTCCGCGAATCTTGAAACGGTTCTGCTTGAGCCAAGCGATCGCCTTATCTGGGGCATCGTAGCCATCGGCATCCGTGTTGGGCCACTTCAAGTCGTTTTCGAGCGTTACGGTGTTAAACAGGCTCTTCAACTCGGCCCGGAACCGGGTGCTCGTAGCATCAGTTCCGTTGATCAGCGATGCCGGTGCCGCGGTTCCGAAGCGGAAAGCATGTTCCATCATCTCCACGTGAACTTTCGACCCAGCCAACGGCTTCCCATCCCGGACCACATTCACCACCAACGGACCCCGTCGCTGCTTCTCAATCCGCGCCTCCGCTGCAGCTAGCCAGGAAAGATCACGCTTGCCAGATGTGTAGTATTGGATCGTTTGCTTGACCGAACTGAGCGGCTTAAATCCGAGGTTCTCAACTACAACTTCTTTCAGTTCGACTTCTCCAGACTCATAGCCCAGGAAAATCGTAAGTTGCCCTTCTTTTGTCTCAAGGCTCCGTGGCACAATTCCCGCGAAGCGGAACGCCTGCCAGGTTGGCGTTAGCGCAACTGGACCGTTGACGTACTTCGCGTTCGGCGGATTGCTCTCTTCGATGTGAACGGTCGCGCGAGATTTTGTCTTGCTTCGCATCTGAAGTGAAACAAGAACGGTTTGCCCGGCGACGATCGGTTTATCCAAGGGAACCCCGATGAGGTTGTCCCATGGAGACGCTCCCGGCTTAACCGCAAACTTAGCGAACAGATTTCCGGCTGAGTTTGTGAGTGTCGATCCATTCGTTCGCCAGTCTGAAAGTTTTGGCGCGGTGAGCAAGCTCTGCGGTTTCGCCAGGGGTGCCGGATCGATTGCTTCCAAGCTCACCGAGGACAGTTCTACGGTGCCGCTTCCGAAGTTTAAGTGAAACCCAGCTTGCGCCTGTTTCGCGGCAAACGAGGCATTCGCCAGTCCAGAAATCTTGTACGACTTCCACTCGGGAGTCAAAGTAAATTCTCGGCTGATCACATCGGTGTAGGGTGCGGTCGCACCTTGCACAAATGCGTTGATTCGATTTTGGGTGATGCTGCGCGCCCAAAAACTTAGCTCAAGAACCTGACCTTGCTTTAGCGGGCTGTTAATCGGCTGCTGGCATTGCACTTCCCAGCCCGGTGCTCCAGGAATTTGCTTAAGGTCCAGCTTGACCGCTTTGCCGCCTCGGTCCGAGTTCACAATCTCGCGCTGACAAAACTCGGAAGCGGTGATTTGCCACCCCTCCGTCCCAGCACTAAAGTCAGGATTCGAGATGAGATTTCCCGCGAGGGCGACCGATGCAAGCAGCACGGACAACATAGCTTCACTTTACTGCGAACTGCCCAAAACCGAACAGCTGTCACGAACAGACAATCAGACCGAACCGGTATCCTTCCGGTCCCATGGGGTTTGTAAAACGCACGCATACATGCGGCGAAATTCGCGCCGAGCACGTCGGAGAAACGGTGTCACTGAACGGCTGGATCCACCGCGTTCGAGATCTTGGCGGAGTAAAGTTCGTGGATCTTCGGGATCGCACCGGACTTGTTCAGCTCGTTCTCGCGCCTGAAACCTTCCCCGATTCCTCGAACCTCCGGGCCGAGGCTTGCGTTAGCTTTACGGGCAAAGTACTAGAACGATCGGACGAGGCAAAGAACCCCAAAATGCCGACCGGCGATATCGAAATCGAAGTTCAAAGTTTCGAGCTACTTGGCCCAACTAAACCACTCCCATTCCAACTGAGCGATGAGGAACAGATGCAGTCGGTCAACGAGGAGCTTCGCGTTAAGCACCGGTACCTCGACCTTCGACGCCCATCGATGCATCGCCGCTTTGCCGTCCGCAGTTCGGTCATTCGTCGGTATCGAAGTTATCTCGACGCTCGTGGCTTCCTCGAAATCGAAACTCCGATCATCACGAAGTCCACCCCGGAAGGTGCGCGCGATTACCTAGTTCCGTATCGAAACGAATCTGGTCTTTGGTATGCCTTGCCGCAGAGTCCGCAGCAATACAAGCAGCTCCTTATGGTCGCCGGCATGGAGCGGTACTACCAGGTTGCGAAGTGCTTCCGCGATGAAAGCAGCCGCGCCGACCGCCAACCCGAATTCACCCAGCTCGATATTGAAATGTCGTTCATCGATCAGGAAGACATCCTGACGTTGATCGAAGCCATGACTCAAGATGTCGTGAACGGCACGATAGAGGAGTTTGGACTCGATAAAGAGCCCGTTGGACCAATGGAACGCATCACTTACGATGAAGCGATGCGGGACTATGGCTGCGACAAGCCCGACACGCGATTTGGCCTTCAGCTGATCGATCTCACCGGCTGCTTCCCAGATACGCAATTCGCGGTTTTCAAGAACACCATCGAGACCGGCGGCGTTCTGCGTGCGGTTCGCTTCCCAGGTGCCGCGAGCTACTCGCGAAAGGAAGTCAGTGGCCTTGAGGAGTTCTGTAAAGAGCTCGGCGCTAAGGGAATGGCTCATCTTGCCGTCCTGCCTGCAGCCGAGGCTGGCGAAGGCGCGTACATCAGCCCGAACGGTCTTGCGATCAAGAGTTCGATCGTCAAGTTCCTCGCCGAAGCAGAACTGGAAGCCGTCCTCGAAACCTCAAAGGCCGAGGCGGGAGACTTGATCTGCATTGTCGCCGACGCTTGGCAGACGACGAACGACGTTCTCTATCGCCTCAGGTTAGAGATCGGCGATCGCCTTAAGCTGCGCGATCCACGAATTCTGAAGTATCTGTGGGTCGTTGACTTCCCGCTCGTCGAGTGGAGTGACACCGACGGACGATGGAGCTCGATGCACCACCCGTTCACGATGCCAAAGTGGGAGGACCTGCCAAAGATCGAAACGGATCCAGGCAGCATCCGCGCGCAGGCATATGACTTGGTCTGCAACGGAATGGAAGTCGCCGGCGGTTCGATCCGAATCAACCGACCCGATATCCAAGCCCAGATCTTTGGCCTTCTCGGCATCGATGAGGCAACTCAGCAAGATCGATTTGGCCACTTGCTCGAAGCGTTCAGCTACGGAGCGCCGCCTCACGGTGGCATCGCACCGGGAATCGACCGGCTCATCATGCTGCTAACGGACACCGAAAACATTCGAGAAGTCATAGCCTTCCCGAAGGTTGCTGGGGGCCAAGACCCAATGATGGGGGCCCCCAGCACAATCGACTCTCAGCAGTGGGCCGAACTCGGCCTACGGCGTTCCTGATGTCTTACCAAGCGTAATCTTCTGGGCTGGTCTTCCGGCCCGGGAAGATTGCGTCGATCTTCTTCAGAACTTCCGCGTCAAGAACGATATCAACTGCCTTGGCGTTGCCGTGAAGCTGCGCCATCGTTCGTGGTCCAATGATTGGTCCGGTAACGCCTGGCTGGTGCAAGGTCCAAGCAAGCGCGACGTCGGCTGGGTTTTCTCCCAACTCAGCGCAAAGCGCTTCCCACTTTTCGAGCTGATCCGCGTGCTTGACTCGTGCTTCGGCCGTTCCGCCTTCGTTTCGGCGGGCACCCTGATCTTCCGTCTTTCCGCCGAGCAAGCCGCTCGCGAGTGGGCTCCAAGGAATCACTCCAAGGCCGTATTCGCGGCAGGCTGGAAGTACTTCAAGCTCAATGTTTCGGTTGAGTAGGTGGTAGATCGACTGCTCACTCACCAAGCCAAGCATGTTCTGGGCCGATGCGCGCTCGTTGAACCGTGCGATGTGCCAAGCACCAAAGTTCGATGAGCCGAAGTAAAGCACCTTGCCCTGCTGGCGCAACACCGAGAAGGCTTCCAGAATCTCTTCCGTCGGCGTCAGACGATCAATGTGGTGCATTTGGTAAAGATCGATAAAGTCCGTCTGCAAGCGAGAGAGAGACGCATCGCAGGCCTTTCGAATATGTAGTGCGCTGCATCGGCCAGAGTTTGGCCACTCGCCCATGTCGCCATAAGCTTTGGTTGCGATGACCGTTTTGTCGCGTCGACCGCCGCCTTGAGCAAACCATCGGCCGATGATGCTCTCCGTCCAGCCATCTTTCTTCCAGCCGTAAACGTCCGCCGTATCAAAGAAGTTGATCCCAAGGTCGTGCGCCTGGTCCATGATCTCAAAGCTGTCAGCTTCCGTTGTCTTCGGTCCAAAGTTCATGGTGCCAAGACAAAGTCGGCTGACCTTTAAGCCACTGCGTCCAAGTTGCGTGAATTGCATATCAAGCTCGTTCTACCGTGCAAAGGTCCCGAACGCATTGCAGACGGGACATTTTCACGCACAATTGGCTGAATGGAACTCGTGCGCTATCGACCTGACCAAGCCATCCGCTGGCTACGCATGGGAGCCGAGACCCAAAAGCAAACCGCGAAAGAGAAAACGAAAAAGGTCTCTGATCCGAAGCAACGGTTTGCGGATCATCTCAAAAACGCCGCGAGCGCAATCATGGACTACGGCAAAGGTACTTACACCGAAGCTATGCACAGCGTCGCCGAGGCGAACGAGTTCGTGATCCAAGAAACGCAACTTGATATCGTTCGTAACGGCACGATCAAAACCGTGCCGTATGATCGCATCAAGGCAATCCAACTTCGCACCGATCGCGCGACGCTAGTCCTGGATAAAGGCACCGTCGTCATAAAACCGTTCGCCTACTTGAGCGCCGGCCGAGCAAAAGTTCCGGTCGGTTGGCAACGCAATGGACTCGACGTTCCGTTTGAACTCCTCTTCGAAGAAATAAGTGCGCGAAGTGGCATTCCCCTAACTGAAACAGAATAACCGTGTCCTGAGAAAAGGTACACAGGACGGGTGAGCGCATGGCATCAGCCAGAACCACAGCAGTGGTGGCACATCGTAGAAGACGCCCTCAGCGAAGACGTGGGTAGCGGCGACATTACCGGCGCGGCCCTTTCTGCGACCGACATGGTTCGCTGGCACATTGAGGCTCAAGCCGACGGCATTATTTGCGGTCTCGGAATTGCGGAGTTTCTTCTTGCGCCCTCCCCAGCCGACTCGGGGCGCGCGAATATCGAAGTCCTGAAGAACGATGGGGATGCAGTTTCGCGCGGCACCATCCTCATCCGCGGCTACCTCAGCGCTCGCCAAGTCATGATGGCGGAACGAACCGCCCTGAACTTCCTGATGCACCTGAGTGGAGTCGCAACCTTAACGCATGAATTCGTGGAGCGAGTCAAAGACACGGATGCCCGCATCGTGGACACCCGAAAAACGATCCCGATGCTCAGGTCTTTACAAAAGTACGCCGTCCGGTGCGGTGGCGGACATAACCATCGGATGGGTTTGTATGACGGCGTCATGCTGAAAGACAATCACATCGCCGCTCTGGGCGGAATCAAACCGGCGGTAAAAGCCGTTCGGGGTTACGCATCCCACATGCTCAAGATCGAAGTTGAGTGCGAAACCCTGGAGCAGGTGGCAGAAGCAGTTGAAGCCGGTGCAGACATCGTGATGCTCGACAACATGGATCCGTTCATGATGCGAGAAGCCGTAAAGGCGTACAAGCATCAAGTACTACTTGAAGCAAGTGGCGGTGTTTCTCTCGAAACCGTTCGCGGAGTTGCCCTCACCGGGGTTCATCTCATCTCTGTCGGGGCTCTGACCCACTCTGCCGTTTCGCTGCCCATGCATTTGGAATTGCTGTGAAATTTGACATTTCCGCTCATCAGCCTTTTTTCCGGTTTGCGGAGCTCGATTCAACGCAAACCTACGTTTCAGCGTCGATTCGTGACGGTGAACCGATCTCTGGCTGCCTCACGGAGAGCCAAACCAACGGACGTGGACGATTTCAGCGCGAATGGATTGCTGGTCCCAACTCTAGCCTGACCACCACTTTGGTGTTCAATGCCTACAAAAACCACCCGGAGCCTCACCTAATTGGTATGGCGACGGCGATCGCCGTGGCTAACGCTTTCGACGCAAAGCTACAGTGGCCGAACGACATCGTAGTTGGCGGCAAGAAGCTTGCCGGAATTCTAACCGAGGTAATTGTGGGCCCAGATGGTGATCGTCGAACCATCGTCGGCATTGGGCTTAACCTTGGACAAACGCGGTTCCCTACCGAAATCGCCTTTCGGGCAACGAGCCTCGCCATAGAAGGACGTGAAGTACCGACAATTGACGAGGCGCTTCAGAGAGTTATTGCCAGCATCCATGCCGTTCCGGAGCCAGATGCCTGGTCAGCCCTTAGAGATCACTGGGATCGCCGCTGCGCAACCCAAGGAAAGATCTTCCTCCTCCCGGGGGGCGACATGGCGCTCGGCGTCAGAGTAAACGAAGCTGCGTGCCTTGAATGCACGGTTGATCAGCAAACACGCGTGGTAAGCGTGGGAGAAGCCTTATTTGGCTAGAACTTCGAATGAAGTTGGAGCGGGCGACGAGATTCGAACCCGCGACCTATTCCTTGGCAAGGAATCGCTCTACCACTGAGCCACGCCCGCTCGCGGATTAGTAAGTTACCCGAACCCGCATCCATTGTCAACCCTAACCCACCTTCTTCCAAGCTAGATTCCCTTCATAATGCCGGTATGCCTATTGATCTCAATGTTCTTGCCGAAATAGGCACTCGTGCGGGACTACTCGCTCAAGAGGAACGGAAGCGACTCGCGACTGAACTTAAGTCCGACGGCAGCCTTGTCACGAACGCAGATCGAAAAGTCGAAGAATTCTTGCGGTCTGAACTCGCTCCCCTGGCGACCAACACGTCGGTCTGGGGCGAAGAGTTTGGCCGCGCGGACGAAGATACGAACGGCATCTGGCTTCTAGACCCCATCGACGGCACATCCAACTTTGCCATGGGCCTGCCTACGTGGGGCGTGAGCATTGCTCGTTGGCATGATGGCGCCCTTCGTGAAGGCTGCATTTACCTTCCAGACCTCGGAGAACTGTATGTCGCGGGAGAGGGCCGAGGAGCTACCTTGAATGGCGAGCCCATTAGCGTGGTCGTGCCCGGAAGACCAAAGGCATTTGAGTTGATCTCGTGCTGTCCGCACATCGCACCGCTCATCGGGAGCGAAAAGGTGCCCGGAAGACTACGTTGTTTCGGCGCATCCGTCGTAGACGGCAGTTGGACGGTTACCCAGCGTCTACGGGGCTTGTATGGGATGGGAGAGCGACTTTACGATGTTGCTGCGACCCTGGTGATGGCCGCCGAGGTCGGACTGATCGCGAGCTACACGGACGGTACGCCGCTAAATCTTCCTTCACTGGTTGCTGGAACGCCGATTCACCGACCGTGGCAGATCATGCCACAGGCAGACAAAGCAACTTCCGCAAATCCTCGGGGGTGACATTGTCCGAAGCGTCCTTGGCCTTTCGCGACCAAGTGACCTTTCCTTCGGCATCAATAACAAACGCCCCACCAAGCTGGATTGGATCGGTTGTAGGCAAGAAACCACCTTTCGTGCCGGACTTAATCACCGCAAATCCTCGCTTAACAACGCTCGGGCCGAAGAGTTGCCCAATCGAAGCCCGCTGCAGCCCGAAGTGCAAATAAAGGTGGTGCTGCGGGTCCGAAATGAACGTGTGGGGAGATCGCGTTGCGTCCTTTAAACGTTGCGATTCCTCTGCGGAGCTTAGTGTCACGAACGCGATCGGCAAATCGAGCGCATCGTTCAGAAGCTGAATCTGTTCACGGCAAAAGATGCAACCGGAATGCCGGAGGAAGATGAGGGCAAAAGGCAAACCGGGAAAGAGCTTGGCAATGGCGACCTCTTGCCCGGTCGAAAGCAGAACCGTTCGATCTGGCAGATTCATGTTAATGCGTACTACGCATCGACCGCAACATCTATCAACTCTTGGAACGGTTTCATTTTCGATGGGTGCTTCAATTTCTTGAGCGACTTCTGCTCGATTTGCCGAATTCGCTCTCGAGTGACCTGGAAACACCGCGCCACTTCTTCAAGCGTGTGAGGTTGGCCATCTAAAAGGCCGTACCGCATCATGATCACTTCCCTTTCGCGTTCCGCTAAAGTCGAGAGCAGATCATCGATCTGGCCTCGCAAAATTGATCGTAGCGCTGCATCGGCCGGGTTCTCGCCGGAACGATCCACAAGAAACTCAACCAGCGACGTATCTTCGCTGTCGCCGATAGGAGAATCCAGCGAAAGTGGCTCGGCAATGGCGCGTTGAAACTCTTCGACTCGCTCGACCGAAATGTTGAGACACTCCCCGATTTCCTGGGAAGTTGCTTCTCGGCCAAGAGTCTGCTGAAGCTGTCCCGTCGATCGCATCATGCGATTGACGGCTTCAAGCGTGTGGACTGGAATTCGAATCGTCCGCCCGTGATCGGAAAGGGCACGAGAAATAGCCTGTCGAACCCACCAGGTGGCGTAAGTGCTGAACCGGAAGCCTCGCTCGGGGTCAAACTTCTCGACGGCGCGAATCAGACCCATATTGCCTTCCTGGATCAGATCCTGCATGGAAAGACCGCGGCTGATGAATCGCTTTGCAATGGACACCACAAGGCGAAGGTTTGCCTCGATGAGCATCTGCTTGCAACGATCGCAACCTGTTCGTGCGCACCGCGCCAAGTTGACTTCGTCTTCGGCATTCAGAAGGGGAATGCGACCGATCTTTTGAAGCCACATTCGAACCGAGTCTTCGAAGTGATGCTCAACTTCGGAAGGACTCGCCTCAACGTCTCCCTCGGTTTCGAACGATTCTTCCGAGACCGAGCGATTACGTGCGTTTTGGTTCGCCGCAAGCATCCTAGCCGGACAACGTGGTGTCCGATGGAAAACGAGTGCGGTTCCCCCTCCGCACTCCGTAGTGCCCTCCGTCAATTCCTTCCCTGAAAGCATCATTAGATCACGCGACCTCCGTTGGTGAGCGCGAACGTCTTACACTATAGCAAAGGTTTTCCGAGTCTCCTTCAGAATTCTTCCGAACCGCGTGAATTACCAGTCTTCATGCGTCGATTCGGCTTCCTGAGGCGGAATTGGCTTGAGTTTCTTGAGCTGCTCAAGATACTTTTGCCGTTCCTCATCGCTATCAAGAAGAGGACGGGCGGCGGTCGTTTTCTGGAGCGTGGCCTTTTCTCGAAGTTTAACAATCGACTCGGTGATGTAATCCTCTTTCAGCATGTCGCCACGAAGGTCTTCTTCGATGTCGGCAAGGATTGATCGCAATCGCTCCGGTTCGAGATTTCCCAGCCACTGACTCACCTCACCATTTGGCGCAGAGGTTGGAAAGGTAAGCGCAATCGCGGCGGAAAGCTCCTTCCCGAGCGAAGTGACGAACAAGTCGCCGTGCCTTGAAAACATCCAGCCTTCCTTCCTGAACTTACTGCTGAGAAAAGCCCGAAACACCACGACCTCGGCCGATTCCAGGTCCTTCACGGTCGTCCTGGCCCGAGTGATCGACCGAGCCGCCTGTCGAGTCGCCTCCGGATCAAATGCCCGAGCTCGACGGATGTTGCCTACGGTCCGTTTGAGCGCCTTTTGCGCCTGGATCGGATCCGTTAGGCCGGGATACTTCGGGGCAAGGCGAACCAATTGCCGATCAAGCTCCAACTCGTTCGGAGCGTCAGCAAGAATCTCCAGTGCTTCCTGCCAAAAACTCTCATCCGCCGGATCCACTTTCTCTTCGAGCCGACGAATCTTGAAGTCAATCGGTGGCAGACCTTTCGCCACCGCCTCAGCAACTGCTCCCGGTCCCTTTTGGCGAAGCAAGGAATCTGGGTCATCCCCCTTTGGAAGCAAAGAAACCCGCACCCGAAGGCCCTCCGCCTGCATCACCGCAATAGCGCGATCAGCCGCCTTCTGCCCAGCTTCGTCGCTATCGTAGAGAATCGTAACTTCTTCTGCCCAGCGCTTCAGCAACTTTGCTTGCTCCTCGGTCGCCGAGGTGCCAAGTGAAGCCACCGCTTGCGTGACCCCTGCCGCGTGGCAAGCGATGACATCCAGATAGCCCTCAACCAGGACCGCCCGCTTTAACTTTCCAATCGAGTCCCGCGCTTCGCTGAAGCCGTAGAGCACTCGGCTCTTCCGATACAGCGGCGTGTCTCCGCTGTTGATGTACTTCGGCATGCCGGTGCCAAGCACGCGTCCTCCAAAGCCAACCGTCGCACCGCGCTCGTCCTTGATCGGAAACATGAGTCGGCCGCGAAACTTGTCGAAGAATCCGCCCGATGGATCGGTGTCTACCAAGAATAAGTCTTTACAGTCCTGAAGCGAAAATCCCAGCTTCTTAAGGTGGTTCGCCAGGGCTTCACCGACCTCGGGGGCATAGCCGATTCCCCACTTGGACAGCGTGTCCGAGTCCAGTCCACGCCTCTCGCAGTACTCTCGGGCGGTTGAACTCTTGGAGAGTTGTTCTTGGAAGAACGCCAGCGCCGCCGCCATTGGCTCAGCGTAAGACTTGGACTTTTCCCCGCCCTCGCGGCTCTTGAGGGTGACTCCCGCCTCTTTCGCAAGAATTCGAAGTGCTTCAACAAAATCGACGTTCTGCCGATTCATGACCCAGTTGAAGATATCTCCCGTCGCTCCGCAAGACCAGCATTTATAACGTCCGGTGGAGGGTGAAACCGTCATCGACGGATTCTTATCGGGATGGAATGGGCAGAGCCCTTGAAAATTTTTGCCGACCTTCTTGAGGGGCATTTCAGATGAAATAAGCGAGACGATATCGACTCTTTGTCGAATCTCGTCTCGCTCATCCATGCTATCAGCCTACTTCAGGGTCCATGCCCTGCGCAGGTTGACTTACGACTTTCCGGCCGCAACCACGACGCCAACGACGACCTGTGGTTTCTTTGGTGCAAGCCGAGCAAATCGGAATGCAACCTTGCCTCGGGTGAGGTACTTCACGAACATGTTGTCACCGGCAATTTCATAACCGTCCGGATTCGCATACTTGCCGACAACGGTCTTGAAGTTCGCGCCAAACGTAACGCCGTTTCGGGTCTTGACCATGGGATCCTTCAACCCGATGGCTTCGATCTGAACAACTCGACCGAGTCGGTCGATGATGAACGCGTACTTCGAGGACTTCTTGTTGTAGACCCATCGAGTAAACGTCACTCGCGTTCCGGCTCCTGCAGCCGGAGGAGCACCCGCTGCGCCACCGCCAGCTGGAGGTGCGCCTGCACCCGGTCGTCCACCGCCAGGGCCACCGACTCCCGGAGGAGGGCCGCCGCCATTGGGAACGCCTGGAGGCGGACCGCCAGGACCAAACGGGCTAGAGCCACCGCTTTGGCGGCCACCAGGGGCAAACTGTCGTAGATCGTCTTCGGACGAAAGAGGTGGCATAAAGTCAGCTAGCTGTCCGCCTGCCGCTCCGCCTCCACCCGCCGCACGGCCACCGCCGCCAGCACCGGCTGCACCGGGTCTTCCGGCAGGTGCGCCAGGAGCACCAGCTCCACCGCCACCACCGCCGAACTGGGCGCCGCCACCGAGGGTCACCGGTAGGATTTCATCCGGTGTACCAAACTTCTGCAATACGCGGGTGCTTTTGTCAAACAGGTTGATTCCTAACAACCCTGTCTCCGCACGCTGCGCGAGTGCACTCGCAGCAAGCGGAACCATTGCAAGCACCGTTAGCGTTTTTTGAACAATCCTCGTCTTCAAAGGGAATTCGTCCTCCATTGTGGGCGAGACATCCTGCCTGCCCTTACGCTAGTTATTGACGTACCTAGGACCCGGATTCGTAACAGGTCCTAGAAAGGAACCTCAGGTATACACCCGGTATTAGTTCAGTTAAGGAAACTGACAATCTCATGGCAGCCAATTTAGAAATCAGCAGCTCGCAGTTCGAAGCCGAAGTCATCAACTCGGAACTTCCCGTCCTCATCGACTTCTGGGCACCTTGGTGCGGCCCTTGCCGAGCCATCGCTCCATCGGTCGAAGCTCTCGCCGAAGAGTTCGCCGGAAAAGCGAAGGTCTTCAAGATCGACGTCGACAAGGAACCAGACCTCGCCTCTAAGTACGGAGTAATGAGCATCCCTGCTCTCCATGTCTTCAAGGGCGGACGAGAAGTCAACAAGGCCGTCGGTGCCTTGCCAAAGGATCAGATCAAAGCTCTGATCGAATCCGCACTCTAAACGAGTCCAGCGTTCAGAAGGGCCCGATTCCGCAAGGATCGGGCCCTTTTCGGTTTAATTGACCTGTGAGTTCCGAACCCAAACCGGCCGATGTTGGCACCAGCGTGGCCAAAGCCGGCGGAATCATGGTCGTCTCGCTCTTCCTGAGCCGAGTTCTCGGCATGGTCCGGGAGATGGTCATGACCGGAAAGTTCGGGTCCGGCAGTCAAACCGACGCCTACAATCTGGCCTTTTCTTTGCCAGACTTGCTCTTCTTTCTCATCGCCGGCGGCGCACTGAGTTCGGCATTCATCCCGGTCTTCACGGAGTACTACCAAACCGAACGCGAAGACGAGGCTTGGCATGTGTTCAGCGTGGTCGCCACCGTGATGTCGATCGTCGTCCTGACCTTCATCACGATTGCCTGGATTCTCGCTGAGCCGATCACTCACCTCCTCGCGCCGTCAGCAACCGGGCAAAAGTTCAACGACATCGTGCTGATGAGCCGAATCGTGTTGCCAACCCAGTACGCGTTCTTCATCGGCGGCCTAATGTTTGGAACCCTTTACGCAAGGAGGGTTTTTGCCATTCCGGGCCTGGGACCGAACGTTTACAACATTGGGATCCTATTCGGCGCCCTCGTGCTGTCCAGCTTCACCAATCCACCCATTGCTGGTATGTCCTGGGGAGCGCTCGGCGGAGCGATGATCGGCAACCTGATCATTCCATTCCTGACCATGCGCAAGCTCGGGTCGAAGTTTGCCTTCTCGCTCGATGTTCGCCATCCGGGCGTCGTTAAGGTCTTCAAGCTGATGCTGCCGGTGGTCCTTGGGCTCTCGCTACCCGGCGTTTACGATCTGATCTCCCGTTATTACGGGCAGATGTATTCCGACGGGTTGGTCACCAACCTCAAACTCGGCAATGTCCTGATGCAAGCGCCCCTTGCAGTGTTCGGCCAATCGCTCGCTCTGGCTGCCTTCCCGGTGCTGTCCCAACACTTCGCCCGTGGCGAAACCGGACTCTACCAGTCCCAGATGAACGCAACCATCCGCCAGGTGCTGTTCATCTCGATCCCGATTTCCGCGCTCATGTTCGCCGCGCCCGAGCCGATTGTCGTGGCGATCTTCCAGCACGGCGCTTTTACGGTTGAGAGCTCCCGAATCGTTTCCGACCTGCTGCGTCTTCTGAGCCTTGGCATTTGGGCCTGGTGCCTGCATCCGGTTCTCATGCGGGGATTCTTTGCCGCGCAGCATTCGACAACCCCAATCGTTATCGGCACGATCACTACGGGCGTGTTCTTCATTCTCATCAACCTCGGACGGCAGACCTCGCTCAGCTATCTGGCGATTCCATTAGCATCCTCCCTTTCCGGCCTATTTCTGGTGGCGGCTCTCCTGTTTGCTCTGCACCGCCGAATGGGCGGGGTTGACTTTGCCGGAATCCTATCCACGATGGGTAAGGCCCTGCTGGGTTCGATCGTGTTCGTTGGTGTTACTTACGGCTTGCTCCAAGTTCCATACCTGCAGTCGATCCAGACCAACAAACTCGGCGCGGTGCTGATCCTGCTGCTCGTTTGCCTTCCCGGATTTTCGCTCTACGTGATCATCGCTCGGGCGCTGAAAATGCCAGAAACCGCCGCGCTTGACCGGACCTTTGACAAAATCCGTAGCCGGGTTGGCCGCTGACCGGCTGGTATCTTGATGCCATGGACAACGTGGTCATCGTTTCTGGCGCCCGCACCGCAATCGGCGCATTTCAAGGCAGTCTTAGTAGCAAATCCGCCCCTGCGCTAGGTTCGGTCGCCCTTCGCGAAGCAATCTCACGGGCTGGAATCGATGCCGCGGAGATTAGCGAAGTCCTCATGGGCAACGTGCTCAGCGGCGGTCTTGGTCAAGCACCGGCTCGACAGGCTGCGCTTGGCGCGGACCTTCCAAACTCCGTCCCGTGCACCACCGTCAACAAGGTTTGCGGCTCGGGCATGAAAACGGTCATGATGGCCGCCCAGGCCCTCCGCGCCGGAGACGCCAGGATCGTCGTTGCCGGCGGAATGGAGAGCATGTCCAACGCGCCCTATGCCCTCGAGAAAGCCCGAACGGGTTACCGGATGGGTAACGGCACGCTGCTCGACCTGATGATCCACGACGGCTTGTGGGACCCATACAACAACTGCCACATGGGCAACTGCGGAGATTCCACCGCAAGCGAGTTCAACATATCGCGCGAGGAGTTGGACGCCTTCTCCGCCGAAAGCTATCGTCGCGCCATGGCCGCCCAAGCCGAAGGACGATTTGAGCGAGAAATCGCACCGATTCTGATTCCGCAACGAAAAGGCGACCCAGTTCAAGTCAACCAAGACGAAGAACCCGGCAAAGGGGATCCCGCAAAGCTTCCTTCCCTTCGAGCAGCGTTCAGCAAAGACGGCGTCACGACCGCCGGCAACGCAAGCTCGCTCAATGACGGCGGCTGCGCTCTCGTGCTCATGCTCGAATCTGAAGCCCAAAAGCGCGGCCTCAAGCCACTCGCTCGAGTTGTCGCTCAGGCACAATTCGCGCAGGCACCCGAGCGGTTCACCAGCGCACCGACTGGCGCCATCCAAGCCGTTTTGGCCAAGGCAAAACTAAGCGTCTCCGACGTCGACATCTTCGAAGTCAACGAGGCTTTCGCCGTCGTGGCCATGCTCGTTGCCCAACAGGCCGGGATTCCACACGAGAAACTGAACTTAAACGGCGGCGCAGTTGCCCTGGGGCACCCAATCGGCATGACCGGTGCGCGTCTGATTCTGACTGCCGCCTACGAACTCCAAGCGCGAGAAGCCCGGTACGCCGTTTGCTCGCCCTGCATTGGCGGCGGCGAAGCAACGGCCGTTCTTCTGGAACGAGTCAGCTAGCCTCGGACCGATTCTTCAGGTTCAACTTCACGTTGCGGACTAGACCATCGAATCCGGCTCGGCGAATCGCTGAGCCGGCAAACCGTTCATCCCAATCTTCCCGGCTCATGTTCGCGAGTTGCACCAAACTCGGATACTCACGGGCCGCAAAATCGGGTTCCGTCGTGACCTGCCCCCGTTCCGGCTGCCGTGGCCCGGTGTGGTTAAACGGACAAACGTCCTGGCAAACGTCGCATCCAAAACTCCAGTCCCCAACACCCTTGGCCAACCCTTCGGAGATCTCGCCGCGGTGCTCAATCGTGAGATAGCTCACACATCGGTTTGAATTGATGAACCATCTTCCGTTGCCAAATTGAATCGCTCCGGTCGGACAGGCCTCAATGCATGCGCGGCAAGTCCCGCAGCCGCCTAACGCCGGTTGATCGCGCTGAATGTCCAGCGACGTGAGAATGAGGGCAATGAAACAGAAGCTGCCCCGCTTGCTATCGATCAGGCACGTGTTCTTCCCAAACCAACCAAGCCCTGCCAAGTGGGCGTACTCACGTTCAAAAATCGGCGCGCTGTCGATGCATCCTCGGAACTCCGCCCCCGGAAACTCCTGTTCCCACCGGGCAATCAGCCGGTTCATCTTGCTGCGAATAACCTTGTGATAGTCCCGACCTCGCGCATATTGCGCAACCCGAAAGTCTGCCGCCACCGCTGCTGGTTGGCGATAATTCAAAGTCAGCGCAATTACCGTCTGGGCGGACTCTAACAACCGCCGGGGGTCGCTTCGCAGCTCAACCGAGTTCGGCAAGTACTCCATCCCCGCGTGATTCCCGTCAGCAAGCCACTGCTTGTAAAAGTCAAGCCCTGCGGGCGGCTCGATCGCGCAGATTCCAGCCGTTGTAAAGCCAAACTCGATCGCGTCGGATTTAAACGGGCCAGAATCCAGGAACTCGCTCACAGATCAATTTTAGGAGACGCCACCATTCTTCGTTGGTCAATTCTTGTGGACGCGCCCGCGGGGAAATCTCCAGCTCAACCAACCAATCGGCAATCTCGGCCTTAGATTTTCGCAATCCGGTCGCCAGGTTGTTCTCCAGGGTTTTCCGACGCTGCGCAAATCCGATGTTCAGCGCCTTTCCTAGCCCCTTTCTGTCCGACTGGGAGACTGAGCGGGGAGTGAAGCGCAAAACCACGCTATCGACCTTTGGAGGGGGGAAAAAGGCGTCTGGCGGCACGTCAGCCACGCGGGAAATCTCAAAACCGCATTGCATCGCCACAGAAAGCCCGCCGCGCTCGCTTCCTCCCGCGGGCGAAAGAATGCGATCACCGACTTCCCGCTGCATCATTAGAACCGCCCGATCAAGTTCTCCCGCCAATTCTTCAATCCGGCCGAGCAACGGGCCGGTGATGTAGTACGGCATGTTCGAAACGATGACCAAAGGCTTGGGCATCGCGGAAACAATCTCGGGCAGATTCAGCTTCAGCGCATCTCCCCAAGTCACCGGAACGCGCGGCGCACACACAGAAAGCGGTTTTGCCATCCGCTCATCGAGTTCGACGGCGTGAACGTGTTCGAAAGCATCCGACAAGGGACGCGTCAAAATGCCGGGGCCAGGGCCGATTTCGAGGATCGATCCGGCACCATCGCAAGCGTCCAAGATGGCGGACACCGCTGGCGCGGAGATCAAAAAGTGTTGCCCAAAGCTCTTATCTGCTTTGAGCTGGTGCCGCTTGAGAAACGGCACCAGTTCGTCAACCGACCATATTCTAGGAGGCTGACTTGAGTACGTGGACCGTCACCTTTCGGCGTCCAAAGGAGAAGGCTCGAGCCCGAGAATCGTAACAAAGATCGATTTTCTTGCCCTTGATTGCTCCGCCGGTGTCGGAAGCTAAAGCAAAGCCATAGCCTTCGATGTAGAGCAGCGAACCGAGCGGAATGACTCTAGGGTCTACGGCAACGTGACCAAACTTGGCACGATGGCCAAGCTTCGTTCGGCCAGAACCGCCTCTTGGGTTCGGATCGTAGGCACTGGCGCTCATGTTGATGACCGACCCGCGTACGAACGAACCACGACTGGTTGGAAAACCAGCTCGACTAATCAGGAATACGGTGTCTTTGGCCGGAGTTTTAGTCTCCGAAACGAGTTTGTATTCGACGGGTTGGTCGTTGACATAGGTGACAACGAAGTTTCTTTCAATCGAACCTACGGTTCCATCCTGAATCTTGCGGATGGCGCCCGGTCGGAGCGATCGATCGAATTGATAACGAACGGTGGGTTTGATCTCCGTTCGCCGGACCTCAGTCCTGGTTTTTTCTTCGGACGTTCCAGCAAATGCCATTCCGGCAAAAGCTAGAAGCCCTATAAGCAAACTCCCTTTCGGTGAGCAGTTGCGCATTCGGTACCTCCTGCTTGGCTGCAAAGCCTATGGCTAAGCGACGAGTCATAGTACCAAACAATTGCCTCAAATGTCTACTTTCTGCGAATGACGGATACCAGACAGGGCGTGTTTTCGGCCGTGGTGATGAGAGATTTGCCGTCTGCTGAGTACGCAATTCCCTCGCCCTGAAGGTCCAAATTAGTCCGAATCGCCATCGGCTCCTTCTTGGTCCAGCCGGCTGCACCCGCCGAAATATCCCACTCGTAAGCCGACATATAGGTTCGAAGCGCGAGGAATTTCCCATCTGGCGACACCGCTCCGCCTGTCACCATGCGCGATTCTTTGATGAATCCGCCCAGGTCCACTTCCCCAACAAAAGTCAGCGTCTGAATTCCCTTGGTTTTCTCGAGCGAACCTTTGAAAACTTTTGATTTCCCCTTCTGCATTTTCACGCAAATCTGGAATTCTCGACCGCCGGGCATGATCAAAAGTGCCTCAGCATTGTAGGCATCGGGATAAACAAACTCGACCTTTTCGGCGAATTCGACCTCCTTAACCTGGTCATCCGGCTCCTTGACGATGTACAGAACGAGCGACTTTCTTTTGCGCCCATTGTTTCCAATGTCACCAATGGCCAGGTACTTCTCGCCATCTCGCTCGAAGCTCGCGATGTCTTCCCAATCTTGCGCGGTCGCGCCCTTTACGCGGACTTCCTGGGTGACCTTGCCGTCTTCGGTAAACCGGTAAAAGCGGGGATAGTCACCGCTGTCGTTGTGGGTGAAATAGGTACCGGGATACCGAAGGCTCGCCGCCACGCCAGAAGATTCTTTAACCCGGGGGTCCTTGATTAAGCACAGAGTTTCTGGCCGGAGGTAGGTCCGATCCATCCTTTCGTCGGGGGAAAACCCGCACCCGGCGGCGAGCAAAACCGATGCCGCAAAGATGGGGCTAACTCTCATTTCGGCTCAGTGTACTTTCGGCTTCGGGCCATCACTTGGTTCTCACGGTATAGATACAAGTGCGCCCAACCCGCCCGATCCCCGAGGCGCGAACGGAGATAATCCCCGACCGCGCGGTACCGGAGCTCCGTCAACGCCGTACCGTGCCACTGAGGAAAGAAGTTGCGGGTGGCGGCTTGCCACATGTGCGTGTCCACCGGCACGGCGAGCCCGTGATCGAAGGCAAAGAGACAGATGCAGTCCGAGAGTTTGGGCCCGATCCCATCGATCTTGATGAGCTCGTTAAAAGCGGTTTCGTACGGTCCACTTTTGAGTTCCGCAAGGTAGGACTCCCCACCTCGTTCCAAAATGGCCTGGGCCGCACCGGGGATTCGCGGGCTCCGATAACCGAACCCTTTCGCTCGGAGCTCGGTCTCATCGATGCCGGCAATCTGCTCTAAGCTTGGAAATCGGTGCCCATGCCCTCGAGACATGGGCTCACCAAACTCGCCCAGCGCGTTCACCATGGAAGTGATTCGGAGCAGGTGGTTGTTCGGACTGCACAAGAACGCAAAGAGAGTTTCTCGCGGACAACTCGGCCGCATGAGCCGAAAGCCGCTTGCGGCAACGGCAGCAGATTCCGGCAGGCTCGCGTCAATTTCTGCAACAACATCGACAAGGGTTTCTTCCAAACGAAAGTGGGCACGGAAATCAGCTTCGGTACCGGTTGACTGAACCGCATACCCGCCGTTAATCTTTTCGACGGCGTACCAGTGCTCCCCGTCGATTCCAAGCCAACGTCCTTCGCCCTGCCGCGACCAACGGAAGACTTGCCCGCTCATCACGCAGTGGTCAAGGTCGAGTTCTTCGGCAGAGATCGCAATCTCGAACTCGTTCAAATCGCATTTTCCGGGAGCATGTCGAGAAACTCTTGCTCCGTGAGAACCGTAACTCCCAACTGCTCGGCCTTCGCCAGTTTCGAACCTGCGTTTGGACCCGCAACCACGAACGAGGTTGCTTTGCTCACACTTCCCGCCGCCCGTCCGCCGAGGTTGCGCACTGCCTCTTCTGCCGCTTCTCGGGTGAATTGCTCCAGCTTTCCGGTGAATACAAAGATCTTGTCCAAAAATGCGTCGCCGGTTGGCTCCGCTTGCTCCACCGGGGCCACGCCAAGTTCAAGCAACGAGTCAACGAGCTGACGGTTTTCTTCGTCTTGCCACCACTCCACGAGCTCGCCGGCGGTTCGCGGTCCAACGTTATCCACCGCCACAAGACGTTCGTAGGGAGCCGATCTCAGGGCGTTCAAGGTTCGGAATTCGATCGCGAGGTCTCTCGCTCCGCTTTCGCCAACCTCGGGAATACCGAGGGCAAAGATGAACCGCGCCAAGGTCGGCTGCTTCGCGTTCTCAATGTTCGCCAAAAGTTTGTCGATGCTCTTCTCGCCAAGACCATCAAGTTCCGAGAGCTCAGCTCGGCGTGAGTGCAGTCGGAAAATGCTTGGAATGTCGGTGAGAAAACCGTCCTGCAAGAGGCGCTCGATCAGCTTGTCACCCAGGCCCTCGATGTCCAGCATCTTTCGGCTCACGAAATGCTGCAACCGAGATGCTATCTGAGCTGGACAGGCCTTGTTCGGGCACTTGAGCGCGATCTCTCCGTCTCGCCGTGCGAGAGCTGTCGCGCAAACCGGACACTCTTTCGGCGGTTCAGGCAGTTGAGCTTCTTCGGGTCGCTTCTCCAACACTGGACCAACAACCTCTGGGATAACGTCTCCCGCGCGCTGGACGATGACGGTATCCCCTTCCCGCAAATCCTTTCGCAGTACTTCGTCGAAGTTGTGCAAGGTTGCTCGGCTAACCGTGACTCCTCCGACATAAACGGGCTCCAAGTCCGCAACCGGAGTCACGTTGCCGGTTCGGCCAACTTGGCAGAAAATCCGGTTGAGTTTGGTGAAAGCTTGCTCAGATGGGAATTTATAGGCGATCGCCCATCGCGGACCCCGGGATGTGAAGCCGAGGGTTTCTTGGTCGGCCACGCGATCAACCTTGATCACGACGCCATCGATTCCAAACGGCAACTCCGCGCGAGAAGCTTGAACTTGGTTGACAAATTCGATGAGCTGATCGATGCCGGTTGCCTTCGTCTGCATCGCGTAAACCGGGAACCCGGCCCGCTTCAGGCGCGCATTGAGTTCGCTTTGGGCGCTCGCCAGCGGCGATTCTGTGAATCCGGTGCCGTATGCGTAAAAGTTGAGTTTGCGTTTTGCCGTTAGGGACGAATCCAGTTGTCGCAAACCGCCGGCGGCGGCATTTCGAGGGTTGGCAAACACCTGTTCTCCTCTTTCCGATCGTGCTTCGTTCAGCTCGGCAAAGACGGACCGCAGCATCATGACCTCGCCTCGAACCTCAACGGTGCCTCCAAGGTCGTCTTGCAGTTCGAACGGCACGCCTCGGATGGTTCGTGCATTCTCGGTGACCAATTCTCCGGTCGTTCCGTCTCCACGCGTCGCCGCACTGATCAATTTGCCATCAACGTAAGTAAGAGAAATCGAAGCACCGTCAAATTTGAGTTCGACGAAGTAGCTCACATCATCGCGGCCCAACAGCTTCCGAATCCGCTCATCGAAATCTCGCAGCTCCTGCTCGCCAAAGGCGTTATCCAGCGAAAGCATGGGCACCCGGTGGGCGTAACTTTGGAAGGATTTGACCGGAGGGCCACCGACCCGAGCCGTCGGAGAGTTATCAACCTGCAGTTCCGGGTGGGCTAGCTCAAGCGCCACGAGTTCGTTGAACAGCAAGTCGTATTCGGAGTCACTGATCTCCGGATCGTCTAGAACGTAGTACCGATAAGCGTGGTGCTCGAGAACCTTTCTGAGTTCAGTTGCTCGATCCGCCGGGTTCATAGTGCTCCAGTAAGATCAAACCAAGTCGGAATCGACGTCGAGCAATTCATCCGCGACGTAAATCGGTGCTTCGAATCGTAGGGCCATCGCGATGGCGTCGGAAGGGCGCGAGTCAATCTCAACTTCGGCGTTTCCAGACTGCAGGTACATCTTCGCATAATAGACCGCGTTCCAGAAGTCGTCAATCACGACTCGGTCGATATCGCAACCAACGCGATCCAGGATGTTCTTGATCAGATCGTGCGTCTGCGGCCGATCCGGCCGCTTCTGCTCGATGATGTACATGATCGCGTTGCTTTCCGATGCCCCAATCAGAATTGGGAGTTTTCTCACTCCGTCGGTCAGGAGCACAAAGTGAGAGATCCGGCCCTTGGTTTCGGCACCAAAGACGCCCTGCACGGAAACCTCTACAAGCTCGCCAAAGTTTCCTGGCTCACGCTCCGGATTCGACCCGCTATAGGGGAAAAACGAAGGCGGCGTCTCTAGGCCTTCGCCACCTTCTCCACCCTCGTACTCCTCTGCCATCGAACGTAGGTTACCCGCCGCTCAACCGGCTCTTCTAGACCGTTGCCTTAGTTCTTGCGATGACGGATTCGAGGAAGATGTTGTTCGTCGGCGTGCGCTTCAGGAGCTTGATGAGACCTTCAGTAGCTTCCACCGAATTGTTCTCCTTTGCCATGAGTCGGCGAAGCTGAACAACACCTTCGAGTTCAATCTTCTCGAAGAGCAATTCTTCGTGTCGAGTGGAGGAACGTCGAATGTCGACGGCCGGCCAGATTCTTCGTTCTGACAAATCACGGTCAAGGACGATTTCCATGTTGCCGGTTCCCTTCAGTTCTTCGAAGATCGCTTCATCCATCTTCGATCCTGTCTCCACGAGAACCGAAGCGACGATCGTGAGAGATCCGCCTTCTTCGATGTTTCGCGCGGCGCCGAAGAATCGACGTGGGCGATAAAGTGCCGCTGGGTCCAAACCTCCCGTAAGGGTTCTTCCAGAAGGATTGATGGTCAAGTTGGATGCTCGCGAAAGTCGAGTGAGCGAGTCGAGCAGAATGACAACGTCTCGACCGGCTTCGACCAATCGCTTGGCCTGTTCGAGGCAAAGATCGGTCACTCGCATGTGATTCTCGGCGGGCTCATCGAAGGTCGATGAAATGACCTGACCGCGAACCGACCGCTTCATGTCCGTGACTTCTTCTGGCCGCTCATCAACGAGCAGAACCATCAAAGCAACTTCGGGATGGTTGATGCCGATTGCGTTGGCAATCGACTTCATCATCGTCGTCTTTCCGGCCTTTGGCGGAGAAACGATGAGGCCGCGCTGGCCCTTTCCGATTGGAGATATCAGATCAACAATTCGCGTCGCGATGTTGTCTGGTCCGGTCTCCATCACTAGCTTTTCATTAGGGAAAAGCGGGGTGAGTTCGTCGAAGTTCTTGCGGCGCTGCATCTCGGGGCTCTTGGATGCAATGCCGTTCACGCCTTCGACACGCAGAAGGGCGGGATACTTTTCGCCTTCTCGTGGTAATCGGACTTGGCAGAAGACCGTGTCTCCGGGCTTCAGGTTCGCTTTCTTGATCGCCGCGCCACCGATGTAAACATCCGATGGGGTCTGGTGGTAGTCGTCCTTGCGAAGGAATCCGTAACCATCAGGAAGGACTTCGAGAATGCCGTACGCGTAGTTGGAATCTGGGTTAACCAGTTGGAGGAGCCTTTCGATCAGCTCATGTCGCAGCAAGGTTTTCGGGTCGAGTTTGGCGGCTTTGGCTTCCTTGAGGAGGGCAGCCGGGGTCATTTGGTCGAAGAAGTTGTAATCCTTCTCCGGTAGTAGCTGCTCAATCTCCTGCTCGTTGGTCTGCGGAAGTCCGGGTCGCTGATTCTGATTTCCACGTCGGCGACGTCCGCCCTCTTGCTTACGAGGTCTGAAACTATGGGTCATATGATTTGCCTGGAATGTTGTGGCTTGCGTCTTCTGTTTCCGCTTCAGCGTGCTAGACGCTAACCAGCGAAGAGTTCAGGTTGGGAGTTATCGTCCTGATTCCGAAGGATTGCGATGTACGGCAGATTGCGATATCGCTCGCCGTAATCGAGTCCGTATCCTACCACGAACTCATTCGGAATTTCGAAACCTACGTAGTCGACCTGTGCGTCGACGCGGTGTGCATCTGGTTTAGAGAGCAGCGCGGCAATTCGCAGAGTCTTCGGCTTTCGTGTGAGGAGGAGTTCCCTCAAGTGGTTCACCGTTGTTCCGGTGTCCACAATGTCCTCCACTAGTATAACGTTAAGACCGGCAATATTGATGTCCAAATCTTTCCGAATCTGAACCAAGCCAGTCGTTTCACGTGCACCGTGGTAGCTGCTGGCTTGAAGAAAGTCCAGTTGGCTATCCAAACGGAGGTGTCGTGCCAGGTCGGAAAGGAAGTGGATGGACCCCTTAAGAATGCCAACCAAGAGCACCGATTCGCCTTCAAAATCAGCTTCGATCTGCCGCGCCATCTCGGCAACCTTCGCCGTGATCGCCGCGTTGTCGATCAAGACTTCGGTGTTTTGCTCAATCGCAAATACAGGTTCATTTCCCATTTTTTGACTACTCAAGTTCAATCGTCGCCGGTGGCTTGCTGGTGAGATCGTAGAACACGCGGTTCACCCCATCGACCTCGTTTACGATCCGCGTTGCAATGTGCTCAAGAGTTGCAAACGGAATGTTGACCGCCCGGGCCGTCATCGCGTCCTCACTCTCCACGGCTCGAAGCACAATCGGCTGCTCGTATGTTCGCTCGTCTCCCATCACGCCGACGCTTCGAACGTCGAGCAGCGCGGCGTACGACTGCCAAATTCCAACGTGCTGATTCCGCGCCCGAAGCTCGCTACGGAAAATCCAGTCTGCGTCTTGGGTCATTCGTACGCGTTCTCGGGTGACTTCTCCCAAAACTCGAACGGCGAGCCCAGGTCCTGGGAACGGTTCTCGATCCACCATGTCATCAGGCAGGCCCAGCTTTCGCCCGACTTCCCGAACTTCGTCTTTGAACAACCACCGCAGTGGCTCAATCAGCTTGAGCTGCATCCAGTCCGGCAAACCGCCAACGTTATGGTGAGTCTTGATCTTCGCCGCCGTAGGTGAGCCGCTTTCGATAACGTCAGGATAAAGCGTTCCTTGTGCCAAGAAGTCACAGCCCGCAAGCTCGGATGCGTGGTCTTCAAAGACCCGAACAAACTGCTCTCCGACGATCTTGCGCTTCCGCTCTGGTTCGGTCACTCCAGCCAGTGCGCCAAAGAATCGATCCGATTCTTCGAAGACCTTAAAGTTGCCGCCAAAGTGATTCTGGAAAGTCTCCGCAACTTGCGCGCCTTCGCCCTTTCGCAAAAGACCATGGTCAACGAAGACGCAAACTGCCCGCTCGCCAATGGCTCGAATCAGCAACGCAGCCATTACGCTGGAGTCGACGCCGCCCGAGACTGCACAAAGCACCTTCCCGGTTGGTCCAACTTGCTCTTGGATCGCCGCAACCTGCTGCTCGATAAACGATTCGCTGGTCCAATCTGGCTTCAAATCCGCGACATCAAATAGGAATCGTCGCAGCAGCTCTTTGCCAGATGGCGTGTGGCTGACCTCGGGGTGGAACTGAATCCCGTACTTGCGCGTCAACGGATTCTGCATCGACGCGACCGGGCACGTGGTCGTGCTAGACGTGATCGAAAACCCAGCAGGCACGGCAACAACCTGATCGCCGTGGCTCATCCAAACCGTCGTGCTGGCCAAATCTCCGACGAAGCCCTCCGCATTCTCAAGCACCCGGAGGCCGTACTCCTTGAGCGAAGCCGATTCAACTTCCCCGCCAAGCCGGTACGCCATCAGCTGGTGCCCGTAGCAAATGCCCAAGACCGGAATGTCTTCGAGCAAGCCAAAGTCGATGGTCGGCGCATCGGCCCCAAGGACTGAGCGAGGTCCACCGCTCAGGACAACGGCATCCGGCTTAAGCGCACGAATCCTATCCCCGGCGGCGGTCCACGGGATCATCTCGGAGTAAACGCCAAACTCACGGATTCTTCGAACGATGAGCTGCGTGTACTGGCCGCCAAAATCGATGACGTAAACGGTCTGATGGGCCATTAATCCTTACGATTGTGGCGAATCATCCGCCCGTGGTGCCGCGCTTGTCTCGAAACCGCTGGGTTTTTGGATTTTTTGCGTCCCACTCCGGGGCAACCGTCGCGTCTGCAACCGTAAGGACCGTCCATCCAACGAACTTCACGATCTTCTCCATGTTCGCGTAGTCGAGCTTTTCCCAGTGATCGCCAACCTTGTGATAGTCCGCAAATGAGAACGCCGTGCAAATGGTGTGAGCTGGAACTCCGGCCATTGCGAGAGCCGCGTTGTCACTCGCGACAAAGTACGCGTCGCTGAACTGCGGGTGCTTCTGAACTTCAACGCCCGACACCTTACCGACGGACTTCATCCAATCTCCCAGCGTCGAAAAGTCAGCGCCAGTGACCGACACCGCATTCACTCGAGGCCCCTCGCTGTCATCCGTTCGCCCAATCTGCTCAAGGTTGATATCGGCAACGGTCTTTGCCAGCGGGAATACCGGGGTCTTCGCATATTCGCGGCTACCCAAAAGCCCTCGCTCTTCGCCCCAAAATGCCATGAAAACGATGGTCCGCTTTGGCTTGAGCTTGGCAGTGCCGAAAGCGCTCGCAAGCTCAATCAAGCCGGAGGTTCCGCTGGCATTATCGTTCGCACCGTTAAAAATCAGATCCCCTTCTCCCGTCTTCTTGACCCCAAGGTGATCGTAGTGCGCGGTAACCAAAACGTATGTGTCTTTCAGCTTCGGGTCGGTGCCGGGCAAAATGCCGATGACGTTCTTAACCTTCTTGTCCTCGAACGTGAACTCTTGGAAGTACGAGCCCGTTGGCAATTCGCTGAGTCCCGCTCGGCGGTAGGCCGCAGCAATGTATTCGGCTGCCGCATCCAGACCAACCGATGGCGTTCCTCGGCCGGCCAGGGCATCGCTAGCCAAAAACGCTACGTGCCCTTTCAGGCTCTGTGAAGTGACCGTATCGATTGCGCGCTTGTAATCTTTGTTATCAACCGGTACGGTTTGCGCGATGCCGAGGCTGGTCGCAAGACCGAGAACAAGGGCGGGGAGAAAAGTACGCCGAAACACCATTCAGGCATTCTATTCCGGTTTCTGCTGCTTGATCGTAAGGATAGTCACCAAACGCCGTTCATAAGGCTCTTTTCCAGTCGGAAAGACCTTGTCCACCGAAACCGCCCGAATTTTTGCCAGAGTGACCGATCGCGTCTTCCGGTCGAAAGTCGCCGTTCCGTCTCCGGTAATCGTGGACTCCACCCTTCGGGCACCCGGAGCTTCGGCTTCGAGCGCGTTTCCGGTCTGGTCCTCAAATCCATCCACCGTCTGGGCGATTTTCACGGCCATCTCCACGCGCTCTTCCAGAATCTTGGTGGGCGTCACCGTGTATTTTGCTTGGCTCCCGTTGAACGCCTTCTCGAACGTAAACGGGATGTTCAGCTTGACCTCCGCGGCCGGAAACTCCAGCGGCAAATACGTAATGTCCGGAAACTTCTGCGAGTCCAGGCCCGGCAAGCGCACCGGAAGCTTGGTTTTCGGCGCATCCGTCGACTCCACCTTTCCGCTTCGCGTGGCAACCACGGTGGTCGGCGGGAAGAAACCTTGAATGTTCTTCTCTGTGAACGGCAACTCGGCGCCATCCAGGCTCATGCGAAACTTTTCGATTGTGCTGAGCGCTTGGAGCTTCTTTTCTGGAGCCTCCTGACCATCGACCCGAACCAGAAACTCCACCTTCGCCTTCGATTCCCGCCCCCCAAGAATGGGAACGTAGCCATCGAACTCGACCGACACATCAAACCGCTGCATAGACCCGGCAACGATGCCGTACGCCAAGATCATAAGCGGCCTCATCCCACGCTCCGACGGTGCCGCAGCGGCACAACGGGCATGCCAAGGCCCTCACCTGGCGCGGTCGCCACGTTCAGAATCCGATCCAAAATCACCTTCACTGCCCCCGAAATCGGAAAGGCCAAAACCATTCCCGGCAATCCGAACAACGCCTGCCCCGCCATCACGACGAAGATCGACAAAACCGGACTCAAACCAACCGACTCGCCCACCACATTCGGCACGACGAACGTGTCAAACGAGGCCCCGATCAGCATGTAAATGATCGCCACCAAGATGCCGTACAGCCATGGATTCCCAACGCTGAACATCGCATTCCCCGCAACGCCCGTAAAGCCCATCAAGACGAAAATGCAAAACGCCGTGATGAAATTCCCGATGATCGGAATCAGATAAAACGCCCCGAAAACGATCCCGAGCAGGATCGAATAGGGCAAGCCCAAGAAGGTCAAAACAATCGTCTGAACGATCGTGAAGTACACGATGAGCAAGCTCATGCCCCGGAGGTAGCCGAAGAAAACGTCCGAAACGTCACGCGCAATCGAAAGCGTTTGGTTGCGAATCGAAGGTGGAATCCACTTCGGCGACTTCTGCCGGAGGTTGTCCATCTCAAACAAAATCATCATCACGATGACCGGAATGAGGAACACCACAAAGAACTGCGACAGCAATCCAGTGAGCAAGCCAAAGAACGAATCGAACGCGCCCTGAACAAAATCCGCGATCTTTTGCCGGTTAGAGTTGAAATACCGGTCGATCAGACCGCGTCGAGTGGAAGGCAACCCAGCTTGCTCGAGGGTCGTGCCATACCGCTGCAGAATCTTGTCCAGCTGGCCGGAGGGCGTATCTTCTCTCTCCGTAATCGTGACCGGCTGCCAGCGGACGAAGTAGTTGTCCCGCTCGCCATCCTCAATGATCGTGCGCGTGAGGTCTTGCGCCTTGATCGAAACGCCCGCAATTTGCCGAACCACCGTCGGCGCAGCCAAAGCGACCACGACTCCGACGATGATGAAGAACGTGGCAATGGTGCCGATGACGGCAACGCGTTTTGGCACCCCTCGAGCCGAGAGCTTTCGAATCAGCGGCTCAAGCAGCGCCGCAATCGCGACCGAGAGAACGAACGGGAATAAAACGCCCCGGACGAGCCACAAAAACACAAGTGCGGCGATAACCACCGCACTCCATATCGCAACTCGCCAGCCGGGCTTCACGACAGATTAAACGCCGAGCTCTTCGGGAGCGGCCTGTTCAATCTTCTTTCGGTTCTCGGCAACCCACTCTTCGGTCTTTGCCTTGATTTCCTTCAGCTTTTCGTTCAGCTCGCTTCGGAGTTCATCGCCTGCCTTAGGAGCAAAAAGAATGCCCGCAGCCGCGCCGATGATGGCTCCCAGGCCAACGCCTGCGAGTAGGTAAAGCATATTGTTCTGGTTGTTTTGCTCTTGACTCATTTGAAATTTCCTCCTCCGGGGAACCCGGAGTGATTCATTACACCCTAAAACTCCGCAATAACCAAGCACAGCGACCTAACGCTGGGCCTTATTCGGTTGCCACGAGTTCCGGGGCCGTTCGGGTTAGACGCACGCCGCCAACGATCGTTCCGCCAGCCGCAACCGACTTCCCACGATACGCCACCGCGATCTGACCCGGCGTTACCGCACGAACCGGCTCCCTAAACACAAGCTTCGGCTTCTCACCGCCCACCAACATTGCCGGTTGCGGAGCCATGTTGTAACGAATCTTGGCTTCCACCGAAACCGGCTTACCCGAATCCGCCACCGAGCCCCAATACATGTCCTCGAGCTCAACCTCGGACCGCAGAAGCTCGCCCTCTTCCCCAACCACCACGCGGCCCGTCTTCGGCTGCAAGTCCAAAACGTACAACGGCCGACCGGATCTGCTCGCAATCCGCACTCCGCGTCGCTGGCCAATCGTAAAGCCCGCTGTGCCTTCGTGCTCGCCCAGCGTCTCGCCCTCGGTGGTCACAACTTCCCCGGCTTTGAAAATCTCCGGCCGCTGCTTTCGTAGGAACTCCGCGTACCCACCCGCTTCGCTGACGAAGCAAATCTCCTGACTGTCCGGCTTATCCGCAAGGTGCAAGCCCAAATCATGCGCTAGGCTCCGAACGTAAGCCTTGCTCGGCATTTCTCCCATCGGGAACCACGTATTGCGAAGCTGATCCTGGTCCAGCATGTAAAGCACGTAGCTCTGATCCTTATCCTGAGCCCGAGATCGGAGCAACCGGAATCGTCCCGTGTTGGCGTTCTGGCGAATCCGAGCGTAGTGCCCGGTCACAAGCTTGTCGCAGCCAAGCTCCTTCATCTTCTGCATCAGCACTTCAAACTTCACGTGCTTGTTGCACTGCACACACGGGTTCGGAGTTCGACCCGCGGCGTACTCGTCAATGAAGTTCTCAATCACGTTCTGCCGGAACTCTTCCCGGAAGTTCATGACGTAGTGCGGAAAGTCCAGTACTCGCGCAACGCGCCGAGCATCTTCAACCGCCCCCAATGAACAACAACCCGCATGGCGCGGATCAGTCTGGCTCTCCTGCCAAATCTGCATCGTCAGGCCAATAACGTCGTAACCGCGACGCTTCAAAAGCGCCGCGGCTACCGAGCTATCCACTCCGCCAGACATGGCCACAAGGACCGTTGGTTTCTTCGCTATCGTTTGCTCCTACTTCTTCCCGTTCAAGATCGCCTTGTACTCCGGCTGGGCCAGAAGTTCAAAGATCTTGTTGGCGCGAGCCGTCTTGGTGCTCATTCCTGGCGCGGTGACAATAAAGGTCGGCGTAGAATCCACTCCGAGCTTTGCCGCCGCATCCGCATCATCCGCAATTCTCTGGAACACCGGGTTCTTCGTGTCCGAGAGCGCCTTCTTCATTTCATCAGGATCAAGTCCGACCAATCGCGCCGCTCCAAAGAACGGTGCAGGCTCTTCCGGAATACTTCCGTTGAGTCCCTTCATCGTCGTCTCGATGAACTCGTAAAACTTGCCCTTTGTACCGGCATACTCCGCCGCTGCCGCGGCAAGTGGAGCCATCTTGTGCGAAGGGATCAAGAAGTGACGGTAAACCCACCGAACCTTGCCGGGGTACTTGTCCACAAACTCCGCAATCTTCGGCGAAGTCAACTGACACGACGGGCAGCAGATATCTGCAAACTCGACAATCGTGATCGGTGCATCCGCCTGGCCGTAAATGTACACGTCTTTCGGCACCAACTCAACCTGCCGAAGCGATGCATCTGGGACCGTCGAAACGTCGCCCAGAACCTTCTCCGCCATCTTGGTTTGCACCGTTAGACCGACCACACTCGCAATCGCGAGCCCAGCCAACAACGGAAGATTCTGCTTTGAAGCGAACTCGCCATCGGCGCCAGCAGGGCTAGAAACCTTCTGCCACATCAAAATGTGAACCACCAGCGAAATGACCATCGCCACCGCCTGGGTGAAGCAATAAGGGCAAAACGCCTTGATCACCGTGAAGCTCACAAACTGGAGATAAACGCTAGCAATCGCGCCAAATCCCGTCAACACGAGGCCGAATTGAACAAGACCCTTCTGTTGTCGAAGGTCTCCCGAGGCGCGACTGATGGCCAACGCCAAAATTGCCGCCCAACCAAGCGCCCCAACGAACGCAACCGGAAAAACGAGCCAATAAGCGCTAGTGTGATTCGAAACTTGCGAACAGCCGCCGCTCGCCCCACAGGGTAATTCGAGTTTTAGCAGCTTCTCAAGGCTGAGCAAAGCCGCAATGTAAAAACCGACAAATCCAAGGACAATGGAAATTCGGTTCAGGTTGATCGCCGTCACTGGATAATTATACGTTCGTGCAAGATAACGCCTCCGCGATGGTTCAACCTTAGAGGTATCGTGAACGTTCCAATGACAACGCTTTCCCCCCGCGATCTCCTCGCGCCAAAGGGACGGCCCGAACCGAGACCCGGCACCTATTTCATCCAAACCTGGGGGTGCCAAATGAACGAGGAAGACAGCGAGCAGATGGCGCTGTATCTCGAAGACCTCGGATTCAGCCCGGTCGACAGCGTGTGGGAAGCTCAAATTGTTCTGCTGAACACCTGCAGCGTTCGCAAAAAGCCCGAAGATAAAGCGTTCAGCCTCATGGGAGAACTCCGCTCGCTCAAGCGCTACAACCCAGATATGGTGCTCGGCGTCTGCGGCTGCATGGCCCAAACCCGCGCTAACGAAATCCGCCACCGAAACCCCCACGTCGATTTCGTCCTCGGCACCGGAGACCTCGCCCTCCTCCCCGGCCTCGTCACCGAATCCCTCCAAACCCGCCGATTCCGAAAGCGAACCGAACTTCCCGAAAGAAAGGGCAAAGTCGTCACCGATATTCCCCGTCGCCACGTCGGCCGAACCGCGAAGTTAAAAGCCTTCGTCCCCATCCAGTACGGCTGTGATAAGTTCTGCACCTATTGCATCGTTCCCAGCACCCGCGGTCGCGAGCGGAGCCGACCCACCGTCGAAATCCTCGAAGAAATCCAGAAACTCGCCGACCTCGGCACGAAAGAAATCACCCTCCTCGGCCAGACCGTCAACAGCTACGGCAAAAACTTGCTAGAAGGAAATGTCCAGTTCGCTCAGCTCCTCTGGAAAATCTCCGAAATCCCCGGCATCGAGCGAATCCGCTACACCTCCCCCTACCCCCGCGACTTTAGCCAGGAGCTCGTGGAAACCATCCGCGATTGCCCCGCCGTCATGGAGAACGTCCACCTGCCCATCCAAAGCGGAGACGACGAAGTTCTGCGCGAAATGCGGCGGGTCTACACCGTCGAGAGCTTCAAAGAAATCGCCACCCGAATCCGAGAAACCGTCCCCGGCGTCACCTTCTCCACCGACATCATTGTCGGATTCCCCGGCGAAACCGAGGCACAGTTCGAAAGCACCTGCCAAGCCGTCCGCGACATCCGCTTCGATGCCGCCTTCACCTTCGCCTACTCCACCCGCCCCGGCACTCCCGCCGGTGACCGCAAAGACCAGATTCCGCGAGAAGAAAAACTCCGTCGCCTCGCCCACCTCATCGAAGTCCAAAACGACATCACCCGCGACATCAACATGGCGTATGTGGGCCAGGAGCTCGAAGTCCTGTTCGATTCCGCCTCGCCCAAGTGGCCCGGCACCATTCAGGGCTATTCCCGCGAGTTCAAACTCGTCCAAGTTCAAGGCTCCGAAGACCGAATCGGCCGGATCGCCAAAGTAAAAGTCACCGAATCTCACCTTTGGGGTTTCAGCGGCACGCTCGTCTAAATAGACCCGGTACAGTTGGAGGCAGAATGTCGCTGTTAAACGCAAAGATCGGCCTGCACGCCCCAGAAATCTTCAACGTCGTTGTAGAAATCCCTCGTGGTAGCACCAACAAGTACGAAGTCGATCCCGAAACCGGCCTCATGCACCTAGACCGGGTGCTGTATTCCCCGCTGTTCTATCCGTTCGATTACGGCTACATTCCGCAAACGCATTACCTTGACGGCGACCCCCTCGACGCCCTCGTACTCCTCTCGCACCCCACCTTCCCCGGCTGCGTCATCGAAGTCGCCGCCATCGGCGTGCTCTACATGACCGACGACAAAGGCCCCGACGAGAAAATCCTCACCGTCGCCGTAAAAGACCCTCGCTACGGCTACCGCCGCTCCCTAACCCAACTCAACGACCACACGCTGAAAGAACTGCAGCACTTCTTCGAGGTCTACAAGCAGCTCGAAGAAAAGGCCGTCGAAATCCACGGCTGGCGCGAACGAGAAGACGCCCTCGGTCTCATCGAGAAGTACCGGACCGACCGAAGCGCCTAACCGCGCTGAGAAAGGTTAGAGCGCCCACGTTGAACTGAGATGGCCCATCTCCTATGAACCAAACCTTTCACGACTGGCAGAGCCAAGCATGCCAAAGCGACGACGCTCTCAGCCTCATCCAAAGCGGAGCCAAAGTTTTCATCCACGGGGCAAGCGCCACGCCGATCCCCTTGGTCCAGGCCCTCACGCGTTACTCCGGTGCCGAGGAGGTCACCACCTACCACCTCCACATCAACGGGGTCGAAGAACTCGGCTCGCCCGATGTTAGGCACATCCGGCCGGTCTCCCTTTTCACCGGCGCACATTTGCGAAAGCCCATCAATCAGGGCTTTGCCGACCACGTCCCGATCTTCCTCTCCGATATTCCGAACCAGTTCTATTCGCGAAACATCGATCTAGACGTTGCCCTCGTGCAGCTTTCCCCGCCCGATCGCCATGGCTACTGTTCCCTCGGCACCAGCGTCGATGCTGCCCGCGCCGCCGTCGATACCGCGCGCATCGTCATCGCCGAGATCAATGAGCAGATGCCGCGAACCTTCGGGGCATCTGCCGTCCACTTCAGCAAGGTCGCAAAGTTCATCCACACCAATCGCCCCCTCGGCGCGCACTCCGTAAAACAGCCATCCGCCGTTGAAGCGCAAATCGGCGACATCGTCGCCGAGTTGGTGACCGACTGCGCAACCTTGCAAATGGGCATCGGCGGAATCCCCGACGCCGTTCTCTCCCGCCTCCACAACCGGCAAGATCTCGGCGTCCATACCGAAATGTTCTCCGACGGTTTGGTCGATCTGTACAACGCCGGCGCCATTACGAACGCCCGAAAGACCATCCACCCTGGCCGAATCACCACCAGCTTTGTCACCGGAACGCAGAAAGTCTTCGATTTCGTCAACGACAATCCGCTCGTGGAATTCCACCCCTGCGATCGCACGAACGACACCAGCCTGATCCGGAAAAACGATAGCGTCGTCGCCATCAACTCCGCACTCCAAATCGACCTCTCCGGCCAAGTCTGCGCCGATTCCCTCGGCTACTCCATCTACTCCGGCATCGGCGGCCAAATGGACTTCATCCGCGGCGCTGCCCTCTCCCGCAACGGCAAACCCATCATCGCCCTCTCATCCACCGCCGCCGGCGGCACCATCTCCCGAATCGTCGCCAGCCTAAGCGAAGGCGCGGGCGTCGTCACCACCCGCGGCCACGTCCACTATATCGTCACCGAATTCGGCGCCGTCAACCTCCACGGCAAGTCGCTCAGGCAAAGAGCCGAACTCCTAATCGGCATCGCCCATCCCGATTTTCGGAAAGAGCTCACCGACAAAATCAACCACGTCCGCTTCTTCCAGTTCTGAAATCGCCTCAATTGTGTCTTCGGTTCGGTGGCCGAGGAGGAGGGGATAGCGAAGAAGACAAGCCCGTTTGAACCCCCTCTCCACTCCGGTGGACGAGGGGGCAGGGGGTGAGGACACGCACTGCCGAAACTCGGAACGCAATTGCTCAGCGTCCAAGCCCCCTCCTTTCGTTTCCGAACGAGAGGAGGGGGGTGGAGAGTCGTTTGAACCCCCTCTCCACTCCGGTGGACGAGGGAGCAGGGGGAGAGGACGCACTGCCGAAAAGTTTCGCAGCACCACAACCTGTAATCGGCTCACTTTTCCCGCGACGCACGTGCTCGCCTACGGCAAAATTCCACATACTCCCAGACACCCCAGACCACTAGCAGCAAGACACCGTAAAACGCAGTTGAAAGCATTCTGTCGCGTACCATTTCCGGCGAAAAGCGCGCGAGTGCTCTCTCGCGGTACATAAAGAAGTCGAGCCATCTGCCGATATTCGCTAGAACTGTAAAAGGCACGAATACGCACGCAAACAACAGTACAAGCCGCCGAACTGAGTCGGCTCTGAACCTCACGTTAACAAGCACCTTGAGTCATCGCAAATTTCGGCACTACACAAGAATGACATGCCCCAGATCCGTTGCTCTTTGGCAGCTTGAGATGTCAACGGTATAGGGCTCTTTCCGCAATCTACTATGCTTACGCTTTCACCCTCACTCTCGGCCGTCTCTTTCCCGTTCCGATCGAAGGTGTAAGTAGTAAGAACCGCCCGCGGAACAGAAGTCACCATCCGCGACCCGGCATTGTTGTCCATCGTAATTGGGCTCGAACAACGTCCGACCCCGGTAGGGGTCAAAGAAGGTAGCCAGGCATTGAAACTTCCTGGTGAGCCAACCCGACCCGCAAAAGTCCAAGTCGCCCCGCGACCCCCGCGCGGACTGAAACCACCGACCACGCTCACATTGTAAGGCAACTCCGGTCGGTTTATGGAGTCAAATTCCAAAATCAAATCCGTACTTCAGAACGAAGCCGAACCAACCCGAACGCAGCCAAAGTAGCTCACTCGTCCCGAGTGAGTTCACCCAGCCAAATCTGGGCCCGAAGCCAAATCACCTGACCCCGTGAGGGGTCAAAGAAGGTAGCCAGGCATTGAAAATGCCTGGACCGCCAAACTGGCCCGGAAAATTCCACGGAGCAAAGCGACCCCCGCGCGGTCTGAAACTACCGACCACCTTCCCATGGTAAGCCCAGGCATCCAACTGTGACGAGACAATTTTCAAAGTCAACTCCGAACACAACGACATCGAAAGGGGCGTGCCCCAGCAACTCCGAATCCGTGGGTGTCACTAGCCCTTGTGATCGACCACCACTAGCATACAAACTGCCGTTTTGCGAACTTCTGGGTCTACATCATCGAGCAACTTTGCAATCTCGAACCGCGTTTCAGGACCTCTGGTTGTAGCTAGAGCTTGGATTGCGTACCTCCTCACCTTTGCTGAAGGATGGGCGAGATGCGATACAACTGCCTTCCACCAAATTGTCGAATCAAACCGATACGATTGCAGCATGACGGCACACAACCCACTTAAAATATTGGGTTCCCTAGCTTCCTGCTCTAATATATCTACGACAAACTTGATATCAAACATCGAATGTTCTCGCGACATGGCGATGAGAACAGCGGCTCTTAGATGAGTATTGCGGATTGAAGAGTAGAACTGTAAAAGGCTTGAGTGCGAAGACTCGGAGTCAATCTCCCCGATAGCGCACAAAATTGACGCAAAAAAGATGCGGTCTCTTTCTTTGGGAAGCGTATTTTCGTCGCATTCTTCCGATTGAATGCGATTGGCCACGGACCAAGCTGAGTCTTCCAAGGCCCTAAGTCCCCGCCGACACCGAAGCGCACGAAGCATATTGAGACAGTACATCTGATCATCCGTTGCATCGCAAGAAGATCTGACTTCAGCTAACAGTAAGCCGCACACGGTGGACCTTGTAGGATGCTTTCGCCGCATCCTGTCTATAAAATCAAGTAACTCAGGACTCAACCCAATGTGTCGGTAGAACCTCATAGATTTGGTCATAGTCCATCTTCCGTTAGCTGTTTGATGATCCAGTCCGTCGTAGCCCGGGCCCTAGCCAAGCGCCCCGAACTCGTGATCGGTCGAACTGATGTCGCCTGCCTCGTTCCCATTGTAATCTAAGCTACAACACCTCGGGAACGCGTTGTAACCTGAGAAATTCCAGATGAGGCGAAAAAACCCGGAACGTCACCCAAGTCCACGGTCCCCAAACCTACTTTGCCACCGTGCCCGCTGAGCGCGCTCCCGCGAGAAGCTCCTTGTATCGAGTCTCGGATAGAACCTTTTCCGAAAACGATCCACTTTCGATGACAGCCCGGAACCGCCGGATTTCATTGTCCAGAGAATCGTAAGCGGCCGATCTAAGCGCGGGTTCCGGCACTGCGATCCTCTGCAACCCATGAATGACTTCTAAATGGCCCCATCGCTCGCTTAGGCAAGCGTCCGGAATGACAAGCTCCCTACAATTGACCTCTACCGAACTCAGCTTTTCGATCCAATCTAAGGCTACGACTCTAATAGCCTTGCCATCCGGGCGTTTTGCCCGCTCTCCTAATCCAATCGTCAAGATCATCCAGTCCGAGACCCAGGTCAAGTTTTGATTCGGATTCGTAGCGCCGATCCGATTCATATCTTCCAGCAGCCGAGTAACTGCGCGGACCACGTCCTCGTTTGATGCTTTCTTACTCCGGGCTAAGATAGAAGCCGCAATCTCATCTGGGACAAGCACTTTCGGTTTTTTGAGCTTAGTCACCGGGATCGACCGATTATCGTCTCCGGAAGATTGGCAACCCGCGGCAGAGATCACCGCAAGACACGCACACCACAGAGTTGCCTTTAGCTTTGGCCGTACCATCTAGTCCTTTCCACACCCAACAGCAAAAGTCCGAGGACCACAGCACACCCCGTTCGGACGCAAACTGACAATCACAACCCCAGTGTAAATCAAATCTGGGCCCTTGACTTGGTCAAATTCCAGAGAGCAAATCCGAACCCCCGAACAAACCCGAACGAACCCGAACCCAAAAAAGTTGGTTGACTTTCCGCCCCACCAGCACCTATAAGCTAGATGCAATCCAGCCACCCAGCAAGGCCACCGAAACCCGATTCCGACGGATCCAAAGCGGCACGCGAAAAGTTAATTTACACTCGTCGCCAAGGCGGGAGCATTTATAAATAAATTCTCGGACCAAGAACCAGACCGCAGAATGCGGGCCCGCGACGTCCCACATTCGGATCGAAACCAACCCGAACTCCCGAACCAACCCGAACCTAAAACGACCTGTAATTAGTTAATCCGCCTGAGGGGGAACGTTAATTAATTCGGCCGCACAGGCCCCAAAGAGCCACCCAAGGCCACTCAAAGCGCGAAGCTCAAGGCGCAAAGCTCAAAGCGCCGCCCCAAGGCCATACTATTTGCCGATGACGGCAATAATCCCCGCCGCCGGGAAAGGCGTTCGAATGCAGGCCCTCACCGGTGGGCTGCCAAAGGAGCTGCTGCCGCTGGGCGGAAAGACCGTGCTCGGCCGGATCGTCGAAGAGGCACAAACCGTCGCCGAACGTGTCATCGTCGTATCCGCTCCCGATAAGCCGGAGATCGAAACCTGGGCCGATGAGAACGATGTCGAACTCGTTTACCAATACGAGCGGCACGGATTCGCCGACGCCGTCGCTTGCGCCGATGTCGAGGATGACGTCGTCGTCCTCCTCGGAGATTGCCCCTACCACGGCGGTTCGCCCCTGAAACGAATGACCAACATCGTTCTTCGCGGAATCGACGGCTGCATCGCCGTCGAAGAAGTGTCCGAAGAAGCCATGTCGCGCTACGGAATCACCGAAGTCAACGACTGGGGCGGCATCACGAACATTTTGGAAAAGCCGAAACCGGACCAAACCGCCAGCCGCTGGGCCATCGCCGCGCGCTACGCCTTTTCGATTCGGACAATGGCGCAAATCCAGCGCGTCGTCGCCGAGCAAAAAGCCGCTCGTCCCGGACAAGAAGTTGGACTCACCGAAGTCATCGTAACCCTCATTAAGGAAGGAGCCGACTTCAAAGCCGCCGCCCTGCAAGACGGCCAACGCCGCGCCGATTGCGGAACGCCGAGCGAATACGAAGCCGCCCAGAGGTTGCGATGGAACTAACCGTCAAGTTCAGCGCCCCCGGCCGCTGCGGCATTATCGGCAACCCGAGCGACATCTACGGCGGAAGGGTCCTCTCCTGCTCCCTCCCGCTCCGGAACAGCGTTATGATCCAAACCGGCAAAACCGCCGAACCGAATCTGCCCGACGACCGGCGGCTCTGGAACGCCGCTCTAGCCGAGCTGCCGCTAAGCGTTCCGGTGAAATCGGTCGAGTACCACAGCGAGGTACCAAAATCCAGCGGCCTCGCCGGGTCAACTGCCCTGCTCTCCGCCCTCGTCGCCGCGATCCGCTTCTTGCGAAACGAGCCGTTCCACCCCAGCCCAGAGCTGGCCGAGCAGGTTCGGTACATCGAGCGACACCACGCCGAGGTCATGTGCGGCTACCAAGACGCCTACATGACCGTCCACGGCGGCCTGCAACTGATGAACTTCGCTGGAAAGCACCCGGTCCAACCCGGCCCCGCCGCTTCCCTGAAACCGATCGAAGCCGAACTGCCGTTCCTGATCATCACCACCGGCGTCGAGCGCCTCAGCGGCAGCGTCCACGGCCCCATGTCGGAACGCTGGCTAGAAGGTGAGACCGCTGTTGTAGACGGAATCGCCGCCATCTCCGCCCTCGCCGAGCCCGGCGCAGCCGCGCTTCAATCCGGCGACTGGAGCACCCTAGCCGCGGCGATGACCGAAAACCAGCGCATCATCCGCGAACTCGGCGGATCGGGCGACCAGATCGACGAACTGATCGCCCGCTGTCTGGAGCACGGAGGTTTCTCGGCCAAACTCGCCGGAGCCGGCTTGGGCGGAACGGTCATCGCGCTCACGCAAGACGCCGCAGGGTTAGAAGAAAAGCTCAGGGAAAATGGCTACTCCCGATTCACCCGACCCGTGATTTCCGAAGGCGTTCGACAAGAAACTTCGGGGTAACGTTTCGGGCATGACCGACTTTGTTCTCACCGGTTTCGCCGACGAAATCAGCCCCGACCTCGGAGTCCAGCTCGACACCATCTCCGGCCTCGGCATCAAAGGTCTCGACCTCCGCGGCGTCAATGGCCTCAACGTGCTGGCCCTATCCGACGATGACTTGAAGACAGTGAAGGAAAAGTGCGATCAATTCGGCCTCCACGTCAGCTGCATCGGCTCCCCGGTCAACAAGGTTGGCCTTACTCCGGAAAACCGAAAGGGCGAATTCGAAAAGCTCGAAAAGGCCATCCACGCCGCCAAACTCACCGGCACCGATCGAATCCGCTTCTTCAGCCCCGAAGTCGGCCCGGACGAAAATGAATCCAAGCGCGATGATGTCCTCGACTGGGTCCGCGAGCAAGTCGCCCTCGCCACCGACCACGGCATGATCCTCCTCCACGAAAACGACGGCCGATTCTGGGGCGCCTATCCGGAGAACGCCAAAATTCTCTTCGAGGAAATCACCACGAAGCACCTCGTCGCCGCCTTCGACTTCGCCAACACCGTCCTCATCGGCTACCGCCCAATGACCGACTGGTTCCCCTGGCTCCTTCCCCACCTCCACACCCTCCACATGAAGGACGCTCTCGAAGCCGAGCACAAAGTCGTCCCCGTCGGCCAAGGCGAAGGCCAGGTCGAGGAAACCCTCCGCTGGCTCATCGGCCAAGGCTGGAGCGGCCCGCTGACGCTGGAACCGCACCTCCAAGCCGCCGGCACTTTCGGTGGCTTCAGCGGCCCGCAGCTCTTCGAAGTCGCGACGAACGCGGTCAAAACGACCCTGCAAAAGGCTCACGAACCCGCATGAAGTTCGGAATGTGCGGATCGCTCGACGAAGCCCCGCTGATCCTCGAGGCCGGCTTTGACTACGTCGAAGGCTGGGCAGCGAACCTGTTCTCGCCCACCGTCGAACCCGACGCCCGAATCGCGGATAGCCGAATCATTCGAACCAACGGATTCTTCGGCGGCGACGTGAAGATCTACGACGCCACCCAAGCCGCCATCGACCGCGGCGTCGCCACTGCGCTCAACGCAGCCGAAGCGGGAGTCGAGCTGATGGTCGTCGGCAGCGGCGGCGCCCGCCGCGCCCCGGAAGGTGCCCCCGCTTCGGCCTACACGGCGATCTTCATGTCGGTGGTTGGCGCAATCCAAGCCTCAGTCGGCGACCGAATCATCCTTGCGCCAGAGCCGCTCAACCGATTCGAGTGCAACGTAGGAACCGACCTTTCGGAAATGGCCGCACTCAGCGAGGTCGTAGGCTGCAAGTACTGCGCCGACTCCTACCACGTGCTCAAGGAATGGGCCGAAGACGAGGTTCCGGCGACGATCCAGAACTGGCGCCTCGCCATGCCCTTCGCCCCCGCGCACGTCCACATTTCCGGTGGCGATCGCAAGCCACCACGAGCGGACGACCCGGACCTGCAAACCTTCGTTGCCCGCCTCAAAGAGTTCGGCTACGACGGCACGGTCAGCGTTGAGGCCAGTCGCGAAGCGACGTTGGAGTCCTTCCAAGCAATCCTCGCCGAACTGCGCAATCTATTCGCCCGCTAGGCTGAAACGCGGAGGAAGCTGAGCAAATCGGCTTCCTCCAACTTCGGCTCACCCGGCGCGACATTGTCCAGCTTCCCCGCCCGCATCCAAGCCTCCAATCGATCCACAAGGTCGAACAAGTGGTCAAACGATTCGACCCAAAACAGCACGGGTTGGAAGTGGTCGATCTCAAAAGACTGATTGATCACCCACTCCAGCTGAAGCGGATACCTCTGAACCTTTGGCGAAACGATGGAATGCTCGATCTCGCCGTAGCTGCTCAACAGGCCGCTGCCGTAAACCTTCAGCCCTTTCGGGCTATTCATGAGCCCGAACTCGATGGTGAACCAGAAGAACCGCGCCATCGCCTGGATGATGCTGGTCAGGCGTTGAATACGCTCGGTTTCGTCCGAGATGCTGTTCACGATCTCCGCCGCCGTATGCGCGCAGTCTCCAAACCGAACTAAAGCATCGGCAAAGGCGCGATCCGTATGCATCGGAACGTGCCCAGCGATATCGTGGAAGATGTCCGGCTCGGGCAAGTAATCCAGTCGGTCGCTGCGCCGAATCGTAATGGTCGTTGGGAACTCACGATTCCTCAAGCAGTCGAAAAACAGAAACGCCGGAACGTAGCCACTGACCGCTTTAGCTCGGAATCCCGTAAGCGGATCCAGGAACCGGTTAACGTCTTCTAGCCGAGGCACTTGATTCGGATCGAGGCAGAGTGACTCGATCCCTTTAAGAAACCACGCGTTGGCGTATAGCTCCCATCGAGGCTGCATCCGCTCGAATAGGCGCGCCCACGCCAAGTGGTTCTCCTCCGAGTAGAGCTCGAACGGCTGCTGAATATAAAGCTGGCCGCTGGCCTGCGCTTCCTCGATAAAGGGCGACTCCGTTGTCGTGAGACCGCTTAATCTCGTTGCCACAGGTCTAGGATATCACTTGGACCGGCTACTGGACGCTCTCGCTAGCCCAATTAAAGCCCGCGGCCCTAAAATCGATTCGCCGGCCATTCGCGTCTTCGCAGGTCTCTCTGCCGCACGGGTGAAGCTGGTTGACGGAAGCCGAATCGGCATGGCCATCGAAGTAGCTCACATTGGATCGCGTTCCAAAGAAGCCCTTAAAATTTTTGCCCCAGTAGTTGGCCATCGCTGGCTCCGTATCCGAGCCGTGCTCGCAATTGCCGTCCACACAACCACCGGGCCATTGGGTTCCGATTGATGGGAAGTCGCTCCACATGGCCACTTTGGCGATGTTTGCGATTCTTGCTGAGCTCTGCGTGATGCCTAGATCGACCGCCGCAATGGTGAGCGGGTCACCCCAGTGAGGACCGATGCAAGTAGCCCCACCCGCACGCTCCGTGAGAGAGTCGTTCCACTGGTAATCCAACGGTGGATAGACGTCGGCGAAGAACTCCTTTCGACCAAGGGCCGACTTTGCAATGTTTCCCACGCAGTTCGAGCTCGGATCCTCCATGAAATTCCCAAAGGGGTTGTTGCCTTGGCGTTGTTGCCAGGTTCCAATGCCAAATGGTGAGACGGGATTTTTGAAGATTGATCGACTCTTCGTGTACGGTATGAATCGAGCCGCGTTGGCGTAAAAGTCGGGCCAAGGGCAGAATGGAGTCGTATCGTCGTGGTCGCTGCTGTACAGCAAAGCGCCGACCGTGGACTGCTTCAAGTTCGAGAGATCAACTTCTTTTTTTGCGGCAGATTTTGCTTGTGCCAGCACGGGAAGCAACATGCCTGCAAGGATCACCGTGATCGCCATAACGACGAGCAGCTCGGTGAGTGTGAATCCTCGCTTCAAATTTCCTTGCATACCGCGGTGCCCCAAAACTTAGTGATTTGTATATCACAAATTTCAAGGCAGTCACGGTCACGGGAAAGGGAAAAAGCCTAGCTTCGGATTTCCGTGCGATTCGTACCTTGATTTATAAGTCTTATTGAGCTTCGAATCGTCTGCCCGCCATTGAAAACGGGCAGTTCAGTTCTGTTAGCCGCCACCCGGAACGGGGGCTCCAGAATTTGAGTTGAGGACATCCTTGGCTTTTACACCACTGTCAGCCTCAATTTTCGCGTACTCCTTTTCTTTCTCGGCCTGCGGCATCGGGCTGCTCGCGATCGCTCGAATCTTGTCTTCTGGGGACATTCGCGCGATTGCGTTTTTAGCGTCATCGCCAGACATGCCTGCGGGGGCATTTCCAGCGTCGCATCCCGTGACAGCGCCAATTGCGGCAACTGCCAAGAAAGCTAGAGCAAAGGTGTTTAGCTTAATCATATCGTTTGGAAAAGGTATGGAACCGCCGATAGGCGGTTCCAAGTCGTTGACTTACTGGTGCTCAGGAGCAGCCCAGTTAGTTCCCCACCAGTTGAACGCTCTACCGTTCTGCTCTGGGTGTGGAGCGCCTGCAGACCAACCGATGTTGGCTGGGTTGGATCCGCCTTCGCCACCGTTCCAGGTGTCGTTGAAGATCAGGTTGCCCTGCGCATTGACGTTTGGCAGAAGCTTCGTGACTTGGTAGTACTGAGCGTGACCGTCCATGTGAGCGACGTTCGAACCGCCGTTCCAGTATCCAGTCCGGAAGCCCCAGAACCCGCTGAGACCGTTCTGGTTGCCTGGCCAGGTATTTCCGCTTGGCGGGAAGTCGGACCAAAGAACTACCTTAGCGATGTTCACGAACTGGGTCGTGCCTCCGCCAACGCCCTCTACTCCGCCGTTGCTTCCGCTACCCGAACCGCCCGAAGACGAGGTGTTTGGAGCTGGAGCGAAGTAGCCGTATGCGCCAGTGCAAGGCCCCTGCTGGTATCCGAAAATGTTCGGGTTCAAGCGATAGTCCATTGCTGGATAGATGTCACTGTAATAGCGAGCGCCACCCACGACGGAAGTCCCGAGTCCAACGCAACCGTCGTTTGGCGGGAGCATGTAACCAGGAGCTCCTCCAGCGAAACCATTGTCAGCCTTCTGTCGCTGAACAGCACCCTGCCTTGCAGTGCTGGACGGGTTCTGGAAGATGTTTCGGTTCTTGGTGTATGGAAGAACACGTGCAGCAAACACGTAATCTTCTTGCCAGTTCGTGTGAGGCAGATAGTCGTCTGCGTCGTTGCTGTAAATCAACGATGCGGTCATGTTCTGCTTCAGGTTCGAAAGGTCAGAAGTCTTCTTTGCAGCAAGCTTAGCTTGAGCGAAAACTGGGAACAGGATAGCGGCAAGAATCGCGATGATCGCGATAACGACGAGAAGTTCAATGAGCGTAAAGCCCTGTCTGCGTTGACTCTTCATGTTAGTTTGAGACTCCGGTTCTTTCTAGTGAATCGGCGTATAAGGACATGGCCCGTCTGGTTTTGACCTTCGGAGCAGAGATGGATGGTTCAGCCGGCAACGGTCGCAAGATTGCGCTCGTCATCGGATCGAGGGTGAAATCGAGTTTGCGACCTGCGCCGCGGGGTGAAATTTTTTCTCCGGTAAGTGCGTTTTGCCACTTAGCAGTCGGTAGTTGGCTTGTCGAAATCGAAACTGCTCGGCGCTCGTTGGAACGATTTAGCACGACAATCGCTGCGTCACCCTTACTCTTTCGAGCAAAAGCCAGCACGCCAGCCGCGTCATCGGAAGCAAGGCGAATTGGCTCACCTACTTCGAGCGCTTCGCTACTTTGGCGAATCTGACTCAACCGCTTATAGAACTTCAGGAGATCGTTTTGCTCCGTCGCTTTGGACCACTCCATACCATGGCGATTTTGAGGATCAACCCCACCTTGCATACCGATTTCTTCGCCGTAGTACACCGACGGAGTACCAGGCCAGGTGAACTGAACCGAAGCAGCTAACATCTGCTTTCTTTGATCCCCAGCGCAGAGGGTTAAAAACCTCGGCGTGTCGTGGCTAGACAGTAACAGCATCAGATTTCGGCTGACTTGCGGAACATAGCTGTCATAGACTCGGAAAAGCGTGTCGAGATACTGAGAGGCCGTGGTTCTCTCTTCCGCGATGAATCGCAAGTTTGCGTCGCGGAACTGATAGCCCATCATGGAATCCCACTGATCGCCACTTAGCCAGGCCCGCCCATCGCCCCAGTGCTCGCCCACAATCCATAGGTCTTTGTTCAAGCCTTTGACCTTCTTTCGGAAAGCACGCCAGAAGTCCATTTCAACTTCATTTGCAACGTCCAGCCGAACACCCTGCAGCCCAGGCGCAGTCTTGTACCAGAACGGAGCTACGGAGAGAAGATGTTCTCGCGTCTGCCGATTTGCTGTATTCAGCTTCGGCATACTTGGGAAGCCAAACCAGGCTTCGTAATCAGGCTGGTTCTTAACCACGACCGGGAATTTCTTAATAAAGTACCAGTCGAGATACGTCGACTGCGGTCCTTTCTCAACAATATCGTTAAAGGCGAAGAATCTCGGTGACGTATGGTTCAGGCAAAGGTCTAGGATGTATCCAAGGCCCTGCGCCTTCATCGCTTTGCCAAGTCCGATGAACTCCGCGTTCGTTCCAAACTGCGGATCCAATTCGAAGTAGGTATCCGCCTCGTACCGGTGATTCGACGGCGACTTGAAGATTGGGTTGAAGTAGACCGTACTGACGCCAAGAGACTTTAGGTAGGAGAGTTTGCTCTGAACGCCGGCGACGTCTCCACCAAATCGATTGCCATAGGTGGGAGTTCCGTCCCATGGCATCACGTCTTTGGGATCGTTATCCTTTGAGCCATTGGCAAAGCGATCGGGGAAAATCTGATAGACAATTCCACGACTCACCCAGGATGGCGTTACGAAGGCTGGGGTCTTGGCAGGATCAATCTGGTAGGTGCCAAGTTTGCGGTTCGCGGTTCCATCTTTCAACAGGATGCTGTAAGTAAACCGACCCGACTTTACAGGGACTGCGGCTTTAAAGCCTTCATACAACTCGTCACCAGCGATTCGGCTCATTGGCACCGTTCGACCGCCGATGAGCAGGCTTGCCGATGCAACGTCGGCCGTTCTAACCCGAACTGAAACGTGCGCTTGTCCCTGATCGACATTGAAGTACGGGATCGCGGTCGAGTGTTTGATTGCGCTAGCCGTGATTCGCCCGTCACCGAGGGCAGCCGGAATTTTGAAGTCAGCGGGTTGCACGAACAGAAGCGAGTTCGTATTCCCGCCGCCATCGTCTTGTGATTTAGCCTTGGGATCAACAACCCAATTGCTGCCATTCAGGACAAACTTGTACTGATGCTGTCCAAGCGAAAGCGGAAGCGTGACCGTCCATGTGCGGCCATCCGGATCGACTTTCATCGGATTCTTGGCATTGTTCCAGCCATTGAATGTCCCAGCAACATGAACCGAAGTCAGAGCAGTGTCTGCAACATAGCGGAATGTATGCAGCGAAGTTTCCGCCTGAGCCGCAGCCAACAGCATCATTCTAGTACCGCCTCTCGCCGACTGCTACCCCTGACGGATAGCGATGTCGGAACGATGACGCGTCGATCTTCCCAGGTGTCTTCGCCGTCCAAAATTTGCAACAGGCGAGCACAGGCAACGCGGACGATCTCGCCCATGTTCAAACTGACCGAGGACAAGCCGCCGTCAATCATCTCGCAAAGATGTGTATCGTTGAAGCTAACAAGCCCCAAGTTCTGAGGGACCTTTAGACGCATCTCTCGAGCCGCACCCACAACACCGAGCGCCATGTAGTCATCGAGAACCACCAAGGCGTCTGGCGCGTCTCCTGAATTCAAAATGCTACGCGCAACTTCCCGCGCTGAAACCGCTCCAAAATCGGCATGCCAAATTCGGTCCGGCATGGATCCGCCTCGTAGCGCGCGCTGATACCCCGCAACGCGATCGTCGCTCACGGTAACCCCAGTCCGACCGGCGAGCATGCCAATTTTCTTGTATCCCATGTCGACCAAATGTCGAGTTGCGAGTTCGGCCGCTGCAACGTTGTCGTTATCCACGGAATGAATCTGGTTATTGTTGAGTGGATTCCCGATTAGGACGAAAGGAAAATTGTCCTGCTGCAGCCGACCGATCCGAAAGTCGGTTGCCTCACTTTCAACCAGGATCAGGCCGTCCACGCGGCGAGTCCGAAGCATTTCATCGTAGATGTAGGATTGCCCTGCAACAGACGTGACCATGTCAAGGCAAAGGTGGTACGGCGAACCGTTCAGGACATCAAGAATTTCTGCGACCAATCCTGCAAAGAACGGATCGTCACTCAGGCCGCCCATGGGGCGATTAAGCACAAGGCCAATCAAGTTAGTGCGCTTACTTCTAAGGGATCGAGCGCGCACATCCGGCTGGTAGTTGTGCGCCCGCATCGCTTCCACGACGCGGTCTCGAATGGCGGCTTCGACCTTTTCGTCACCCGCTAGGACGCGAGACACAGTTGCCTGTGAAACGCTTGCTATTCTTGCGATGTCCTGCTGCGTGACCCTCATAGGTTCTTCCGATCTCAACTGTGAGAATACGAATTCTTGTCGACACTATACACAAGAATTCGTATTCTCACAAGCATTTCCGAAAATATTCTCAGAAATTTCTTCAGAGGTCGAGATTTGAGGGACGTAAAAAGCAAAAACCGGATGGTCTTCACCATCCGGTTTTCTTTCACACAACAGGCGAGATTGCCTTAAATCTCGTAGCGCTTGGATCCAGAATCGTCTGTGCCCTGAGCAATTCTCTTGACGAACGTCACGAGTTCCATCGGGTTGAACGGCTTCGTAAGGTACATGTCCGCCCCGTAGTGATATCCCTCGAACACGTCCTTGTCCTGTGCCTTTGCCGTCAACATGATGACCGGGAGATTTTCCGTCTCCGGCTCTCGACGAATCGACTTCAACACTTCGAAGCCATCCATGTACGGCATCATGACGTCAAGAACCACTAGGTTCGGCTTTTCTGCTCGGATCTTCTCCAAACCTTCTTTGCCATCGAACGCCGTTACCACTTGGTAACCCTGACGCTCCAAATTGACCTGAATAAGCCGCACAATGTGGCGCTCGTCATCGCAAACCAAAACTTTCAACGCCATGAGTTGTCTTGTTCCTCTCATTCAGCGGGGCTAAGCCCAGCGCCGAACGCGGTCTATTCTACTCATATCTCCAGAGTTTGCGGAACGGTCCGCGAAATATTCTTCGGCATGGAAACGTGACCGGCCAATATCTGCGACAATCTGAGGCATGTTTCCGGATCACGATATGGATGTCGCGACCATTCTCGCCCACTTAGGAGAGCAACCCAAGAATCAGGGCGCGGTCGTGCCCCCGATCTTTCAAAACTCGCTGTTCACCTTCGAAAGCACCGATGACCTGCTGCACGCCTTGGAACAGAAGCCGCTAGGTCCTCCCCACCACTACAGCCGTTTGAGCAATCCGACGCTCAGCGTCATCGAGCAGAAAATTGCAGCCCTGGAAGGTGCAGAAGCATGTAAGGTGACTGGCTGCGGGATGGCTGCAATCACAGCTGCCGTGACCCACTTCCTCAAGGCTGGATGTCACGTTGTCTGCCCAGACACGGCGTACGGCCCTGTGCGCAGACTCCTGTCCGAGTTCATGGCGCGATTCAACGTGTCGGTAACTTACGTCTCGGGCATGTCCACCGACGAAGTGGTGGCCGCATGTCGTCCAGAAACGACGTTGATCTACTTGGAGAGTCCAACTTCCGCGCTGTTCCGATTGCAAGATCTCCCGGCAATCACAGCGTATGCACGTGCAAACGGAATCAACACGGTCATCGACAACACGTACGCCACTCCCCTTTTGCTGAATCCGATCAAGCTTGGCGTGGACGTCGTCTGCCACAGTGCAACAAAATATATGTCAGGGCATAGCGACCTCACCGCAGGCGCAATTGTCGGAAGCGAGAAGCTCATCTATGACATCACGATGAACGAGGTGAACATGATGGGGAACATCTTGCATCCGTTCTCCGCGTGGCTCCTACTTCGTGGCATCCGGACCTTGGCCGCCAGACTTCCCTTGCACGCGAAAACAGCCGACGAGATCTCGAACTGGCTCGAAGGGCATCCATCTGTTGCGAAGGTGCACCACATATCTCTTGACTCGTATCCGCAGCGTGACCTCTACCAGAAGATGTTCAAGGGCTCGGGCGGCCTCTTCTCGTTCGAACCCGTTGACCAATCTCGCGAGGGCGTGCTTGCATTCTGCGATGCCCTTCAGGTGTTCCAGCGTGGAATCAGTTGGGGTGGATTCGAGAGTCTTGTTGTTCCACTCAAGACATCTCCGGCAGACTACGAAACTCCGCGATGGGTGATTCGGCTGTTCTGTGGCCTAGAAGGGGTTAACGACCTGAAAGCCGACATTAGCCAGGCGTTCGAGCGTGCCAGCTTGGTACAAGGCACGCAACCGTCACAGGTCACGCACGCCTAAGATTTATCGGTTGCTGGATTCTTTCCGAAATACATCGGAAGGTTCAAGTCTTTCAGGGACTCCCACGGAAAACCTGCCGGATCGCTCTTGCGCCCGGCAGGCACAGCGATAAACTCGTGGCTGACAATCTGTTTCAGAGGAAAACGTCGCTTTAGCCCGGCGATAATCCACTTCAGCACCTGGAGTTGCTCCTTAGGATACGGCTGCTTTCCGTCGTTCAGATTCACAAGCTCTATGCCAATAGAGTAATGATTAAGGTTGGTGCGTCCGTTCGGGTCAACGCTAACTCCAGCATGCCAAGCCCGATCAAAAGTGCTCACGTGCATAACGTACGAACCATCCCGACCGATGGTGAAATGCGCGCTGACTTGGCTCGATTCCCGCAAGAACGCGTTCGTTGTCTGTTCGAGGGTAGGAATGACGGTGCTGTGAACTACAACGGTATCAACGATTGCACCCTCTGGCCGCGGGCCAAAGTTCGGCGACTGAATCCACAGGAACTTGGCGAAACCAGGATCCTTCCACGGGCTCGGCATTGGGTCTCGCGGATCTGATGGCAAGCCGGATTGCAGCGAAAGGACGACGGAAGCAACGATGCCCAGCGAGTGCATGGCGGCGGTTTACCCGATGGGCTGCCAAGACGGGAGCTACGCCGACTCGGGCGAAACCAACGCTTCCCGGTGCAAAACGACAAGCCAGAGAAGAAATCCAGCAATGAGCGAATCATAGAGCTTGGGCTCACTTGCGGGTAGGAGCAGGCCCGCGACCAGGACAAAGCTCGTTGTTTTCACGAGTAGCGAGTTCTGAATGGTCCGCTTTAGCTGGCGGAAATAGAAGCGATCTCCCAGAATCGCTAAGAAGATGCAAAGCCCGACGGCGAACCAAAACGCGGGATCACGCAGGCCGAACCCGTACCACCACAGATTCACCGCGGGAATGTCCCAGAAGGTCACGAATCGATCTTGTGGCGCAAACGTAACGGCATGTCGCAGACCATTCACGGCGCCGCAGCCAAAGATCGCACCTGCCACGAGCCAATTGGGTACCCATCGTTCTCCGACGATTACTGCCCAAATTGGAGCGCACAGCACAACGATGCCTGCTGCGGCACACCACCCAGGTTTCACCAAACCGATGCCGAACGCCGCGGCTAGCAGCAGCCTGGAGCCCCATGCCCAGAGAGTCGGTTTTCCGGCGCTGATTGAGGCGATTCCAATTAAACTCAGCATCCAAGCGCCAACCCACATTCCAGCGAGTGGTCGATCCGTATCATGGAACACGCTCGAAAGCGCGCTCCAAGACGGTTCGCCCAGCGAGAGTGCGACCACGTTGATCCCGAAAAGGACGGAGATATGAGATATTGCTCCATTTGATGGGAGAACAAGCTTTCCAATCAATGGTCCAAGTAAGACCAACACAACGATTAGCGGCGGAACGCAAAGCCAAAGCAGCTCCGGTCCAAGATATCGAGCGGCAGTGCCCGACAGAGAAAGGCACGCAGGCAAAACAAGGAGCGCATCAAGGCCAGTTCGCGCGAACGCCGAATTCCGCTCTTGGGAGATGCACCAAGTTGCGATTCCGACGATAACAGTGAATAATGCTGCGACCACGCACAGCCCGAAACTGAACCCAAGGGACTCGCCACCCCATCGCCGCGCAACTTCCCCACGATTTAGGCTCGTAAAAGTGAATCGTTTCGGAACGGCAAGCAACGCCCCTATCTCGGTGAGAGCCAACGTACCGGCAATTCGAAATTTGTTTGATCGTGGCGTTCCTATCGGCCAGCCTTCTCCGAGAAGCCAAACGTGGGACAGCATCCGAGCAGGCTCATCTGACCACTCGAGCACCAGAATCCGTCCTTTCGTACGCTTGCGAACCGCCGCAACTTCGTCCCAATGCCGAGCCTCCGTGACGTAGAGAGCGTTTTCCTCGAGCCGCTGCGCTGGGGGAAGCACATTAACAAGATCGGAGTTTGGCGAAATTGCGGCGATCAGCGCGAGGCGAGAGGCTCCACCTGCTGGGTTTCCAAGAACTTCAAAATACCGGCCATCAAGGTTTTTCTGAAGTTGGATGGCAATACCGCGATTGACGAAGCTAACATGCTCGCCATAAACCCAATTTGTGTCGATGCTCGAAACAGTCAGCTCAGATTCCGTAATCCTCCAATCCTGGCCCGTGGTTACTGACAGAACGGGCCAGAGAACGTCGCGGGCCTCGCGTTGCGGCCACTTCACCCAGAGGGAATGATCATCAATTTGTTCTGGGATCGCTGGACCGGCGTACTTCGTTTTGATGAACACGAGTACCGATGCGGGTTCGGCCGCACAAACTTGACTGAGAACAACGAGGATCAGCAGCCAAAGCCAACGCATTACTTCTCCAAGTGAGGTAACGCCGCAGCAAGGATCTGTTCGGCGGGCACGCTCGAAATCTGGCCATCGGGCGCAGCAATCACCGTATGAGGCTCGTATCTATGGCCCCACTTGAGATGGGGTGTCGGGCCAAAGACGGTGACAGTTGGACAATTCACCGCTGCGGCCATGTGCATCAATCCGGTGTCACTGCCAATCATTACTTTGAGGTGCTTGAGAGACGACATCGTTTCACGGATCGATGTCTTACCTACAAGGTTAATGGGTTCAAAGGTCAGCTTTGATAAGAAGTCGGCAAGGAACTTCTCCTCATCTGGTCCGCCGAAAAGGGCAACGCGATGACCGTCGCGATGAAGACGATTCGCAATCTCTGCGGAGGTTTCGATCGGAATCTGTTTCTGGCCAAACCGGGCGCCAGGTTGAAGGCCAACAGTGGCACCGTCAACGAGTGGCCGCACGCTCAACATTTCTTGTTCGGAAACCGAGAGGTGCGGATGCGAGAACTCATACGGTATCCGAAGTTTTTCCAGCAAGTCAAAGCAGGATTGAGTTTCGTAATCGTCGTGACCATAAGCAACGGGATGGCTCAGCATCGGGCCACGAAACTCTTGTGCATGACCGACGCGAACACGAATCCCAGCTAGGAGTGCTGTCAGCGCAGATCGAAAGCTGTGATTGACGATGACCGCAACTTGAAATCGCTCTTGTCGAAGGTAGATCGCCTCGGCAAATACTTCATTTGGTTTCCGAACTTTCTTGCTGCGTATGAATGTTCGCTTTGCAGTTGGATGCGCGAGAATCTGCTCGACAACCCCCATGGTCAGGCAAGTGACCGAGCTAAACTGCGCCTCGAGCGCCGGCAATACCGGCGAGGCCATAACGGCGTCGCCTAGATATGACTTGAAGCTGACAAGTACCCGCTCATAAGACGCCAAAGAGTGCCTCCTTTGCGGTCGAAACCGTAATGTCCGCCACTGTGCCTTCCGCTGTCGAGACTAACGGGAGCACGTTTCCGTAAGGCGGCGTCCAGAGTCGATGAATTCCGTGACGAAACAGCGCCACTACGGGCTGATCAAATGCTGAAGCCAAGTGCATGATCCCGTTATCCAGCGTAAAGACGGCCTTTACTCGGGACAATGCGCCGGCTACTTGGGGCAATGTGAGCATCCCGCGAAGGTCTGCGACGAGGCCCTCCGAAACGACAGCGTCCTCGTCTGACAAGCCCTTCCAGTACTGCCCTTGCGACTTCGGCTTTGCGCCAATCAAACCAACCGTGACTCCACGCGCCTTCAAGTCACTTAAGAGTTCGACCCAAGACGAAACGGGCCAAAGCTTTTCGGGCAAACTCGCGCTCATGGCGATTAACACATCGGGCAAGTCTTGGCCAGGATCTTCGGAGTGAACCTTGTACCGTGGAACTTCCCCATCGCAGTACGCCAGCCGACAGAAGAGCTCCCCAATGAACCCAGTCTCAAGGAATGGATAGTCTATAGGCAGTGACTCTCGAATCCACTCACGATCTTCCCAGAGAGAGCCGCGCAGATTCTGTTCGAAGGCAAAGCGGCCCCGCGATTCTGCGTCAATGCACGGGCCGGTAACATGCCCCTTCTTCCCTGCTAGTATGGGGACCAGCATTCGTGCCCAGTCGTTGCTCTCAACATTAATCACCCAATCAAACGGCGGCAATGACAGTGCATGGGCCATGGCATCGCGCGGCTCCGCACCCAAAAAGCTGACACCAGACGAAATCGATGCATCGTTGCGCCAAAGTTCTGCTGAGCGGTTGCCAGAAAAATACACAAGATCCGCGCATGGGTGCTTTGCACGAAGCATTTGCAGTAGCGGCGTGATTACGACCGAATTACCAAGGGCATCGTTCGAGACCACCGCAATTCTCGGTGCATCGCCAAGCGTTTCTCCCTCAAAACGTATCACGCCAGTGGTTTTACCCGCACATCAGGTTCGGTTCCCGTCGGAAGGATTGGCGGTAAATTGTGTGATGGCGGGCCTGTGAGCCAACAACAATGAGCGTTTTTGTCGGGTTGGATTGCGGTGGATCTTCTAGCCGTGTGATTGCAGTTGACGGGAACGGTGCGGTCCTATTCCAAGGTCAGTCCGGTGCGGCTAATTTATCGACAACCCCAGAAAAACGCTTGATGAGGAACCTAACGCAGGCCACAAAGGGCTGTCCTTCGGCCACCTATGTCTGTGGATGCTTTGCGGGGCTCATTGGACCGGAAACCAAGGAACGTGGTGAGGCTACATTACAGCACCTGTTTCCCGAGGCTTCAGTACGTGCCGAACCTGATTTCACCGCGGCCCTTTATGCCGCCCCAGCAACCACAGATATCCTGATCATCTCTGGAACAGGCTCTCTCATCTGCAGCCGAACCGCTCATGGAATTGTAAAATCTGGCGGTCGGGGCTACGTTTTGGGAGACCAAGGAAGTGGTTATCAGTTCGGCCGAGATGTTCTAGTGAATTATCTCGATAACCCGGACGAAGCCAGCGAAGCCCTGAAGCAAGCCCTTCTTCAGCAATTTGGCGGTCTAGCGGAGAACACGATTGTTCCGAAAGTTTACGGCTCGGGCGCACCAGCAACCACACTTGCCAGGCTTGCAAAGTTCATTGGCCAGGATGCAAATAAAGATCGACCGTACGCGATCCAAAGTATCGACCGAAATTTGGGCGCTCTCATCGATGTGCTGGAGCATCACATTCGAAAGCACTTTCCGGACCAATCAAAACTTGAAATTGTCCTGAGCGGCGGCGTATGGAAAAGCGCGCAAATCTTTCGTCAGCGACTGATACAGTTGCTCGAGGCCCGCTTCCCCTCACATGTCTTTGCTGTAAACCGTATTACTCAGCCGCCGCTATACGGCGCTGTTGAGCTCGCGAAGGAAATGCTGGCCTAGAAAGGGCACACTGTTAGCTGCAGGAGAAAGGAAAACAATTGGGAACAGAAAACCGCAATCCACGTTCATACGGCCTCGACACGATGTCGGCCAACCAAATTGTTCGCTTGATGAACGAGGAAGAGATGGCTGTGATGCGGTGCCTTCAGCTGGCAGAGGAGGCCATTGCCGTTGCCGCAACCAAAGCCGCGGAAGCCTTCCAGAATGGCGGACGAGTGTTCTACGTAGGCGCCGGAACCTCGGGCCGGATGGCGACCATGGACGCAGCGGAGATGCCGCCGACCTTTGGAATTGAACCGGGCCACTTTATCGCGATTATTGCCGGCGGTTCCAGCGCCGGGCAAACGGCGATCGAGGATGCCGAGGACGATACTCATGCCAGTACGGTCGCCTTGAACGAATACGGGATTACCAAGTCCGACATCGTGATCGGCATTGCCGCAAGCGGCTCGACCCCGTTTGTCGTCTCGGCCGTTCGGCATGCACGGCAGAAGGGTGTTTGGACCTGTGGGATCTCAAACAACCAAAAGACGCCGCTCCTCGAAGCTGCGGATCATCCGATTCTCTTGGACACCGGACCGGAGGTTCTGACCGGATCCACCCGCCTAAAGGCAGGTACCAGCCAGAAGTTGGTTCTGAACCGAATTTCGACCGCCGCCATGGTACTGAGTGGAAAGGTGATCGAAAACCTAATGGTGGACGTTAAAGCGAAGAATTCTAAGCTTAAGGAGCGCTGCATCCGGATCGTGCGAGAGCTTGCCCCGGTGACGAAGGATGAAGCGCTCGAAGCGCTTGAACAGAATCGTTGGAACGTGCGACAGGCCCTTGGCGCCCTCAACGCGATTCGGTCTCGATAGACCTACGCCAGTACCGATTCCAGCATCCAATCCGACTTTTCCAAGCTGTGCAACTGCGAGTGAATCATGTCGGCAGAAACGGCGTCCTCGTCTTCAAGCGGTCCTAGGCGAGTTCGTACGCCTTTGACCACTTCCGCGATTCGAGCGATCACGATTTCCACCGCAAGGTCGTCCTCAAGCTTTCCGTCCGGTAGCGCGTCTGCTCCATCTGTAAGAGCGACCAATCGAACATCGCCGTTTGGAAACTCGCCGAGTTGCCGAATTCGTTCGGCGGTGTCATCAATCGCCGTTTGTAGCTCGCCAAACACTTGATCTAGAAATGGATGCACGCTCAGAAACTTCGGCCCGACGACGTTCCAGTGCGCTTGTTTAACCTGCGAACTGAGGAGTAGGTAGCTTTGCAGGTTCAACTGCAAAGCACCGGTGATGTTTTGCGCACTTGATAGGGGCATACCCCTGCGTACGTCAGTTTTCGATAACTTGACCAAAAGAATCGGTCATCGGCTGGCTCAGGAAGAAGTCTTTGTAAACGATAGCAAGGCATATGCAAAGTACGGGCAAGCCAACGACGACGCCGATGCAGAAGGACTGACTGACGGAGAAGATGAGCGTTGTGAGGAAGAAGTACCCGGCGGCTTTCCAGATATGTGGCTTGAGGGTTTCCCAGCTTTTGCCCATGGCTTCAAACACGCCGAGTCGCTGCTCAACGATCAATGGATAAGTGAGCATGAACGCGCCTGACGCCAAGAACCCAGGGACGCAACAGGCGATATAGCCGAGGGATGTGAGGATGCCGATGGAGATCGCCGCACCAATCACTTTGCCTACGGTTCCATCAAACTTGAACGCATCTGAAACCTGAATCGGAAGGCCGTTCAGGTCTCGAACCGCCATGCGCATAATGCCGGCGATTTGCCATGCGATCACGAAGTACATGAGGAACATGGAGCCGTACTGCAATGCGAGAGCTGGGCCGAGTTGGGCAAGGTCATTGCTGCCAGAAAGGCCCGACATGAATGAGGCACCAAATGAGATCGCGAAGTAGACCACCAGCGCTACAAGCGACGGGATGGAGGCTGGAACATAGGTTTTCCAGTTTCGGGCGAAGATTTGGAATGCTTCACCGATTGCATCAAACCGGATCTCAGGGTTATTGAAACGCGGATACTGGGTGTAGGTTGGTGGCGGGGTCAGCATTGCTATTCGTTGTACTTTAATCTGGCCTAGATTAAAGTTGAGGCTAAAGGATCAGACGGCTACGTAGGCCCAAACGGACTCGCCGTTGGAGGTTTTTGCTTCAGTTCGACGATAATCGGGGACTTCGTAATCGTCGGCGGCTTGGAGTTCTGCTTCGGTGAGATCAAGCAGGTGACCTTCGATTGGGCTTGCCTCGGCGTCGGGCACAAGGATGCGGTGGGTGCTTTTGCCGCTGAGAGAGACGACGAGTTCGTTTTCGATCTCGATAGTCGTAAGCGCGTAGCCTAGGAGTCGGGCGGGACGCATAGGAACCTTGCGGCCGAAGAGTGCTTGCTGCACATGTTCGAGCCCCAAGGTTCCATAGATGAACAGTGGTCGTTCTAACGGTACGGCGAGGTTACCGAACCTAGGGGACGGAGAAGGTAGTCGTTTGCGAGGTTAGGAGCGAACCAGTATCGCCGAAAACGTTGTGCTTGATGGTGATCTTCTTGAAGTCAAGCGTCATGGTCTGTCGAATATTGCCTTCACCAGCTTGGCCAGATTCGGTGTGACTGCTGATGGTCACACTCTCTAGGGTCATTTCGATGATCTTCAGCGGGCCCTTGCCGAAACCGGTGACGGATCCTACAATGATGACCTTGTTCAATATTACTCCGAGCAAGTGCTTCTCCAAGAGGAGAATGCTGCCGAGTTGGAGGTCGTAGCTGATGTCCACAGAAGCGAGACTTACTGGCTTTACACCTTGCGAACCCCAGGACTGAGATTGAAGAACGAACCAGTCCCTGAATCCTTCGGCCCGGCTTGAACCTTTGATTTGGCTGACGGCAGACCCGTCTGCTTGAACGAACATGTAGTAATTCATTTTGTTTCTTAAGGTTGAATTGCGATTTCTCTTAGATTCAAGTTGTAGGAGGTGCCACCGCCGGTTTGGCTGGTGACGAAGACGGTGCCGCGGGTTAGGGCGGCTTCTAGTTCGCCGCTGAGGGTTTCTAGAGGGGTTCGGTAGGACCACACGTTGGTGTAGGGGTCGTAGAGTTCGACGCTGGAGAGGTTCGTCGGGCTTTTGCCGCCTAGGACGAGGACTTGGTCACCGGGGAGGGCTACCGTGGCGTGGTAGGCGCGGGGGGTGTTCATGGGGGCGGCGAAGTAGGAGTTGCCGGTGGTTGGGTCTAGGATGAGGGCGGTGGAGACGGCTCGGGCTCGGGGGCCTTTGCCAAGGATTCCGCCGGTGACTAGGAGGAGGCCGTTTGAGAAGGCGGTGATGCGGTGGCCGGGGTTTAGGCGGGGCATCGGGACGGCTTCGGCTCGTTCTGGGATGGCGGCCCAGCCTAGTTTGGGGAGGAGCACGGTGCCGACGGTTGCGGCAGAGGCGGCTAGGAACAGTTTTCGCCGGGAGACCGTGTTGTCGTGCGGTTGCATGCGGTCAGCCTAGCCTCAGATGGGGCGGATGTCAACCTGGTAAACGGCTCAGGTTGCTAAAATAGGGCATGAGATTTGCAGGTTTGACGCTTTTGGTCTTGGTAGCCGTTGCGGGTTGTAATCCTACGGATTCTAAGGAATTGGCGGCGGATGCTAAGAAGCTGGGGCAGACGGCGGGGCGGGCGGCCAATAATGCCCAGTTGGCCGGTCGGGTTCGGCTTTCGTTGTCTCAGACCAAGGATGTAGATATTTCTCGGGTCGAGATTTTTGCCGAATCTGGAGTCGTGACTTTGAAGGGTGAAGTCAAGACGCCTTCGGAGCGGCCTTTGATGGTTCGGCTGGTTCGGGAGATTAAGGGGGTGAACCAGGTGATCAATAAACTCGTGGTTTCTCCGAGCAAGAAATAGAAAGGTCCCGGCTGGAGATTCCAGCCGAGACCTGTTTTAGGACTTCCCTACTTTTCTTACTTCTGCTTTCGCTTTCGGAGGAAGCCGAGGGCGCCGAGGCCGAGGATGGCCATGGAGGCTGGCTCTGGCACTGGAGCAGCGGTCTTGAGCTGGACGTTGTCCACGACTCCGCCGAGGGAGTCGCTCTTACCGGTTCCGAGGAAGGACAGCTTGTCCATTCCGCCAGTTCCCTGCAGGGTGAAGCTGAACGACTTCATGCTGGTCATGGTTGGCGAGATGCTGGCGACGATGACATTGTTCCAAAGAACGTCGAAGGTGCCGGAGTTTGGCGCGACGTGATTTCGGAGAGCGGCATCGAAGGTGAGGGTGTAGAGGCCAGCGGTCGTGTTGACGTTCTGGCTGATCTTCGCGTTTCCGGCGGAGTCAAGTTCGAGGACCTGATGTCCGGTTTGGCCAGTTACGCCGTAAACCGAAGCGGCTCCGACTTCCATGGTGCCCTGCTCGGCGAACCAGCCACCAACTTTATCGTTCGGGTAGGCGCCCCAGCCGCCTTTGGTGTCTGGCGATTCGAAGCTGCCATTGATGAGCAGGTCGGCGGAAGCGATTCCGCTTACGAGGGCGATTGAAGCAACGGCGGCAAATTTGAGGTTCATGTTTTGTCTCCGCCGAAGTTGGTCCTCGGCCTTACTTCTGAATGATGCCGGATGTGGGTGGCAGGTGTGGGTCACGGTTTTGCGGTGCCGGGTTGGGGGGACGCCTTGCGTGGCTTTGTGTGGCCTTGCGTTGCCTTGCATGGCCTGGGAAAGCTTTCGGAGCGGAATTAATTAATGGTTCCCCCCCAGGGGGATTA
>CAMAPH010000009.1:0-78597 GCA_945859975.1 Chthonomonas calidirosea
GCAAGGCTGCGGCACGCATCGGACGTGCTAATGGATCCGCCAATCGTAACTTGCACTTCTCCGCGATCACTCCAGACCTTTCGACCGGCCTTGAGCAGCTCTGCCTCCGCTAATGTCCGCCCTGCTTTCGTGATCGTTCGAATTCGGAGGACGTAGCTCACTTTCAGAACGTCGGCGGCCTTGTTTACGTTTTTGTCCGAGATCGTCTCAACCTCGACATCCAACTTTCCATCGAGAACCGCTTGCCGGAATTTGGCGTCGGTCATTCCCCAAAGAATCGAACTGACGCGGCCCGACTCATCGAGGTAGCCCGCTAGATAGTTTGCGGTTGTTGCGTACGGATCGTCCAGGAAACCGGTTGCGTCTGGCAGTTGATCCGTCACCGTTTGGTACGCAATCAAAATTCGTGGCACTTCGGCCAACGCTGCCAACGGGGAGAAGGCTGCCGCCAGAACGAGGAGCGAACGAAGCCTAACCACCCTGCAGCACTTTCAGAGCCTGTCGGCAAACGTCAACGGCCTTCTGGATTCGAGCTTTGTCACCACGACCGGAAGCCATCGCTGACTCACCGGCAGAGATGGCCTTCTGGTAGGCGTCGATAGCCTGATCTTTCTTGCCTGCTCGAGCGTAAGTCAGACCGAGTCGCTGGTTGGTGAACACGGGGTCCGCGCCGGCTTGGAGCGCTTTCTCATAGCTACCGGCTGCTCCGGTGGAGTTGTTCGTAAGCTGTTGTTGGCGAGCCGTGTTCATCATGGCTTGCGCGCCGCCGTCGGTCCGAGTACCGCCACCCTGGGTTTTAGGGCCTCCGTCACGAATCTTGATCTCAATCTCGCCTGGATCGGGTTCTGCGGGCGGAGCATTTCGATCGTCGCTGGTAGGAGGGGTTGTAGGATCGGGGTCCCCGCCGGGCCTTGGTCGGTTTGCGCCATTGTTTACAGGAATTTCTGGTGGCCGAACCGGCTGGACGGAGATGCTTTCATCCGCCGAAGGCAGCCGAGTTCCATCAAACTTCGGAAGGTTCATGGCACTCCGATTCCCGCGACTTTCGGGTTCTCGCATCGGGGTTTCCGATGCCCGCTGATCGGTCGTTGGCTGAGTTGAGATGGCTCCGACGTCTCCAGGTTTTGCAGTGTTTGCAGTTTGCGGATTCGTCTGCACTTGACCGGCGGCATTTTGCTGAACAGGAGTTGTCTGGTTTGCCGTCGCTCCGTTTCCGGTCTCCGTCCCAAGGGAAGTGGATACGTCCGGCTTATCCTTTGCCGCGACGGTTCCGTTTCCGAGGGCCAACTTAGCTCCGAGAATGCCGATCGTGCCGACCAAAACAACTGCTGCAACTGCGGCCGTGATCGCCAGTCCACGATTGCCGCTTTCCGGAACCCGGATCGATTCTTGAAGTTGGGTTCGGAGCTTGTTGCGCTTGATGCGATCGAGTTCGGAATCAGGGTTGAGGTCGACAATGCGGTCGGCAACGTCAAGCGCTCCGGCAATGTCCCCCTGTCGCGCTCGTGCGTCGCTTAGGAGGGTGAGCGCCGACAACATTGTTGGATTGGCTTCCAGGCACGTCTCGGCGCTCATCACGGCGTCGGCGTACCGAGCCTCTGATAGTGCCTTTGCGCCTTCTGAGGCGAGGCGATCTAGTTTTGCCTGTGCTTCTTCAACCTCTAGAGTTGACACTGCGGCCCCACACTTACGGCAAAACGCGCTGTCCAGCGTGTTGAGCGTCGCGCAATTTATACAAGAAACCATTCGGAACTCCCTACCCCAGAGGGTCCGCCGAGTCTACCGAAACCATCACGCTCGACCCCGTCGAGTCTCCCATCGGTAGACCTCGGATAACCCTCTGTAAGGATAGACGCGGCAAGCCCGCGTTATTTTCTTCAAAGCCTGAATAAAAACCACGCGGGCACCTTGTTTCGTACCGCCAAACCGGTTTCCGATATCTTCAAACGGGATTCCGGCAACTCGTAGCGACAGGACGACTTCTTGCCGGTCGGTCAAAGCAGCCTTGCTGACGATCTCGCGACACTCCGATTCGAATAGGTGGTCCCCGGGAGCCTTGAGTTGGGCAAGCGCCCACACCGGGTCACGCATCCGGCTTTCCTTGAGCTTTCGGTCAAGGGTCTTCTCATCAAGGGGGCGAGTTTTGGCTTCCCCTTCGCACATGGCCATGAGGGCTTCGGCGACAAATTTCAGATCTTCTTGGTTCATTTTCTTCTCGAATAGTAGACAAGTGTTTACTATATTCTAGAGAAATCGGAGTTTCGTCAACCAAGCAAATGTGCGGGTTCTGGCGATTTAGCAGAGCTTGAGGATTCGGGCCAGTCAGGTTGTCGAGGCGTGCCCTGCCAAGCTAATCGTTCCAACCAGCAAGACTGCGCTTACGAACCAACCTGGACTCGCCCGAGTAACCTAGCGGCGTGTTCGCTGAACTCATCCAGCCGGTCCTTGAGCGCCGGGACCTGACTTCTGAAGGGGCAACCCAATTGATGGAGCACTTGCTCAGCGGTGCTTCCCCCGACGCACAGATTGGCGGTGCGCTACTCGCCCTTCGAGTTAAAGGCTGCACCACCCAGGAACTGGCTGCCTTTGCCACGGTGCTCCGAAACAAAGCGGTCCAGCTCGAACATCCTTTTACTGATTTGGTCGACACCTGCGGCACCGGCGGTGGCTCCCCTTCCTTCAACATGTCCACCGCGGCGGCGATTGTTGCGGCGGCGGCGGGAGCCCGGATTGCAAAGCACGGAAACCGCGCGGTCACCAGCAAGTGCGGCATGGCGGATGTCCTAGAAGCACTCGGCATTCAGCTGGGCGGCGAGAGTAGCGAACTTCTCCGCAAGCTGACCGACTTCAACTTGGTTTTCCTCTTTGCACCGGCGCACCACTCAGCGATGCGGGTCGTCGGGCAGGCTCGACGAGACTTGGGAATTCGCACTGTCTTCAATCAGCTTGGACCGCTCGCGAATCCGGCCGGGGCACGCCGGCAGCTGATCGGTGTTTACGACGCTGGGCTCATGCGCAGTATGGGAGAGGCCCTGAGGGCGCTTGGCGCGGACAGAGCGTTGTTGGTCCACGGGTTCGACGACCTAGACGAAATTTCTCCGGTCGCCCCCACCGAGTTCGTTAAGCTATGGGACGGAAAGGTTTCAACTGGAACGCTGACCCCTCATGATTTCGGTCTAGAGCCGGTGGATCCTAGGGCGTTGATACCCGGTCAGACAGCGGCTGAAAGCGCGGAGATGCTGGTTGAGGCAGTTTCCGATGTGAACTCGTTGCGGGCAAAGGCAATCTTGCCAAACGTGGCGGCGGCCCTTTGGCTCGGCGGAGTGGCCGAAACCTTGCCTGACGGCGCAGAGCGAGCAAAGGCCGCCATTGCGACGGGAGCTGCCGAAGAAAAACTCCGAGCACTTCAACGGGCGGACGCACTGTAATCATGTCAGTACTCGAGAAGATTTTCACCACCAAGCGAGAGGAAGTTGAAGCAGCCAAGACGATGATTCCGCTCTCGGAGCTCGAGGCGCTGGCCAAGCTCGCTCCGCCAACCCGCGGGTTCAAGTCGGCATTGCAGAACTTCGACGGCCTAGCCCTGATCGCAGAGGTCAAAAAGGCGAGTCCATCGCAAGGGGTCATCCGAGCTGACTTCGATCCGGTTGAGATCGCGAAGACTTATGAAGGTGCAGGCGCGCAATGCCTGTCCATCCTCACAGATTCGCCGTACTTTCAGGGTTCGCCAGAATTCCTGACCGCGGCCCGCGCGGCGGTGAGTCTTCCCTGCCTTCGCAAAGACTTTCTGTACGATCCTTACCAAATTTATGAAGCCCGGGCTTGGCATGCCGACGCGGTTTTGCTTATCGCCGCGAGCCTGAGCACGGAACAGATGCGCGAATTACGAGAACTCGCCGAGCTGCTTGGAATGGATGCGCTTGTCGAGGTCCACAACGAGCCGGAAGTCGAAAGTGCGTTAGCTTCTGGGGCGAGTTTGATCGGCGTCAACAATCGCGACCTCTCGACCTTTAAGACAGACCTTTCGATTAGTGAGAGCCTTCTTCCACTCATCACTCCGCATGCAACAGCAGTCAGCGAAAGCGCGCTGGAAACGCACGCCGATCTTGCCCGAATGGCAGCCGCCGGAGCCAAAGCGGTTCTCATTGGAACAACCTTCACCCGATCACCGGACATTGCAGGGAAAGTCAGCGAGGTCCTGGGGCGATGACCAAAGTAAAGATTTGCGGACTAACACGCCTCGAAGACGCGCGGGCAGCAGCGAACTTTGGCGCCGACGCTTTGGGCTTCGTGCATGAGCCGAGCAGTCCAAGATTTATCGGCGACGACGAGCCGAAGTGGGTTGCCGACCTCGATCCGTTCGTGCTGAAAGTCGCGGTCTTTGGGAACGTCAACCGTGTCCCCGGCAAAACGTACTTCGACTTTGTTCAGGGGGTCGACTGGGACCTGTTCCCGGAGCCGGCGACTAAGCGGATTCGCGTCATCCGGCTACTAAAAGGTCAAACAGCGCAGGACCACACGGACCAAACGATCAACGCGGCCGCGATTCTGCTCGACGCGTACCGGGCGGACGCCTATGGCGGCACGGGGCACAAGGTGGATTGGGACATTGCAGCGGAGATTGTTCAGCGCTCGCAACGGCCGGTCATCTTAGCCGGTGGGCTAACGCCAGACAACATTCAGGATGCGATTCGAAGGGTGCGCCCATACGCGGTGGACGTGAGCAGTGGAATCGAATCTGCCCCTGGCATAAAAAATCTCGAAAAAATGCGAACATTCATCGAACTCGCGAAGTCAGCGTAGTCAGCGGGAACCTGTTCAAAAAAATGCGGGGTCCTCGAAAGGAGAGCAAATGACGACCCCGCTAGGCTTCCACCAAGGCCGGACGGCTTCCATTTTCGGAGTCGCCTCAGTCCCTTGGCTGTACGGCTGAGTATAGCGAAAGAAGTCGATTCTTCCAAGTCAAAACTGCGGTTTTTTGCACGGATCGTTAAAGTTCGCTCGATTTCGCAAAACTCAGGAACTCAACCCGTGGGACTTCGGTTGAAGCACCGGTAGGTATAATGCCGAAGCACTAATAGGGGGTGCGACCTTTGGCCGCCGCCATCGAGACCAAGCAGCTCACAAAGACTTATAAGTCCCGTATCCACGGAAAAATCAACGTTGTCGACTCGCTCGACCTCCACGTCGAAGAGGGCGAAATCTTCGGATTTCTCGGCCCGAACGGCGCTGGTAAGACCACAACCATCAAGATGCTCCTCAGCATCATTTACCCAGACGCTGGCGAAGGCTACGTTCTCGGTAAGGAGATTGGGGACATGTCGGTGCACCGACTGATCAGCTACGTTCCGGAGCGCCCGTATTACTACGAGCACATGACCGGACTTGAGTTGCTCAAGTTCTATGCATCGCTCTTCGGCATCAACGACCAGGCCCTGTTTGTTCGGCTCTTGGAGAAGGTCAACCTTCACCGAGATATGAGCAAGACCATCTCGCAGTACTCAAAAGGTATGCAACAGCGAGTTGGGTTGGCCCAGGCTCTGTTGAACGATCCGAAGCTCATGTTTCTGGATGAACCAACGGGTGGTTTGGACCCGATCGCACACCGCGAAATCCGCGACCTCATTCTCTCGTTCCGAGAAGAAGGCAGAACTGTCTTCATTTCTTCTCACGAGTTGAGCGAAGTCGAATTGATTTGCGACCGTGTCGCCATCATCAACAAGGGCGTTATTGCGCGCCAAGGAAAGCTCACCGACCTGCTGCGAGGCGGTCGTGTTGAGGTCACTTTCGAAGGTGTAACTGAGCAGTGGCTGAAAGACAAGGGAATGCGAGATTCCCACGTCCGCACCATTGCGGGCGGAGTTCTGCTCGACACCACGGAAGAAGAGGATATTAACGCTCTTATCGATGCAGCACGCTCCAACTCGGGCCGAATCGTTAGCATCGTGCCGCGCCGAAAGCGATTGGAAGACCTGTTTATTCAGACGGTCACCGACGCTCCTGCTGCGGCAGCAAAGAAAACCATCACGGTAGAGGAATCAACCAGTGTTTAGACCCATTGCTTCAATTGCTGCCACCACCGTGGGAGAAGCGATCCGACGAAAAGTACTCTTGATCATCTTGTTGATCGGAGTGCTCTTCCTCGTCGTCGCTCCTGGCCTCGGAATGCTGTCTGCTCGATCTGAGACGACGGTTCTTCGAGGCATGATGCTTGGAATCATCCAGCTCACGAGTGCGGTCATCGCGATCGTTCTCACGGTCTACATGATTCCGAACGAGATCGAGCGACGAACGATCTACACGATTCTGTCAAAGCCAGTTCAGCGATGGCAGTTCTTGGTAGGCAAGTACTTCGGTGCCGTTTCTGCTCTCTTGATGATGATGACGTTGATGACGTCTGTCCTTGTCTTCACCTTCTGGCTTCAGCAGCGAGACGCTTCGGCGATTCCTGACCTGATCAAAGCTCCGGTGATGTACTTCGTGCAGATGAGCCTGCTGGCCGCCGTCGCGATCTTCTTCTCGACGTTCGTTTCGCCACTGGTTAACTTCTTCTTGTCCGGCGGTCTGTATCTCCTCGGCTCGCTCTTTGCTCCGTTTTTCCAAACGTTGCAGGAAAGCCAGGGCACGCCACCGGCAGCAAAGGTTTTTGCGCAGTTGATTAACACCATCTTGCCAAACTTTGCGAACTACAACATTCAGAACCCGATCATAAACCCAGGCCAGCAGATCCAGAACGAAGGTTCTTACTACTTGCAGGTCACCGTGTACGGAGTTCTGTACATCGCAGGTTTGCTGGTTGCTGGAACGATCGTCTTTGACCGACGTGAAGTTTAAGGAGAATTGACCTAATGTCGATGACCTCCGGAATCAACCGAACGCCGCTTATCGGAGCGATTGTTGGGTGTGCGCTTGGAATCTTCGTACTGCAAAACGGAATCGGCAATCAGCCGACCGGAAAGCAGTACGAATCGATCAGCGAAACCCTCAAGAACGGAAATACTCGCACCGTAAAGAAGCTGAAATCAGGAGTGGCCACCCCGGCTTTCCAGGGCATTTCTTCTTCATGGCAGCGAGATTTCAACCAGGGAACGGTAGAGACTCAAGGTCTATCGCCCGACCAGCTTCTGTTTGCTCTTGCAGGCTTCCGAGAAATGATCGCGGGAATCCTCTGGGTTCGCGCCGACTCGTTCTTCGATAGTGGCAACTATGACGCGATCTTGCCGATCATTCGGCTAGTTACCGTCTTGGACCCCAAGCAGATTGACGTTTACGCCACGGGCATGTGGCACATTGGCTACAACTTCACGGACGAAGAACAGCGTTCCGACCGACGGTACATTCCATCGGCTTTGGCGCTCGGTAAGGAAGGGGCTCGAAACAACTCCCTCACCTACGAAATGTTCTTCGAAACGGGTTGGATGTGGTACCACAAGATCGACGACGACTACAGCAATGCGGTCACGTGGTTTGAACGTGCTCAAGAACGACCAGACATGATCCCGGCTCGTCGAAACCTGATCACCAACGCTTACGAGCGTGATGGCAAGGTTGACAAGTCGCTGGATACCCTCTTCAAGCTGTACGAAACGGCCGGAAAGAAAGCCAAGGAAGATGCGGCGTTTGGTAACAAACAGAACCGAGACACCTTGGAAAACAAGCTCGACACGACGCTGGTCCGAATGGTTCAGCGCGGTTGGTTTGCTGGAAAAGACGGGCGACCTCTCACCGGCTATGACGTCAATCCGCCTTTCGACACTGGATTCAGTGCGAAGGTGACGGTTACCGAAGCACGTGTGCTTCGATTCGAAGGAACTTGGAACGTGCTTCCAGTTGGAACTCGAATTCGAGCCGTACTTCGTGACGCGGACTTCCCTAACGCCAAGCCAGCAGGCATGGAATGGGACTTCTCGAACGACGTGAACCTTGATCCGCCGCGAGACAAGACCTTCATGCAGGAGCAGCTGTTTGTTCGAAACCAGCGCTTCAACAAGAAAGTCGACATGAGTAAGGACCCAACCATGTACCCCTTCACTTCGAAGGATTACGTGATCGAGTTCTACTACAACCCGCGTTCGGCTCCGCCTCACATTCAGGATAAATTCTCTTGGAACGGTGAAGGATTCACCGACAAGAACTTCTTGAACACGCAGGTACGAGAAGGCCAGCGAGTTATGTACACCTCGGTCAAAATCTCGAAGGATCAACTTCTTCGACGTGGAGACTGGCGAGAGAAAGTGCCGGTTATCAAAACCGCCAACTACCTCGACAAGGATGGCAAGGCATATAACCAAGCCGACCAAGTTACCATTGACCTACCTTCGCTTCGCGCGAACTAAGGTGATCACCAATAGCGGCGGAATCCTTGAGATTCCGCCGCTATTTTTTGTCCGGCCTCTCCGCTTGGAACTGTCAAACATCGCATAATTGCCACGTGGCAAATGTCGTCATCGGTGTAGATCTTGGCGGAACCAATGTTCGCGCTGGCGCTTTCTTTGAAGATGGAACTCCTGCCGGACCGGATTATGAAAATTCGAGTCGAGCTCAGGAAGGCACCGATGCAATCATCGAGGCGCTGAGTAGCACGATCCATCAAGCGATCGGTACCGCGAATGGACAGGCGGTATATGTCGGCCTTGCCATTCCGGGACATGTCGATAACGACCGCGGCATCGTTCGCTGGGCACCAAACTTCGGCCGCTACGTAAACGGAGTCTTCGAAAGCTGGCGTGATGTTCCTATTCGTGAGCCACTAGAGCATCGGCTAAACCTCCCTCTCGTTATGGGCAACGACGCCAATTTGGCCGCCCTAGGCGAGTACCGATACGGTTCCGGAAAAGGAACAGCGAAGTGTCTCGTGATGCTGACCGTAGGCACGGGTATCGGCGGTGGCGTGGTCATGGCGCCGCAGAGCGTGCTCGGAGAAGCGAAAGGGCCACTCGTCTTAGTCGGCAGTAATCAGGGCGGTGCCGAGCTCGGGCACATCGTCATACAAGCTAATGGCCTGGACTGCAACGCCGGATCGTATGGCTCTCTGGAAGCCTATTGCCAACGAGACTCGATCGTACAGCGCGCTGTTCACCGGCTCCGGCGTGGCCGAAAGAGTTTGCTCGACGAACTTGTGGAAGGTGATTTTTCTCGCGTCACGCCTCGGCTGATTTCCGAAGGCGCGTCGCATGGCGACGTGATGTGCATTGAAGTTTGGCGAGAGGTCGGAGAGATGCTCGGGATCGGCATCGGTACATTGATCAACGTTTTCGCACCAGATGTCTTCCCGATCGGCGGACAGATTGCGAAAGCGGGCGATTTTTTGCTGCAACCGGCAATTGCCTCTGCACAAAACTGTGCGGTCACCTCGCTCTTTGATGATTGCAAGATCGGCTTGGCAGAGCAAGTTGAAGACGCCGGGATGCTTGGAGCTGCCGCACTTGCCTTTGAAGCCAACCGATGGCTACGTGCCAGCGGGTAATCTCACAACGTACTCGAGGAGGATTTGAACCTAAAATGACGGAAGTAATCATGCCTAAGATGGGCGACGGAATGGAGGAGGGAACCCTTCTCGAGTGGCTAAAGAAGGACGGCGATGCCGTCAAATCGGGCGAAGTCATCGGCAACATCCAGACCGACAAGGCAACGCTTGAGCTTGAATCACCTGCCACCGGAACGCTCACCGGAATTATTCTTGAAGCCGGAAATGCGGTTCCCGTTGGACGACCGATTGCGCTAATCCTGAAGCCCGGTGAATCCATCCCGGCTGGTTGGGGCTCGGGTGCTCCTGGCGCTAGCGCCGCGCCGGCAGAAGCTGCGCCAGCGGTAGCCGAAACCGCCACGCCCGTCGAAGCACCGGCCGCCGCTCCGGCTCCAGAGGCTCGAATCAAGGCGAGTCCGCTGGCCAAGAAAGTTGCTGCCGATAAGGGAATCGACTTGTCGAAGATTCAGGGAACTGGACCTGGAGGACGCATTACCGAGAAGGACGTTCTCGCCGCGCCGTCTGCTCCAGCCGCTGCTGCTCCTGTCGCAGTATCCGCCCCAGCACCGATCGTTGCTTCGGCCGAGGATCAGGTCATCAAACTTCCCCGCCTTCGCCAGATCACCGCGAAGCGCACTACCGACAGCAAGCAGCAGGTTCCGCACTTCTATGTCACGGTGGAAGTTGATGTCGAAGCCATCGGTGAGCTTCGGGCGATGTTCGAGCGAGAAGAGAGCGGAAAGGTCAGCGTTAACGATTTCGTTATCAAGGCTTGCGCCCTCGCGCTCCGAGACATGCCAGAAGTGAACGCCGTTTATCAGGGCGACCAAGTCACCATTTTTGGCGGCGTCCACGTCGGAATGGCCGTTGCTATCGCCGATGGTCTTACCGTCCCGGTCATCAAGAACGCCGACCAACTCTCGCTGCGCCAGATCTCCGCACGAAGCAAGGAACTCGCAAAGAAGGCACGAGAGAACAAGCTCGGACTTGATGAGCTTTCCGGATCAACCTTCAGCATTTCGAACATGGGCATGCTGGATGTTGACAACTTCCTCGCTATCATCAACCAGCCAAACAGCGCGATCATCGCGATCGCTTCGGCTCGAAAGAAAGTCGTCGTCAACGATCAGGATGAGATCGAAGTGCGAAGCCGAATGAACATCACCGGCAGCTTCGACCACCGCGCACTGGATGGTGCCGTCGGTGCCAAGTTCATCAATGCGGTCAAGAAGTACCTCGAGAATCCAAGTCGCTTGCTGAGTTAATCCTACGATGTCGTAGGACCAACTTGCACGGGATTCGCTGCAGTCGGCCAAGGATCTTCAGAGATCGGGAAATCACGTCCATCGAAGCGTGGTTTCCCGTGCTTATTACGCCGTTTACTGTGCGGCGACGTACTACATTCTCAGTCACCTTCCAAAGACTACTTTCGGAAACAACTGGAACAACCCAACTCACGAGCAGTTGAAGGTGTTGCTAAAGGCACTCGATGCAAGGCTTAGACCGTCGAGCAGTACCCTATCAAGCATCACTCTACTGCGAGAACTGAGAGTTAATGCCGACTACCGTCCCGCCGTAACAGTTTCTGCTTCCATCGCAACCAACGCGCTGATGGAAGCGTCCAAAGTTCTGAAGGATCTCGGACTCTAGAACAATGGCCAGAACCAATCGAAACCAGATTCGTGAAAAGTTGCTTGAGTTACTCGATACGAGTTTGGGCGGCAGTTTCAAAATGTCTTCGCATGGCCCGTACATGCGGAATGGCTACTGGCACTGTGACCTTGATTTACAAGCTGGCACAAGCCTAGAGATCGGAATATACAGGCAGCTCGCCGAACTTGACATGCAGATCAATGACAAGTTCAAGGAAACGATCACGCTCCATCTCGGTGAAGTGCCCGCCCAGAGCCTAGCTGAAAGAAGCGAACGGCAACTTATGGTGGCGGAATCAGCTGCAGAGTACAAGTAGTCGTCTTTTCTGACTGTCCCTAGATCCCAAACCACGGACCTTCGGAAATCTGACTCTCGATCAGCTCACGATCCTCGGGATCGACGATTTCATCTAGGGCCGAAACGGCCGCCCCGCGGAGCGCGATGGCGTCATCAACAATGCCCATCATCGCGTGCGCACGGGCGAGACCTTCCAACGTGCTTGCTTTCAGATAGTCCGCAACTTCGTTTTTGGAAGCGAGCTCCGCGGCCATGCTTGCGTGGCGCAGGGCCTCGTGCCCAAACCCGAGCCGAATATACACCCGCGCCAAGAGCCATTCGCCGGTCGCCAGTTCCTGCGCTCCGCCAATCACCGACCAGTGATACAGAGATGCACACGCCATCCGTTCAAGTTCAATTTGCTCTTCAGCCGACAACTCAGCACGGTCTAGCAAGTTCCAAGATCCGTTGTAGGTTGAAACGGCAAACTCGCGATGGGTTAAAGGATTGGTGTGCATAAGGTCAATTCCAGACTACAAGAATATACGTTGCGCTGTAAGATTTAGTCATGTCGCTGGCGCTGCTCGCATCTGTTGTTTTCAGTTCTCCGGTCTCGTCGGTTGAGTACATCTCCGGAACGGTGGCCTACCGAGAGCGGATCGCGCTGTCGGGCCGGACTGAGCTCGTCGTGGATCTAGATCGTTTTGCAAAAGACGGCACGCAAACGAATCTCAGCCGTGTGAGACTGCAACTTGGCACGAAGCAAGTGCCGATTCCATTTGTTATCCCGTATCTGCCCGAGACTATCAAAGCCGGCGAAACCTACGGTGTTCGAGCTGAGATCTTTGTAAACGGCACCCTACGCTGGCAATCGCCAGCGCATAGCATGGTGATCGCAAACAAGAAAACGAACGCAAACCTCACCGTCAATCGCGTGCCGGCCGATGCGTACACAACGATCCTTAACCGAGAATGGACGCTTGTGTGGCTTGAAGGCAAAACTGTGCCAGCTACAAGCAAGATCACACTCAACCTGCAAGGCAAGGACCAACTCACTGCGCGCAGTGGCGTGAATTCGATCCGCGGCACGTTTGTGTATGCGGCACCAACCATTCAGCTGAATCCCGGCCCGATGACCCTCATGGCTGGTTCTCCGGAGGCGATGGAACGAGAAAGGCGATTTGTTCAAGTTCTCTTCCAAACTAACCGCGCCACGTTAGAAGAGGGTCAGCTCGTGCTCTCCCGAGGGGAAAACACTCTGGCGATCTTCCGACCGACTAAGCGGTAGGTTCACTGTCTGCGGGGTCCAGAATTTTTGCGAAAGCGAGCCCAATCGAACTCGCTTCATCGTCGGAAATGCGCTCTCCAAAAAGCTCTTGGATCCCTCGCTCAAGCGTTGGCCAGGCCCGTAGCCGCTCGGAAAGGCCCAACTCAGTGATCTCAACGTGCATTGCACGGCGGTCGTTTGGGCATGCCACCCGGCGGATCAGCCCCTTTTGCTCGAGTCGGTCGGCGAGGCGAGTGAGCCCACTCCGCGAATAAATGATCTTGTCCGCTAATTCACTCATTCGAAGACGCTGATCCGGCGCATCTTCAAGGGCAAGCAGCACATCGTAGACCTCAAGAGAGACAACCCCATCTGCCGACATGCGCCGCTCAAGCTCTTTCGTGATTCGGCCATGCGCCATGAAGAAGTTAGAAAAGGCCCGCTTTCGAAGGCCATCGGGGTTCATTGCTTAAGTTTGACACACGGTAGTTGCACCGTCAACAAAACGTGCCATAATGATTGCGTCAACAATGATTGACAAGGCAATTAAATCAAATCAACCCGAGAAAGCGTACAAGAACTCGTCACTTTGGTCACCACTGGCCGAATCCTCGAAGCCTTTGAAAAATTCTATTCTGAAGAAGTCGAGATGAGCGAGAACTCAAACCTACCAACCGTTGGCAAGGCAGCCAACCGAGTTCGAGAAGAGCAGTTTGTTGGCTACGTCAAGGAAGTTCATAAGAACGAGGCAGCCAAAGTCATCGTTGAAGGTGACCTCGCCGCGATTGAGTGGGATCTGGAGTTCACCGGTGTCGATGGCACACGAGTCAAATACCACCAAGTGGCGGTTCAAGAATGGAAGGATGGCCAAATCATTCGAGAGCGATTTTTCTACAACGCGGGTCATTGATCCGCAACTACAGCAGTGTTTGGGCCCATCGAAAGGTCGGCCCAACAACATCTGCCGAAATTCCGTACTGGAAACATCACACAATCCACTCGCCTGCTGTAAAGTAGACGCACGCTATGAATGGCTCCGTACAACTTTCCGCCCTAGGCTTCACCGCCGCTCTGATCATCGGCATCGTCGCATTCAGTCCAACCGCCCAAGCCAAGCAGCAGAAGAAGCCAGAAGTCGTTAAAACGACCGTTAACCCATTCGTCAAGAAGTACTGCGTCAGTTGCCACGGAGCAAAAGACCCAGCTGACGGCGTGAACCTCACTGGCCTCAAGACCGATGCGGACGTCAAGAAGGCCGCCAAGATGTGGAAGAAGGCCGGCCGAGAGGTTCTTGCCAAGAAGATGCCTCCGCAGGGTTCTGCGATGCCAAAAGACGAAGAGCGAAAGAAGTTCATCGACGCTCTCAATTCGCTGAAATAAGGCTCCATCCCGGCAATCGGCCGGAAGTGCGGTTCGATCTAGGAAGATTGTCAACGTTTTTTCCGGATCGGACCGTCTGTACCTTGAAAGTTGCGTAGACTTTAAGGGACGATGCGGTCAAAGCGAAACAGCGGTTATATCGAAATCTTAAAGCTGGCTGGCCTCGCCGCAAGCAGTTCTCTGCTCGGCGTCGTGATTCTAACCGTGCCGCAAACCAAAGGCACAAAGGTCGGCGCTCAAAAGACCACCGCAAAGAAGGTTGCGCCGATGAAGAGCGCGACCGGAGATTTGCTCCAGGCAGACCTTTCCCCTTTCGTAAACAAGTACTGTGCCAGTTGCCACGGAAAGACGTCCCAAGTGGCCGGGCTCTCGCTCACGAAATACAAATCCCTCGCGGAAGCGAAAGCCGCGGCTGAAATCTGGCAACGGGCGGCCAGCAACGTTTCAAACAGTCACATGCCGCCGAAAGGCATGAAAATGCCCACCACCGCAGAGCGCCAGAAGTTTGTGGACGCCGTCAAGCGCTTGGTGAACGAGGACTGCGGCGTCACTTCCCCGGGCCGAGTTACCCTCCGCCGTTTGAACCGCGCGGAATACAACAACACGATCCGAGATCTGATTGGAGTCGACTACCGGCCCGCCGATGACTTCCCTTCCGACGACGTCGGTTACGGTTTTGACAACATCGGCGATGTATTGAGCCTATCGCCTCTGCTCATGGAGAAGTATCTCGATGCCGCCGAGCAAATCGCGAACCGGGCCATCTCCACCGAAAAGCGAGCACCGATTCTGGTGCCGGGCTCCAACATGACCGGCAAAGGTGCCGTAACGATTGATGACGACAGTGCGGACCTTGCGTCCTTTGGTACTGCCATCGCTACTTTCAATATCGCCCGACCCGGGCGGTACTCGATTTCAATATCTGGATACCAATACAAAGCTGGACCTGATAACGCGAAAGTCGCGGTCGATGTTGACGGAACCGCGGTCTCAGAATTCACGATTGCCGAAACCCGCGAAAAAGCTGGCACGTTCTCGTTACCGTTCAAGTTCGCAAAAGGTAAGCACACCGTCGGCATCACCTTCCTGAACGACTTCTTCGATGCTAAGCTTCCGGCGAATCAGCGCGACCGAAACGTCACCATCAAGTCAGTAACCCTCTCACTCCTAGACGCCGCGCCGTTCCCAGAGAGCCACTTGCGCTTGATTCCGGAGCCTCCGGAACCCGGCAAGGTACGAGCCGCCGCAGAAAAGACTTTGCGCGATCTATCCACCCGGGCTTATCGCCGACCGGCAACTCAAGAAGAGGTCAATGCTCTACTCAAACTCTATGACCTGACCGCCCAAGCGAAGGAGCCATATGAGAAGCGCATCCAGATTTGTCTTCAAGCGGTGCTCGTGTCCCCTCACTTCCTGTTCAAAGTGGAAACGGACAAACCGGGAGCCAAAGGCGACCGAACCCTCACCGATTTTGAGCTTGCGACTCGACTCTCCTACTTCCTTTGGAGCAGTACGCCGGACTCGCGGCTGCTACAGCTTGCGGGCGAAAAGAAGCTTGGCAACCCCGCAACCCTGAAAGCAGAAGTACTGCGCATGCTGCAAGACCCGAAGGCGCAGGGACTTGCCGATAACTTTGCCGAACAATGGCTCCAACTTCGAAGACTCGAGAATTTCCAGCCGAATCCAGAACAGTTCCCTGGCGTCGACACCGAAATGAAGCACCTGATGGCGAGCGAAACGAAATCGTTCTTCATGCACGTGCTCAATCAGAACCTGCCGGTTACAGACTTTCTCGACGGCAAGTACACGTATCTCAACGCTCGACTCGCAAAGCACTACGGGATTCCCAATATCACTGGCGACGACCTTCGATTGGTAAATCTAGCTGGAACCCAGCGGGGCGGAGTGCTTTCCCAAGCCAGCATCCTGAGCATCACCAGCAACCCAACCCGAACTTCCCCGGTTAAGCGTGGAAAATGGGTGCTTGAGAACATCCTGGGTACCCCGCCGCCACCACCACCGCCTGACGTGGGCGACCTCGGAGACGATGGACAGATACTCACGTCGGCCAATCTTCGCGAACGCCTAGAGCAACACCGGAAGAAGCCCGATTGCTTCAGCTGCCACAGCCGAATGGATCCTATCGGCTTTGGGATGGAAAATTATGACGCCGTTGGTCGCTGGAGAACCGAAGATCAGAACAACAAGATCGATAGCTCTGGCGTTCTTCCCGATGGTCGGAAGTTCACGGGGCCAGACCAACTCAAAAAGATACTGCTCCAGAACAAGGACCAGTTCACCCGCACTTTGGCGGATCGACTGTTAACTTATGCAACGGGCCGAGGCATGGAGCCCAAGGACCAGTGTCACTTGGACGAGATCGTTCTGACCGCCAAAAACACGAATTTTCGCTTCGCATCAATGATCATCGCAATCACCCAAAGCGATCCGTTCCGAAAGAGGAGTGCAAACCCATGAACCACATCGATAGAAAAACATTCTTGCGCGGCGTAGGCACCGCCATGGCCCTCCCGGTACTCGAAAAGATGTTCCCGATGACGGCCCTGGCATCAAGCCTGCCTGCCCAGGCAAAGCCCGTCCGCATGGCGTTTCTGTTTGTTCCAAACGGTGTAGAGATCAACCACTGGACGCCAAAAGCTGCCGGCGCACTCTCTGGCGAACTGCCGAATATTCTGCAGCCGCTCTCAGAACTCCGAAACGACTTCAATATCCTAACCGGGCTTACTCAGCACCACGCACGCGCTAACGGTGATGGCCCAGGCGACCATGCTCGCTCAACCGCTTGCTGGCTCACCGGCGTGCAGGCAAAGAAAACGGCCGGATCGGACATTCGCAACGGCGTATCTGCAGACCAAGTTGCGGCCCGCGAGATCGGCCGAAACACGAAGTTCGCAAGTCTAGAAATCGGCTGCGAGCGCGGCGGCGTGAGCGGTGACTGTGATAGCGGTTACTCCTGCGCCTACTCCAGCAACGTTTCGTGGCGCTCGGAGAACACACCCGTAGCCAAAGAAGTGAATCCACGGCTCGTGTTTGAGCGGCTGTTTGGCAACGGTCAGGCCGGAGAAGAAAAGGAAGCCCAGACACGACGTGATCTCTTCCGCCAAAGCATCCTAGACCTCGTTTCTGAAGACGCATCTCGACTAAAAGCACAGCTCGGCACCCGAGATTTGCGAAAGCTTGACGAATACTTCGAGGGCGTTCGAGAAATCGAGAAGCGCTTGCAGAAATTCGAGAACAGCCAGGCTGCCCTCATCGCTGCGGGAGTTGGAAAACCCAACGGAATCCCCGCGGATTACGGCGAGCACATTCGGCTCATGGGTGACATGATGGTCCTGGCCTTCCAGGCGGACCTAACCCGCGTTTGCACCTTCATGTTTGCAAACGACGGTAGCAATCGTAGCTATCACCAGATAGGCGTTTCGGAAGGGCACCACGACGTGAGCCACCACGGCCGCGATCCTAAGAAGCTCGAAAAGAAGCGCCAGATCGACCGGTTCCATACCGAGCAACTTGCCTACATTCTTCGAAAGATGAAGGAGACGAAGGACGGAGATGCCAGCCTGCTGGATAACACCATGCTCGTCTACGGAGGCGGCATCAGCGATGGCGATCGCCATAACCATGACAACCTCCCTATCCTCATGGCCGGTAAAGCGGGCGGACGGCTCAAGACTGGTCAGCACATCGTTTATCCAAACGAGACGCCGATGACCAACCTGTTCCTTTCCATGCTTGATAAGGTCGGTGTCCGTATGGACAAGCTGGGAGATAGCACCGGCAAACTTCAGGGACTCTTCTGAGCTTCCGCAGTTAAACAAAAAGCGGCTGGTCGATTGATCGACCAGCCGCTTTTCTGTTGACAAAAGTAGTCTTACTTTTCGCCGCGCTTCTTTCGGACTCGGGTCTTGACGAGTCGTGGAACTCCGTCTGCGCCGTAGCCGATCTTGAATCCAGCTGGCAAGCCAGCAAGTGCCTTCGCAAGATCGTCAGAGAGAGCAGCTCCGCCGCCGGCTCGTCGTCCTCGTGCCTTCGGCTTAACCGAGTTCAGTCGATCGAATGCTTCGCTCGCATCGTCTTCTTTGCCCATGGCTACCAGTTGCTTCTTGTCTACCTGATAGAGTTCACTCGAAGCTGGGAAGGAGAGGAAGAGGTATCCCTCACCGGCAATCATTCGGGCCTTAATAGGTACGGTGTACTTCTTGACTCCGATCTTGATGGACAACACGCCGTCTTTCTCTGCTGCCTTAAACTTAAGGCTGTTCTTTACGTTCTGAACGGTTTTCATTTTGCTCTTTAATTATGGCAACGAGTCGTCGCCATTACAACGTCAAGAAAGGAATACCACATTATCGATCAATCGTGTTGTCCCGAGCTTCGCCGCACAAATGAGTGCCGAGTCTTCTTGATGGGCAGCAATGGGTGCCATCGTCGGTAAATCTACATACTCAAAGTAGTCCACTCCAAAGCCATTTGCCGATAGCGCGGATACTGCGGATGAAAGCGTTTCTGCTACAGAACTGCCTTGAACGATACTCATTTTTGACTCAGATAGTTTCTGATAAAGTAGCGGTGCCAGATTCCGTTCCGAGGGTGAGAGGTATCGATTTCGGCTTGACATCGCTAAACCGTCAACTTCCCTCACCGTATCGCAGACCACTACGCCAATCGGTAAATTCAATCCAGTTACCATCGTTTGCACTACTTGGCATTGCTGTAGATCCTTCTGACCAAAATACGCGCGCGTTGGCAACACCATGCCAAACAGTTTGGCGACAACCGTAGAGACTCCATCAAAGTGGCCCGGGCGCTTGGCACCTTCCCACCTTTCAGTGACCCCAAAAACTTGTACCTTTACGAGGTGATTCGGATACATCTCTTCTACTGAGGGAAGAAATACGATGTCGACACCGCAACTTTCTGCAATGGCCAAGTCCGACTCCAAGGTTCTGGGATACCGAGAATAATCCTCGTTCGGTCCGAATTGAGTTGGATTGACAAAGATAGACAGTACAGAGATATCGTTCTCTGCCCGGCTTCGGCGAAGCAGCGCCGCATGGCCCTCATGCAAGGCTCCCATTGTAGGAACAAAACCAACCGAGTTTTGCCCTCGAGTTCCAATCTCAGAAATCCGTTCAACAACTCTCAAAAGCTGTTCTCTTCCGTTGGAAACTTTCGCTCCCGGACTTCTTGGGTGTAAGTCTTAAAGGCGTCTAGGACCAAGCTCCGACCGTCGATATACGGCTTAGCATGCTTGTGAATTTTATTTGTTAGTCCTAAGATGTCGTGCATTACTTGAATTTGACCGTCGCATTCGATCCCACCTCCGATGCCAATCGTTGGTGAAGCCACAGACTGAGTAATTTGTGCCGACAGCGCGGCGGGAATCAATTCCAGAACGATCGCGCAAACCCCAGCCGCGTCAATGGACTGAGCTTCGGCGAGTACGGTGCTACCGGCGTCTCCCCTTCCCTGCACCTTAAACCCCCCAAAAGTGTTCACCGCTTGAGGCGTGAAACCAACATGGCCCCAAACGGGGATGCCTGCCTTTGTCATCGCGCGAATCGTATCGGGATAGTCGCCCTCTAGCTTCACCGCGTCTGCTCCGGCTTTCATGAGAAGGATTGCGTTCTCAATGGCTTGCTCAGTCGAAACGTGATAAGAGCCAAACGGAAGATCCGCAACCAAGTGCGCCCGTTGGACTCCACGGCGTACCGCTCGGAGATGATGCAGAACATCGGCAATCTCCACGGGAACCGTAGTCTCGTACCCAAGAACGACATTCCCTAAGGAATCGCCAACTAAGATAACATCGATGCCCGCTTCATCGGCGGCCTGCGCAAAAAAGACATCGTATGCAGTGACGCATACGATGCTCTGACCGCGTTCCTTCATCAGCCGAAGTTTGGGCGCGGTAATTCGATCCGCCATATCGGCAGTTTACTTAAGCGAGGCCAAAACCTCTTTTGCGTGGCCCTTGGGCTTTACCTTGTTGAACACTGCCGTAACGATTCCCTCTGCGTTGATCACGAAAGTCGTTCTCTCCACGCCCATGTACTTCTTCCCGTACATCGACTTTTCCACCCAAACGCCGCACGCATTGGCAAGAAGTTGCTCTGTATCTGCCAATAAAGTGAATCCAAGAGAGTACTTATCGGCGAACTTTCGATGGCTCTTTGCGTTATCAGGACTGACGCCAACAACCCGGGCACCTGGGGATTCCGATCCCGAGAAGTCTGGGGCAAGTTCCTGAAACTCACAAGCCTCGGCCGTGCAACCGGTCGTGTCATCTTTCGGATAGAAGTAGATCACCGCCGGAGCACCTGCTAGATCTGCTTTGGTTACCGTCTCGGCATCTTGATTGAGCAATGAAAAGTCTGGAAACGCGTCGCCAACCTGCAACATACGCCTAACTCTATCCGTAATTGGCGGGAATCGTTAGCCGCCGTCGGCGTCGGTCAAAAGTGCTTGCATCAAATCGACGCGTAAGACAATTCCGGTCATCTGATTTCCATCCATCACCGGTGCGACGGTGAGATGGCTGTTTAACATGATGTAGAACGCCTCTCCAATTTCGTGATCCGCGGGCAAGGTTGTTGGCGTCGAGGTGCCGTAGTGAATAGCCGGAGAATTCGCAATGCTCACCAAACTATCCGCCATCGTTACCGCCCGACACAGGTCCCCTTCTGTTACCACGGCGAGCGGCTCGAGGTCGTCGTTCAGCACCACCAACGCGGGAAACTGATAGATGTCCATCTTGTCCACCGCATCCCGCACCGTGCTTTTCGGCGTGAGGGTGGGTATGTGGGTATGCATCACTTCCCGCAACTTCATGAGGCAAGGGTGGCACACCTAGCCCATCGTGTGCCAGAGTTCGAGAGTGCGAATAGATGTCGGCATCATTGGTGGAACCGGAATCGGGGATCGGTTGCTGGAGCTTGGCGGGACGCCATTCCAACTCGTAACGCCTAGCGGCATCTTCCGCGCGGTCCACACGGAATACCAAGGCATCTCGATTGCCCTCCTTAGCCGACATTCTGCGGGTCACAAGCTCGCCCCGCACCGCGTGCCATACGAGACGATGGCGCGGGGACTTGACGAACTCAAGTGTCGGTTTTGCCTTGCGACGGCCGCGGTAGGCAGCCTAGACGAAACGAAGGGGCCCGGTACGTTACTTGCGTGTCGTGATCTCTTGGACGTTAGCGATCGTCAACAGACTCTTCACCACCGGCAGGTGGTTCATCGCGACTTTACGAATCCGTTTTCAGAACTCGTTTCCCGCGCATTTATCGCCGCTGGTGAGGCGCAACGTTTAACGGTTCACGACAACGCGGTCTACGTTTGCGTTAATGGTCCTCGCTACGAAACCCCGCACGAGATCAAGACCTATCGAGCGCTCGGTGGCACAGTCGTTGGAATGACCGCCGCAAGCGAGGCAATCCTCATGCGGGAAGCCGAAATTGAGTACGGCTGCCTCGCGATCGTCACCAACTACGCAAGTGGGATCTCGCCAACTCCGCTTGATCACCAAGAGGTCGTCGACGAAATGAACCGAACCGGTGCGAATGCCGTGCAGATTCTGCTGGATTCCGCGCGGTTGCTTATGGGAGGCTGATGTCACCGCGAACCTTTGCCCTCCTGCTCAGCCTCACGCCCGGAATCGGAGGAAAGAGCGTTTCTCGAATCGTCACGAGAAACTCGCTCATGGCGCGATCGCCGCAGGACTTCCTTCGGCTGAGTGTAGAAACCTGGCGGGAAGAGTATCGGCTTACGGTGAAGGCTTCGGACAACCTGAAAGTCCAAGCCCTTAAGGGCCCAGCAGAAATCGAAGAGCTAGAGCGCAAGCTGCTTGGCCTCGGCGTGAATCTCATCACAATGCAGGACGCCGAATACCCGGAGCGGATTGAGCAATTCGACCCCGATCCGCCGGGGGTTCTGTTCCTCTATGGGAATCAGAAGCTCCTCCAATCCAAGTCCTTTGCTGTTCTCAGTTCCCGCTCCGCCACGCCAACTCAGCTTGATCAAATTGAAGCGCTCACTCAAGAGGGCGTTCTGAACGGCGAAGTCTTGGTCTCGGGTCACGATCGTCCGGAGTATCAGCGGAGTGCCATCGTTCCGTTGCGATGGGGTGCTCCTCGCATTCTCTGTCTAGACCGGGGACTCTTCCGGGTTCTCGGAGACGATCTCAAAAATGAACCGTTTCGCGCCGCCCGCCTGTGGCGGTACGAGTTCGATCCGCTCACCGATTTGGTGGTGACGCCGTTCCGCCCGGAAGCCGATTTTGTGGGCGTCAACAACAAAGTCCGCGACCGGCTGATCGCTAGCCTGGCCCACCGGACGGACTTTGTTCATCTCGGAATCGGCGGCGGAATGGACCAAATCGCCCGGCTGGCGGCGAAGGCGGGGCGCACTTTTCGCGTGCCAGAGGAGCACGCCGGCAGGTTCCCGGCGGCCACCGCACTCCCGGTTGGTTAAGAATCCGTCATAATGAACTTTGGCGCGGAGTGGTGTCCGAGTGGTCGAAGGAGCGCGACTGGAAATCGCGTATACGGCAACGTATCGAGAGTTCGAATCTCTCCCGCTCCGCCAGCTTTCCCTTCGACCCAACGAGCCTAGGCTTCGTAGTACGTTCTGATGATCTCTGCGACCCCCGAAGAGCAAGCCCGACGCCAAGAAGTGATGAAATTGGTGCTCGAAAGCATCAACATCAACCGAGTCATCAAACTTCCTGATCTCGACTTAGCCCTCGCGCGACCATCCGACCAGTTCGCACTCGTGAACATCGGTGCCGAGCCAAACCAATACTCAGGCCAGGTTGGCGATTTTCGCTATCAGTTCGAAGGCGAAGAGGACCTGTTGCACCTCATGGTCACCAAGTCTCAGGGAGAACTCATCTCGGTCCAAGAAGGTCAGAGTGTCGCGGCGTTTCTGTTGGACGGTGTGCCGCCAGCCCTCGTTTGGCTGAAACCCGGCAACCTAAGCCAGCACTTCTATGTCGGGCACGACGACCTGGTCGGTAATCTCATCCTCGCCGAATGAGACCGCCGAACCCGCAACGCGACGAGTTGCACCAACTGTTACTCCGCTGGTACGACCGCCATGCGCGCGATCTACCCTGGCGAAAAGATCCTGAGCCGTACCAAACCTGGGTCAGCGAGATCATGCTGCAACAAACCCAAGTCGCCACGGTGATTCCGTACTTTGAACGCTGGATGGCGCGGTTCCCAACTATCGCCGACCTTGCAAATGCAAGCGAAGATGATGTCCTCCAGTTCTGGCAAGGACTGGGTTACTATCGCCGCGGTCGAAATCTGCTGGCGGGAGCCCAATATGTGGTTGCCAACGGAATCCCGTCCGACGCGGCAGGCTGGCAAGAAGTCCCAGGAATCGGACCCTACACCGCCGGCGCAATTGCGAGCATCGCCCAAAACCAACCCGCCGCCCTCGTCGATGGCAATGTCGAGCGCGTTTACTCTCGTCTCACGGCCGATGCAACGGACCCGCCCAAGCTCACCCAAAACGCCTGGAAGTGGGCCAACCTGAATCTAGATCACCATCGCCCCGGCGACTGGAATCAGGCCTTGATGGAGCTTGGCGCTACCGTATGCATGCCAAAGAACCCGCAGTGCCCAACCTGCCCGCTCAAGAATCGCTGCGCCGCGTTCGCCATCGGAAAGCCCGGCAGCTTTCCAACTCCGGCAAAGAGAACCGCCACCGTTCAACTGCAGCAAACCCTTTGGATCGCGCGGTGCGGGGACAGAATTGCCACGGAGCGAGTGCCGCAAGGCGAATGGTGGGAGGGCATGGTCAGCTTCCCGCGCAGCCAGACGCACGACCTGACAGAAAATCCGTTTGACCCGGCATGGCCAAAGCTAGCCGGCACCTTCAAACACAGCGTGACCCACCACCGAATAACGCTTCAAGTCGCCTGTGTTAACGTCGAAAACGCCGCCGACAACTACACTTGGCTCAACGCAGATGATCTAAACGCAGCCGCTATTCCCGCCCCGCACAGAAAGGGGCTGGAACTTGCGAAACGGCTTTAATCAATCTCGAGCGAACGGAAACGACGCTCCGTAGAGTCCATCTTCTCCGTCAAGTGACGGTACGCCCATTGGACCTTTTGGTTGATTTCGGCCGCATGACGCGCTTCCACCGAACCATCTGGAAAATTGCCGGGGTCGCTTCGCAAGTTCAGTCGATCGTAGGCCGCCTTGATCGCCTCGAAATCCGCCGTACCGGAAACGCCAAGGATGCCCCTTGCCCGACCATCTGGATCCGTCATCGTCGCCGATGTCTCGATTCTCGTGGTCGTCGTGTATACCGGTTCGTCCAGTTCGCGCTGGGCCAAATCATCTACTCCCGTGATTCGCTCCCATTCGCGATTCACGTATCCACGCAACATATCGTAGGCCCGCTTCGCCTCGCTCATGCTTTTATAATGCCACCCTTTCGCTCATAAGGGCTTGGGCATCGTCGACGCTCAGGCTTAGGCCCTTAAGTTGGGCAAGCGATTCGCGCAGCGACTCCGTGTCCATTCCGGCGGTGCTATCTCGCCCAACCCCGACCGCAAGCCGGGCGCGCATTTCGCTGAGTCCTGCCTCGGCCTTTCGGATGTCCGCGTCCAAAGTCGCGACCAGCGTGGTGATCTCATCGTAGTGCGCCCGCTCGGCCTGCTTTGCCTCGACCGCGCTGAGAAACGAGCTTCGCTCTCCTTCCGACTCGGCCTGATTGGCCTGTGACTGGAGCTTTTCAATCTCGATGTCGACCGCGCTGGCTTCGAACGCGAGTTTCTTCAGCTTTTGTCGAACAAGCAACGTGTCCTTTAACTGCGAGACCACGCGGCCGGCTTCGACAACCGCTTCTCGGCCCACAAAGTAAGTTGGCGATCCTTTCGGCGCGGCGCCGGCAAGCTTTTCGATTTCCTGTTTCAACTGCCGAGACTTTGCGTACATCGAACGGCTGTCCGGGTTCAGTCCTTCGCGGTCATCCTCTTTGATGCCGGTTTTCCGGCTGGTGATCGAGCCGAGGAACACCCCGCCAATAATCAGCACTAGTACGAGAAGCAAAATTAAGAGAACATTCATCGACTAAAACCTAAACCGAATTTGAATCGCGACGTCGTGATACGTACCACGACGCAATCGGATCACGGGCTCAAATGTTGTACGGTCATCCACGCGGAAAGTTGCCCCAAATCTCACGAGCTCCGTTCCAGATTGCACGCCGCGGGTAAAGCCAATCTCCGCGCGATCGAACCGATTGAGCCTGCGAGCAAGGCTAAGGTCCCAAACAGTCTGCCCTTCATCGAGCTCAGTCTCGCCCCTCGACAAAACCAAGCCTTCTAGCTTTAGGGTGTATTGCCCAATCCGGTTGATCGATTCTCCACCGTAAATCAGGCCAAATCCTCGACCGTTCCCTGGCGCGAGCTCGGGCCGTCGCAAAATTCCAAGCGAAGACGCTGCCCCACCAAAGTTTTGACCGACCATGACCGAAGCGTTCAACTGGCTGGAGCCAATCCGTCCCGCAAAGCCACTCGCCCGGCCACGGCCAGCATCGGCAAAGGCAATCGCGATCGGAAGCCCCTCAAAGATCAGGTTCGTGTCGCCTCGGACCGCTACTGCGCTCTCGGCCATGGTGCTTCGGTAACCGAACGGCAAATACTGCTTCCCAACGCGCCAGAGCCCTTCGTCTTCAACGTAAATCTCGTCGATGACTTCCCGGTCCGTGCCGAAATCGGGACGCTGAATCCGCTGCGATGCGAAGGCGCGCAGACCCGACTCGAGAAAAAGCGTTAGTCCAACCGTCCCCGGTCGACCGTAGATATCGTAGCCACGAAGGAACGAGGAACCTCCCCGCTCGTAGCGCAAAGAACCGATTAGGTCCACTTTGACGCGAACATCCGGAGCCTGCGCGTGAGCCACACCGATGAGAAAGCAGAGGGCTATGCCCGCTCTTGCAACCACTTAACCACCTCGGCGCGCGGGAGCAGGAACTGCTCGGACTTCGCAAGTTCCTTGACCTGCACCGCGGACTCCTGCACCTCCGTGTCGCCAATGACGAGCGCGAACCGAGCGCCGCTCTTATCGGCCTGCCGCATTTGCGATTTCATCGTGCGAGCTTCGACATCCCAATCCGTCGCAATACAGTTATCGCGAAGCTCGCGAACGAGGTTTCTTGCGGCGGCGGTTTGTCCCGCACTGACCACGAACGCAAGGGGCATTGGATCTGGGATCGCAACTTCGTAAGCTTCTAAAGCCAGCAAGACCCGTTCTACGCCAATGCCAACGCCGACGCTCGGAGTCGCCGCGCCACCAATCTCTCTGATGAGATTGTCATACCTTCCGCCACCGCAAAGGCTGCTCTGTGACCCAAGTTTGTCGCTTTGAACTTCGAAGACGGTCTCGGTGTAATAGTCGAGCCCACGAACGATTTCTGGGGCCAAGCGATACTTCACCCCCGCCTCGGCCAGCAACTCTTGGATGGTCTCGAACCGCTGCTTCGAGTCGTCCTCCAAGAAGTCGGTCACCGGCGCGAGCCCGGCAAGGACGGCATGCACTTTCTCGTCCTTCGAGTCCAGCAGCCGCATTGGGTTCTTTTGCGCCTTTTCTTGTTCTTCCGTCGTTTGCTCGGCCAGCCAGGGCGCGATGTGCTCCAAAATCGCCGCTCGGTACCGCTCGCGGCACTCGGTTCGGCCAATCGAGTTCAGCAAAATCACCGAGTCTGGAATCCCAATCTTCGCGAAGAAGCGAGAAACAACTTCCAGAACCTCCGCATCAGCGTGAGCCGAATTTGCCCCGACAAGCTCAAGTCCAAGCTGGTGAGCTTCCCGCAATCGCCCCTTCTGCGGTCGCCCATAGCGGAAGAACGGCGTGACGTAAGCTAACCGCAGCACGGTGCCAGGTGGGCAAAGGCTGTGCTCCACCACCGCCCGCATCGCCGGGGCCGTTCCTTCGGGCTTCAAGGTGATGCTCCGGTCGCCCTGGTCGCGGAAGGTGTACATCTCCTTGCTCACGATGTCGCTCGTCTCACCCGAAGTGCGAATGAAAAGCTGCGTGTCCTCAAAGGTCGGCGTTCTAATTTCGCCGTAACCGTAAAGATGCGTCAGTTCCAACCAAGCCGATTCAACGTGCCGCCACTTCCCTGCCTGTGCCGGTAATACATCCTCCGTCCCTCGTTGGGCTTGAAACTTCATCTATTCATTATGTTCGTGGACCGGAAAGCGAGGCTCGCTTTCCGGTCCAAACGATCAGTAAGCCCGTGCAAACACAACGCGGCGGGCCGATGGCTTGCCGCTGAAGACGCAAACGCCGGGCTCTTCGTCCGAAGGGTGCAGTGGCACCAGCGGGATGCAGCGTATGGTGGCCTTGGTCGCATCCGAAATCGCGTCTTCCGTCTCTTGAGTCCCATCCCAGTGGGCAACTACAAACCCTGCGCCGCCTTCGCCGGAGAAGATCTCCTGGAATTCGGCCCAGGTGTCTACGCGCCGAGTATTGGCCTCACGGAATGCAAGTGCCTTCTGATAGATGTCCTTCTGCGCTGCGTCAAGACTGGCCTCAACCGACGCAAGAACGTCGTCCAGCAAAACGGTCGCCTTCTCGCCAGTGTCTCGTCGGGCAAGAACTACCGAACCCGCATCCAGATCACGTGGACCGACTTCGATTCGCACCGGTACGCCACGAAGCTCCCAGTGGTTGTACTTCGCGCCAGGAGATTCCTTGTCGCGCTCGTCAATCTTCACGCGCAGACCCTTTGCCCGCAGCAACTCAGCGATGGAGCGAGACACCCCGATCGTGCGCTCGCGGGTTTCGGCATCCTTGCCCATTGGAACGATGACAACCTGGATAGGCGCGATGCGAGGAGGGCAAACGAAGCCCTTGTCGTCGGAGTGCGCCATGATCAGCGTGCCGATGAGTCGGGTTGAGACGCCCCACGAGGTGGCATAAACGTATTCGAGCTTCCCTTCCGCCGACTGGAACTTACAGTCGAAAGCCTTGGCAAAGTTCTGGCCAAGATGGTGCGAAGTTCCGGCTTGGATCGCTTTTCCGTCCTGAGTCAGCGCTTCGATACAGTAGGTATGGTCGGCGCCCTTAAACTTTTCGCCTTCCGACTTCAATCCGACGAGCACCGGAACGGCCATCCAATCCTCCGCAAAGCTGCGATAACACTCCAAAATCGTCTTGGTTTCTTCTTCTGCCTCATCGTAGGTAGCGTGGGCGGTGTGGCCTTCTTGCCAAAGGAATTCGGTGGTGCGCAAGAACATGCGCGTGCGCATTTCCCAGCGCACAACGTTCGCCCACTGGTTGATCAAAATCGGCAGGTCACGGTAGCTCTGAATCCACTTGCTGTAGCTGTTCCAAATGATCGTTTCGCTCGTAGGCCGCACGATCAGAGGCTCTTCGAGGACAGCGTCAGGGTCGGGAATCAACCCAGGGCCGTTTGGATTCGCCTTCAAGCGGTGGTGCGTGACGACCGCGCACTCTTTCGCGAAACCGTCGACGTGCTCGGCTTCCTTTTCAAAAAATGACTTCGGAATGAATAGCGGGAAATAGGCGTTCTGGTGTCCGGTGGCCTTGAACATATCGTCCAGGGCGCGCTGCATATTTTCCCAAAGCGCATAACCGTGCGGCTTGATGACCATGCAGCCTCGAACGGCTGAATAGTCGGCGAGATCGGCCTTTTGGACCAGCTCGTTGTACCACTCGCTAAAGTTATCGGCGCGGGAAGGAATCCCAAGGTTGCTACTCACCCGCACATTCTGACAGGTTAAGGTTTGGTCATTCGCGCAGAAAGTGGTGCGAAACGTCCCGCCTACGTCCGATCATAACCGTTGCCGCGCAAGATTAACGGTATCTTCGAAACCCGCCTGGGAAAACTTAATGGACAAATCGGAACTGGAATCATACGAAGTCCTGGACTTGGGCATGCTCAGCGAATCGTCCATGGGCGACGCCGATTTTGAGCAGCAGCTCATCGAAGTCTTTATGAGTACAGCGCCAAACCTAATCACGGATTACGAACTTGCCGTTCGAGAAGACCGGTGGAACGACGCGCACCGGGCCGTTCACTCGCTGAAGGGCTGTTGCCGTGCCCTTGGAATGACGCGTCTTGGCATGGTCTGTGAGACCGTGGAAACGTGGAGCAAAACAGACCGGGCAAGTACCGAACCATTCTCGCCTGAGGACCTGCGGACCGAACTTGGAATCACCGTCGGCGTGCTTCGCACTTCTCGCCGTGGCTCCGCAAGCCGCTAAAAATCAGTCGGACAAATAAATTGGGCCAGGTTGATTTCTCAACCTGGCCCAATTTCATGTTTAGGTCTTAGGCAGACTGCTTTCGTCGTCGGAACATGGCGAGAACGCCAACGCCGAGGGCGAGCATCGAAGCTGGCTCTGGAACCGGATTGTTGGTCTTAGCGCGAATTCCGCCGAGGTTCAAGCCGATGTCGTTGTAGTCCTTGTCGCCGAGGTTTGGAAGATCTTCCCAAGCCACGAGAAGGCCAGCTGGCTTCACGCCTGCAGCATCTCGATCCTTAAGAACAACCGCTCGGTTCTGGTTGTTTGGGTTGCGCCAGGTTTCGCTGTAGTAAACAGTCGATGGCGTGGCGTTGTCGCCGCTGCTGAAAGCAAGGCCAAAGGTTCCGTTGATCTTGACCGAGGTCGAGGTTGGGAAGCCGGAGGAAGCGCCGCCGAGAACCCAGGTGATCTGTGGGTTAAGAGCCGTTAGGTCGGTGTAGTAGCCGATCTTGTGCTTGTTGGCAAATCCAGCTTTCTGGAACAAAACGCTCCAGTCGGCCGACTTGGTTGGGTCAACGAATTCGAACAATCGACCAGATTCCTGATCGCCAAAGTTGGATGCCGAACCCACCGAGCTCAGGGAGCCGGTGTTTCGAACGAGAGTCTGAAGATCGGTGCCAACGCCATCAGGGCTGGTGAGAAGTCCTGCCGTATTCACAAGCTGCGCTTGCGACTGGGCGGCGACTCCAACCAGCGCAAAGCTGATAAGGAAAATACGGGACTTAAACATGTCATCCGTAGTCTCGCAGACCAACCCAGTTGGTTACGCGTCACGAAAATACGGTCCCACAAAAGTGGGACCGGCAATATATTCCGTTTGAACCGACTCGCAGGTCGTCGGATCAGCGCTTTTTGCGTCGCAGCAATGCGGTGACGCCGAGACCGAGGGCTAACATCGACGCTGGCTCAGGTACCGGAGCCGTGGTCCGTGCGACGACACCGTTCAGGTGCAGTCCGAAGTCGTTGTAGTCCTGGTCGCCCAAGTTGTAGCCGTCTTCCCAAGAGACGGTCAAGCCGAAAGGACGAAGTCCATTCAGATCTCGATCCTTCAAAACTGCGACTCGATTCTGCTGATCTTTGTTCCTCCAAGATTCGCTGTAGTAAATCGTCGACTTCTTAGGATCACTGTTGTCGCCGCTTCCAAAAACCAAGCCAAAGGTGCCGTTGATCTTCACGTCCGCGGAGGTTGGTAGTCCGGAGCCGCTGCCACCAAGGACCCAAGTGATCTTGGGGTTCGTCGCCGTCAAGTCGGTGTAGTAGCCCAGCATGTGCCGAGGCGCGTAGCCTGCCTTCTGCCAGTTGATGCTCCACTTCTGCGGAGTCTTCGGATCCTGAAGATCGAACAATCGACCGCTAGCCTGGTCGCCGGTGTCCTTGCCCGAGCCGACAGAACTAAGTTGGCCCGAACCTCGCGTGAGAGTTTGAAGATCGGTACCGACTCCATCGCCGCCTGTCGTGAGCTTCGATGGGGAAATGAATTGCGCTTGAGCTTGAGCTGAAAACGCCACCCCGAGAAAAGCAACAGAAAGAAGATTCAATTTAATCATGCTTCTATTGTTGATTCCTAATGAACGACCCTCAAGTCGCCAGTTCGTGGTCGCATTACCCCGGTGCCCGAAACGGGTTCACCGAAAGGTGTCACCGCAAATTCGGCACTCATGATTGTCTTGGTCCGACGACGCATTACGAAGAAGATCAGACCTCCGGCAAAAGGAATCACCGCAGCCGGTTCCGGCACAGGGCTCGCCGTTTCTAGCCTTTTGCGAAATCTGTACGCCTCAGGCCCGGATAGTTCTTCGGTTTTAGCAGCCAAACTCTCAATCGAGTTCAGTACTTCGGCAGAATCAGCAAGCAGGTCAGAAGATCCTTCCCGCGCCAAGGAAGGAACATCGTCCCCGGAGCTGCTCCAGAGCGGAGGAACGGATGCATTGCTCAGGTTGAGCAAAAGCGGATTCGTTGGAAGGAAGCTCGAATATAAGTTTCCGGCGGATTTTGCTTCTAGAGAACTCCTCATGGGCATCACAAAGTCATCGCCTAGTCGGGGACCGGCATCAGGAACCCGCACGCCGGAATTTTGCCGCCGTCGAAAAGGAACATCAATTCTTTGAGTTATGAGCTTGGATGGCCGAGGGGGCGGTGGGGACCAAACAGACCAAATGGTTCCCAAGTTCGCCGCCATGCTTTTCTTCTCTTTGTTGGCTTGGTGCACGCCGACTTCTGCTAGGTCGTTCGCGGCTTTCACGATCGGGGCCGTGTCCGGAAGCTGAGCGCTGAAGATACAAAGCGAAATCAAAAGTAGCTTCTGCATCTCAAACTCCTAAACTTTCGGCTGCGGGAGAATTCATACGACGCAACGTTGGCTGCGCTTTCGTTGAGAAATGAAGGTGACTAGTCCCACCGCGATGATCAAAACAGGTGCAGGCTCTGGTACGGGTGCGTACTTTTGGGCCACGACGCCATCGAGGTGAAGGCCAAAGTCGTTGTAGTCTTGGTCACCTAAGTTGTAACCATCTTCCCAGGAAACGGTTAATCCAAATGGGCGGAGGCCGTTGAGGTCACGATCCTTCAGGACTGCAACGCGATTCTGCTTAGCCGAGTTGCGCCAAGATTCGCTGTAATAAATTGTCGATTTCTTTGGATCGTTGTTGTCCCCGCTACCGAAAACCAATCCAAACGTTCCGTCAATTTTGACCTTTGCTGAACTTGGCAAGCCAGAGTTGCTGCCGCCGAGAACCCAAGTGATCTTCGGGTTCGTCGCCGTAATATCCGTGTAGTAGCCAAGCATGTGTCGTGGGGCGAAGCCTGCACGCTGCCAGCTGATTTGCCAATTCTGCGCCGTGGTCGGATCCTGCAAATTGAATAAGCGACCCGCTGCTTGATCGCCAGTGTCTAAACCCGAACCCACTGAGCTCAGTTGTCCCGAACCTCGTGTCAGGGTCTGAAGATCGCTCCCTACACTATCACCACTTCGCAACAAATTGGAGGGGTTGATGGTTTGGGCGTTGACCTGTGCTACAGCACAGAGCAACAAACCCGAACCGACGGACAAAACTAATTTCATGGGTTCATTCTTGCTTTTGGTGCTCGCAGATTCCAGCGGCGAGAATGAGGCGGTTGCTCTGGGGTGATTGAGTTTGGGCGATTGATCTGGGGCGATTGATCTAGGGTGATTGATCTGGGGTGGTTGATCTCGGGTACCGGATTAGCGCGACATTGGTCCACCTAGTTTGCGACCCAGGAGGTCAAGGTGTAGTATTGACGGATGAATTCAAGCGCACTCCGAATCCCCCTTTTGGCTTTGCTCCTGGCTGGCTGCGTGTCCCCCGTTCCCGCGCAAACCAAGGGTCCGGGCAGATACGTTGAGACACTTGAATCCGAAGGGGTCAAGCGCTCCTACATCCTTCGAATCCCAAAGAAGGTGGAAGACGGCAAGCCCCTCCCGGTAGTGCTCATCCTTCACGGCTGGACCGGAACCGCCGCGCTTGCAGAGGTGTACACCGACACGGCAGAAGAAGCCGAGAAGCGCGGCTACATCGCGGTTTATCCCGATGGGCTGGGCGAGCGACCAGGCTGGAACGCCGGTTTCATCGACCTTTCGGGACAGAAGAAAGACGATGTTGCTTTCATGTCCGCGATCCTTGACAAGGTCGAAAGCGAAGTCAAGGTGGACAAGAACCGCGTGTATATGTGCGGGCACTCAAACGGAGCCTTCATGTCTCACTTCGCCGCCACGCAGATTGGCGACCGACTTGCGGCCATCGGAGCCGTCGCAGGAACCACCGGGGTTGGACCTCGGATCATCCCCAATCCCAAGGAACCGGTATCCGTTCTCATGATCCACGCGAAGAACGACAACACCGTGGCCTACGACGAGAACAGCCAAAGTCTGCTGAAAGGAATCTCCCAGTCCAAGAGCGCCCAGTGGTGGGCCAAGCAACTCGGCATTACCGCACCAGCAGAAAAGTCTGAGATCAACGATGGCAAGGTGGTAACCGAGACTTGGAAAAACGGCAAGAACGGACGCATGGTTCAGCTCGTGACCTTGGCTGACGGCGGCCATGCGTGGCCCGGCGGCAGAACCGTCGGCGGCAAAGAAACCGCCAGCGGTATCCGCGCAAGCATCCTCCTGTTTGACTTCTTCGACGCAAACCCGAAGAAGTAACGGCTCAGCAGAGATGCATTTCGGGCGAGGCGACCAGTAGCTTCAGGGTGGCATAGTGCCACCCAGGCCACTGAGCTTCCTTGCCCTTATCGAACATTGCCACTCCGCCTACCGACGTGAAGACTGCATTCAAAACCTTCTCGGTTTCTGGGTTCAGCTTCGTGTCGTAATACTCGGCGTACTTGCGGGTGATCTCTTCAACCGAAGTGAGCTGGAGGCTTTTCAGATATCCAAAGACCGTAGCCCCGCATTGCTCAACGTTGTCCACCACATAATAAAAACCCTGGTATTGATACCGCTCGGCCATTGCGCTGCTGTTGATAAAGTTCTCGCCCCAGGTCCAGCCCGCAACATCCGGCGGGACAAGAAGCGAGAGCCCCATTCGGTCCATTCGGTACGCCGCGTAGCCCATCTGGTCCATGATTTCCTTCGGAATCTCGTCGGTTGGCTTGGCGTCTTTTGGTCGCTTTGCGATCATCGACTTACCCATGCCTTGCTTGCGCGCAATGCCAACCACGAAGTCGACCGGATTCTTCGGATAGTTTCCGACGACCGATTCGGTATAGAACTCTGGCGCAAGTGCGATGGCTCGAACGATATCGGGAATGTTGCCACCCGATTTCTTCCAAACCGCAACTAGCCGATCGAGCACCTTCGGTGACGCATCTTGGCCGGCAAAGTAGTTCCAAAGCTTTCCGGAGACGTAGCGAGCGGTTTCCGGTCGGTGTGCCAGCATCCGCAGAGCCGCCTCGCCATCCCAATCCTTTTTCTGGCCGAGGATGGTCTTCTCGGTTTCGTCCCGCATGCTGGTGAGATAAGCAAACGATGCGAACGGCCGGTCGTATTGAATGCTCTCGGTTAGCTTGAGACTGGATTCTCCGGGCAACTCGTAATAGGTGTGAATATAGCCCCAGCCGGTGAGTGCTCGCGAAAGCTCTTTCACGTCGTCCTCGGTGTAGTTGCCGATTCCCATCGTGAAAAGTTCCATCACCTCACGGGCAAAGTTCTCGTTCGGATTTCCCTTCACGCTCCGCGTCATGTCGAGGTAGCGCATCATCGCCGGTTCGCGAGAGATCGCAAGCAGAAGGTCCTCAAACTTTCCGTAACCGTGCTTGTAAAGGGTTTGGAGGTAGTACAGCATCATCGGGCCGTCTTCCACCTTGTCGTCGCCCACCGCGAAGTGCGAGTGCCAGAACAGGGTCAGCTTCTCTTCGAGTGGTCTTTCGGTCGCGACCATGCGCAAGGTCCACCAGATCCGGAACCGGTAGGAGCCCACATCGGCCTGCTCCTTTTCGCGGTTGCGCCAGCAGAACTCGTACGGGGAAATGCCGAGATCGGGAAGCTTCTGGAAGTCGAGCAGCCGCTGCGCCGATTTATCGAACCCTTGCTTCTCCTCTGCCTCGAGTTCTGGCGGCGTCAGTCCAAAGCCGAGCCGTCGGTGGAGATGCTGAATCTTGTCGCGTACTGTCATCTTTGACTCCCGTACATTCTAAATCAATGAGAGAATTCTAGCTAGGACGGGGTCATGAACTCGCAAATTTTTGATCAACTTTGCATCCTGCCGCATGAGAGCAACGTACACTTACAATGTCTTACAAAGAGGCATTTTCGGGATGAAAAAGGAATTTAAGTTGGCGTGGGTTGTGACTTTTGCTGGGGTTATCTTGGCGGGATGTGGCTCGGAGCGGCGCGACTGCGTGGATGCCAGCGGCAAGAAGCTGCCCGACTCTGCTTGCACCACGTATCGTGGCGGCACGGGTTACTACGGCGCGCCACGGTTCATCTACGGCGGATCGCAATCGGGCGGCCGAATCCTCGGCGGCTCGGCAACCCCATCTGTATCACGCGGCGGCTTTGGCTCCATGGGCAGCGGATTTAGCTAGACGTGCAAAGACACCGAATCGACCCGCGCCCGAACTGGGAAGCCGAAGTCGAAAAGTGGGGTCTGGTGTTTCACACCCACCTCGGCAAACCGTACTGGGATGAAAGCGCCTACTACACTCTCGGCTCCCGAGACGTCGACGCCATTGAATCCGCGACCAACGAGCTGCACCGACTCTGCATGGAGACGGTGCAAGACCTCATCCGCACCAAGCGATTTCGGGAATTCGACCTCCCGGCGTATTGCGAGTTTGTCCTTGAGGACTACGCGGCAAACCCGACCGGGCACCTCTACGGCCGATTCGACTTTGCCTACGACGGCACAAATCCGCCGAAGATGCTCGAATACAATGCCGACACGCCGACGTCGCTCCTAGAAGCGGCGGTGGTTCAGTGGCAGTGGAGCCAAGACCGCTTCCCTGGATCTGACCAGTTCAATTCGCTCTGGGAAAGCCTCATCGCGCGCTGGACTTGGCTGAAGGACCAAAACCTTGTTCCCGGATTCGTCCACTTCGCCCACTCCGAATCCGACGAAGACCTCATGACCATCGCCCTGCTCCGCGACACCGCAACCGAGGCAGGGCTCCAAACCGAAGGACTGCTCATGACGGAGATCGGCTGGAACAAGGAGACCAAACAGTTCCTAGACGCCCGAGACGGAGCGATCCGAAAGATGTTCAAGCTCTACCCGTGGGAGTGGATGGTGCGAGAAAACTTCGGCAGCCACGCTTTGCAGCCGGAGCTTCGCAACATTTGGATCGAGCCGATTTGGAAGATGTTGCTCGCGAACAAAGCGATCTTGCCGATTCTTTGGGAGCGTTACCCAAACCACCCGAACCTCCTCCCCGCCTACTTCGACGGCCCTCGGGATATGGCTCGATACGTTCGCAAGCCTCTGCTATCGCGAGAGGGCGACGGTGTCCGCGTAGTGATTGATGGTGTGACGACCGAAGAAACGCCGGATGCAGATACAACCCAAATCGGCCTCCAACCGAAGTACATCTACCAAGCCCTTGCGCCTTTGTTTGAAGCGGGCGGAAATCACGCGGTCATTGGCTCGTGGGTCGTCGGCGACGAGTCAGCTGGTGTAGGAATTCGGGAGTCCGACGGCCGAATCACGACCGACCTCAGTCGGTTCGTGCCGCACGTGATTCGGTGACAGAGACCTCTTCAGAGCACATTTATTTTTGATTTCGAAGGCAGTATTAGTCTTCAGGAAGATGGCTCCCAATGTCCATCGCGCTGTGCAATATTCGCATGATGTGGATTCCGCTCGGCATGCGACGATAAACGATGTAATGGCCGTACCTTGCTTTTGGCCATCGGACCAATAGTGCTTCGGCGGTAGGGTGCCCTACTACCTTTTTGCCCACATTAGGGTTCAAGGCGATAAAGTCTGCCGACTGTTGCAGAAAATCCGAATATCGCTCAGCTTGCTCTACTCCCCACATATGGGCGGTTGCGTCGTGGTTTACAGCAAAATCTATCGCTGCCAAACGACCGTACTCAACTATTCCGACTCTGTCTGGGGAAGATTCAGCCAAGCTTCCGTCCTCTTTCGGGCCATTTCGCGTACTTGAGCCGCGGTAAAGGACTCGCCAGATTCAAAGTACTGATCCGCAAGGAAAACTGCTTCCAATTGCTCCGGCGTTAGCCGAATCTCAAACTGCTGTTTCTCTAAGTTTTGCATGCCACTCGCGATCTCTCGTCTGCCTCAATAGGATACGACAATGATGCCCTCCGAGCAAACGGCTTTTGTCCCCTCGCAAAACCCTCAAGCTGAGGACTTACCTTGAGCCTTGAAACTTGGCGAACTCCGGTTTGGTCTCGTCGAGGATCTCCAATACGTTCTTCCGATCCGCTGCGCTCAGATGCGCGTAGCCACTCGACTTGTCCTTCCCGCTTAGAATCTCTCCAAGTCGACGATAAACGAAGTTCTTCACCGGCGACTGCAGGGCATCAAACGACGGCGAGTAGATCAGCGGACTACAAGGGTAGCGAAGAATGCGCGTCGTGAGGTCAAGCTGATACAGCGACCGGCCCTTGGAGTCCTTCGGACCCGACTCCGAGTAAGTCTTCGCAAACGCCGTTGTGCCCTTAACGGGACTCGTGAGCTTTGCCTCCCCCTGGCACAGCAGTCCCGAAACTAGGCCCTCGCTATAGTTCTCGATATTCGCGATCGTCTCTTTGCTGGCCTTTTCGGGGTTCGTCCCTCGCAAGATCAGAAGCGCATCTTGGTTTGCTCGCGTGATGAGGTTCTGGACCTCCATTTGCTGCTCAAAGACCATAAGCGCGGCGATGTCCGAGTGCGGGGTTAGGTACGGCTTAACGTCGAAGTAACGCGACAAACTCGTTACGTTTGCGCCGCGCTCAATGTTTATTGAATGCTTCTCGTCGGTGCCCTGCGAGAGTTCATTGCCCATGTGGCGAAGCTTTCCGTGCGTGCCCGAAACGTACCAACCTCCCCAGCGATTCCGGATTGGGGTGGATGGAGTCATGTTATAGGTCTGGGCAAAGACCCTCGAGTAGCCGCTCGGCGCGGTTAGAACCGACCGGCCGAACAGGGCCGCCGGGGAACCGAATCCCCTTCCGCCGTGGCAACGAAAACAGTCTGAGCCCTCGGTCGAAAACGCGACTTGAGCCTGTTTGGTGTTCTCAATCGTGTAGAACAAAGCCCCACGCTTGGGGTCCACGCTCATGATCTCGATCAGCGGCGCACCTGGAATCCAGCCGACATAGACCTCGTCGTTAAAGTACAGCGCGCGAGGCGTCTTTGGCGAAATGTGGTCGGTCTGAAGGCTCGTTTTTGAGAAAACCAAAACCTGCGAATTCGGGTCGATTTTTAACTGCGTCAGGATCGACCGGAGATACCCTTGCTTCGGTTCAAATTCCAGCTTCGCCTGTCCGTTGGCGACTCTCTTCTTCAGGTCTGCTACCGGGTCCATTACCGGAGTTGGTGATGATTGCCGCATCCAGCCGGCCGCCAAGATGGGCACGCAACACACGCCAAAAATTGCAGCTCGTTTCATCTTGACCAAACCCATTTTGCCACCTTTGTACTACGCACTTGCCCAACCGTAAACTCCGAAGAACAAATCAGCCAGAAGATTTCAGCTTGATCCAGTGATCGCTGATCTCGATCATCTCTTCACGATAGAGCGCGCCGATTAGCTTCTTGAACGCACCTTTGCTTAGGCCGAATCGGCGCTGAATCTCTTCCGGAGACGATTTATCCGATACCGGGAGAGTGCCGCCGGCTTCTTTCAGGGCCGCGAGAATTCGGTCTCGCTCGCCAAGTACTGCGCTGAATCCCTGTGGCCGTAACGACACCGCGATCCGACCATCTTCGGGACGAATCCGCTTGATATAGCCTGAACGCACTTCGCCCATTTGTAGCTTTTCGATCCATTCGTCCGGGAACAGCGATCCCTTGAATTGACCATTTATGATCACACGGATGAAGTCCTCCGTTCGGTCAGCGATCATCAACTTCACGGCTTGCCCGACTTCCAGGTCCTCACTCGTGGCCTTTAGATAGCGGTTGAACTTCGAGGTACAGGCGATGCGCTCGGAAACTTCGTCGATGTAGATGCGAACCAGGTAGTCCTGCCCCGCTCGCATTCGCATCATCTGCTCTTTGATCGGACAGAACAAGTCCTTATCAAGGCCCCAGTCGAGAAACGCTCCGATCTCGGACACAGACACGACCGTTAAGCGAGCAAATTCCCCGGGAATGGCATAAGGCGTCTTCGTCGTCGCGATGATTCGGTCTTCCGAGTCCTTCATCACAAACACCCGCAGTACGTCTCCTACGTAGATTCGCGGCGGAACCTGAGCCTTGGGGAGCAAAACGTCGGTCTGGCCGTCCGACAGAAATAGCCCCGGCGGTCCCTCTCGGACCGCCCTCAGTTCGTGATATTCACCTAAACGCATCCTCTCATTGTGCGTGGTTTCCTCTTGCCCTGCAAAATTTACCGGGTTGCAAGTGCGTTTTGGAATGATTAGACTCGGTTTGTGGCCACGACTACGATCATCGCGCTGATGTTGGCGTATCCACAGATTCAATCGACTCAGGCTCAAGACCCCGCTCTCCCCGTCTCACTAGTCGACATTGCGGCTCCCCCGAGTTATCACCTGGATCGCGGCAATCAAGAGGCGTTTCAATCTCGGCTCACAGGTCAGATCGGATTAGCCGAAGGTTCGGTCTGGACGGGACGCCCCGTAACGGTCGTCTTCCCTTGCCCGTTGGGATTCAGCCCCGCCAAGTATGCCGGCGTTCGCGATTATCCCGATCAGCGGATCCGCGACGTGAAGATCTATCGTGGAGAAACCGAGCTACCGTTTGTTCCCATCCCGAAGCAAGGCGAATCCAACTACTGGACCTTCAACACCGAAGGCCGTCGGGGGGCCGATTGTATCGCCATTCGCCTGAGCCCACCGGAAGGGACGGAAAAGATCAACCTGACAGTGGACGTCAGCGGAACTCTGATCCACCCGGTAGTCCGCCCCGGCGCTCCGGCAAGGCAAGCGTATCAGTTTGAACTTCCAGTAGAGGTCAAGTCGGCCTACCTTTCCCCTACCGAAGACGAATACAAGGCGGATCTGCCGAAACTTCTTGAGCAACTTGCTGGCTACGAAATCATTGACCGTAGGCCAGTTAAAGTTGGCGAGATGCTAAATCGAATCGGCATGTTCTTCGTCAAGAACTCGCTGTACGACAAAGACGCGGACGAGCCGACGCTCGACATGAACCAGTTCTTCGACCCGAGTTATCAGCGCATCGGTAACTGCCACGCCCTAAACACGCCGCTGCTTTTCGCGGCACGGGCGGTCGGAATTCCGGCGAGTAAGGTCTCTGGGCGATTTATAGAAACTGGAAAGGCTCACACTGTTTGCCGCATCTACGACCCGCAACTCCGGGACAGTTTCTTGGTGGATGTCGCGGCCGTGGCGGCGTACGGCATCACGCCAAACCGGTCTGGCCTCGAACTGATTTCCGACTCCATGCCGCACCGGCTCCTGCTGTTCGAGGACGATGCTTCTAACTTCTTCCGCCCCCGAATTGAGGGCCTGGAGAACGAGCCAACTCCTGGCTCTGGCGCGCGTGGTGCGACCAACTGCGGCGACTGGGTGATTTTCTCTGGCGGCAGCTACATCGGATCTGTACACCCGACAATCTCGGAGAAGCTGGTCATCCAGCCGCTCACCGAGAAAGACGACCAGTTCGTGGTGTTCACGAAGGAAGGAATCTTCTTCCGCATCGATCGGCCAAACGGCAAATAAAATGGCCCACGCTAGCTTTTGCTAGCGTGGGCCATTTCTCGCTTCAGATTACGAGCGAGGAGCGACGGAGATGCCGAGTTGGTCGACCTTGAGAACGTAAGGTCGTGAGACCGAACGAAGAGGCTGAACCACACGCACAAGCAGCTTAACGTTTCCGTTAGCGGCAATGTACGGCGAAGCCTGGTTCTCGAGTCGATCGAAGCGACGGGCAGTGGAGGAACCTGGGTAGGTGCCGAGCTGATCCCACTTCGAAGTCAGGTTGTTCCAAGCGTAATAGAACGCGGACGAACCCGCCGGAGCGTTGTCGAGCGTACTAATGCGGAGCTGACCGATCGTCGCAGGCGTCAGGCCCGAGTTGATCGTCGTTTCCAGCGAAGTCATGTCGCCAACGTTCTTGGCAAACTGCGAAGCCACTTCTGCGGAGACGCCATCGGCGGTGTTGATCCGCGTCGTTCCGGTCGTTCGCAGCGTTCCTTGGCTAGGCAGCGTTGCCATCGAAGTAGCTGGTTTGGAAACCAAGGCATCTTCGTAGCTGCTGACCTTGAACGGGAACACTTCCGTGGTCCAGTTTCCGTCCGCTCGTCCGAGCATTCCGATTGCCCAGAAGGTCACTTCGTCAACTGGGTCGACGACCACCTGGAAGTAGTCGCCCCATCGGTTGTAGCCGCTGGAGCTTGAGCCGCCATAAAGTGCCGGGGTGCTCTTGATTCTGACCGGAGCGCCCATCGAACCAAGCGCGTCGGTTGGCTTTCGACCCGTGATCATGAGGTCGGCCATGATGCTCGTGCTCGTTCGCGTGAAGACGAGAGCCATCTCATTCTTTCGGTTGCGAGCAACCGCTGGCATGTGGAAGAACTGTCCGGTTCCGCCGGTGACGTTTCCAGACTGCGCAAGTGCCGGGCGGCCCGATGCTGGCCAACCGTTGAGCTTCACGTCATACCATCGCGAAACAACGCGAGAGTCATTTCCGACGCGAACGCCGTGCGTCGTGACGACGTTGCCGTTGCGAAGGTGCGCGTTGAAGAGTCGTCCGTCCAAGGAGTCCAGGTTGTGGTTGCTTGGACCAGGAATTGGTCCGCCCGGTCCGGCGAATGGCGGAACCGCGACTTCAATGCTCTTAGCAGAAGAAGCGGTCACAGCATGAACTCTCATGCTGTCGTCGGCGCTCATCGAAACCGCAATGAGCTGGTCTACATCGGACTGCGATACCAACTTAACTGAAGCCGAGCCGGTGTCCGAAACGCTGGATGCGGTGGCGGCGGCGCCGGTCAAAAGAGGTGCTTTGTCGATGACGACGAACTGGTTACCGTTCCAGCCGTTCTCGAAGCCAAACATGTTTCCACAGAAGCCAAGATACTTTTTGCTAACACCCCAGCCTGGGTAGTCTAGCCAGAAATCGGTCGAACCGACGGTCTGCTTGCTCTCAACTCGGTATCGGAACCAAGTGCCGTTCGGGTCGGAGTCGTCGGAAACGGCAATCAGGCTCTTGCTCTGCTTCCCATCAAAATCTACTTCTAGGAAGAGGATGAAGAATCGCTTACTTACCGTATCGTAAAGAACCTTAGGGTCGAACTGGAAGCTAGTAGCACCGAGTCCGGCGAAGAAATCTTCTGAAGTGCGCAGGAAGGTGTTTGCGCCGTCCGACTTACGGAAGAAGCCGATCGAGCTGTTCACGACGACGACTGCGTGGGTCGGTCCAACGGCAAGGTCAGGATCTGGTGGTGTCCAGCCCGTTGCGTCGACGGCAGGGAAATTGCCCTGCAACGCCGCGGCTCGGATGTTAGGGATCAATCCGCCAGCCTTCAGCGTGTTGTTAGGGTTTGCTGCCCGACGTTTGTTGATCAGCGGATTCTCGGGCTTGTAAGGTTTCTGGCGATAGCTCTTGTCAACCTGCGGAGCGAAAGCACGAGTATCCAACTTGGGACCAGGCGTGACCGGGTATGTCCGGTCCGCAGGAATGGTGGTCTGCGCAATCGCAGACACCGCCAAGCCAGCAATGGCGAAAAGTGATGTAATTGTTTTTCCTGTTGCCAAAAGATTCCTCTTTAAATCCAATTCTGCCGAATTTTGCTGAACAATATTCGTAAGAAAGCCTGCACAAGCCAACCAGTCACACGCCACGTGGCGTATTTTTGGTGACACCAATGTTTTAGACGCGATGAGAATCCGAAATGTTAGTTTGATTCTCCACAATGAGAGGGTCGGATGAACGAATCAGCTCAGATGCCACAAAATCCGGCCCAGGCGGCCCTCGTGCTCGCTCCAATGGACGGCATCACCGATGCACCGATGCGAGCGCTCCAAGGAGAAATCGGCGCGTTCAGCTACTCGGTCACCGAGTTCTTGCGGGTAAGCATCGAGCCGCTGCCACGTAAGGTTTTCTTGCGTGACGTGCCCGAACTGAATGATCTCGGGCAAACGCCGAGCGGGCTACCGGTGCAAGTCCAGATTCTCGGCGGCGATCCTGAGCGAATGGCAATCAGCGCCGTCACCGCTTGCCGCGCCGGAGCGCACAGCATCGATATCAACTTCGGTTGCCCCGCCCCAACCGTTAACCGAAACGATGGCGGCGCTTCCCTGTTACGCCACCCAGACCGAATTCGAGAAATCGTGAGGGCAGTTCGTGACGCCGTTCCGCCCGAAATCCCCGTTTCTGCAAAGCTCCGCTTAGGCTGGGAGAGCATCGAGGACATCCATGTCAATGCCCAAATGGTGGCCGAAGGAGGAGCATCGTGGATCACCATTCACGCCCGAACAAAGGCCCAAGGCTACAACCCGCCTGTCTTTTGGAAACCCATCGGAGTTGTCAGGCGCGCGCTCGATATCCCCGTCGTCGCGAACGGCGACATTTGGACCCTTGAAGACTTCTACCGCTGCCAGGATGAAACCGGTTGTAACCGCTTCATGCTCGGACGCAGCGCCCTAGCGAACCCCAGCCTCTCCCACCAAGTTGCCCGCGAACTTGGCCTTCCTTTTGATCCGGAGCCGATTACGGATTGGCAACCACTCCTTCGTGGGTTCCTCCACTGGTGCGAGCATTACAAGGACTACCTTTCGAACCACGTGGTCAAGCGGCTAAAGCAATGGCTGAGCATTGCTTCAAGACACGGTGACTTTGCCCACTTTGACGTTCTGAAGCGGACGATTACCGTGGACGAGTTCTTCGCGCAACTTCACGCCGCCGAGGTCACCGAAAATTCGACAGAAAATGGACTGCCGAGCCCGATGGAACGCACTGCCGAAAGTCTATCGTCAGAAGCCAGTGCCAGCGTTCTGGCATCTTCGGCCGCACCAAATCGCCCATTCCGTCCGTGAGCACGAACACAACATCGGGGTAAGCCCCGGGTAACTCGTTCACGATCCATTTTTCTAGGATCGCAAAGCTCGTACCGCCACCACCTTTGATCTCCGGCTTCGCTAGGTCCAGCAAGTACACCGAGCAATCGAACGAGCATAGGATAACTTCGTATTCTTTTTTGTGCAATGAAGCGGCAACGGCAAAGAAGCGATCACGGAGATCCCAAACCGATCCGGAAGCATCGATGAAGAACACGCACTTTTGCCGATGCTTTTCGCTCTGATGCCCCGAGGACATCGAAAATCCCGGCGGAATCACGCCATGGACGCCAGCAAATCGGCGATCCGGAAGCACCCAACCCGGAACCTTGCGCGGTTCTGAACTCCGTTTGCATTGACGGCGCACGATCGACTCCCAAGGAATTTTGGGCGGAGCTGGCTGGGCGACCTTCATGGTAATGCCAACGATCTGATCGCCGCGCTCCACCGTCTTTTCGACTTCGCGTCCTAACCCTGAGATCAAATCCTCCAACATTCCCGAGCCGAGGTCCTGGAGTAGCGCATCGACTTCCTTCGCAGCACGAGGATTGCTGAGCGAACCTGTTCCGGCATCTGGCAAGAACAAATGCTGGTCCGCAAGGGCACAGAACCGCACCCGAAAACTGCGGCGGATGAGTTCATAAAACTCCTCAAAAGTGAGCGTCGAGGGCGGGATCGAACTCGAATCCCGGAATACCGTGTCGACCCAAACCAGATTCTCCCAATCTCGAAGCAATTCGCGAACGAAGCCAAATCGAGAAATCAGTAAGTGATTCACCGCAAGGTCGGCCGCGATGTTCGCGATGTCCTGATCCGGCAAGTTCACGCTGCGAAAGCCGTGATTCAAGATCACGTGCAACATTTCGTGACACAACACGAAGTCTCGGTCATACCTCGGCAACTCTTCCCAAAATTTTGGATTGAACAGGAACTGAATCGGCTCGCCCGAGCTGCTGAACACAATCGCCGCAGTCGAGATCGACTCGGTGAAAAGTGGCATTCCCATTTCCCAAAGCGCGGAAAAGATGTCGTGATAGCCTTCCAGCGCAATCGAGATTCCTCGAAACTCGTCGCGGGTCACGTGGCAATTCTTCCGTACGGGTCAAGGGCCGCTACTTCTTCGGCGTTCAACGGGCTCACCGGACTCACCAAGGCGGGCTGCACGGAGTTCGAGAACGACACCCCGTGCTTTCGGGCCAACTGCTCCGCCCTCTTGATGAGTCCCTCATTGCCCGCCGCACCATTCAAACTCATCAACACGTCAGAGAATTCCGTCACGTTTTCGGAGTATCGGACCACGGTGTCCAGCACTTGCGGGTTCACCATGAGCGATGCCAGCCGCTCTCGATCAAGCAAAGGTAAGAAGAAAATGCTGGCGGCCTTGGATCCCAGGATGTGTCGCAACGCCTCGCTACCCGAGTTCGGGTCTTGCATCAAACTCTTTGCACCGACTCGGTCGTTCGCTTTCAGAAGCTCACGCAGGCGATCGAAGATTGGGCCCTCTTTGAGCAGTTGGAGCAGCTTCTTTGGGTTTGAGCGTTCGGGCAAAACGTCTCGCACATCGCCGCCACACTGCACGACAGAAACCGCGTAATCCAGCCGTCGCGGCGACACCTCGTTCTTGGTCGCATCGCTCAAGCTGTCCCACCATTCAAGTGCCCCTTTTCCAACGACGCCGTACTTTTCGGTGAAGTACTGTGGGCAGGGTCGGTAAGGGACTTCGAGCTGAATATGAAATCGATCCCGCTGCGCCGGGTCCAGTTCCTCCGTGTCGTACTCTGTTCCCTCTCCCGGGTTGATTGCCGCCCAGATCGCGTTTAGCCGAGTGAAGCGATGGCCGTTCACGCTCTTGAACTGAAGAATTTCCATTGCGGCGTTCCGCACTTTTGCCGGGGCTCGGTTGAACTCGTCGATGAAAATCGCATCCACCTGGTCATCTGCCAACTCGGCCCGGCGGATCAGTTCCAGTACCGTGCTTCCGTCTGCCCGAAGCAACGGACGCGGCACGCCAACGAAATCCACCCAAGGATCCATCGTCGCTCCACTAAAGACAAGTATTCGCTTCCCGGCTCGTTCGAACGCGCGTTGAACGATGCTGGTTTTGCCGACCCCGTGCCGTCCAGTCAGCAACACGTTGAGCCCATTTTCGATGCAGAACTGAAGTTTGTGCGGGTCGACTAAAGGCTTCGGAGCGTGCGTACGTGACCACATGGTCGATTCATGGTACCAATCATGTGTCTACTTATTGAAGAGGAAAAAGAAGGAATTATCCGGGTATTAACCGTGGAGTAGTTAGCTTGAATTTGGTGGACAAATGATCCGAGCGGTGGATAACAAAATCATGTTTTCCACAACTTTTTCCAGATGTGTGGAAAAGTGATTACTTCTTTTTGATCTTGTCGGTAACAAACCCGTAGCTCAGATAGAGCAACTCAAAATCTTCTAATCCTGGGTACGGATCTGCGGCGGATTGGAGTTCCGCCTGGAACGTGGTGACCACCTTTGGCGAGTCGTAAAACGCCAGTCGAACGATGCTCTCGTCTGGATTCACGACCTGAAACAGGTATGCCGTTTCGCGAAACAGGTTCTCTCGCTTGCCCTTGGATTGGATTTTTCCACCGGTTACCTTGCGGATTTTCTCCAGGCGCGCGTCGATGATTCGCTCGACGGCACTCGGGGTTGCGGACTTCGCGTCGGTGAAGATCGTGAATCTCTCCCCCGCCGCGTTGGTGAACCGCGCCATCAGCGGGGATTCGGCGGGCTTCACCTTGATTGATTGCAGGGTCCGCGGCTTCTCGATGCGATAAAGAAAGCCTTCGCCGGTCAGAAGAATTCGGTCTTGGAGAAGAAGCGCGATCATTAGTCAACCGGAAGGCCAACGAGTTTCTTCAACTCGTCAACTTCCTTCTTACCCAGCAGACGAACTTCGCCTGGGTGCATTCCTTTGATTTTCAGCGGCCCGATTCGCACGCGGCGCAACGTAATGACCGGATGTCCAACCGCCTCGCACATCAAGCGCACCTGACGCTTGCGGCCTTCGTGAATGATAATCCGCAAGCTGGTGGTTCCGGCTTTGGCTTCGGCGTGAATGACCGTGACGTCGGCAGGAGCGGTCTTGCCGCCCTCGATGAAGACGCCCTTTCGCAACCGGTTGATCGCCTTATCGTCAGGAATCCCGGTCACAACCGTCATGTATTCCTTTTCGACGCCATAGCGCGGGTGGGTCAAGCGGTGGGCGAGTTCGCCGTCGCTGGTGCAAAGGAGGAGTCCTTCCGACTCTTTGTCGAGCCGTCCAACCGGCTTTACGACTGCCGCCATTTCGGGAAGAAACTTCGTGATCGTCGCTCGCCCCTGCGGGTCGCGCATCGTCGTGATGATGCCTTTTGGCTTGTTCATCAGAACGGTCAGCAACCGCGTCGGAGGTCGAATCACTTCGCCGTCGACGGCAACCTCGTCGTCTAGACTCACCTTAACGCCGACCGTCTTGATCTGCTCGCCATTCACAGAGACGCGTCCCTGCAGGATCAGCTCTTCGGCTTTTCGCCGACTGCAAAGTCCAGAGTGAGCAATTCGAACGTGTATCCGTTCGAGATCAGACGAATTTTCTTTTTCTGCGGCCATAGAGGAACCGGCGTCGATTTCGATTTTGGAGAAACCAAGCTCCCCCCGCAACACCGACGCCCAACCAGAGGGTACCGCCTAATAGAGAGTTGCCCCGGACCGGGGCCAAATCCACCGCCTCCGAAGCGAACACGGCGAACCGTTGTTCGAAGCCGTCGCTGTCCGTCCAAGTCGCCTCTCCGATCTTCTGCTTCTTGAGAATCGGACCCTTTAGATCGGGCAAAGTATCGATTTTCAGCGTGCCCTCGGTCTTGCCTGGGCGAACGATGGAGACGATATTGATGCCCGACATTGCGGGAATCGGCTTTTCTAGTCCCGCCAGCTCAATCTCCCCAACTGGCGCGCCAGCCCGAAACACAACCTGACGGTCGAAGTTCTTGTACACCCACTTCAGCATCGCGGCGTGGTCCACGATCCATTCCTCGCTGCCCAGGATTGCCGTTATCACTCTGAAGCTCTCGCGCGTTGCACTGCCAACGTAACAACTCTTTGCCGCCTTCGTGTAGCCCGTTTTAATGCCATCGGCGGAGGGATCTTTGCCCAAGTACTTGTTTCGATTGACCATCCAAAGGTCTTTTGCGTTGATCGAGCGAGCGATGCGGGTTTTCTTGGTGCGAACGACTTCCCTAAAAAGAGGATATTTCATTGCCGCCCTCGCCATCAGCGTCAAGTCGCTTGCCGACGTCACGTGACCTTCATCTGGCAATCCGTTCGGATTCGTAAAATTCGTGTTCGCGCAACCCAACTGCTCGGCTTTGCGATTCATGAGGTCCGCGAAGTTCGGAACAGATCCGGCCACGTGGTAGGCCACTGCCACGCATCCGTCGTTCGCTGACCGCAACATTAGGGCATAGAGCATGTCCTTCACCCGGACCTTCTCGCCGGTTTTTAGATGCATGCTGCTCGGCTCGATGTATTCGACCCCCGGCGGAGCGGTGATGATCTCTCCCGGCGTGGAGTGCTCCAACAATAGCATCGCCGTCATGATCTTGGTGGTACTGGCCGGGAACATCGGGCTGTTCACGTTTCGACCCCACAGGACCTTTCCGGAAGCTTCGTCGACAATGATCGCGCTTGGGGCGTCTACCACCGGGCCAGAGATCGCTGGGCCGGAAATTGCTTGCCCGATCATCAAAGCCGTCAAGATCGAAGCCATAGCAAAACTTACCGCGCCGCCGCGTCCGTCGGTTCCGGCAGGGCCGGCAACCCCTCGCTGACCGGAGGCAAATCGCCGAGGTCCTTCATCTTGAATTGGTGCAGAAACTCGTCCGTGGTCCCGTAAAGGATCGGGCGTCCGGGAGTTTGTCGCTTGCCCTTCTCTTCGATCAGTCGTCGTTCAAGCAACGCTCGGACGCCATAGTCGCAACTGACGCCGCGAATGACCTCCAGTTCGCCGGTGGTAATCGGCTGCCGATACGCAATCACCGCCAAAACCTCCATCAGGCTTCGGCTCAGCTTCGAAGCTTGCGGCTTGAGGAAGGCCGCAATGTCCGCCGCGTAAGCCTTCTTGGTACTCAGTTGCCAGCCTCCGGCGAGCTTCACGAGTTGGATCGGTCCACGGTCATGCAACTGAGCTTCCAGTATTTCCAGAGCCTGCTCCACTTGCCCCTCCGTGAGCTGCAACGCGAGCGCCATTGTCTGGGCCGGGGCCGGAGCGTCAGCAACAAAGAGCAATGCGAGAACGCGGTCGACCGGCGTCAATCGAACACCACCTTTGCCTTTGGTGCCTGGTTTCGAGCGAAAACGGGTTCTTCGTCCAGCAGCTTCACCTCTGCATCGCCCTGGCGCACAAGCTCAAGCAGGGCCAAGAACCAATAGACACAATCCGTTCGGGTGGCTGATTCTCCAAAAACGCAAGTAAGCGACTGCCATTCGCCGCTGAGTCGATCCAGAACAACCTGCATCTCCTCATTCAAGGATCGCCGAGGCTTGCTGAGCAGCGGCATTTCCTGCGGACGAGCTCGGTCTAGAACGCGCTGAAATGCCCGGGACAAGTCCGAAGCACTGACGTTTGCCAGTTGGTACGGCAATTCATAAGTGCCGGGTCCAGCATCGGGGCTTCGGAAGAACCACTCCGACCGCTCCTCTTGCCAGGCGGTCAAGACTTCCATCGCCATCGCAAAGTCTCCAATGGAACTCGGCTCTGGTTCGTACGAATCCTCGTACATGTCCGGCTCGGGTTCTTCTTGCGGAAGCAAGAGCCAGGCTTTGCGCTCTAGCAGGTACGCGAGGGCGGCTAGGGCCGCAGCGGCCTCGTCAAAGTCGGCATCCGGCAGATTCAAGAGGTAATGGAAATAGGCCTCGCAAACCGGCGCGAGCGGGATATCCAGCAGGTCAACCCGATGGTCGCGAACGCAAGAGAAGAGCATCGCCAGCGAGCCATCGAAAACGGGCGTTGAAATGTGAATCGGCGGTGGAGCAACCACGCCAAGCGCCGTAACCGAATGACTTGGCCGGTCAAGACTTTCCAAGGTTTCAGATCGGGGAGCCATCCTGCCCTTGTTTGGACGACTCACTGGGTTCGAAAGCCGCAGAAATCAAGCGGCCGAAGCGAGAGAAGGTTGGGTTGGCGAGGGAGAAGTGGAGGTGCCGGGCGGATTCGAACCGCCGAATAACGGTTTTGCAGACCGTCCCCTTGGGCCACTTGGGCACGGCACCAACCAAACTGATTATAGCCCCGACGCTGACGGAGAGTTTGAATCCGAACTTAAACGTCCCGAATCTTTCGTTCCGCCTTCGATCCTTAGCTCATGGCGGGCTCAGTCATCAAATACGACGCGTACTTTGGTCGGACCATAAAGATCGGCTTCTTCGAAGTCAAACACCGCGTAGTTCTGCTCGTTGATCAGCTCCACTTCAAAGTCACGCTCGGTCCCGTTCACAAACACTCGCGCTGAATCGTCTTCGACCGGGATTCGCAAAGTCATGTCGTGCCCAGAGGTCGTGATCAAAAGCTCTTGACCATCTTCCGCTCGCGTCCATTGGTACGAAACGTAGCCTTGACTCGCCGGATAGCAGATACAGACCTGAGCGTCCTCGGCTTCCGTCAGGTCCCATCGCGGCGACACCTCGGTGGTATGAAGCGCCGTTGAAGTGTCTACAACCCCGGCAAGCCCTTCGACCAGGGCGTACATCACGGCCGCCGCTCCCCAGCCGTTCGGGATGCCGTACGAAACCTCGCTCGGCGGGATGAAACCAGGCTGATGCGCCACGGTCGCCGCCAACACCGCCCAGATCGCTCCATCCTTCGCGGCATCGAGCCGCACCGATTTCACTCGCTTCTCTGGCGCTGGGTTATCGAAGTACCCCATCGAAACTCCGACGTTCAGACACTTGGGATTTGCCCCTGTCCAAACGAAATCGGCTCGCCGAGTGCCCGTGCCCTTCGGCTTTTCGGGCATCCACCAATGCAGAACAGACTCTCCGACGACGACGTATTGGGTGCTTTCAGTGCCGTCCTCGTAGCACCAAGTAACCGTTCCGGCAAGGTTCGCGGTACCCGGTTTCGAGACGAGGTGCATCAAGTAAAGCGACGCTACGAGCTCATCGACATCAAACTCGGCCGAACGAGCATAAGCGCCCTGGCTAGACAGCAAAACCGCCGCGTTTCCGTCGTTTTCGGCAGGGTCGATGACCTCGAGCGGCACGCCAAAACCGTCGTGTGTGCCCGGCTGGAGCGCCCGAAGGTCGTTATCCTCCTCCGAAGTCCAAGGGATCGAGACGCTCGCGTCTGATCTCAAAGAAGCATTGACGATTCCCGTCAAATCTAACGGTGCGAACTCGGTCTCTGGACGCTCGATCGTTGCGCCAACGTAGCTGCAATGCAAGATGGGCTCGTCTGGTTCGCCGAGGGTCGCCACCCGCTGAAGGATGTCGATTCCGTAAGTCTCGTGCCCCGCGTTCATCGCCCCTCGTGCGAGCTCGCCCGCGACAATCGGGGTGACGCTACCGTTCATGTATTGCCATTTATCGCAATGGCTACCAAAGCCGTTTTCGAACGGCGGGAAGATCGTGTACCACTCGCCCGGACTTCCCTCTGGGGCCGCTTGATAGATTGCTTTGTAAGTTCCGATGATGCTTTGAATCTGGTCCGGATCGAGGTTCCGATTGATCGAATACGCATTCGATAATGAGACCTGCGAAGATTCGTTGACCCCAAGCTCTGGCCTCGGCTTTTCGTCCTCAGCAACAAAATGCCGGAAGAAGTGCTCCTGCCACGAGACTTCGCGCAATCGAATGCGAATCTGTTTTGCTCGCTTGGAATGTTCGTTCGCCGAACGCTCGTTCCCGAGCGCTTCGTACATTTCCGCAAGCTGGTCGTGCGCTACCGCGAGCCCGGTGTTGTCGCCAAACATCACGCCAAAGCGGGTCTTTTCTGGATCGATTCGCATCGCGTCGCAGGCAACGACGGAATCAAACGAGTTCTGAAAATCCCAGGTGTCAATCGTATAGCCGCGCTTAACGAGCTTGTACTTGTTCGACCACCGAACGTTGCTGGTGCGAACGTAGCCGATCGCCTTTTCCGCGGACTCCAGGAAGCTCGCCATCCAGCCGTCGTCGCCCGTAGCCTTCCAAGTCGCGTAAATGCCTTCGACGTAGAGGTACTCAACGTCCGCCTCCACCGGGATTCGCTTCATCTCGAAGGCACGGTCTTTGAAAGGTCGGATGTAGTCGCCGTCCGAAAACCGCATGTCCCAAAAGTTCGGCCAACTCGTCCGCGGATAGCAGTTGTCGAAGATCATCCCATCTTCTCTCTGGGTATCTCGAAAAAGCTCAAGAGCGCCCTTCAGAGATGTTTCGAAGTACTTCATGCCCTTCAGCACGTGCACGTGATCGCGCAGCCAGCAAACAAAAAATCGGTAGGTTTTTGGATTGCCAATTGAGCCAGCGAGATCCACGATTGATCGCTCCATCGGTTCGCTCGTCATGGTGAAAAGCAATCGCTGGAACAGCCGCTCGAACTCTTGGGTCGATTCGTAGATCTTTGTTTTGGGTTCCAGCCGGAACCGAATATCGACCTCGCCGTCCTCGTCGGAGATGCGATGTTCACCCGCAACACCGCCCGTGATGATCGATTCTCCTGGCAAAACGGAGCCATAGGGGTTATCGAACGCCTCAAAAACCGTGAGCGCGCCGCCATCCCGGAGGTCATGAACGATGGTGTCCAGCGGCTCCAAAATGCAGTATCGATCGACGAGCTCAGTGAGTTTGTATTGCATTTTTCAACCCGCCAGACTTCAAAAATCTGGGCGTTTCTCTCGGCTCAGCATACTACTCGGTCTCCCATAGCGCGGCGATCGTCAGGCGGAGAAAAGCTCCAAGGCACCAAGTTCGCTCGTTTAGCTATGCTTGCGACGCAATGGCAAATATCGCGACGGCGCGACGGTTACTTTTGACCTCTGACCCATTCGGACTTCGGCGTGAAGCAGGCTGGAACCGAGAAGGTGTTTGGCCCGCCAACTGGATTTCGCATCCGAAGATCAAGCAAGGGCCAATCGTGATCGAGTACTCCCTGAAAGTTGATTTCACCGATAAAGCGATCCTAAACTTGCACGTCACCGGAGACGATCGCTACGAGCTGTACCTTGATGGCGAACTCGTGGGCCGGGGCCCAGAGCGCGGAGACGAGGACCACTGGGCTTTCGAAACCTATCAGGCAAACTTTGAAGCCGGAACGCACACGATCTCGGCTTTGGTTTGGTCGGCGGGAGAAACAAAAGCCTATGCACAGCACTCCATTTGCCACGGCTTTCTCCTTGCAACCGAAGACCCTTCTTTCAACGAGCGCATCAATACCGGTAAGGCCGACTGGCAAGCGGTAATCCGTCCCGAGTTCGAGTTTAAGCCTCCCCAAGCGGCTTGGGGAACGGGAGACCGAATCCGATTCCGAGCCTCAATGCGCGATCGTGCCGAATGGCAAAAAGCTGAGTCCATCCATCCCGGCTTAATGAACGTCGCCGAGAGTGAGTTTGACCGGATCCACTTGCTTCGCCCGGCAACCCTGCCGGCCATGTACGAGGACAAGTGGTCGAAGACAACCGTCAGACATGCACGAGAGGTTCCCGCCGGTCCAACTCACCCTGTTCCGGTGCGCCAGGCAGAGTCATCTGCCGCATGGACGGAGAAGTTCTCCCAGCTGTTGGCTGGCACTTCCATGCAGGTCCCGCCGAACACCCGGGTCCGCGCGATCCTTGACCTGAACGATTACGTCTGTGCGCGACATTGGATCGGCTGGAACGGCAAAGGATCCGTTCGATTGAACTGGCAAGAAGCCTTGTTCGTGAAGGACGAAGCCATGAGCAAAGGCAATCGCGACGACATCGAAGGCAAGCACTTCTCGACCATTTGGTCCTGGGAAGATGGCATTGGCGATGAAGTGATCGCCGAGTTCGTCGGCCAGTTCCGTAGTCTCTGGTGGCACGCAGGTCGGTACGTTGAAGTCGTTATTGAGACCGAAGCTGAGCCGCTGACCCTGACCGGGCTCGGATTCATCGAAACGCATTATCCGTACGAGTTCAGCTCCACGTTCAAATCCAGCGATCCAGACCTGGCAGACATCCACCGAATCGGCATCCGTACGTTGGAAATGTGCTCGCACGAGACGTACATGGACTGCCCGTACTACGAGCAGTTGCAATACGCGGGCGACACGAGGCTGCAAGTTCTCGCGACTTACACTCTTGGACAAGACCGTCGTTTGCCGCAGCAAGCCCTGCGTGCGTTCGACGAATCCCGGCGAAATCGCGGCATCACCCACTCGCGGTACCCGAGTCGTGTGCGACAAGTGATCCCACCCTTCTCGCTTTGGTGGATTTGCATGCTCCACGACGCGATGCTGTACGGCGACAATTTTGCAGATGTAAAGAAGCACCTGCCCGGAGCAAGAATCGTCTTGGACTACTTTGCTCAGTTCGTGAACGACGATGGTTTACTCACGCCGCCACCCGGTTGGAACTACATCGATTGGGTGCCAGGCTGGCGAAACGGAATGCCGCCGACAAGCGCAGAGAATCCAACCGCACCGCTCAACCTTCAGTACCTGTTAGCCCTGAAGGCAATGTCTGAGCTTGAAGCGCAAGCTGGAGAACCGTTGCTCGAGACCCGCCTTGGCGTTAAAACCGAGCGCTTGAGCACTGCCATTCGCAAGTCGTTCTGGGATAGCAAGCTCGGCATTCTTTCCGATGACCTCGGTCACCAGCACCGGAGCGAGCACTCGCAGGCGCTCGGACTCATCGCGGGAGTGCTAACTCAAGATGAGGCAAGCAACGCGCTGAAACAACCAGGCCTAGAGAAGACCACCATCTACTTCACCCATTACTTGTTTGAGGCGTTCTATGCCCTTGGCGATGGTGACGCCATCCTGAACCGACTCGATCTCTGGCGCGGTCTAGTCAAAAATGGGCTCAAAACGACCATTGAAATGCCGGAGCCGACGCGCTCCGACTGCCATGCCTGGGGAGCGCACCCGATCTATCACACCTACGCGAGTTTGCTCGGGATTCGTCCGACAGACGCCAACTTTAGCCGCGTGCAAATCAATCCCGCGTTGTCCTCGCTAAAGGAACTCTCCGGCACTCTCGTCACCCCTCGCGGAAACATCATCGCCTCCATCAACGGAAAGGTATTGGACGTGTCGTTGCCAGATGGCTTGCCGGCAACGATCATTTTCGGCAAGCGAACGATTAACGTAACGGGTGGCAACCACCGACTAGAGCGTGACTAACAGAAAGATGAGCACCTTCCAAATCTCAAAAGTTCAAACCGAATACACGACCGAGCCGCTCGGCATCAGCGAGCCTTCGCCACGCTTCACCTGGCGAATCGAAACCGACGTCGAGAATTGGCTCCAGGAAGCTTGCCAAGTTCGCGTCACGCTTGAAGACGGCAGTGAGGTCTGGGACTCCGGGCAACTCGCCCAGGCCGATCAACGTGTTGAGTATCGCGGCCCGGCTCTGCTTTCGGCGACACGCTACCTGCTCGCGGTCACCGTGATTACCGCTGGAAACGCTGAAACATCCCAGGCAACTTGGTTTGAAACTGGACTGTTGGATCCCGCCGAGTGGAAGGCGGACTGGATTCAAGGCCGATTGGTCGGTGGTCGACGAGCCATGGTTCCGGCTCCTTACTTCCGGCGCTCGTTTGCGGTGGAGTCCAAGGTCGTTCGAGCCCGACTATACATCACGGCCCTTGGTGTGATGGACCCGAGCCTGAATGGCCATTTGATAGGAACTGACGAGCTCAGCCCGGGCTGGACGGACTATCGAAAGCGCGTCCGGTATGTCACTTACGACGTCACCGAACACCTGCAGCATGGCGAGAACGTGCTCGGTGTCGCGTTGGGCGACGGCTGGTACGCCGGCAACGTCGAATGGCGTGGGCGGCAGCTCTACGGCGACCGACCGGCCCTATTGGCCCAGCTTGTTGTCGAAACCGAAGACGGCCGAGTTGAAGTCGTCACCAACGGAGATTGGCAACACAACTACGGTCCGATCGTTCAGGCCGACATCCTGATGGGTGAGCACCACGACTACCGATTGAGCTTCCCCGGCTGGGATGCGCCAGGATTTGATGCCAGCAACTGGCTCCCGGTCGAAACCGTCGAGCCAAATGTCGGCGCGCTTTTGGCTTACAACTGTCCGCCGATTCAGGCAGTTGAAACTTTGCAGCCAGTGAGCGTGAAGCGAATCCCAACTTGGCCGTCTGACATCTACTTGGTCGACTTCGGCCAGAACCTCGTTGGCCGAGTGCGGTTGAAAGTTTCTGGAAAACGTGGCCACACGATTCGAATTCGCTTTGGGGAAAAGCTAGACAATAACGGAAATCTCTACACGGAGAACCTTCGATCCGCGACTCAGACCGACTTTGTCACCGTGAGCGGTGACGGGGTGGAAATCTTCGAGCCGAAGTTCACTTTCCACGGTTTCCAATACGCCGAAATCCAGAACTTTCCCGGCGAGTTTTCCACCGAGAACATTGAAGCGGTGGTCCTGCACACCGACTACGAAATGCCCGGTGACTTCACTTGTTCCGATGCCCTCCTCACGCAGTTGTGGAAAAACATCCGCTGGGGCTGGCGCGGGAACAGCGTGGATGTGCCGACCGACTGCCCGCAGCGGGACGAGCGCCTTGGCTGGACCGGCGACGCCCAGGTGTTTGTCCGGACCGCCATGACCATTGCGAACACGCAAACCTTCTGGGAGAAGTACCAACTCGATCTCGCCGATAGCCAAAGCCCCCAGGGCAAGATCCCGCCGACAGCGCCAGATACGGCGATCTTTGAGGACTCGGATGGCGGCCCAGCATGGTCTGACGCCTTGCTGATCTGCCCTTGGACGGTCTACGAAACCACCGGCGACGCGAGAATTCTGGAGCGGCACTTTGCGAGTTTCGAGACTTACTTCCGCTCCTTAGATCGCGCGGCAATCGATGACATTCGTAGCCATCCGAACCAGCCCGGATTCCTTGGATTTGGCGACTGGCTCAGCATCAATGCGGACACGCCCATCGAGCTTATCGGGACGGCGTTCTATGCTCGCAGCGCCGACCTAATGGCGAAAATTTGTCGAGTTATCGGACGGGAGGACCGGGTGGACCACTACGAAACCCGCTTCCGCGAGATTCGCGAGGCTTTCTTGCGCCGGTTCGTTACCGCCGATGGATTTATCCTGAGCGGCACTCAGACGGCTTATGTGCTTGCCCTCCATTTCGACCTGCTGCCGGAAGATCTGCACGCCGCGGCCGTCGAAGCATTGGTCACGGATATCGGCAAACGCGGCTACAAACTCAGCACCGGATTCGTCGGCTCGCCGTACCTCAACCACGTTCTGCTAAACAACGGACGCGCCGACGTGGCGTTCAAACTGCTGCACCAAACCCAGTGGCCCAGTTGGCTTTATGCCGTCACTCAAGGCGCAACCACAATCTGGGAGCGTTGGGACGGCTGGACGCACGACAAGGGATTCCAGGACAAGGGCATGAACAGCTTCAACCACTATGCCTACGGTGCGATTGGTGATTGGATGATGCAGAAACTCGCCGGAATCGACCTGGCCGCTCCTGGCTTCTCAAAGCTGCGCCTGCAACCGCATCTTGGCGGAAACTTGACCTCGGTCAGCGCATCGCAAGATACGCCGTTTGGACTGGTGCATTCAAGCTGGGAAGTCTCCGAAGGGACGTTTACTTGGAGCTTCGTTGTGCCACCAAACACAACGGCAGAGATTCATCCACCCGCCAACGATGGAACTTTGAACGGCGAGCCATTCAATGGCCAAGAAGTCGGATCGGGAAGCTACACCTTTGTAGGTTCAGTGCTTAGTTGAGCACGTCGCGATAAACGACTTCAAATCGCTTGACCATCTCGGTGAGCGTGAACATTTGGCGGACGACATTCTGTCCAGTCCGCCCCATTCGTTCACGCTCATCCTCGTTTTCCAGCAAGTAGTGAATGGCTTCGGCGATGCTGGACGGTCGTAGGTCAACCAGCAAACCGGTCTGTTTGTGCTGAACAACCTCGGGCAATGCTCCAATTCGAGTTGCGACGACCGCACGTCGCCGGGCCATGGCCTCGATTGCCGCGACGCCAAAGGTTTCCATCACGCTTGGCAGCGTGCTGATCGTCATTGCGTCCAAAAGGCTTGGAATATCGTGTCGAACTCCGGTCAAGGTCGCGTGATCTCGCAGACCAGAATCGTCGATTGCGGCGTGAACCTCGGCCTGAACGCTTTCTTCTACCTTTCCGACAAACAGGACATGTGCGTCCGGATGGTCTTGCCGAACTTGCTTCATCGCGCTGATCAGTTCGAGTTGTCCTTTATCCCGACAAACTTTCCCCACGAGGCCAATCACTTTTCGGTCGGTTGGGATGCCTAGGCCAGCCAGAACTTCATTCCGATCTGCCGGGGCGAAGTCAATAAAGTCTGTACCGTTATATACGGTCCGCACGAAGCGCTCCGGAATGCCATTTCCGCGCAACATTCCGGCAACGTAGTTGCTCACCGCGACCAAGCGATTGTTGCGATGGGCTAGGCGCCGATAAATCTGGTCGTTGTTGGCGATGTGAACGCTCGTGACGATCGGAACCCGCGTCAACAAGCCCAGAGCGTGGCCAATATAGGCCGCGCGCGTGAGGTGGGTGTGAACTAGCTGAATGTCGTTTCGCCGAATTTCGCGGACCAGGCCGGTCATGGTTTGCAGCCAGCCGAAGCCCTTCATCCGGCTTTCCATCACCGGGATGCCGCTTGAGCGCAATGCCCCGGGCAACCACCCGCCGCCGGGCGTTACGACCTGAACGTGATGGTCATTCTGCTGCAGGAGATTTGAGAGCGATGAGACGTGCCGCTCCGCACCGGAGGTTGCGCTGCTTGAGATAAGTTGCAGGACTCTCAACTGGCCGTCGTTGCTCAAATTTTCCGTTCCTTGTTACCACGAACCGTAATCCAGCGAGGATACCTTTCAAGGTTCATACTATGATTCATGGAATCATCCTCCAACTCTGGGCTACCAAAGCCGGGTTGGAAGGCCAAACTAGCTGGCAATCCGCTGGCTCAAGTCTTTTCCATTAGAGACTTCCGACTGCTCTGGATCGGTGCATTTTTTAGTTTCACCGGCAGTTGGGTTCAAAACGTTTGTCAGGGCTACCTGATTTACGAGATGACCAAGGACGAGTCGAAGCTGGCGTACGTCAGCGCGGCGAACTCGATTCCCTTCTTTCTCTTCGGCCTTGCGGCTGGATCGCTGGTTGACACCCGGGATAAGCGACACATCCTCATCGGGGCTCAGATTCTATTTGCCTGTGCCTCACTCTACATGGCGGCGGCAACGCATTTTCGCTTCGTTTCCTACGAGCAAGTCATTCTCGTTTCCTTTATGCTGGGCACGATTGCGTGCGTCGAAGCTCCAACCCGCCAGAGCGTCGTGAGCCGGGTAGTTCCGGTGGAGTTTCTCTCCGCTGCGATTCCGATCCAGGCGATGACGTTCAACACCGCCCGCATCATTGGTCCGGCGATCGGCGGTGTGTTGCTGGCCAACGTTGGAGTGCCAGTTGGCTACCTCGTGAACGCGCTGACCTTCATGGCATTGATCGGCTGCGTGGCGGCCATGAGAGCCGACCTCTCTCCGGCAACCACAGAGCGGGTGCCTTTCCTCACCTTGATCAAGGAAGGAATCAAGTACACCTGGAACGAGCGGAGATTGCGAACCTTGCTGATCATGGAGAGCGTCACCGCTCTGTTCGGCATCTTCTACATCCCGATGATGCCGGCTTACATCGACCAGGTGCTCAAGATTCCGCACGAGACCCCGGCAGGCAAACTGGCCATTGGCAACGCCTATACCGCCATCGGCGTCGGGGCGCTTTGCACTTTGCTGCTCATGACGCAAATCACAGATGCCAAGCGCAAAGGTCGCTTCATCACGGTCGGAATGGCGGTGAGCGGATTGGTGCTGTGGGTCCTCGCCAGTGCTCAAAACCCTTGGCTAGCGTTCCCTTTGATGTCCGTGATCGGCGCATGCACCGTATTGCAGTTCAACACGACGAATGCCCTATTTCAAACCATTGCCCCGGAGCACTTACGCGGCCGAGCTCTTTCCGCCCACATTTGGGCGCTCAACGGGCTCTCCCCGTTCGGGGTCGCGATTCTTGGCACCGTTGCCCGACAGTCGAGAGATTCCAGCTTTGGCGTCTTTGGATCGGGGATTCCGCTCGCCATGCACATCGGCGCTTGTCTCATGATTTGTGGTGCGCTATTTGGGTTCGCAAATCGCGGCGTCCTGCGAGACCTAACCTAAGTCATCCCCGGAAGCAGGGCTGGTCAAGTAATATTTCTCCATGGGAAGTCGCGAGGTCGAAGAGTGGCTGTGGATCACCAGCCGAGACCTTGACCGTGCCACCGACGAAGTGACTTCTAGCCGCCCCCGGCTGGCCGGGAGTCGTTACTGGCAACCACGCGTAGACGTGCTCGAAGAAGCGCACCGATTCCTCATCAAAGCCGAACTCCCCGGCGTCCGCTCAGAAGACATTCAACTTGCCTATGCCCCGGAGCGAAATGCAGTCGTGCTCCACGGAGTACGCAACGAAGACTTCAGCGATGGCGACCGAATTGGCATTCATCAACTTGAAATCCTCTATGGAGAGTTTCACCGCGAAATCACCTTGCCCGGAGGAGCGATCGACTCCCAAGGAATTCGCGCCCAATATCGGAATGGCTTTCTGCTCATCATGATCCCGAAGATGGAACGCCTGACCGTCACGATTAATCGAATCTAATGCCCGAAGACACCCTCACCGAAGTTATCCTCCCGGTCATCGAAGAAGAGGAATCCGTTAGCGAAGACTTGCCCACCCCAGATGTTGAAGACGGGACGGAGCAGGAAGCTAAGCCGGACGTTCCGAGCATTCTGAACATTCTTCCGTTGCGCGATAGCGTCATCTATCCAATGCTGATTGCCCCGCTTTCGGTCGGGCGCGATGCCGGAGTTCAGTTGGTCGACGAGAGCGTGGTTGGCAACAACCGCATTATCGGCGTGGTCGCGCAGAAGGACCCGCAGATGGACCAGCCGGGGTTTGACGATGTCTATCAGTACGGTTGCGCCGTCATTATTCGAACCCTCGTCAAGATGCCCGACGCAACTCGGTTGATCGTTCAGGGAGTATCGCGCTTCCGAATCATCGAGCAGGTTCAGGATCAGCCGTATCTCACTGCGCGCATCGAGGTCATCGAAGACATTCAGCCGGGCCCGGACAGAGCGGAAGAAATCGAAGCCCTTCGCCGATCGATCGCTGCGCTGTTTGAGCAAGCGATTCGTTTGTCGCCAAACCTCCCGGATGAGCTCCGGTCTCTGACTCAGGCGGTCAAAGAAACGAACGTCATGGCCGACCTGGTTGCGGCGCATATGACGCTGACCCTTGAGGACAAGCAGCGGATTCTTGAGATTTCGGATGTCGAAGAACGTCTTCGCCTTCTTTTGGAATTGCTCGTCAAAGAAGTTCGGGTCCTAGAACTCACGAGCAAAGTACAAAGCGAAGTCAATACTGAACTCAGCAAGACCCAGCGCGACTACTACCTCCGCGAGCAGCTCAAGGCCATCCAGCGTGAGCTCGGCGAATCGGACGACCGCGGCGAAGAGTTGGAAGAACTCCAAGGCAGAATCCTTGAAGCGAACTTGCCCGAGGCCGCGCTCAAGGAAGTCAACCGTGAGTTCGATCGACTTCGACGTATGAACCCTGGCGCACCGGAATACACCGTGGCGCGGACTTACGTCGACACGATGGTCTCCTTGCCGTGGAACACCACCACCGTCGACCGCCTAGAACTCGCGAACGTCAAGGAAGTTCTGGACGCCGACCATTACGGCCTCGCCCAGATTAAGGACCGAATCATCGAGTTTCTGGCCGTCCGAAAGGTCAAAACCACCGGCACGATTCGGCAGCCGATCCTCTGCTTCGTCGGCCCTCCCGGCGTCGGAAAGACCTCGCTGGGCCGCAGCATTGCCACCGCGATGGACCGCAAGTACGCGCGCATCAGCCTTGGCGGCATGCGGGACGAAGCCGAGATTCGCGGCCACCGTCGCACCTACATCGGCGCGATGCCCGGTCAGCTCATGCAGGCCCTGCGCCGAGTCGAAAGCGGCAACCCAGTCATGGTGCTTGACGAGATCGACAAGCTCGGCAACGACTTCCGCGGCGACCCCTCGTCGGCGCTGCTCGAAGTGCTCGATCCCGAGCAGAACATCACCTTCCGCGACCATTACGTGGACGTTCCGTTCGACCTGAGCCGCGTGTTCTTCATCGCAACCGCCAACCGGCTGGACACGATTCCTGCGCCATTGCGCGACCGAATGGAGATCATCGAACTCGGCGGTTACACCGAAGAAGAGAAGATCGAAATTGCGGTACGCCACCTCGTGCCAAAGCAAGTCGAAGAGCACGGGCTTCGTCCAACCCAAATCGCGTTCAAGCGCGAGGCGATTCAAAAGATCGTCCGGCACTACACCCGCGAAGCTGGGGTGCGAAACCTGGAGCGAGAGATTGGTACGGTCACCCGAAAAGTCACGCGCCGGTTTGCCGAGGGCAACAAAGCAAAGATCAACGTGACGACGAAATACGTGGAAACCGCGCTCGGCGCCCCGCGATTCATCCACGACGAGGTTTTGGAACGCGAGTTGAATCCGGGAACGGCAGTCGGCCTTGCCTGGACGCCGGTCGGTGGAGACATTCTCTTCATCGAAAGCGCGAAGATGCCCGGTACCCGGGGCCTGATCGTGACCGGACAACTCGGCGATGTGATGAAAGAGTCCATCACCGCTGCGATGAGCTATGCGCGAAGTAATGCGGTTAAGCTCAAGTTGGACCTGTCCAACTTGGATAAAACGGAGATTCACGTTCACGTTCCAGCGGGTGCGGTTCCCAAGGACGGCCCCAGCGCGGGCGTCACGATGCTGACCGCGCTCACTTCGCTGTTTAGCGATCGACCGGTGAAGAAGCGATTGGCAATGACGGGAGAAATTACGCTCTCGGGCCAGGTGCTGCCGGTGGGTGGGATTAAGGAGAAGGTTCTAGCGGCGTTCCGCGCGGGCGTGGACACCCTGATTCTTCCGGATCAGAACCAAAAGGACTACCTTGAGGACGTTCCGTCCGAAATCCGCGAGAAGCTAACGGTGCACTTCGTGAAGCACGCCGACCAGGTTTTGAAGCTCGCCCTAGAAAAGTAGGACTAATTCCCTCGTGACATGCGTCTAACGAGGGATGATCCTTTTCGCGCTGCACTTGATGCCAGATATCAAGCAGATCAATATCAACGTGCTTGAGTACGAAGTTTCGCCAAAGTTCGAACTCACGGAAGTGAGCGTGACGCGTTCGAAGGACAACACCGTCCGCGCCGTTGTCGACACCGCGAAGATCACGAAGTCGATTCAGTCGCTCGTCGACTTACGGCGCGCAAAGAAGGTTGCCGATACTTCCGTACGAACCATCTCGGACAAACCGGCCGGCTGGGGTCCGTCGAGTTCTTCAACACTTGAGGTCACCAAGACGTGGAAGTTTCTGCCGAGCCCTACGGCGGAAGGAATCAAGCTTGACGCCAGCGTCGAGCGCGCCTATGGACCTAAGAGCGTTACGCACGAGATCAAAACCGTGCTAAAAACTGGCAAGTCCTTCACCCTCACGGTGACCGATGCCGACGGCAAGCGCCGGCTTGTCATTGTCACCCCGACCTTAGTTCCCGATGTACTCTTCTAGTCGAAGGCAGTCTGCCTTCGTCGGATCGGAGAACACATCCAAGGCCCGAATCAACGCAACCGCGGTGTCGATCGACGTCACGCACGGCACCCCGGTTTCAATGCATGCCCGCCGAATTCGAGCGGCCTCGCTTTCGGCGGTCTCGTTCAGGCTCGGGGTGTTGATCATCAGCGAGATCCGCCCCGACATGATCGCTTCCAGAATGCTCGGCGATCCATTTTGAATCTTCCTCAGAATCTCGCACTCGATTCCGTTTTCGATTAAGTACTTAGCGGTACCCGGTGTCGCGGCAATAGAGTGACCGGAGGCTTTCAGCCCTTGCGCGATTTCCAAGGCACGTTCCTTATCTCCGTTCTTAACGGTCAAGCAGACGAGGCCATCGCCCTTAAAGTGGATGCCGCTACCGATCATGGCTTTATAAAGTGCCCCTTCAAAGGTGCGGTCCATTCCGAGAATTTCGCCGGTGGACTTCATTTCCGGTCCGAGCGAAGGCTCAACTTTCGCGAGCTTCTGGAAGCTGAATACCGGTGCCTTGATCGCAAAGAAACCAACTTCCGGCGGCGTCCAGTTGCCTTCGGCAAGCTCAGTTTCGCCGATGAGGCCAGCTTTCGGACTCCAGAGTCCGCTGCCAAAGCCCAGATCTTTCAGGTTCTGTCCCATCATGCAACGGGTGGCCAGATCGACCATGTTTACGCCGGTGACCTTGCTGAGGTACGGCACGGTTCGGCTGGCGCGTGGGTTCACTTCGAGGACGTAAGGAACGTTGTCCACGATGACGAACTGGATGTTCATGAGACCATGAACGCCGAGGGCTCGCGCGATCTTCGCCGCACTCAGCACCATTTCGGCCTGAATCTCTGGGCTGAGCGAAATCGGTGGATAGACCGCCATCGAGTCACCACTGTGGATACCAGCGCGCTCGATGTGCTCCATGATTCCTGGCACCAGCGTATCAACGCCGTCCGAAATCACATCGACTTCCGCTTCCTTTCCAAGCAGGTACTGGTCGACCAGAACCGGCTGGCCAGGATTGGCGTCTTCCGCTTCCTGATAAAAGTTCTGGAGTTGGCTTTCGGAGAAGACGATCTCCATTGCTCGGCCACCAAGCACGAATGAAGGCCGAACCAGGACCGGATAGCCAATCTCTGCAGCCGCTTCGCGGGCTTCTGCGAGGGATCGAACCGCCTTTCCATTTGGCCGGCGGATACCGAGCCCTTCCAAGAGCGCCTCGAACTGCTCGCGGTCTTCGGCCATGGCGATCGCTTTGGGCGAGGTACCGAGAACCTGAACGCCTTCTTTGGATAAGCCCTCCGCCAAGTTGATCGCGGTTTGACCACCGAATTGACACACTACGCCGATGGGGTTTTCGTGCGCAATCACGTCCTGAACGTCTTCCAACGTCACCGGCTCAAAGTAAAGGCCATCTCCGGTATCGAAGTCGGTGCTGACCGTTTCTGGGTTGTTGTTGATGATAATCGCTCGGTAGCCCATCTTTCGAAGGGACCAAACGCAGTGGACACAAGAGTAATCAAACTCGATCCCCTGACCAATTCGAATCGGGCCTGACCCGAGAACGAGGACCGTCTGCTTCATCAAAAGATCAGGGTACCAGCCGCGCTACTTTTGAGTTCGCAGTTGCAGGCACTCTTGATGTCGAAAACAGTCCGTCGTATGATCGTTCACGAGTCCGGTGGCTTGCGCCATGGCGTAAATGATCGTCGGGCCAACAAACTTAAAGCCCCGCTTCAGGAGATCTTTGCTGATCGCTTCCGAAATGCTGCTCTTCGCGGGAAGGTCTCGCATCGACTTAAACTCATTATTGATGGGCTGGCCATCGGTCCAGCTCCACCAGTAGTTCGAAAAGGAACCTTGCTCAGCGACAAGGTCGATTAGCTTTTGCGCATTGAGCCGAGTGCTCGCAACCTTTGCTCGGTTCCGAACAATCTCGCCCGTCAGCAGAACTTCAGCCAGTTCGTCATCGGTCATTTCCGCGACCCTAGAAATCTCGAAATCGTGGAAGGCGCGACGATATCCTTCCCGCTTCTTGAGCACGGTCAGCCAACTGAGGCCCGCTTGGCCACCCTCAAGGGTGAGGAGCTCAAACAGGACGCGATCATCAAAAACGGGGACGCCCCACTCGGCATCGTGGTAGGCGATTTCGAGCTCGTGCTTTGGCCATGCGCAGCGATGAATCATTTGCATTCCATTCCGCGCTGGGTGAGCATTTCCTTTACCGAGTTAAGGTGAGCAAGATCGCGAGTTTCAACCGTACATTCGACTTCCACGGTCGACACATCGGCGCTGGCAAATGCTCGGTCGTGGATGATTTGCTTGACGGAAGCTCCCGATTCGGCAAGCACGGCCGCGAGTTTTGCAAGTCCGCCAGGACGGTCGGAGATCACGGTGCGGAAGCGAGCGAGTCGGCCATCGGCGACCAAACCGTATTCGATCACGCGGCCAAGAACGGCGGGGTCAATATTGCCACCGCACAAGATCAACACAACCGTCTTTCCAATGAGGTGCGGCACCTTGTTCGCTAAGATCGCCGCGAGCGACGAGGCGCCGCCGCCCTCGACGACTCCTTTTTCCAGTTCCAAAAGTCGAAGGATCGAGAGGGCAATCGACTCCTCGTCGACCTGCACAACGGAATCAACCACTTTCTGCGCGATTCCAAATGCGCGTTCGCCGACGGTAGGGACACTTAAGCCATCCGCGAGACTTGGCTTCATGCCGCAGAGAACGGGGCCGCCGTGCTTCATTGCGGCGGTGTACGTGGCGGCGTTTTCGGGCTCAACGCCAATGATCTCGATGCCTGGACGCATGGTCTTCATCGCGAGTCCCACTCCGGCAATCAGACCAGCGCCGCCGATCGGTATCAGCACAGCATCGGCATCCGGCACCTGCTCCATGATTTCCAAGCCGATGGTGCCTTGGCCGACGATGACTTCGGCCGAGTCAAATCCGTGAACATAGGTCAGGCCCTCTTTCTCGACAAACTCGTCGGCAAGCTCTTTGGCTTCCCCGATGTTCTGGCCAAATAGCTCAACTCGGGCACCGTATCCTCGGCAACGCGATTGTTTCACCAGCGGCGAAAAGATCGGCATCACCACCGTGACCGGAATGCCGAGATCTCGACCGTGATAGCTCAAAGCAAGGGCATGGTTGCCCGCCGAAGCCGCAACAACGCCACGTTGGCGCTGCTCGGGGCTCAACTGCAAAAGGGCGTTCCGCGCGCCCCGTTCTTTGAATGAACCGGTGCGCTGCAAATACTCCAGCTTGGTAAAAACGCGATAGCCGGTTAGTTCCGAAAGCGCCGATGACTCTCGGCAAGGTGTTGTCAGAATGCCGCTAGCGATTCGCGAACGTGCGGCGACAATCTGATCAAAGGAAGGCTCCATGGATGACAGTGAGTCTACGCCGAGTTTTCTTTATCTGCACGTCTAGGACCTCGGAACTATCTTTGTCCCGCGCTCAGTATTTCCATCACATACTGGGAGCGAGGCAAGAAATGGATCAAAGCAAGATTAGTTTGGCGGAGGCACTACGAGTTCTGCGACTGCGATTGAAGCGAGAAGCAGGTGCGGAACAACAGCAAATTGACCGAGAGCAGTTGAAGAATATGCTCGGTATAGATGACGAGACTTTGAACGGTCTTCTCGAATCTGCGGCGCAGACCGACCGATTCGGTTTCGACCGATCTGCACGGCTCAGCCTGGGCCTTGCCGCCACGGCGTTTGCCCTCTTTACGCTCCTAGGCGGCGGTACGCGAATCACGAGCAACTTTGACAATCGACCTACGCGGGTGAGTGAAGCTAGAGAGAGCGAGGTTCATGTGATCGCTCTTGGTCCGGAAGGTATGCCAGTGGAAATCGTCGCTCCCGCAGAAGCACCCCGACCGCCAAAGCCTCCGATGAATCACGAAACCTTTGCAGAAGTCGATAGGGCTCTTGCGGAAGTTGAAGTCGCCCGAGCGGAGGCAGAAGCGGAAAAGGCCATCGCCGAAGCGGCGGCCGCCGAGGCCGCAATCGCGGGCGTCGAAGCAGCGACGGAACGATCTGTGATCAAGACCTCTATTTCGCGAGACAAGGCGGTAATCACCGTCCGAAGCCTCTGATCTTGCTTAGCGGATATTAAAGTACTTCGCCTCGGGGTGATGAACAATGATCGCGCTGGTGCTTTGCTCGGGCACCAGCATGAACTCCTCGCTCAGTTCCAAACCAATCTGCTCTGGTTTGAGCAGTTCGAAGAGCTTGGATTGATCCTCCAAGTTTGGACACGCCGGATATCCGAACGAGTAGCGCGAGCCATGGTATTTCGCGCTAAACATCAGACGAAAATCGTCCGGCTCCTGGTCGCCTATCCCCATTTCTAGGCGGATCTGGCGATGCCAGTACTCGGCCAGCGCCTCGGCCGTCTCCACGCCCATGCCGTGCACAAACAGGTAGTCCTGATAGTTGCCGTCGGCAAACAGCTTTTGCTCATGTTCGGAAATCTTTTTGCCGACCGTCACGACGTGGAAACCAACGGTGTCTGGCGCCTCCCCGACCGGGCGGAAGAAATCGCTAAGGCAGAGGTTTCGATGGTCCCGTTGACGCGGGAACGAAAACCGCATTCGCTCCGTTTTTTCGTCCTCTTCGTAGATGATGAGGTCGTTGCCTTCTGAGTTGCAGGGGAAATAGCCCCAGACCACTTTGGGTTCAAGCACCCGCGCAAGTTCGCGCTGAAGCCGCTCGAACACCGGTCGAGCTTGGGCATCCAGCCAGGCGGTGAACTCCACGTTGCCCATTCCTTCCGGACGCTTGAACTGCCACTGTCCCCGGAAAAGCGCAATCGGGTTGATGTATTTGTAGAGCTCGAAAATGTCGAAGTTCGTGTGCCGCTTTGCTCCGTAAAAAGGCAGCGCGGGTGATTCCGCTAGAGGCACGACATCCGATCGGATGCCGTCAAAAACGTAAAGAGACGGGTCGAGAACGTCGAGCCGGTGACTTCGAACTCGCTCGACGGGAACGTCTTCGGTTTCAACCTCTGGCGCGGATTCGTGCGCCGTCGCGGCGATCTCTTCCATCACCCGCAAGCCTTCAAAGGCATCTTGGGCGTAAAAGACCTTGCCTTCGTATAGGTTTCGGAGATCTTGTTCTACATATGAGCGCGTCAAGGCCGCTCCGCCAAGAATCACCGGTACGTGAGAAAGGTTCCGGCTGTTCATTTCCAGCAGGTTCTCTTTCATGATCAGCGTCGACTTCACGAGCAGGCCGCTGAGGCCGATGACCTGGCAACCGCTTTCTCGGTACTTGTCGAGAATCGTGTTAATCGGCTGCTTAATACCGATGTTCACCACCCGGTAACCGTTGTTGCTGAGGATGATATCGACGAGGTTCTTGCCGATGTCGTGCACGTCACCGGCAACCGTCGCCAGCAGGATCGAGCCCTTTTCACTTCCCTCGACCCGCTCCATGAGCGGCTCCAGGAATCGAACCGCCGTCTTCATGACTTCCGCGCTCTGCAAGACAAATGGCAACTGCATCTTGCCGGAACCGAAGAGTTCTCCAACGGTTTTCATCCCGTCCAACAAAATATCGTTGATGATTGCGAGCGGAGTATAGGTCTCGAGCGCGGTGTGGAGGCGGGAATCGAGCCCTTTCTTGACGCCGTTGATGATGTGCTTCTTCAGCTGGTCTTCGATTGTGAGTCCAGCAAAGGCGTCGGTAGCATCGCTGCTGGCCCGGACGTTCTCGAATCGAGACATCAGCTCGATGAGGGGATCATATGTACAAACTCGCTGCTGATCGCTTCCCGAACCTGGCACTGCTAACGAGAATACCGGTTCCTAACCTTTCGGTCCCATTTGGGCACCTTTTGGAATCGTATGGTGGTACTACTGCGTGCCTTGGCTTTCTTCAGCTTCCGTCGATGCCGCAATTTAATACCTATTTGCTTTATGCTGCTCGCTTCGATCAGCTTTGGGCAAGCCCCTTCATCCGTTCCTGAGATCAAAACTGCACAAACCACCCAAATCATCAAAATTGACGGCGAGATTGAAGAGTCCGAGTGGCAAGGCGCATTTGTGCAAGACGGCCTTTTTGATCCTGTCACTGGTCAAGGCGCTCGAAACCGGACGAAGGTTTTCCTCACCTACAACCAAGAGGCGCTCTTTGTGGCGTTTCGGTGTTACGCGCTGGAGCCGAGCGATATCATCGCTCGAGAAATTCGGATCGGGGCAGAGTTTGAAGGCGAAGACTTCGTTGGATTTACGATCAATCCTTTCGGAACCCGCAGCGGTTCCGGCACGAGCGACTTCTTTGTAAATCCGCTAAACACTCAAAGCGATGACATCGCTGGAGGAAGATCTTCGAAGCGCGAGTGGCGAGGCGAATGGACTTCTGGCGCCAAGAGACTTGAGGACGGCTGGTCAGTCGAAATGCGCATCCCTTGGAAGGTCTTGAACTATCCGAGCGGCAAGGACCTTAACATGGACGTGATCTTTGCTCGGGTTGAAGGCAAGCGCCAGACAAAGTCCTTCTGGCCAAATATCGGCTTGCAAGAATTCAGCGACCGTTCGGCCCGTTGGTTAGGTGTTTCGCCTCCACCGGCCGCGCTGAAGCCGTTTCAGTACCTCGGCTACATTGCGCCAGAATACGATCGCACCTCGTCCGGAGTGCGAGCCGGGTTGGACGTCCGATACCAACCGACCTCGACCGTCACCGGTTTGCTTTCCGTAAACCCAGATTTCCGCAACATCGAAGCCCAAATCGTGGGCATCGACTTCACCCGAACCGAACGATTTCTAAACGATGTTCGGCCGTTCTTCACGGAGGGTTCGGACTTCTTCAGGACCGGCGGATTCTTTGGTTACGGCAACCTGTTCTATTCAAACCGCATCCAGGAAATGGATTGGGGCGCAAAGAGTTTTGGCCGCATTACGAACCGGTTGGATTACGGCGCGCTCGTGGCCAATGACACCGGGAAGCAGTCGGTCGGCGTGTTCCGAATCCACCAGGACCCCGGTCAGCGCGGCGATATGTCGCTGTTCGGCACAACGCTGAACCGCCCCGGCGGATATCGCCACGAGGCCCTGGGCGGCAGCTACTACACGCAGCGCGGCTCGTTTGCGTGGTCCGGAAACGCGGCCGTCGAAAAGGATCAGTCACGAGCCTACAGTTCCGCTGGCAACGTTTCGATGAACTATCAGGTCCCGAACTGGTTCTCCGACGTGACCTACCGGTGGATCAAACCGGACTTTGCTCCGCCGCTTGGTTTTATTCCTTGGACCGACCGAAAAGGGTTTTCGTCTTACACCGAGTACTTCCGTGAGTTCCGAAAAGGCGGCGTCCGGGACGTGAATGCGAACATCTTCGGAACGTACTTCGAACAGTACGATGGCCAAGAACAGGAGAAAGGGTTTGAAGCCTCGGCTGGAATGACAACCCGCAACGACGTGCGTCTTGGCGTGAACCACACGAACACAAGGTTCTTTGGCAAGTTGGATCGAGTCTTCGGAGTCTTCATTTCGCCGAATCAAAGCAACCGATTCCGAAAGTTCTCGATCTACACCGAGGCTGGGCAACGCGGCGGAGTTTCGAGCAACTTCACCAGCCTGCAGGCGAGCTATCGCTTGTTCAAGCGCATGGACCTCGGGCTTTCTCACTCGGTGATTACCGTGGGCGATACGGATCGCCAAACCATCGCCACCCTCGGATACGAGTTCTCGCGAACAATGTCGGTCACTGGTCGATTAGTCGATAGCAATGGTCGCCGAAACGGCTATCTTGCCTTCCGAAACGGTGGTGGAAGCGGAACCGAGTACTACTTAATCGTCGGCGACCCAAATACCCAAGAATTTGTGTCCCGAGTCAGCGTAAAAGTGGTGTTTGCGTTCTAAAATAGTAGACAGATGAGCATCGTTAAGTACGACACCCCCTTGGTGCTTGCCAAAGACTTCACCCCTCGCGGCGACCAGGCTACGGCCATCGCGGGATTGGTTGAGGGATTGGATGCGGGCTATCGGTTCCAGACCTTGCTCGGTGCGACCGGTACGGGAAAGACGTACACGATGGCGAGCGTCATTGCGGAGACACAACGCCCGGCGCTCATCATCGCGCACAACAAAACCCTGGCCGCCCAGCTTTGCCAAGAGTTCCGGGCCTTCTTTCCCGAGAACTCGGTTCAGTACTTCATCAGCTATTACGATTACTATCAGCCCGAAGCGTACGTGCCGAGTGCGGATTTGTACATCGAAAAAGACAGTTCGGTGAACGACGAAATTGAACGGCTCCGCCACGCGGCGACGCACTGTCTCCTTGAGCGCAAAGACGTGATCGTCATTGCGTCCGTCAGTTGCATCTACGGCCTGGGTTCGCCGAGTGAGTACGCGGAGGCGGTCGTCACCTTTGAAAAGGGCCAAACGATTGAGCTTGACGATGTCCTGAAGAAGCTCAGCCAGATGCAATTCACCCGAACGGCTCTCATTCTTGAGCGCGGCACGTTTCGAGTTCGCGGCGACACCTTGGAGGTTCAACCCAAGGATGAAGAGATCGTTACCCGGGTCGAGTTCTTTGGCGACACCATCGAGCGAATTCGGCTCGTTGACCCGCTGACCGGCGAGGTCATTGACGAACCGAACCGGATCTCTGTCTTCCCCGCCACCCACTACGTGACGCCTTGGGAAAAGATGGACGTGGTGACCGCGCAGATTCAGGCGGAGCTTGAAGCCCAAGAAGCGATGTTCATCTCGCAGGGCAAGTTGCTAGAAGCGCAACGCATCCGACAGCGAGTCGAGTTCGATCTGGAAATGATGCGAGAGGTCGGCTTCTGTAACGGCATCGAGAACTACAGCCGCTACTTCGATGGTCGAAAGCCGGGCGACCCGCCGTACACTTTGCTCGACTTCCTTCCCACCGACGCCCTCGTCTTTATCGACGAAAGCCACCAGACGTTGCCGCAGATTCGCGCGATGTACAACGGCGACCGACAGCGAAAGTCCGTGCTCGTGGACTACGGCTTCCGACTTCCCTCCGCGCTCGATAACCGTCCGTTGCAGTTCGATGAGTATCTAGAACGCGTGCCCCAGGTGGTCTTTGTTTCTGCCACGCCGGGACCGTTTGAGGCCGAGGTGCAGAGCCAAGTGGTCGAGCAAATCATCCGCCCGACGTTTATCGTCGACCCAGAAATCGACATTCGGCCAAGCAAAGGTCAGATCGATGACTTGCTCAACGAAATCCAGATGCGCGCGGCGATGAACCAGCGAACCCTTGTCACGACGCTGACCAAGAAGATGGCGGAAGACCTGACCGGGTACCTGCAGGACATTAACGTCAAGGTCAACTACATCCACTCGAACGTTCACAGCCTTGAACGACCCGAGATTTTGCGAGACCTTCGGCTTGGCGTGTACGACGTTGTCGTCGGTGTCAACCTGCTCCGAGAAGGTTTGGACCTTCCAGAAGTCACGCTCGTCGCGATTCTTGACGCGGACAAGACCGGATTCCTGAGAAGCGCCACCGCGCTTATTCAGACCGTTGGCCGAGCGGCACGTAACGTTGAAGGCAAAGTCATCATGTACGCCGACGTGATCTCGGACGCGATGCAAGCCGCTATCGACGAGACGAACCGCCGCCGAGCAATCCAGCAGCGCTACAACGACGAACACGGAATCTCGCCGAAAACCGTCACGAAGATGGTTCGAGAAACCGTGCGTTCCTACGATGCCGTGAACGAAGTGGCAAACCAATACTCCGACGAGGTTCGCGAAGCGATCGGAAAGGACGGCGCGCCGGTCCGGGTCGAAGATATTCCGCTGCTGATCGATGCCCTTGAGAAGGAGATGAAGGACCTTTCGAAGGCAATGGAGTTTGAGAAAGCCGCGAAGGTTCGCGACGAAATTGGCGAACTCCGGAAGCTCAACGGCACGAGCGCCGGTCGATTAGGCCAAGAAAAGCGGCACAACCGACGATTCAAGCCACGGAGTTAAGCCAAACCGGGAAGCGGACCATCGCCGCAGAAGTCACCGTTTCCGAACCGCTTGATCGGGTGTCCCATGCCGTGCGCAAGGGACATCAGCAATCGGTTATGCGGTAGCGAGTTGAACTTCACCGAGCGGCCCATCTTGAAATCGAGTCCGTTTCCGACCATGACGAACGGAATGTTCTCCAGAGTGTGGGAGTTGCCCTGTCCAAGTTCGTTGGTCCACACGACCGTCGTGTTGTCCAACATGTTGCCGGTTCCGTCGGTCTCTGGGGTTTCCGCCAGGCGTTTACAAAGGTACGCAAGCTGCTCGCAGTACCAGCGATTGATCTTCGTGAGCTTCTCCTGTGCCTCTTTGTTAGAATCGGGTTCGTGGGAGAGGTCGTGCTGCCCTTCTTTGATCCCAAGCCACGACATTCGGGCTTGGCCAACGCTGTTTGTGTACTGCAAAGTGGCGACACGGGTGCTGTCTGCGACAAAGCTGCTGACCATCAGATCGATCTGCAACTTGCTGAGCTCCGGCATTTTGTCGTTATCTCGTCGAACTCCCGCGGGCATGTCTGGCACCTTGTGCCCGACTTCCTTCTTGCGCGAGGCTTGGATTTCCTTTTCCATATCTCGAACGAGCGAAGCGTGCTCATCAAGAAGTAGCCGATCCTGAGCGCTCAGTTGAGACTTGACCTTCGCCATGTCGGCCTGAAGGTCGTCCAGTACGCTCTTAAGCGTTTCCTGATCCTTCATTTGGCCGTAGAGCTTGCCGAACATTTGGTACGGATCGTCGATCGGCGCAATCGGCTTGTTCGGTCCGGCGTAGACCATGCGCGTCCAGGTGTCCGCGTGTTCAGGGACCATGACGCCGAACTCCAGGGAGCCAAATCGAGTTCGCGTGACAATCGACTTTTGGAGATGGTTCTTGATTTCTTGGTCGATCGAGTGTCCGCTCGCCCAGCCAGCTGGCGTGTCCGATCCGCCCTGAACGTTGCCGGGAAACAGCTCAATTCCGGTGAGCAGACAACCGATCCCGCGCATGTGGTTGTCGCCATCGCCGCGAACGCGATCTGAAACGCCATTGAGGATCAGGGTTTTGTTCTTGAACGGCTCAAGCGGTTTAAGGCTCTCCTTGAGCTCAAAATTCGTTCCGACTTGATCCGGCCAGAACGTTTTGGGCACGATGCCGTCCGGGCTGAAGATGATCACCAGCCGCTTCTTGCGCGGGAGCAGGGCAAGCTCAGAGACGCTGGGCAGGTTCGTGACGAACGGCAGCATCGCCGCACTCAGTCCCATGTCTCGGATGAACTCTCTTCTGGTTCTTTCGATTCTCATTTTGCGGCTGCCTTTGTGGGTTGCACGGCCGGTTTTCGCTCCGGCGCGAGGCTGGTTTGGACGACGGTTTCGGCCATCAACCTCTTAATACTAAACTGATTTTTGACAAAGCTGGCGGTGAGTTCGGAGATTAAGGTCGGCCGGTACGCCAGTGCGGGTTGCTTGACCATGTGATGAAACAGCTTTTCGGTGAAGGCGGCGTGCGCTTCATCGCTCGTTGCCAGGTAGTTCGACAAGTCAACCGGGCCCGAGAATTTGACAACGGCACCGCCGCGGGTGCGATACAAGCCACTCGTATCGATCGTCTTGTTGTTTTCCTGCGTTCGCTCTTTTCCGATCGCATCGAACCGCTCCAAGGCAAAGCCAAGCGGGTTGATCATGTTGTGGCAAGAGCTGCACGCATCTGGTTGGGTCTGCATGGCTACGCGTTGGCGAGTGGTCAGGCTCGGATGCAAGCTCGGCGCAAGCGGCGCGAAGGCGGCCGGTGGTGGCTGCAACGTACGGCCTAGGATGCTGCGCGCCACGAGCACGCCGCGATGGATGGGCGAACTCGTTTCAAGATAGGCAAGCCGACTCAGCATGTAAGGGTGGGTTAACACCCCTGCTCGGTCTGCGCCCAGTTTCACCGTTTGGAAGTCTGCATCCTTCGGCAAGCCGCCGCCGTAGATTTGCGACAGTCGCCCGTTGATCGGCATTTGCTGGGTCAGCATGAGTTGTCGATAGTCGGACGCCTCTGACCCCGCGGTTTGCTGGAGCATGAGTTCCAACGACTGGCGCAAGTCCGAAGCTGTCGCATCATCAAACTCGGGATAGCGCTTTGCGCTCTTCACCAAATCTGGAATCTCGTCGACCTTCAGCCAGGAAAGAAGGAATTCCCGGAGCTTGGTCCATGCCTTCGGGTCCTGTACCATGCGATTTGCCTGATACTCAACTTGTTCCTTGGTCACCAAACTGCCCGCTGCGGCAGCGCGAAGGAGCTCATCATCGGGCAACGTGTCCCAAAGGCCATACGCGAGCTGTGAAGCCACCAGATAGCTATCTCTCTGCGCCTCGCCGATTTCTCGATAGAGGAATCGCGGCGACTTGAGGATCATCAAAAGCGAGCGTTTAATCGCGGAATCGGTTGACACGGTGTCGACGAAATGCTTTTCGACGTACAGCTGCTTCTGCTCGGGGGTCAGTGGTCGGCGGAAGGCTCGCTCTGCCGTCCGAAGCATGATTTCGGCCAGCTTCTTCTTTGCATCTGCCGCGTTAGGATCCACTCCCGTGACCAGCTGGCAACGGGAAGCCACATAGCCCGCTGCTTCCAGCGCGGCTTCCGTGGTGGCGTCGTCCCAAGCCTTACTCACGCTACTTCCGCGCTCGTATCCAATGCTGCGATCATCTGCTGGGAAGCGAGTCGAGACGACGTAAGACTCCCGGACTTCTTGCGAGAATAGGAACCTTGACGGAATCGTCTCGGCCGCGAGTTTTGGTCGCTTCCACTGCAACTCCACAAAGGCGGGAGCGGGCTTTAGTTTCTTTCGCTTTTCGGTGTCATCCACCCCGACCGTCGACTTAGAAAACTCGAGCACGATCGGATACGCCTGTCCGCCCGTTAGCGGTACCGAAGCCCGGAACTCATTGTCGTTCGAGCTCCGAATCCAACCATCGATCAAGGGTTTCGATTGGCTATTCAAGTACAGCCGTACCGCTTGATCAGATCGCACGATGAACTCGTAGTCCCCTGTGTCCGGGGCCACCACACTACCCACCCAACGGATCGAAAACTTGTGCGGATCTACATTATCTAGCCCAGGAACCTTGGGGGCTTCCGTGCCAAATTGAGCGCGGATGCCACTATCCACCCGCTTGATGGGATATTTTCCTTCCCAGAGCCTTCCTCGGAAATAAGTGGCGCTCAGGCCTCCCCGAGTCCCAACGCCCCAGCGTGGCTGCATGCCCGAAAGCAGGTCGGTGACCGAATTCTTGAATTGCCGCACCGTCAAGCGGCTCAGGCTGACGCGGGCCGGTCGGTTCCGTTCCTGCGCGAGAGGCGAGTAGAACGTGTCGTACATGTACTGCGCAACTTTCGCGGCGTCGGGCGCAGCGCATTTCACCGGGCCCGGCGGCATCTGCTGGGCGATAAATTTGCTGAGCTCGCCGACGGATTGCGTGCCGGTTAGAGGCTTGGGAAACGCTGCGCCGCCTTGGCCATTCGCGCCGTGGCAAGGAGCGCATTTTGCTTGATAGACCTGTGCGCCGGTTTTGGCTTTTGCCAGTGCTTTAGGCTTTGTTTTCGCTTGTCCAGGCGCAAGGACGCTCATCCCCAAAAAGAGGCTTATTCCCGCGAACCCAAATAGAGTGTAAATCGGTGACGCCACTGTCCCGCTAGTCTCCCGCCTTCATTCTACACGCCGTTTCCCGGCGACCCAAATGTTGTACGTTCCGGCGAACTCACCGTTCCGAATGCGTGAACTCGCCCGGCTCGCGCCAGTAAGTTCGACGTTTCGAAATTCGGTCAGGTCGGTCGCTGTAAACGGTTGTTACACGGGCGAACCAGTCGGTCTGGTCGCTGGCATCAAGCGTGAAGCGCATTCGGGATGGCCATTGCCGATACTTCAAATTCTTGTTCAAGACTTGAACATTCGATAACTTCTCCCTCGCCCATTCATGGCGAGGCAACCCTTCCGGTGCATCGAAATCGAGCAGGTCCAGGATGCCAAGGTGAAGCCGCAAGCCCTCGGTGTACAGCGGCAACCCGCGCTCGTAGGCCATACCAAGACAAGTCATCGCGATAACCTCTCGGCGCACATGCTCGTCACTCTCGCTCTTGAATCGCAGCCCTCGCATGGCCGGAAGTTGGCGGAGTTTGGACTCGGGGATCTTGCTACCGATGGCCAGCGCGGCGATGATAAGTAGGCCATCGGAAAGCGCTTCAAATTTATCCGTAAAGTTCGCGAGCCAGTCAAGGACGTCGGAAATCGCGCCTGATTGCAGCATCGCGTAAGCGCCTGCCGTTGCGCCTACGGGGTCTTGAAACTTCTGATCCATGAGTTCCTTGGCTACGGCGTCTTGGATGGTCCGGGCGGCCTCATGATGCCCTTGAAGCGCGTACGAAAGTAACCCTTCGGCCACGGGGTTCATCGTCATTACGCTCACGCAGATGGGGTCCCTCGTACTTTCCAGCGCCCCACCGTCAGCTTGCTGTTGTTGCTTCGGCGACTCTAATCCGTCGGGTCTTTGAAAGACGACCACCTGACTTGGAACATATGGCGGGACCATCACGAACCGAACCGGAACTTTCGGTCCGCCGATTTTCAAGACACGCTGAACATTGTCCGGATAAATCTCAACTCGCGCCGTAAGCGAATTTGTCCGGTCTTGAGACATCCAATCGACGCCGTTTGGCAGCGAAGTTGGCTGCCAGCCATCCTCCCCGTTTCGCCAAAGCTCCAAAAA
>CAMAPH010000010.1:0-68730 GCA_945859975.1 Chthonomonas calidirosea
ACCATCCACAAGGCGTGGATGATCACCCGCGGTTACGAGAACGTGGCCGAGAAGCTCGCCGGACTCGGCGCGACCGTTAAGGCTGACTAAGCCTTCGGCGCCTTCATTTGCGCCGGTACCCCGACTGCGATGTAGCCGTCGGGGACATCCTTCAGAACCACGGCGTTGGCACCAATCTTTGCGCCCTTCCCAACGCGCACGTTCCCGATGATCTTTGCCCCGGCGTAAATCGCGACTCCCTCACAGATCACTGGGTAGGCGTCTTCTTCCGTGCCAGAACCTAAGTGACCCAAGGTCACATTCTGAAGGATGGTCACGTTGTCCTCAATCGTAACGCCTTGACCGATGATGATTCCGGTTGGGTGCGGAAGCAAAACGCCCCGACCAATAATGGCCCGTGGCGAAACCTCGCAGCCGCACAGTCGGTATTGGCGCATTCTCAAGTACGGCAGGAAAAGCTTCATGCCCTTGACGCCAGAAAGGAACCTTCCCAGGCGGTAGAGCAATAGCAACCGAAATCGGACGCTGGTCCAGATAGTCAGAAACCACAGCTTCGGTCGACGCCGGCTGTCAACCGCGATGTCCGCCTTGACATCCGCTTTGAACTGACCAAATCCGTACTTTGCCATCGGAGGCATCATACCGAACGCCCGAGATTCTTAACGATCGAAGGGGGGCAAAGGCTTGTCTGATCGAAAAGGAGCCGCTGGGTTTCCAGCACCGTTGAAGAGATTTCCAACGTAAGCATCTGCCCAACCATATCGAACATGGACCGGCTTCAAAACGGCATCATTCCAAACCGTCACCGCTCCGCGCTCGATGATTGCCGTGGCCGGGTGCCAAACTCCCTCACCATCCGAAACTTCGAAAGAGGTGAGTGTCGTGTCTGGGGAAATCAAACCGCCGTTATCGCTTTTAAACATCACTCGCAAGGTTCGGCCCTCGCGATTGTGCTTCAAGTACTGCGGGCTCGCCCCAACTTTGCCGCTTCGCTTATAGGTGACGCCCAAGGCAGATCGCACGATCCGGTCTGCAACCGCCTGCTTATAAATGGGATGGATGTCGTTCAGATCGTCGATGAGATCAGAAATGACAACCATGCCGGTTCGGGCCAAGGCAAGTGAATCCGCCTGACCTTCGCGCGACAAAGGAGCACCACCCTTTCGCGCACCTGAGTAGTTGTAAGGTGGTAGCTGAACAAAGTAAGTCGGAAGTGCGGGAAGGTTCCAAGCCTGTCGCATCGTCGTCAGCCACGTTCTCCAGGTCCGGCCGAACTCGTTCGGTCTGGAGACGTTGCCTTCACCGGTCCAAATGATTAATCCGTCAACCGGAAAGTCTCTCATCGGAGCAAGCATGCCGTTGTAATAGGTCGTTGTGGGCAATACGGTGGAGCCAGATTCGGCAAAAGCGGAATTGGGCATCCACTCCTCAATTGTCGTTCCACCCTTAACTGCCGCGATCACGCCAATGGGTTTGGCAAGTTCAAGGTGTAGATCTCGGCCGAAGAAATACCCGAGCGCAGAGAAGTTCGGAACCGACTGGCTGGTGCAGGTTTCCCAGGTGCCATTCACGCCCGCTGCCGGCTCGGCTTGTCGAACCCGGGCGATGCGGAGCAGGCGTAGGTTTGGATAGTTGGCTTCGGTAATCTCCTGGTCCGCATTCAGAACCGAACGAAGGCCAGGGGTAGGAGCCAAGGTGTGCTCCATGTTGCTTTGGCCAATGCAAACCCAAACATCACCGGAGGCAACATTGCTCAATTGAATTCGGTTTGAAGCAATGACCTCAATACCAAGGCCGGCTTGGGCACTCGGAGTGATAACGGTTGTTCTCCACCGACCGGATTCATCGACGGTTGCACCGGCGACGGCCCCCCAGCTACCGAGCACGAGAACCGATTCTCCGGGCGTTCCGGTTCCCCAAATCGGCACTTGTGCCTTGTCCGGAATCACCATGTTCGACTGGAACATGGAATTCAAATGGACATCAGCAACGCAAACAGAACTAACGGCGATCAAAGAAAAAGCAGCGAACCAGCGCACAACTCAGTTTATCGCTGTATTGTCCCGCTTAGATGGGACGAATTCGATTTTGTGCGCCGAGGATATCGGGCCGCAGGTCTCGGTGCTTCCGATACCAAATCGTTGATATTGGAGCAACCGAACGACAGTAGGTGCTCCCAGCATCATAACTGATGCCCAGCGCCCATCCCTGACTGGCATCCGATGCGCCCTGGCCGATTCGGAGATCAACCGAGGAAGAGCCCGAAACCCCCGACTGCCCAATCGTAGAACCAAAGAGCAAGAGCGAGCTGTTGCTGGTAGCGGTGACATTCGGACCAAAGTTGGACCGATAGATCCCGTTCACAACAATCCCGGTTGTGGAATCGAATGCCGCCAGACCTGAACTCTCCTTCGCGCCTTGCACGCCGTTTGCAACGGACACGTTAGCAACATCAAGGAACCGTAGGCCGCCGCGGTAATCGAAGCCATCGTCTCTGTTCCCGAGCGACCAACAGAACAGAGAATTCACCTTTCCGGGCCCAGAAACCGCTAGCCCGTCGCCCGAGGTCGCGTACTTGAACCAGCAGTCAGAGAACGTCAGTTCCGAATCCGCGGGCAGACTAGCGGTGAACGTGTTTGAACCGCCGAGGAAAACACACCTACGTAGCCATACTTGGCCGTTCTGCATTGCGCCATTCTGCGAACTCGCGAAGAGCAGTAGCTGCCCATCTGGAGCAGCACCATTGCTGCGATTCACCCAAACCCTCTTCGACTCGCTGTAAAAGCTTCCGGGTGTTGAGCGAACGGCAGCAACGCTCGTCACTTTTGTCAAACTTGAACCGACACCATAGACATCGCTGGACTGCTCATCAATGACCTGCACGGCCGAGGTCGAGATCACAGACGTAAAAATTCCGGAGTCCGGCTGCCACGCCAGATTGTCCATTTGCGAGCTGCTGATCACGTAGCCGGACTCGTCCCAAGGCTCGATGACCACGTTTCCGACCGAGGAAACACCTCCCCAACAAGTTCGAAAATCGAAAACTCCCGGTCGGCACAATATCCACTTGTTACCGGGCTTCGAAACGGCCAACGACAGCTTGCGCAGGGCCGACTGCTTGGTCGAACCGCTGTTCTGATCGCTGCCCGCGATTGGGTCAACGTAATAAACCGTGTACGTGTGCGCATCGGGAGGGCGCAAACTCAGCGGATTCAAGTCAGTCGTAAACGAGCCGGAGCCGGTCTCGAATACGGTGAAATTCCCCCACGAACCTGGCCAGTTTGCAGGCGGAGAATAGGTGGTTCGAGTGGATACCCCCTTAGGTTCATACAAAAGATCCGCAATCGCCTTAGTTAAAACGGTGTTCGGATCGTACTGCGCATGCGCAGACGCGGCAAACAGCGCTAGCAGAGAGAGTGAAGCTTGGAGTTTCATATCGGTCTGATCGTTCCAGGTTGTTCGCTGATGTCCGTTCCGCTCGAAAGGTGTCGGCGGTACCAAATCGTGCTTTGTGAGGAAGTAGAACGAGAGATGGGAGACCCGTGCAAATACCGGATACTGAGCGCCCATATTTCCGTCCGATCTGGGCTGCCTGAGGTACTGGCTCCCGCGCAAATATCGGCTTTTGAGGCATTGATTCCATGCGAGTCGCCAACGGTCGCACCTAGCAAAAGTCTCTTACTGTCAAAAACATCGTGGATGTTTCGACCTTTATTCTGCGAATATAATCCGCCAATCGTGATCCCAACCGAGCCGAAGTGCGCGGTGGTGCCGTTATCGAGGTAACTAGATCCGAAACCGTTAGCACTTCCGTTGCAGTCTATCTCTATAAAATTGCGACCGTCTCGATAATCAAAGCCGTCACTATGATTGCCAGTGGCCTTGCATCGAATAGCAATCGACAGCCCAGGCCCTTCCATGGAGTAGCCGTCTTGCCCCGTAAGCGAGTAGCGGAATGTGCAGTCGATGAACGTTGCAACCTGTCCCGGAACCGACGTTAGGCACTGAAACGGAACAAAACCACCACGAAACTCGAAGTTACGCACGTAGAGCTGCCCGTTTGTATCGAATCTGCCGTTTGGTTGATTTGTGTACACCGAAATGTTCGCGTCTGGCGCGCGACCGTCCAGTGTGTGAACCAAAATGTCCTTGCCGGAAACGGCAAAGGTTCCTTCCTCCTCTTCCACGTCATCAGAATCGGATTCCCGAACGTACCGAACTCCATTCCCCCACTGATCCTTATAGATTTCATCCAACACCTCGTGCGGATACGTGGAACAACGAGCGCGGTAGACCCCGCCACCTAGCGGCGTCCAAGCAATACCCGGAATGTGACCCGAACAAATGACTGAACCCGTTTCATCCCAGGGTTCCACGATCACTTTGCCAGAAGCCGAATATCCTTTCCAGCCAGTGATGTAATCGTAAACGGCAGGACGACACAAAATCCTCTTGTTTCCACTCATCGAAAGCGCCTTTGCAATGGAGCGAAATGCACGATCTTGTCGACTGCCATCCTTCGAGTCAGCCCCAGAAATTGGGTCGACGTAATAAACCGGAAATGACTCGTAACCCGTTGGGATCAACGATTGCTCATTAATGTCCGCGAAGTAATCACCTACTGGATTTTCGTATATTGAAAAATATGGTACAAATTCGGACCAATTGTGTGGCACCTCGAACCTCATCCAGTTTGAACTTAACCGTTGAGGATACAAAGCATCTGCCTGCATTTTGGTAAGCGGAACTTGCGCGGCAGATAAAGGAGCTAGAACACAAGCAGTTACGAAGAGAAGACAGAAGCGCCTGAGACGGATTCTTCGTTTAGTATGTTGCAGCATTTATGAGAGGATGAGCCCACTTAATGAAAAATTGAACGACCCTATTATAGTCAACTTGTCGCATATGCGCCTCAAAAAACGACCATTCAGAAGAAAATGGCTCAATAGTGTTAAGCGAAGCAACACAAGTGATATTTAAGACTCATACTGCGCACCTGACTTGCTAGACTTTCATCGTGCAGTCGACTCCTCTTCGCCGCGTCAGCGTTCTAGCCCTTGCCATCGTTGGCCTTGGTACTGGGCTCGCCTTTATGTTTCAGGCAAACAACAAAGTCGGCGACCTCAACGCCGGAAAAGGCATCCTCGTCAATACCGGCCAGTGGATCAAGCCCGATGGCCAGCTCACCGTCTTCGCCGATCGACCGGTTGACGTCGTGCTTTCAACAAATGGGAAGACGGCCTACGTTAAAGAATCGACTGGCCTCACCATCATCGACGTTGCCAGCAACAAGATTCTTCAACGCTTGAATGTCTCCGGAGCTTCTTCACACACCGGGCTTGCCCTTTCCGTTGACGGCTCTAAGCTCTACTACAGCAACGGAAGCAGCAACGTCATCGAAGTCGACGTCGCTGTCTTACCAGCCAAAGTCGCGCGGACGTTCACCATGCCCCGTCCCGCCGTTGGCGGCGCGGCCTATCCTTGCGATCTGCTTCTCCACGACGGCAAGCTCTTTGCCGCCCTCAGCCGGAGTAACCAAGTCGCCGAAATCAACCTCGAAACGGGCAAGGTTGACCGCATGATGGATGTTGCTCCGGCGCCGTTTGGACTCGCGATCGATCTGGAATCAAATTCCCTCTGGGTATCCAGTTGGGGCCGCACACCCCAACCGGGACAGCCTAGGTCAAACGCATCCGGCACACCCGTTGCAGTTGATCGGCGCGGGATTGCGACCGGCGGAACGGTTTCACAAATCTCTATCGCCAGCGGAACAGCAACAAAAAGCGTGCTCGTCGGCGGGCAGCCTTGCGAACTTGAGGTTCGCGATGGCCAAGTCTACGTCGCCGTAGCGAACGACGATGAATTGATCGCCATAAACGCGAGCTCAGGAAAATGGGTTCCGCTTTGGAAATCGAGCGTCGGCGCTGCCCCTTCCTCGCTCACCCTGCTCGCATCGGGTCAAGTCGCCGTTGCATGCGGTGGTAGCAACGAAGTCGTCGTTCTTTCGGCCGGTGAGTTTGCGCCAGTCGAAACCTACCGATCTGGCTGGTACCCCACCGCCGTCCGAGCGTTTGAAAACAATCTTGTCGTCGCCAGTGCAAAGGGCCTCGGTGGTCGTCGAAATGACCTTCGCAACGGCAAATTCGATACTATCGCAACGACCGAAAAGCTCGGAAGCCCGTTGTCTACCACCGATGCGAAATCAAGAGGCGTCTATCAATTCACCGGAACTCTCAGCGTCATTCCCCGCACCGCAAACACGCAAAAGCCAGAAACTCTGGCTGCCATCCAACCCCCTCGTAAGAACATCGCCGCTAAACCGATTCCCGAGCGAGCCGGAGAGCCGAGCACCTTCAAACACGTCATCTACGTACTCAAAGAAAACCGAACCTACGACCAGGTTTTTGGAGATATTCCGGGTGCCGATGGCGATCCAAGCCTTTGCATCTACGGCGAGGACATCACGCCGAACCACCACGCGCTCGCCAAAGAGTTCGTCCTTCTTGACAACTACTATTGCAACGGCGTCCTGAGCGCAGATGGCCACAGCTGGAGCACCGAAGGAAATGCGACAACCTACCTTGAGCGATCCTTCGGCGGTTGGACACGGAGCTACCCGTTCGGTGACGACCCTCTCGCCATCTCATCCACCGGACACATTTGGGATGCCGTCCTGGATAAGGGCCTAACCTTCCGCAACTACGGTGAATACGACTACACCGCCCCGAGCAAAGGCGAAAAGCACACCGCTATCCTGAAAGACTTCCAATCAGGGTCACCGAAGGTCAAATTCAATCACAAGATCGAAATTGAGCGGCTCAAGAAGTACAGCCATCCCGAGTGCCCAGGTTGGAACATGGAGATCCCCGACGTCCTGCGGGCGAGCTACTTCCTAAAAGACCTCAAAACTGCCGAGAAAACGGGCAAGCTGCCAAACTTCAACTTCGTCTACTTGCCCCAAGACCACACATCTGGAACCGGTGCGGGAGCCCCTGCGCCGACCGCGCACATGGCCGATAACGACCTCGCCCTCGGCCAAATCGTGGACGCGGTCAGTAAGTCGAAGTTCTGGAAGAACACCGTGATCTTCGTCATCGAGGACGACCCGCAGGCCGGGTTTGACCATGTCGATGGACACCGCTCCATCTGCCTCGTGGTTAGCCCATACACCCGTCGAGGAGCGGTGGTGTCGAAGTTTTACAACCAAGGTTCGGTCTTGAAGACCGTGCGGCACGTGCTTGGTCTGAAGCCAGCAACCCGATTCGAGATTCAGGCAAACCTGATGACCGACTGCTTCCAGGCAAAACCGAACCTGAAGGCGTACAACGTTCGGCCAAATCGAGTCGCCCTTGACCTGATGAACCCAACTCGAACCACGTCTCGAACGTTGGACCTCAAGCGACCAGACACGGTCGACGAAAACGAGTTCAACCGCCAACTCTGGACGGCGGCAAAGGGCAATGTTCCATACCCCGCGACCCTGGCAGGAGCGCACGGTAAAGGGCTAGCGGCAAAGGGGCTCAAGATCGACCAGAACGTGACCGAACAAGACTAGGCCGCTCGCCCGTACAATAGGGGAATGGCAGAAATTGACGGTCGAAAGAAAACAATTCTGCACGCGATCATCGTGGAGTACGTGCTCACAGCGGAACCCGTGGGCAGCGAATCCTTGGTCGCGAAATACCCCCTTGGCGTCAAGTCTGCGACCGTCCGTAACGAAATGGCGGAGTTGCTCGATCTAGGTTTGATCGAGCAACCTCACACCAGCGCCGGCCGAATCCCCAGCGACCTCGGCTATCGCTACTACGTCGACAAACTCGTCATCTCCAAGGAGATCGAGCTCAGCATCCAAGACCGCCTCAAATCTGCGACGGGAGAAGGCGAAGCTCTGCAAACCGTGTTGCGCGATGCGACCCGAATGCTTAGCCGCCTGACTCACCTGCTCGGGGTCGCCGCTACCATTCGAGAGCCGAATCTAACCATCAAAACTGCGATCCTCTCGGCCCTCGGACCGAACCAAGTCTTGTTAGTCATCGCGCTCAGCAACGGGCAGATCGAAAACCGGATGATCGAAGTTCCCGCCGACTTGACCTTAGAGCAAGTCGGGGCCGCAAACGAGTTCCTGACCGCAAACCTCCTCGGCGTCGGCCTACGAACCGCCGCGCAAATGAAGCCTCCGGTGGCGGTCAACCCTGCCGTTGACCGTCTTGTGAATGTAAGTTGGACCCAGCTCAAGGCAATCGCGAAACTGTACTCCCGCGGTTCGCTCATCACGGAAGGAGAGGAGTACTTGGTCACTCAGCCGGAGTTCCGGCGGGACCTCGATACCTATACGCACCTGATCCAAGAGCTCAATGACTCAGAGGCCCTTTATCAAAGCGTGGCCAAGGGTGAGGCTAACCAAGTCGTCACGATCGGGCGAGAGAACCGCCGAGACGAACTCAAGCAGTTCTCGATCGTCCGGCAGAGCTTTTACGTTGGAGAAACCGAAACGGGCGTCATTGCCGTGGTCGGCCCAACTCGAATGAGATACGACGACAGCATTCCCTTGGTGAACTTCACCGCTCAAACCCTGAGCGAGTCGCTCACCAAGTACTTCGGCTAACTCTTACTTCATCAAGAAGAGGTTGTCGCCGAGCCCGGTGTTCACTTTCACGCTTTCGTATCGCGTGATGCCAGCGACCACGTTGTTCACATTCTTCACCGAAACCTGGGTCGGAATCCAAACCCCGCCGAACGACTTTGGGCTCTCGTAGATGAACGTCGCCAACTGTCGGCCTGGCTGGTTGTACCACTCACGCTTGGTGGTAATGCCCTTCTCAACGTCCACCCAAATTCGGTGACGACTCGTGTCGTCGGTGTTTTGGTAAGTCAGGTCGAAAACGGCATCGCCCGTGGCCCTATCCATCCGCACGAACTTTGCCTGGAAAAGGTCCTTGAAGAGAGCCGGAGTGAGCACCCCAAAGTCAAGCGGCGTCTGACGTCGCCCCGGCGATTTCGCAAGATCCTGCTTGGTGTTCACCCGCAAGCGCGGCACTTTGATCATCTGCTGCGGCCCGTCGATGATGTACACCGCAGATGTTTCGTCAACCTGAGCCTCCAGTCGAAGCTTCAAGGGTTCTTTGTATTGAAACTGAATGCGATCGAATCGGTAAGTGGTACCAAAATCGTCATTAATCTCACGTAACTCTTTCTGAGATGCTTTAACCTTCTTCGCAACGAACGTCGCGTCTCGAAGGCCTTTTTGGGTGTAGTCTTGAATCTCCGGAGCAACTGGGCTAGACCCAAGGACTACCGCCAACATTAATTCGGTCATCATTTTATGAGGATATCTCCCAGAAGGGAAAACCATTAGGCATGACGTCTGATCCCATCGAGCGTTATCTTCGGCGGTCCGCTCGCCTCGATCGGCGACAGCGCATCCGCGTCATGTCCTCATCGGAAGTCACCGATACCGGGCTCGCGGCGCTGCAGGCAATCGGCAGACGAATCATTCCGGCCAGCACCCTCGGATTGCTGTTCTGTTCATTTGGCCTCACCTTCCTCGGTCGCTACGTCATCCCCGCGCTAAGCGAAACGACCAATCCCGATCGAATCGAGGTCCAGATTGTCGAGTTCTTGGGCACTCTGTCCTTAGGGCTCTTTGTTGCGGTGCCGCTGATGATGTTCGGCATTGCCCTCATCGTTCCCCGAGCAACCAAGCTCACCGCGCAATGGATGCTCGGGGAACCCTTGGACGATTCGGACCAAGCTGTCGGCGGACCCGCATTTCGAGATGCAGCCAAGGTTATCTTCACCATCGTCGCCCGAAGTTCGAGGTTCCTGCTCGCCTCTTTTGCTCTGCTCGTAACGAGCGGCCTTTTGAGTCAGGTGCAGTCAAACTTAAAGCTCTTCGTAGCCCTGATTGCGGTCATCGCCCTGAATGCAGTAGGAATTAGCCTTGTTGCTTTTGTTGGTATTGCCGCGAAATACTCCCTCGCCCTGCCCGCAATGCTCGTGGAAAAGCTCGATGTCAAAGCCGCGCTTGACCGCTCCCGGCAGCTCATGGCCTCAGAGCGGAAAATCCAGAGCGGCTACATCTCCGTCTGGTTCCAGTTCGGATTCTTCATCATCTTGTTCGGGCTACTCACCTTTGGATTCAGCGCCGCTGTCGGATACATTGCTTCGCTACTCCAACTTGAGTCATTTGCACAAACTCGCGTATACGGCCCGATGTTGGTCGAAATCGTATCGCAGATTGGCCCGTATATCTCGCTGCTTCTTGTGGTCCCCGCTTTCGCGACCGTGACTACCGTGATCTACTTTGAACGTCGCACTCGGTTGGAGGGATATGACATTGCGCAGTTGGCACAAGAAACTCGTGTTACTCGTCGTAGTCGTTTCGACGTTACTGAGTAGCGCGTTCGCCGAAACTTACGGCGAACTTCAATCCCGAATCGCAACCGCGAAGCCTGCGGAGGTGGTCGCGGCAGTCCGAGAGTCAACGCTACTCACGACCGACAAGCAGCTTCGAAGCCTCCTCGAATCAAAGGAGCCCGTCGCAAAGCGAGCCACTAGCCTGCGGGACTGGGTCGGAACGCGCGCCTGGGCGGCAACCGTCGCGCCGAAACAAGATGGCAAAGCGCTTGCAGAAAAGGCGAAGCGGTCACGCTTATACATCGACCAGGCGGAAAAAGCAAAGAGCAACTGGCTAGAGAATGCCTTCAAGGGCCTCCAGTTCAACTTTCCGCAGCCCAAGCTGAATCCGAATTCAAATCCATTTGGAGGTCTTTTTAGCGGCCCATTGCTCGTTCAGATCATGTGGGGACTGCTTGCCTTGGCGGGCATCGCGCTAGCTTGGTTTGCCGTCCAGCACATCCGCAAAATCCAGAGTCGCAAACGGGTCGCGACGGCGATCCTGGAAGAAGACGAGCCCGAGCGAACGGTGGACGAATGGCTCGCCCAGGCAGATGCCCTCGCGGCCGAAGGTCGGCACCGGGAAAGCGTCCGCTGTCTCTACCTGGCGACCCTCCTCCGAATCGACGAAGCCGGTGTCGCACGCTTTGAGCGGAGTGAAACCAACTGGGAACACCTCTCTCGAATCGAAGCGAGCAACAAACTGCCCGCCGAAATCGAGTTCCGGACTCCGACCAAAGCCTTCGACCGGATCTGGTACGGCTTTATGGTCCGTGGCCAAGCTGATGTCGATGAGTTTCGCGCGATCTATCAGAACGTTCGGCAGGCCCTGAGAGGGGTGAAGAGTTGAAAACAAAGTGGATCGCCGCCACCGCGTGGCTCTTGGTTGGAATCCTTCTCGTAAGTGGCGCGAGCCTTTGGATCGGAAAGCGAAGTTACCAAACCTTCCCGTCCGCAAACTCAGTCGATCCTTCTGGCTTACAAGCATTCCAAGACACCTTGCGCACTACCGGAGCAACCATCGTGGTGGACCGACGCGGAAAGCCGCAGGTTCATCCATCCGACTTCGTCATTGTCTCAGGAATTGAAAAGACCGGCCTCAACGTGCTTACGGAGGCCGGGCCGAAACCAGACCCGGCATCCTCCTTCAATGTTCGTCAGCACGTCCGCGACGGCGGCACCGCGGTGTTGCTTTCCTACCCCCAGAACTTTAAGGACCGAACTGCACTCGCCAAGTCCGAGCCTGAGACCGTAACTCTCGCAAGCGGTGTTAAAAAACGAATCACCCCGGGAGATGAGGAGACTTCCCGCGAATTTGATGACGCCGTTCCGTCACCATACGTCGAGCTTGCAAAGGGGGAGAATTGGCTTGCTGTCGGGCGAGTGGTCGGCAAAGGCAAAATACTCGCGATCAATGACGCGACTCTGATCACCAATCGGTTCATTGCGGCCCACGATAACGCAGAAGTCGTTCTGGGTCTCATCCAAGATCTCGTCAAGCCCGGTCAACGCATCGTCTTCATCGAAAGGGATTTCAACCGACGGGACCCATCTCTCCTCGACATCCTTGGGCCCGAGACCACCGCTGCGTTCTACCAGTGCCTCTTTGTTCTGTTTGTTATTGCCTGGAGCCTCGGCAAGCGTTTCGGAGAGCCCGACGCCGAGCGCGTCGCCCAGCGCGGGAATCGGGATTTGCTCCTCGCCATTCGCGACACCTATGCCAGAGCCCAGCGCCACGACGCGGCGATTCAAACCAGCATCGATCGCGCGGAAATGCTCATCCGCAAACGAACTCGCTCAGATATTTCCCTGCCAAATTATGCGAAGACCCATCCAGCCGTGGATGCCGAGTATCGAAGACTCCTCAATCTTCAAGTTCTTGCCGTCCCGGCAGAAGCAGAATGGCTCGAAGCCATCCAATCTTTCGAGCACGAAGTCGAAGAATCGTTCAAAACCCCGGTTTAGTGGACTCACGGGCTCCGTCAGGTGTGGATACTTAGGGCATGCGCGCAATGACAGTTTCAATCGCGGTGCTCTTGGCATCCGCCGCAATGGCTCAGACCGCTCCGCCGAAGGACGAAAAGCCTGCTCCACTTCCAGCATCGCTGGTCCCGCTCGAGAAAAAGTACAAGGCGACGAAAGCCGTCTTCGTGAAGAAGCCAAAAGATAAAGTAGCCCGAGAGTCATTTATCAAGGCAACCACGATCTTCGGTCACGAAACCATGGTCCACCCCGAACTGCCAGCGCGAACCAAGTACCGCGACGCCCTTCGGCTCTACCGAGAGGTCCTAAAGCTCGAACCAAACCACCCGGTCGCCAAGAAAGAGCACGACCTCATCGTTTCCATCTATGAACAGATGGGTCGACCTGTTCCGAAGTAATTCTCCGAAAACATGACCGAGGTATCGCCGGAAGAAAGGCGCGAGATTGAAGGGAAATTTGTCCGCAATCTCGCCATTGCTGCTGCCATTCTGGCCGGATTGCCCGCAATCATCGCGTGGCAATCCGTCCCGATTGGCGGCGTTTACTTAGGCCACCAGTTCGCCACCGACGACCACATGGTCTATGCCGCTTGGATGCGGCAAGCCATGGACGGTCGCTTCCTTTTCGACAACCGATTCACAACGGATGCCCAGCCCGGGCTCACGATCCACCTGTACTTCTTGGTTATGGGCTGGATTGCGAAGCTGATCGGGATTCCCGTGACCACCCTTGTCGCCCGGATGGGTTTGTCGGCGGCGTTCGTGTTCCTGCTTCACCGGCTCGTTCGGCGCATGGATTGGACCATCCATGCCACCAAGCTCTCCCTCCTTTTCTCTGTGCTTGGTGGAGGCGTGGGATTTGCCCTTTGGCATGACTTTGGCGTTGCCATCGTCAAACCAGCACCAGACTTTTTGAACCAAATCCTCATGGGACGGTTGCCCATTGATACGTGGCAACCGGAAGGTTTCGTTCTCTCGTCCATGCTCACCAACGGGCTGTTCATGGTGAGCCTTTGCCTGATCCTCTACATTTTCGATTGCTTCCTGGAAGCAGAGGAAAGCTGGAAACCGGTTCTGCCCGGGGCAATTACATTCGGGGTGCTGATGAACATCCACAGCTACGACGTGCTGCTCATCGGCATGGTGATGTTTGGATTCCTTTTGATGGCCTGGGCCCGAGACAAGGCGACGAAAGCATGGATCATTCGCTCGCTCGCTATTTCGGCTGGAATCATCCCTGCTGCGCTTTGGTTCATCTATGTCTTACGCGAAGACCCGGTGTTCCAAGCTCGCGCCGCGACGGAGACGTTCTCGCCGAACTTTAGACAAGTTCTGTTCGGCTACTTCTTCCTCATTTTGCTTGCGGTGCCAACTTTATTCGCATCGCGAGATGGCAAAAAGCGGCCCTACTTTGCTTCTGGACTGTACGTGACCGTGCTGTTGGCCCTCGCCGTTATGGCGCAGAACCACACCGAAGGCTACTTCTTGCCGATGGTGATTTGGGTGTTGCTGTATGGTTTCACCGTCTTCCTGCTCTACAGCGTTGCCAACCTAAATTCCGCCCGGAACCTCTTTGTCTCATGGGCCCTCGCTGGAACAATTGCGATCTACTTCCCGATGCTGTTCCAGCGAAAGCTCGGCATGGGTCTCGTGATTCCATGGGCCGTTCTTGCCGCTGGCGGAGCGGCGATCATTCTCGCGAAGCAGGAGCGATCCGCACGAAATCTCGCGACCGCGCTTGCGATCATCATCATCGGTGCGAGCGGTTTCCGGTGGGTCTTCCGCGAAATCACTCTCGCCCAAACCAACGTAGCAAACACGATCGTACATCCGGTTTATCTGTCCGCGGATGCGAACAAGGTCATCACCGCGCTCAATGCGATAACCGACAAGAAGGTCGTGGTTGCTCCTCCCGGAATCCCCGCAAGGGCAGTTGACTCCGCAGGACAAACGATCCCCGACACGTTCCTCACCCCAATCATGCCGGACCTAAATCCGATTGCGAGCGGCTTAACGGGTGCTTACACCTACGCGGGTCACTGGAGCGAAACGCCAAAGTACAACGAGAGGCGCGGCGAGCTTGAGCGGTTCTTCTATCGCCCGGGACTGCCCGAAGACAAGAAGGCTTGGCTCTCCGAAATTGGGGCTACCCACGTGATCGTGCCGTCGCCAGAAGCATTCCCGCAGATGGAGCTACCGGACCTCAGCAGCCTCGGCGAAGTCGTCGTGCAGGGCACGCAGTTCAGCTTGATCAAAGTGAACTAGAAGATCGTGCGCCAACGACCACGACCCGTGGGCTGCCGCCATAGTAGCTTGTGCCGAGGTTCTCGCTCTTCACAACCTGACCGTTGACCCGCACGGTGCGGAATGCCGAAACAACTCGGGCAGGCGCGCCACCCTCAACGACTCGTCTGGCCCCCGCGGCCAAATTGCGATCAACGACGGTTCGAACCCCGCGCGTCCGAGTCGAAACCCGCCCCTGACTCACTGTGACTTGTTGGCCAGGAACTTTCTGTCCGAGAATCCGGAAGGTCAGAGCACCTGGTGTGTAAGTCGAGACCACCGCAATCGGCGCGTCCGTCGTGTTTTGCAGGACAAGGTCAATGTTGCCAAAGTCGACGGTTGCATCTCGGCCAAGCGGCACATACGGAACCGGCAACGAATGGTTCTGTCGCTGAGGGATGCCTAGGTTAGCAAAGAGAGCTGCGTTGTATAGCGTTGTGCTGACCTGGCAGATGCCACCACCGACGCCCGTGTCGTGCTTTCCGTTGATATAAACGCCCGCGACCTTAAATCCGCGCTTGATCGTTCGCCGACCTACTGTGTCGTTGTAGCTCAGCTTTTCGCCCGGCATCAGCACCTGGCCGTTGAAGAAACTCGCGGCGAGTTGGATGTTGCTGCTTCGGGGGCGATTGCCAGCCGAGAAGCGGGTGGTGTACTCGCTAACGACTTCTTTCACCTTCGCGAGTTCTTCATCTGGCACGCGCTTCTTGCCTTCGATGATCGGAACCGGCGTTGGCTCAAGCTTGGGCAACATCTCTTGAACCGCCTTCTGGAGTTTGGCCGCGTCCAGAACGAGGTTGGCTCGTTCTTTCCGAACTAAAATCGCTCCTTTGCTGTAGGTGACGCGAGCGGGTTCTGGCTCAGGGCTTGCTTGAACGACCGCTTCGTAAAGCGAAGTGTCTATCTTGCCTTCGGCCTTGAAAACTAGCTTGGCGTCAATCCGCTCGTCTGGCAGTTGTCCGGCAAACGCCTTTCCGTCGGTTACAAGGTCGCTCATCGGAAGCGGAGCAACGGTAGCTTCGTCATCAAGAACGATGCCGAATTTGCTCGGGGTGAGTTCAGGGAGATTTGAAACGACGTCACTCGTGAGCGGCACGGGTTTCAGGCGCTCGGTTTCCCACCAAGACCGCAAGCGAAATCGTGCTTGCTCGGGCGTCAATCCGCCAACGCTGACCTGGCCAACATAGGTGTTTGGCCGGATCGTAGCTGGCTTTTGAAAGAAGGCCACGGGAAGGCCAATCACTACGCATCCAAGCGCAGAAAAGGTGATGGTCTTCGCGTGTTTCATCGTTGTCTAATGACTTGAATCAAGTCCTTAAGTTCCATTATGGATGTTCGCCAAATCGCTTTACACGTTCTTAATAATTTGGGTGACACCCATTTGAGAAAAACCGACCAAGTACACTCCAGAAATGCCCAAGGTCGTCTGGTTCAACGGAACCGTCACTCCATTTGAGTCTGCAGTCGTGCCCGCGATGGATCACGCTCACCTTTACGGTGATGGAATTTTCGAAGGGATTCGCATCTACGACCGAAAGGTTTTCAAACTCGACGAGCACCTCGAGCGGTTCTATCACGGCATCAACTACATGGGCTTCGACATGCCCTACGACTACGCCACTTTGCATGCCGCAATCCTTGATACGGCCCGCGCGGCAGACATTGATAACGGCTATATCCGCTTAAACGTCACCCGCGGCACCGGCCTCGGCCTTGACCCAAAGAAACTTGAGAGCCGAGCCAACGTCATGATCGGCATCTCCACCCTGGCGCTGTACCCGCCCGAGTCGTATGAAACCGGACTTCACGTCGTCACTGCGCCAATCCGCGTGATTTCCCCCGACGCCCTAGACCCGCGTCTAAAGTGCATCGGTCGCTATGCCGGCAACATCATGGCCAAGCAGTTTGCCAACCGCGCCGGAGCCGGTGAAGCTCTCATGCTTAACGCCCAAGGCAACATCGCGGAATGCACGGGAGACAACATCTTCTTGATCCAGAACGGAATTCTGCGAACCCCGCACTCGTCGAGCGGAATCCTCAAGGGCATCACCCGAGACACGGTCCTCATGCTCGCCAAAGACGCCGGGATTCAAACCGAGGAAACCACTCTCACTCCGTTTGACCTGAGCGCCTGTTCCGAAGCGTTCCTCACTGGAACTGCCGCCGAAGTCATCCCGATGGTCACGATCGACGACCGTCTCATCGGCGACGGAAAGCCTGGCCCGGTCACGAAGCAACTGATCAGCCTGTTCCGAGAGCACACGAAAATCGGCACCGCCTTTTGAACCTGACCTGCTCCGTTTGCGGATCGTCTGCCGTCCTTTCCATTAAGGAAAACGGCGAGACCGATGCTGTGTGTGACTCTTGCGTACGCAAGAGAGCGCCGTATTCGGGCTTTCCCGAGTTCATCGGTGCATTCAAGCGAGCGGCCCGACCTACCAAGGTCTGTCCGTATTGCGAGATCACGGAGGAGAAGGTCGTCGCTACCGGTTTGGTCGGATGCCCATTGTGTTACGTCGCACTAGAATCTGCAGTGGAGTCAGTGCTCAAGTCCGTCGCCGCGGAATGAGCGCCAAATCCCGCTCCGAGAACTCATGAAATTCAGAACCCTCAACGCAATCGTGCTGATTCTGGCCACCGTATTTATGCTGGTCGGCTGCGGCGGGGGCGGCGGTGGGACCACGGCAAAATCGAACGTCAAGGTCATCAACGCGATCCCGGACCTTGGCGCCACGCTCGAAACCCAGATTAACGGACTCATTGCCGGTACATCGTCTGCCTACCTTGCCGACACTGCGTTCTTCTCCATTGAGCCGGCCGACGTAGACCTCGCCATCAAGGAAACGGGCACCGTCGAGGACTTCGACATCCTCGCCAACGTTTTCAACTCCAACGCCTCGTACATCGTGGCGGGCATGGGCATCAAAAACTTCGGCACCGAGTTCGAAAAGCGTCCGCGAATCGGGTTATTTGAAGTCAATCGCGCCGAGCCCAACGGCAGCAAAGCCCGCGTCTTCGTGCTCAACGCCCTCGTTGGTCCCGCAGAGTTTCCGAGCCCGGACATCGACTTCCAAGACGGCGATCTGCCCCGCTTCCCCTTTAACGACATCGAGTTCTCGAAGGCGAAGGTGCTGACCCTTGACACCGGGACCTACACCTACGAAGCAAGAGCAAACGATTCCGAACTCGTCTACGCTTCGTCAGCGCTGACCTTCCAGAGCGGCAAGGTTTACTTCGTCGTCGTCGGTGGAGTTGTGAACGGATCTGGTACTTCGGCACCGACGGTCCGCGTTTTCGAACTGCCCGTAGTTGACTGATCTGCCAGCTTGCGGTAACGTTCCGCGATGGGCGTTCATCGTCATTTCACGCGAATTCCGGTTCTTGGAATCGTCTCCCTCGTTGCCCTCAGCGCCTCGGCGCGAGCGCAGACCGTCTCTCCAGATGCATTTGGCGGTCTGAAGTGGCGAGAAATCGGCCCGTTCCGGGGCGGACGCTCTTTGGCCGTGGCGGGCAGCACCCAGCGCCCAGATGAGTACTTCTTTGGCGCCACCGGTGGCGGAGTTTGGAAGACCACCGACGCCGGAAAATCCTGGAAGCCCGTCTCCGATGGCTTCTTTAAGACAGCCTCCGTCGGCGCCCTTGCCGTTGCCCCCTCGAATCCCGACATCATTGTCGCGGGCACCGGTGAACGAGACATCCGCGGCAACATCTCCCATGGCGATGGCGTGTACAAGTCCACCGACGCCGGTAAGACCTGGCAGAAAATCGGCCTCGAAGCCGCCCAATCCATTGCCCGCGTCGTGATCCACCCAACAAATCCCGACGTCATCTACGTCGCCGCCCTCGGCCACATTTATGCCCACCCGAAGGTGAAGCCCAGCTACGACCGAGGCGTGTACAAGTCGATCGACGGCGGAAAATCCTGGGCGCACATCCTCCCCGGGGACGCCCGAACTGGATCGGTGAACATCGTCCTTGATCCGAAGAATCCTGAGACCATCCTCGCCGCGATGTGGGAAGCCTGGCGCAGCCCTTACACCATGAACAGCGGCGGCCCTGGATCGAAGCTGATGAAATCCACCGACGGCGGCAAATCCTGGACCGACCTCAGCCGAAAGAAAGGAATGCCCGAAGGCGTCCACGGCAAAATCGGCATGGCCATTTCTCCCGTCGACCCGAAGCGCTACTACGCCATCATCGAAGCCCTCGAAGGCGGAATCTTGAAGTCTGACGACGCCGGCGAAACCTGGGAGAAGGTCAACGACGACCGCAACTGGCGACAGCGCGCCTGGTACTACACCCACGTTTACGCCGATCCAAAGGAAAAAGAGGGACTGTATGTCCTCAACGTCGGCGCCGGTAAAAGCACCGACGGCGGCAAGAAATTCTCTGGCCTAAGAACGCCGCACTCCGACAATCACGACCTATGGATTGCGCCTGACAATCCACTCCGCATGATCAACGCCAACGATGGCGGAGCAAACGTCAGCACCGATGGCGGGAAAACCTGGACGGAGCAAACCTTCCCCACCGCCCAGTTCTATCACGTCAGCACCGACAACGCCTTCCCCTATCGCATCCTCGGCGCGCAGCAAGATAACAGCACCATCCGAATCCCAAGCCGAACGCAAGGGAACGGAATTGGCCTCACCGATTGGACCAGTACCGCGGGCGGCGAAAGCGGCTACGTGGCCGCGAAGCCGAATGACCCCGATTTGGTCTTCGGCGGAAGCTACGGTGGCGACCTAAGCTGGATCAACCATCGGACCGACCAAAGTGGCAGCGTGGACCCTTGGCCAGATAACCCGATGGGTCACGGCGCCATCGACCTCGTTCAGCGATTCCAGTGGACCTACCCAATCGTCTTCTCGCCGCACGATCCAAACCTCCTCTACACCTGCTCGCAATTCGTATTGAAAACCACGAACAACGGCCAGAGCTGGACCAAGATCAGCCCCGACCTGACCCGGAATGACCCCAGCACGATGGGCCCATCGGGCGGACCAATCACCAAGGACAACACGAGCGTCGAGTACTACGGCACCGTCTTCACCGTCGCCGAATCGCCCAAGAAGCGCGGCACCATCTGGGCTGGATCAGACGACGGTTTAGTCCACATCACCCAAGATGGCGGAAAATCCTGGACTAAGATCACCCCGAAAGGCGTCCCCGATTGGGCGCTCATCAGCATGGTGGACCCATCACCGCACAAAGCCGGAACCGCCTACCTCGCCGTGGATAACCACGAAAACGACGACCTCCGCCCCTACGCCTTCCGAACCGACGACTTCGGCAAAACTTGGACGTCCATCACAAACGGCCTGCCCAACAACGCCTTCCTTCGCGTCATTCGCGAAGATCGAAAGCGTCCCGGCCTCCTGTATGCCGGAACCGAAATCGGCATCTACGTCAGCTTCGACAACGGTTCGAATTGGCAGTCGCTGGCCCTGAACATGCCCGTCGTGCCGGTTCACGACCTCGCCTGGAAAGACGATGACCTCATCGCCGCAACCCACGGCCGATCGTTCTGGGTCCTCGACGACCTCTCGCCGCTTCAGCAACTCGCACCAAGCCAGAAGCTCGACAAACCCATCCTCTTTGCCCCGCGAGACAGCTACGCCGTCCGATGGGGCGGACGCGGAAATGCCGCCGCCGGCGCGGGAGCAAACCCTCCTAGCGGCGTCATCGTCAGCTACTACCTGCCGAAGAAAGCAGACAAGATCACCATCGAGTTCTCTGGCCCCGACGGCAAGGTTTTCCAGACCGCCGCTGGTGCATCAGGCGAGCCTGGATTCCAACGAACCACTGCGTTCTTGCAAGAATCGTCGTGGAAATCCGTCCCTGGCATGATCCTTTGGGGCGCCTTCCCAAGCTCCCTCATCATGCCCCCCGGCAAATACATGGTTCACCTGACCGTCGATGGCGTCAAGCAATCGGCCAAATTCAATTGGAAGCACGACCCGCGGATCCCCGCTACCGAAAAGGACCTGCAGGAGAAGCACGTACTCCTGAAGCAAATCGCCAAGCGGACCGATGACGCGAACAACGCTGTCCTCGAAATCCGCCGAGTGCGGGACGCTTTCGCCGCCAAAAAGACCGAAGCCTCCGCGAAGGGGCTCACGCCAATCGTCAAGGAAATCGACGACCTGTCGGGAATGCTTACTCGAATTGAGGAAGCGATCTACCAGACCAAGAACCGCAGCGGCCAAGACCCGTTGAACTACCCAATTCGATTGAACAACCGAATCGGCGCGCTCATGAACGTGGTCCAATCTGGCGCTGGTCGCCCGACCGCCCAGTCGCGCGAGGTCTACAAAATGCTCGACGACCTCCTCGACACCCAGCTACGGAATCTGTCAAAGGTCATCGCAGCCTTCATAGAGACCAACGGAAAGCTAAAGCAAAACCAAATCGCCGAGGTCCCCAACCTCGTGCCCAACCCAGGCAAGTAACAGAAATTGCCGGTATTTGGGCCCTGCCGAAGACAACGTGCTTCGGCAGGGCCGTCATCATGTTAAACTACCAACCCGCGCACCGATCACATCGGAGCGTTCGTCCTTCCTATGCCGAATGACGCACCGCGAGAATCTCTGGCCGAAAAACGATTGCTTAAGGCTCTGTCCGAAGGCGATCCGAACGCGCTTGGCCAAATATATGAGATTTATGGTGAGCGAATTTTTCGCTTCACCTACCGCTTCCTGGGCAACCGAACCGACGCAGAAGATGCAACGGCGGAAACCTTCCTGCGAGTGTTACGACGTTCGGCAGAGCTTCGAGCTGATGGCGCGTTTAAAACGTGGCTTTTTCGAATCGCTCGAAACTTATGCATCGATAAGCTGCGGCAACACAAGCTCCTGGAGCTGCCGCCCGACACGCCACTTGAGGGATCAGAAGAGCGAACAACCTTACGGGTTACCGTTCACGCCGCCCTCAACCAACTCCCGCAGGAGTATCAAGACCCGCTGGTGCTGTGCGATCTCGAAGATCTTAGTGCGCAAGAAGCCGCAAACATCTTAGAGATTAGTGTTCCGGCGCTGAAAAGCCGACTATACAGAGGGAGAAAAGCCCTCCGAGATAAGTTGGGCAGCCTCATGGAAGGTACGTCATGAAATCTGATTTACATAAAAAACTCGTAGACCTGTACGCCGGGGGAGAACTCCCGAAAGAATTGAACGAAGAACTAGAAATGGTCGCGTTCAATGACGCGGAACTTTCACACGAAATGTCAACCCTTCGACAAACCGTGGATCTCCTCAAAAACGATCCCGGTCCGGAGTTCACCGAAGAAAGCTACCAACGTGTGCTCATGAAGATTTACGCCCGAGGCGGAAATATCGAACCACGTGCGGCCACCCCAATCCATATGCAGTACCAACTGCCAATGCAAGGCTAAGCGATCTCATGCGAACCCGGCAACAAACCAAACAAACCCGACTTCTATGAAGTTTCAATGCCCTCGAAAGGAATTCTTTGAAGCAGTTAGCGCAGCAAATGCTGCGTCGAGCTCTCGCACCCCCGTCTCCATCCTTCAGCACCTGAAGATCAAAGCCGGCCCAACCGGTATCACGATCACCGGCTGTGATGGCGAAATGTGGGTCGTACGAGACGTCGCTTGTTTGGTGGAGGATCCAGGCGAACTTTGCTTGCCGGCAAAAACCCTCACCCAAATCGTCAGCCAATTGCCAGATGGCGATCTTGAGCTGTTCACCCTCCCCGACCACGGCGCCATGCTTGTGCAGTCGAAGTCGGAATACCGACTCCCGACCCTGGAAGCGGAAGACTTCCCCGACGTCCCCGTCTTTATGGGTGAAGCCGAACTGAAGCTGCCCCTCGGCGAACTCCGACAAGCCGTCGACTCCGTCGCCTATGCGGTTTCCACGGATAACCACCGACAGGTCCTTACCGGTGTTCTGTTCTCCTACAACGGAGACATCCTGACCCTCGTCGCCACCGACACCCACCGCCTCGCCGTCCGACGGATTTCGAAGCCGGGAATCGGAAGCCAAGTCACGGCCATCGTTCCCGATAAAGCTCTCCGAGCCATTAAGAACTTGCCGCTGGCCGACGACATCGAGATCACCCTCAGCTTCGACTCCGCCCGCGTTGGCGTCGAATCGACCGGTGCCACCGTCGTTTCGCAGCTCCTTGCCGGAACCTATCCGAACTGGGAGCGAGTTGTCCCGAGCGAATTCACCCGAACCTGGAGTGTCGAAAGCGACCAGCTTTACGAAAAGGTTCGCCGCGCCATGATCCTTGCCCAAGACAACGCCAACCGCGTTCGATTCAAGGGTGATGGAGACCAGATCGTCATCGCCGCCCGCAGCGAAGAGAAGGGCGAAGCGAAGGAAGAAATCCCAATGATTCCTTCCAACGGCGACCTCGAAATCGCCTTCAATGGCAAATATGTCACCGACTTCCTTGGCGCCGTAGATGGCCCGGGAGTTCGGGTTGAAATGACCGAGAGTTCACGGCCCGCCGTCTTCCGACCGGCCGAAGATGACAGCGAATACTTCTGCGTCATCATGCCAATGGCATTGGCCTAAAGATCAATCAGTGTTGGTGGGAACAGTGCTTCCCACCGCACTGGTGTTGCATCCGCTGATTCACCAAGTGAAACGCCACTAGCGCCAGCCCCGCAGTTACGCTTACGACCGTTTTGGCGAGCTCTCCGCCGGAAGCGACTTCTGTGCCATCGTGCGAATGCGGAAACGCAAACTGCCGCACAATCAGCAAACCGATCCCCAGCACAAAAATCCATGCTGGAATCATGCTGTGATGCCGCCGGTGACCATGAATCAGGGCCGCTAGGCCAACCGTCACCGCCACCCCGAGAAAGACGTACTCGGCCGGCTCTGAAGCGACAAACCCAAGCCCCGCGACGCTGAGCAAACCCAACGCCAAACCGGTGAGCAGGCAATGAACCGCGCAGACGGTACTCGCCACCGCCCCCAGTTGGTCTAAGTTCATTCGCTTCATAGTCAGAATATACCCTAGCAGGGTATCAGCCTCCGTGCATTTCGGCCCAATCCGTTATAGTGAACACGATGAAGAAATGGCTCGTGCCCATCCTCATGGCCGGAGCGGCATATTGGGCACTCGCCGGGTTTGGCAGCGAAAAGGCGTCCATCGGCGCCCTCTTCGCGCTGACCGTTTCCCTTTGGATCACCGCGCCGATTCCCATCGCCGCGACCGCACTACTGAGCACATCCCTCCTCGTCCTCACGGGGCGAGCGGGCGAAAAGATCGCCTTCGCCGCCTACGGCGATCCGATCGTTCCACTTTTCATCGGCAGCTTCATCTTGGCGAAAGCCATGGAACTCACCGGCCTCAGTGACCGGTTTGCCTATTTCATCCTCGTCCAAAAGTGGGCTAACCGGTCTCCGAAGGCCCTGCTCTGGGCGCTTGCGCTGATCCCCTGTGTGCTCTCGCTGATGGTCAGCAACACCGCGACCACCGCGATGATGCTGCCGATCGGCCTCTCGTTACTTTCCGCCATCCAAGCCCGCGGGCTCGATAAGCCCTACGCCATCGCCGTCATGCTGATGCTCACCTGGGCCTCCAGCGTCGCTGTCGGCCTCCCCGTCGGAACCCCGCCCAACCTGATCGGCATCGGCCTCATCGAAAAAGCCACCGGAACCCGCATCGGCTTCATCCAGTGGATGGCCTTCGGCATGCCCATCACCATTGTCACCCTGGCCGCATGCTGGGGCATTCTTTGGGTGCTCTACGGCAAAAACGCGCCAAATACTTCCGGCGCGGCCAAGGTCGCCGAAGAAGGCCAGGAATCCATGGGCAAGTTGCAGCCGAGCGAAAAAGCCGTCCTCGCCGCGTTCTCGGTTGCGCTTTTGGGCTGGATGCTCCCCGACCTTTTCGAACTCGCCCTCGGCAAAAAGCATGAGCTCACTTCCCTGCTCCAAACCCGCGTCCCGCCGTCCGTGCCCGCTCTCCTAGCCGTCGCGCTCCTCTTCGCAATTCCGTGTAAAGACCGCGATTTCGGCCGCGCCATCACCTGGAAGGAAGCCGCCACCATCGACTGGGGCACCATTTTGCTCTTCGCCGCCGGAATCGCGATGGGTCAATCCCTCTTCGAAACCGGCCTCGCCAAAGATCTCGGCCAGCTTGCCGCCACCGCTGCCGGCGCCAAATCCGTCTGGGCCATCACGGCGCTTTGCACCGCTGCCGCTATCGTCTTGAGCGAGCTCGCCTCGAACACCGCCGCTGCTACGACCCTGGTTCCGGTCGCTATCGGTCTTGCGGAAAGTGCCGGCGTGAGCGTCATTCCCCCTGCCCTCGGCGTCGCCATCGGCGCGTCCTTCGGCTTCATGCTGCCAGTGAGCACCGCGCCGAACGCGATTGTTTACAGCTCTGGCCTCGTGCCCTCGAAGGAAATGGTGAAGGCAGGCCTGATTCTCGACGTCGTTGCCTTCGTCGTCATCGTGGCCTGCCTCTATCTCATCCTGCCGTCGCTCGGACTGGCCTAATTTACGACTTCTTCCAGCCCCATTCGATGTACTGGGTCTCGAAGGAGCCGTCGTCGAACAGGTCGAGCACGCGGTAGCCGGGGTTGAATCCGCCGTTGGCGCCGTTCCACCATGCGCCGCAAACCGCGCCGCCGCACATGTAGCTCACGCCGCTGAAGTCGACTCGGTCGACCATGTGGATGTGGCCGCTGAGGGCGATCTTGACGTGCTTGTGCTGGCCGAACAGGGTTCGCAGGTCGTCGCTGTTCTTGGTCATCAGGTTTCCGCCGACTGTCCAATCGCCCTTCGTCTTATCGTAGGCCCCGGCGACTGGCGTGATGCTCAGAATTGGAATGTGGCTAGTGATGACCGTCGGCTTGTTGGTGCTTTGCAGGTCTTGCTTCAGCCATTCCATCTGCTCCGGTTCGACCAGTCCGTTGTAGCCGTCCGGCGTCAACAGAATGTTGTCGAGCACCACAAAGTGCCAGCCCGCTTGGTCGAACGAATAGTAAGGCTTCGGAAGCTCGAAGAGGTCCGTGAACCAGCGCTTGCCCCACTGCCGCTCCGACCCGGTGGTGTTGCTGTCCTTCTTGTTCCAACCCCAAACGTCGTGGTTACCCAGGCAGGGCTTGATCGGCACGTTCGTTTCCGCCTTCGTGACCTTCGTGAACAGGTCCCACTGCGTCTTCGTCCGCGCTTCGGTCTGCGCATAGGCGTCCATGATGAGGTCGCCGCCCGCAAGGATCAGGTCGACCTTCGGCTTCTGCCCCATCGCGTGCTTCAGAGCCTTGGCGGACCCTTCAGTTGCCGAGAGTTCCGGCTGAATGTGGAAGTCCGTCATGTGCGCCACGCGGAGAGCCCGCCGCTTCGGAGCCAGCGCCATCGCCGGCTGCACGAGCAGTCCAGTCGCCGCGGCCCCGGCGGCGAGGAGAAGCTGTCTTCGAGAAGTGTCTGCCATGAGCGCAGTTTAGTTCAGGCGGTGGTGCCCTAACGTTCTCTTAATCTTCGCGGGGACTATCGATGGAATGGGGCGAAATTTCATCGATTGAACCAGTTCCATTCTACTGAAGCAGATATCATAACGCTGACCAGTTAGGACAGGCTGACGATTTCGGGCGAAAAATCCCTAGGTCCAACTCAACCGATACTGTCAACCAACCCGAAACGAAATGAGAAGAGAACGAAGAGGCGTCGCATTCGCAACCTACATGGGGCCGCTCCTAGATGCACTACGTCTGCTTGGTGATTCAGCTCATCGCTCGGAGGCCAAGGAAAAAACGGCAGAACTCATGGGAATCCCAGCCGAGAAGTTGGCTGAGCGCTACGAAAAGACTGGCGTCCTTGTTGTGCATAACCACATGGAATGGGCAGCAAGCGGATTGCGCGCGTTCGGTTTCATCGGTGGAGCGGCTAAGGGAGTCTGGACGCTGACCGAAGCCGGACGGAACAAGCATTTGACGCTAGAGCAAGCGAACGAGCTGGCTCGAGAATGGAATGCGAAGAGACGTCAAGAAAGCAACGCTGGGCGGGCGGCACAACCAGAAGAATCGGAAGAACAGGACGCCGATTCGGGACCGGAAGAGGAGGTACAGGCTGACACGAGTCAGACGCTTATCCAGGTTTTGCAGAGCCTTAGTCCTGGTGGGTTTGAGCGACTTTCACAACTTCTACTGCGAAAGGCAGGCTTCACAAAAGTGGTGGTAACGGGAAGATCTGGTGACGGCGGCATCGACGGCCACGGCATATTGGAATTAAATGAGCTGCTCTCGTTCAGAGTCTTGTTCCAGTGCAAAAAGTACGCCGGAACGGTAGGTTCCGGAGCGGTGCGGGATTTTCGAGGGGCAATGACCGGAAGATCAGATAAGGGCATTATCATCACGACCGGCACCTTTAGCACAGAGGCGGAGCGCGAGGCAATTCGTGACGGTGCGCCTCCCGTTGAACTTGTTGACGGAGAACGCCTGTTCGAGATGATGCAGCGATTGGAACTTGGGGTTGAGCCCAAAACCGTCTACGTGGTCAACCAAGCCTTCTTCGAGCAGTACAAGTAGTTTTATGCAGCGCTAGTTAGGTCAACAGTTCGGACTCGCCCTGCAATCGTCCGATGATGTTTTGACGATTCGGTTTGACTTTAGCGTAGGGATCGTCAACCAAGTCGTAGTTTTCTCGGACCGGCAGAACCCCCAACAAAGGCAAACTGTCCGAGAGACCAATGAAGGCGAATTTTGTTGTGAAAACGGTCCTTTGGGTGATCGCCGTTGGGCTCTGGCTCGTCACCGGCATCGCAGGGTTGGTGTTCTTCATCCGACTCACGCTCGCAATTCCAACCGCGTTCAGCGCCGACACCTCCAGACCGACCGATACCGTGATGGAAAATGCCTTCAATGTCGGTAGCACGGCGTCCCCGTACGCCATCATGGCCACCATCTGCGCCGTCGCCTGGACTGTGTTCTGCAAATCTCAAGCAACCAAGAGCTAGCGTTAGCGCACCTACGTCTCGGAAGGACCAACCACCGGGTAGCTCACCTTTCCATCCGTGATCTGCAAGACCTTCTTCGCCACTAGCGCCGCCCGAACCGCCGCGACCTCTTCGTCCGTGATCAACGGCTGAAACAGTGCCCGAATCGCATTCGATAGCGTCTTCTCCGTCCGAGGTTTGGTCCCGTTTGGACTGTTCACCTTCGCGGCAAACGCCTCCACTCTTTCCTTTGTCGTCTTCGGCGCACCAGGCTTTAACCAAGGCAAGTCCGAGACTGAGCAGTACCGCGCGGCCAGAATCTTCTTGCCTTTCATGTATGTGAGCAAAGGGTCGAACCCGGCGTCCTTCGAAATAATGTGAAAGAACACCGGATGCTCCCGGCCACTCCTCTCGCCCATCGTGAACGCGATATGGAAATCCAACGCGTTAGGCCCAGCGGCGCTCACCGGAACGTACTCTCCTCGACTCCCAAGCGCTTGCATCTGCAGAACCAGCGCTGCGGGCAGCTTAACCTGGTTCGGCCCCAAAAATACGATCACTCGTACGTCCTCCCGATCAAGGTTGCTAAGGTCGAGAGAACTCACGTTCTCATAGTCAACTAACACAAAGTTGATGCGCATTTTGCTGACCCCATTCTAGCGATTCAGGCGCGCAACCGGAAGAAGCCCGCAGCTGCCGGTCCTCCCGCCCCGGGGAGCTTCTGGCCGGAATCTCGTAGACTTCAAGGAAGTAGCAAAGAGCACCGATCATGGAAAAACTGAAGCGATACTCGGCCTGGTTCTATGCGGCGGCGATTTATAACGCGGTCTGGGGCGCGTTTGTCGTCCTCTGGCCCGAAGGCTATTTCAAGATTCTGAACCTGCCGACGCCCAACTACCTGCCGATTTGGCAAGGCATGGGAATGGTGGTCGGAGTGTATGCGCTCGGCTACTGGCTCATCGCCCGCGACCCCGTCCGCTACGGCCCATTCGTCTGGGTCGGCCTCGCCGGAAAACTCTTCGGCCCCATCGGCCTCGTCTTCGCCGCCCTCAAAGGCGACCTCCCCTGGTCCTTCGGCTGGATCAACCTCACCAACGACATCATCTGGCTCCCCGCATTCATCGCGTTCAGCTTGGACCTGGTGCGGTTCGAGCGGGAAAGAGTCGTTTTGCCTCAGCAGTCCTCGATCAGCTGAAGGGTCACCTCGCCGCTCCGCTCAAAAAACCCCGGAACCATCGTGCGTCAGAGCCCTCTGACTTCAATACGCGCATTCTTCCAGCCTCTAAACTCTAGTCCGTCCCGATTCAACTTGGGCATAGGTTTCCAATCCGGTATCGGTTCAAAACCTGGCGCCGCTACCTGTAGTTCTTCATCGAACAAGGGCCGGATCAAATTTGGACCTAGTTCCTTGTACTGATGACTCAAATGAAAAAACTCAAATCTGTTCGGATGCAACTATAAGAGGTAGAAAAAGTGTGCGCTAACTATTAAGTCGCCAAAAGTCGATCTGACAACCTTCCCGTCCGCTCTAATGCTGCCATTCACCAGAATCCCTGTTTTGGGCTCAAGCACCGCTACCTCTGCGGTACCTAGATGGAAGATTACCGCATCGAAAATCAGCATCCCGAGACCAATCAAAGCTAACTTGATCAAATTCATCCTAGAAAGAGCCTGGTTCCCACGTTTTGTATCAAGAGTCATGAGTTATGGTCGCCTAGGAATTCTTCCAAACCAACCCTTTCTGGCTCTCCAGTATCCTCAAATCGCCTTTCCTTGCAACAACACTTGCAGCCACTACACCATAAGTGACACTTGAATCTGTCGTTTGACTATTCAATCTAGTTCGCTCTGACTCTAATGAATACCTACTGCATAATCACATGCATTGCCTACAGCAAATCTTAAAATAGATGCTGATTCAATGCTCGTTATCGGGAACGATTCATTCAAACTACCTCTATCTCTTCCTGCCAATAGAGTTCAGCCCAGCGGCTAAGGCTTGTCATCTTAATTCCATGAATTCGGAACTCCCGCCCGTTCCAGTAGACATCTTGCTTTGGCTCAAAAGCGCATGACAATCCGTCGTATTCATAAGTAAATACGGGAAAGATCTCCAGCAGGTTATTTTCGCAGTAAATTGCAATGCCATAGTCAATATACTTTTCTTCCGCCGGATGAGAATGGTACACATCTCGGGCACAGCGCATCGCTTCCTTTATCCATGAGGCGAGTGAAGCATATACATACTCTTGGCGGCCCCGTTGACTGAATTTTTCGAAACCATCGTATTGCGTGGGATGATTAGTTAAATCAGTCAATATCTGATTCAGCAATAAGAGGCGCTCCTCTGACAGGTTCGGCTCGTCCATATACCAAAGATACTGCCACGGGAACCCCGAAGAGCGCAGAGGCAATCTCGTCATCAATGACCGCCAAACAAGTCGATCACATCCTGAGCATCAGCCAACGGATTTATCAAATTGATCGCTTGACGAAGCAGATTCCCTCCCGTTCCTCCGCCGACTCGCTTTTGCGCTTGATAGCCAAGGTCCGCAAATGGCACGACAAAGGAAGGGTTGTAGAATGTGTGTCCCTTTTTGTTCTCGGTCTGAAAATGACCGTCCTTGTCATAGTCACGATTGGATTTATGGCCCGGTCCATGTTCTAGTGTCTTTCCATCCACCGAGTCTTCAATTTCCTTAGCGATCTTACGCGCTTTCTTCGGATCCTTTGAAAATACTTTGACGTTCTTGCCAAACTTTCTTGCCTGTTTTGCCTGCTTTATTGTTAGCTTTCCAGCTTCGTGCCGCATCCAATTCCCAATAAACTTGACCGCTTTAATGAAGTATCCAACTTTTCCAAGGCCCTCTGGATCAACAAAAGCTCCAGGGTTACCGTCCACGTAAGCATACCAATTGCGCCCATCCCGAATCGGGTCGCGCGTAAGAAACCGACCCGTTGCCGGGTCATAGTAGCGATGTCCTAGTAGCTGGTACTCGCTCTCGGCATCCGTCTGGTAGCCCAGTCCGCCGGCAAACCCAGCCTGCGTGTTCGTCGTGCCCGTCCTGCTAACCGCCGCACCGAAGGCGTCGTACTCCATCGAGTCCGTCATTGAACCCGCCGCAGTCAGCTTCTTCACCGATCCCAAGTAGTCTGCAAGTTGGTGCCGAGTCGTCCCGCCACTCCGCTCCGAAATCCCCGGAACCATAGTGCTCACGCTGTCCGAAAGCACACTCGCCGTCACATGAGCGCCATCGCGCTTGTAGATGCGGCTTCCGTTCGAATTGGATTTCGAAACGCGCATCCCAAAGCCGTTGTAAACATAAGAAGTCGTCGGTTGCCCAGTCCGGGCTAGAGACACCAAACGGTCGTCCTCGTTCCAGTTGAAGGTCCGAACCGTTCCACCCGAAGAAATCGAAGTCGTCCGCCCCGCCGCGTCGTAGGTGTAGTTCGTATACACTCCCCCAACCTGCCGGTACAACAGCTTGTCTGCATCATCGTACGTATAGGTCTCGGTGATACCGTTGAGCTGCTTCGTCTTCCGGTTTCCGTTCTCGTCGTAGGTGTAGATGCACGTATATCCCGGACGAGATTCACCCAGAAGTTGGTCTGCCAAGTCGTAAGCGTAGGTCGTTGTTACCCCGCCCACAGTTTTCGTCTGCAAGTTACCTGCAGGCGAGTACACATAGGACTCCTGCTGCAGAATCGAGGCGTCGTTAGACTTTCGGTGGACAATGGAGTTGAGCCGGTCAAGAGCGTCGTATCCAAACTCGCTCGTTGTTGCCCCGTCCGATTTTGCGTTGACTCTGCCGTAGCTGTCGTAGCCGAGCGACGTATCCACCCCGTCAACCGACTTCACAATGCGAGTTAAGCGGTCGGTCGTATAGGTGTAGTTAGTTACTGCCGTGCCCTCGGTCATGCTCGTGCGCCGACCCCACTGGTCGTACAGGTACGTCATGACTCCTTGAGGCGTGGACAGCTGAGTCAGCCGGTCATCGGCGTCGTAGTTCCATGTGGTTGTTCCCGTGGAATCGTACATTGCCATTTGTCGCCCGGCAATATCGTATGTGAACATGGTTGTCGGCAACGTGGAGTACTCGACTTCGATCAGGTTGTCCGATGCATCGTGATCGTAGAAGGTTGCTTGACCAAGCCCGTTGATCTTTCGGGACATGTTTCCGTTTCCGTCAAACTTATAAGCTTCGTACTGAGCATCCGGGAACTGAACTTTCGTCACTTCACTGCGTGGTGAGTGAGTGTACGTCGTCGTCTTGCCTCTTCCATTGGTCACCAACACCAGGCGGTCACGCTCATCGTAGGCAAAGGACTGTTGATCTCCACGCGGATTGGTTTCCGTGAGAACCCTTCCAATTGCGTCACGGGTGACTGCTGTCAGGCGCCCCTCCACATCAATCGTGCTCATCACCCACCCGAACACATTCATGTTCGTAGTCGATGACGCGCCATCGCTCCTGGTGGTCCCAATAAGCCGGCCCCAGTCATCGTAATCAAACGTCGTGATGCGATTGCGGTTGTCGGTGAGTTGAACGGGCTTCCCGACGGTATGACCGACTCCGTACTGCACGGTGACTGAACCATCAGGCGTGGCAACGTGCGTTAGCTCTCCTAGCGCGTTGTAAGTTAGGCTGGTCGTGACACCCTCAGACGAAGCGGTCGCAAGGCTACCATCTGTATTGTAGGTATAGGTCCCCTGCACTTGGTTGAGCGCGTTCTTGACTTGAGTCACCGATCCCACAATGCCATCGCGAACGTAAGTCGTCGTTGCATTGATCGCGTTCTTCTCGGTCAGAGGGTCGTTGTAGGTGTTATACGTAACGCTCGCAAAGTTCCCCGAAGCGACCATTCTTGGGTCTTGAATCTTCTTGACGTTCCCAAATTGATCGTACTCAAACTTGGACAATTGATTCCGGCCGTCTTTCGATGTACTAACGTTATAGAAGTTGTCGTAGGTTAAAGAATTGTAGAATCCAGCCTCGTCCTTTGTGCTGACAAGGAGCCCAGCGTTGTAATACTCGGTGATCTTTTCGCCACGATGGAACACATACTCCGTCGAATCTGCCAGATAATTGACCTTATACGTCTGCGGAGCAGGCACGACTGTACTTCCAGAAATGCCAACGTGGTTCACCTTGAGCGGAGTCTGGAACTTAATCAGCTTATCATCCGCATCATAGTCAAACTTCCACTCCTTCCCTAATGCGTCCGTCTCTTTGATGATCCGATCTTCAAAGTCATAATCGAAACTGATCGTCGGTCGCGAACCATTGAGGCTGGGATAAGTGATCTGCGTTAAGACCTTGGTTCCGGCCGCCGCCCCTGCGATCGTTGACTGGTAGGTGAAGTCCCACACGCGGTTTCCGGGAACCGTGACGCTTTGTAATCGCTGCACCGCAATCGCGCTCGTTCCGGAGTACGTCATCGTGATCTTGCGCGCCGAAGAATCGCTGAGGACTACTTGTCTCGGGTTACCCGCCGTGCGCGAAACTGTGATCGCGTTGTTGAATCGGTCTCGATAGCTCGTCAAATAGCCGTTTCGATCGAATTCATAGGTCATCTGCGATTTCGTCCGCAGGACGTAGCCATTTTGGTATCGGAAGATAATGTCGTAGAAGCCGGTCGGAGGGAAGAACCGATTGTCAAGGTCTGGATTTGCCCCGTAGTTGCGAGAGAAAACGAGTCGGCGACCGTCAGGATAGAACGCGGTGATTTTTTGCTTTGAAACCTCCGTGACGTTGCCAACAAAAATGAGCCGGAAGTCAACGTTGGTGCGCCACTTCTCCCCAACTCCAACTTCGCCTTGATCCTGGACGCTGTTGTACAAGGTAAGCCCAATCGGCACCCCGCCTTTGCCTTTCCACCCGACAATCGGAATCGTCGTCATGCGGTTTCCTGTCTGCATGTTCACGGATCCCGGCGCTAGATCCGATCCACCCGCAGGCCGAGAGCCCTCCCAGGGGAAAGCAGCGCCTGGGCCGCTTGGGCGCTCGATGATTTGAACGCCTTCGCCGGTGCCACCGGTTGTGCTTGTGGTTCCAGTTGTAGAGGTGGTTCCGGTCGTGGAAGTCGTTCCGGTTGTAGAGGTGGTTCCGGTTGTAGAGGTGGTTCCGGTCGTGGATGTCGTTCCGGTTGTAGAGGTGGTTCCGGTCGTACTTGTGGTTCCAGTTGTGCTCGAGGTTCCAGTAGTACTTGTAGTTCCGGTTGTGCTGGTGGTCCCAGTTGTGCTCGTGGTTCCCGTACTCCCACTCCCGCCGGTCGTATACACAGGAGGACCAATCGGTGCCGTTGCTTCTATGCCCGTTAGCGGGGCATCCTTGGGTCGGGGCTCTGGACGCCCGATCAGTGCTAGGTTGTCGCTTGTGTCCTCCGGCGCATTTGGGTTGTATTCTGGTTCGGGATAGGCCGGTGTTGTACCGGCGATGATCGAAACGGCCGTACTAATATCTTGGACATCTGCCGAGTTATAAACATCACCTCGCGCGACGGGCTGAACGACCGGGTTCAGCCGAGTCGGTAGCGAGTTCACCGGATCGGTGTAATCCGAACCTGACTGAAGAGTCAGCGTAGTAAGCGAGGTCAACAGACTGTTGATCCCGGCCGCAGCCGACGAATACCCCACGACCATCGCAAGCACGAAGTGCAACCCACGACTCAATGCAACCCAAACCGATGTCCCCCAGAACATGCGCGCATTGTATCGGGATTGCGCTTAAATGCCAAGTAGTTTTTGCAATGGTTTCAGAATTCTTAAAGATTTCTTAATGAACCAGCAATTTTGATCGATCCCGCGGTCAATACCAAGTTAGAAATGGGCTTTCGCGCGCAGATCGCACAATTGAACGACGTCCCCAAACTATTCTAGAGGAAGTTTCGTGAACTTCGGTAGCTTTTTTGTTCTTTTTGATTTTGTTGGTTCCGTTGAGTATTCAAGCCGCTGAGGACTGAGTATGAACACGGAACGGTAGCACCACGATCCCGCCAATTTACTCGTCAATCAATTGAAAGCACGAAGCAAACGAGGAAGCCTATGAAATCCCATACAAAGAGAGCGCCACTCGCCCAGCGACTTAAGCAGGGCCTTGTCGAAGGCATCGAGTACGCCCGAGGCGAGGCTAAACTCGCCACAACCCTCGTACCGCTCGGTCGGTCCTTCACCGGCGAAGAGGTTGCGGCCATTCGTACCCGCCGCCGCATGAGCCAGGCGCAGTTTGCAAACCTCCTTGCCGTCAACGTCAAGACCCTGCAAAGTTGGGAGCAAGGCGTCCGAAAGCCCAGCAAGCCCACCATGAGGCTCCTTCAAATCTTCGATTCGCCAGAAGATTTTCGCGCCGTTCTGGCCCCGACAGATTCTTGAGCCGAGAGTCTCGGCAACCGAAAACTTGAATAAGTAGGTTGACTTTCGTCCGCACCGCGCCCTATAACATGGGTACTCGCGCACGGCATTGAGAAATTTAATCTACACTCGGCCCTAAGGCGGGAGCATTTATAAGTAAATTTCTGAGCCGCGAAAGAGGGCGGAAGAAAACTCAGAAAATGGCGCGCTCGAGAGGACTCGAACCTCCGACCCCCAGCTCCGCAAGCTGATGCTCTATCCACTGAGCTACGAGCGCGTGATGGAAAAGATTACCCGACCGCGGGCGACCAAGGGAGTCGCAACAGCTTCGAACCTGCCGATCCGACCAGCAGCTGAGCCCCGTCGGGCGTAAATTTCATCGTCAGCGGCCGCTCGCCAAAAAGGTCAAACCGGGCGATCTCTTCGCCCGAAAACCGGTGCGCCACAACCTGGTCCCGGTCGGCAATCACAAAGGCCGCTTCCGTTGGGTGGCACTGAACCAAAGGCAACCCGGTGCCAACTTCCACCTTCGCCTCCGCCTTGCCGGTCTCAAGGTTCCAAACGTGGGCGTAGTGCAAAGACCGCGTCACCGCATAAGGATGCGACTCCGAAGCATCGAAGCCATAAATCCGCTCCGGCATCCGAATCCGCGCCCGCCGAACCTTCGCGTGCATCGACCATCGGGTCAGGCTAAAACTGTCCGTCCCGACAATCTCGTCTCGCGCAATCTTCAACTGCCGCGGCGCATCGTTCGCATGCCAAATCACCGCGATCCGGCCATCACTGGTCCACTGCACCACGCTGCCGTTATCAAAGCTAGCTGCAATCCGACCTTCACCGGCCGAAACCGAAAGGGGAGAAACGACCAAAAAGCCAAACGACCGCGGCGGCGTATAAGACCAAACCGCCTTCGCCGAGGCAATCGAGAACGCGACCACGGAGTCATTGATCGCTGCAATCAGCAGCTCGTCGTCGTCAGAAAAAGCGAGCCCCCGAATCCGGTCAATCGGCCGCAACAAGCAACTTTCCGACCGCAGTCCGGAGCTCCAAAGCCGATTCCCGTCAAACTCAAGGTGAATCGCCAGCGACGTATCAGCCGTGGCAATAAAACGTCCACTCTTAGAAACCGCAATCTGCCCAACGCCCGGCACGGATACCAAAGAATGCGATATCTGGGCCGGAAGCGAGGATGGAACCATGGACATCACTACGTTACGGTAAATCCTAGCCGGAATCAACCTTCCTAGGCCCTACGGCCCCCAAAAAAGCAACCGTAAAATACGCCGGTGAGCGAGAATCTGATCTCCTTCCTCGTCAATCAACGCGAGGCCTACTGCTTCCCGCCCAGCTTTCGGGCGGATGTGGAAGATTTCGGGCGAAAAACGCTGGCTTTGCTTTTTCCACACTTCGCCGAAGAAGCCAATTGTGAAGTCTCGCAAATCGAGGCCCTCGTCTCACAGTTGAGCGGAGACTTTGCCGAACTCCTAAACCGGGTCGAAAGCGCGCTCGAGATCACCCTCGACCACGCCGAGCTCGAAACCGCCTTCTTCGGCAGCCTCACCGACCTCATCGAGCAACTTGAGTTCGACGCCAAAGCCATGGCCGAAGGCGACCCCGCCGCCCAAAGCGTCGACGAAATAAAGCTCGCCTACCCCGGCTTCCGCGCCATCGCCATCTATCGCGTCGCCCACTTGCTCCACGGCCTAGATATCCCGCTCCTACCGCGCCTGCTGACCGAGCTAGCGCACCGAGAAACCGGCATCGACATCCACCCCGGCGCGATCATCGGCCGATCCTTCTGCATCGATCACGGAACCGGCGTCGTCATTGGCGAAACCGCCGTCATCGGCAATGGCGTCAAGATTTACCAAGGCGTCACCCTCGGCGCGCTCACGGTTCAAAAGGCCCTCGCCGACATGAAGCGTCACCCGACCATCGGCGACAACACGGTGCTCTATGCAAATGCCACCGTGCTCGGAGGCGAGACCGTGATTGGCCACGACTGCGTCATCGGCGCCAATGCCTGGGTGACAAAGTCGGTCCCGCCTTTCAACATCGTAGGCCGAGATGCCGAATTTCGCCCCAGGCGGTCAATCGAAGACGGGGATTTGGAGTATTTCATTTGAGAATCCTCACTTTCGCCGATTGCGGCGCAACCATACAGCAATGAAAGCAAACTCAGTTTTAGAAACCATCGGCGGCACGCCCCACGTTCGGATCAATCGACTCTTCGATCCCCGCGTCAACGTCTACATCAAGCTTGAGCGAGCCAACCCAGGCGGTAGCATCAAAGATCGAATCGCCCTCAGCATGATTGAAGCCGCCGAGAAATCGGGCGATCTCAAGCCGGGCGGAACCATCATCGAACCGACTTCCGGAAACACCGGCATCGGCCTGGCCATGGTCGCCGCCGTCAAGGGCTACCCCCTCGTGCTCGTTATGCCGGAGTCCATGAGCATCGAGCGCCGCCGCCTGATGGCTGCCTACGGCGCCACCTTCGAGCTCACCCCGCGCGAAAAGGGAATGAAAGGTGCCATCGAAAAGGCCCGCGAATTGGTCGAGGCCACCGAGAACAGCTGGATGCCGATGCAGTTCGATAACCCGGCGAACATCTCTATCCACCGCGAAACCACCGCGCAGGAAATCCTCGCCGACTTCCCCGAGGGCGTCGATTACGTCATCACCGGTGTCGGCACCGGCGGCCACATCACCGGCGTCGCCGAGGTTCTGAAGGAGAAGTTCCCGAACACCAAGGTCTTCGCGGTCGAACCCGAAAAGTCCCCGGTCATCTCCGGCGGCGCGCCATCTCCACACAAGCTCCAAGGTATCGGCGCGGGCTTCATCCCGTCCAACCTGCACGTTGACTTGCTGGACGGTGTCATTCAGGTCTCAGAAGAAGATGCCTTCACCTACGCCCAGCGTGCGGCGAAGGAAGAGGGCCTCTTCATCGGCACATCCTCGGGTGCATCACTCGCTGCCGTCGCCAACAAACTCGCAGAAATCTCAGACGGCGCGACCGTCCTCACCTTCTGCTACGACACCGGCGAGCGGTACCTTAGCATCGAAGGCCTCTTCTAACGCGATTCAACAATCCGCGCTTCTGGCTTCAGGTCCAGCGGATTGTTCGCTTTTAGAAACGCAATCAGCGCGTCGATATCCAGGTTTCCGGTATCGACGCGCTTCCCTTTTGCGTTCTTCAAAACCTCGTGCCCGTCGCCGCCGCTGGCGATAAACGAGTTCAGCGCCACGGTGTAGCTCTTTTCGACATTAAGCATCTCGCCGCCTACTTTGACTTCAACCACTTTGCCGCCGACAACCTTGTAGGAAGTCTCGCGACTCGGGAGCAATCGTCCGCCCTTTCCGACGCCGAACTGGATGCTATCCAGAATCTCTTGCCCGGTGAGTTCGAGTAAGACGATGGTGTTACTGAACGGCACCACCCCAATGGCCTCGCCATAGGTAATCGTTCCAGCATCGATGCTCGACCGAACTCCGCCGGCATTCGTAAATGCGGCCACCGCACCCTGCTTTTTCGCTGCTTCCAGCATCGAGTCTGCAATGAGGTTGCCCATCAGGCTTTCGCCCGTCGCATTTGGCTCCTTAGAAATTTCGTCCTTGGATTCACCTACCGGCTGGTTGCCCAGATCAGCAATCGGCCGCTTCAGCGCATCCACCACCGACTTCATCGCGAGGTCTTCTTCAATGGTTTCATCGACCACAATCGGTTTGGCGTCATAGACCCGAACGACCTCGCCCTTGTCGTCGAAATCAGCCTTAAAGCGGCCCAGCAACTTGCCCCACTCCCAGGCTTGGAAAACGTAAACCGTCCGTCCGGTGGAGTCCTTCACGGCAGTCGGATAGTCCCCTCGCGATGCCGGGAATCCTGGCGCAGTTGCGTCGCCCACCAGCGAGTGAGAGTGCCCGCCGACCACCAGGTCCACGTGGCGCAGCTTCTTCACCAGCGCGATGTCTTCCGCATAGCCGATATGCGTGAGCAACACAATCTTGTTCACCCCGCGCTGGACAAGCGCATCGATCTCCGCCTGCACGCTCGCCACAATCGGCTTCAGCGTTACCGTGTCTCCAGGAGAACTGATAGCTTTCAGATCTTCCGTCACCGCACCGACGATGCCGACTTCTTCTCCGCCTACTTTCAGCACGGTAGAAGGCTTAACGACGTCCTTCAGACTCGGCTCTTTGGAGAAATCGAGGTTTGCCGAAAGGACCGGAAACGCCGCGTTCTTCGAGAATCGGGCAATCGGCGGAATCCCACGGTCGAACTCGTGGTTACCCAGCGCCACCGCATCCGGCCGAATCACGTTCAGTGCGGCCAGGTCAGCCAGTCCTTCATAAACGTTAAAGAACAACGTGCCCTGGAAAATGTCCCCCGCGTTCAGAAAGATCGGGTTCGGGTCCTCTGCGCGGTACTTCTTGACGAGAGTGGCCATTCTCGCGTAGCCACCATATGGCTTCCGGCTAATGTTCACCGGCTCTAGGTGACTGTGCAGATCGTTGTTGTGAAGAACGGTAATCGTGATCGGCCGATCAGCCAGAGCGAGCGTTGCGGTTGCACAACAAATAAGAGCCGCGAGAAGGCGCATGGCTCATTTTGTCCGACGATTAGGCCGAAAGTCTGGTTGGCGCGCTAATTTGCACATCCACCCCCGGCGACCAAACCGCATGCATTGGTGCCTGATCAGGTGCGATCTGAAATCCCGCCGCCGAAAGTAACCCGTCCTCTACCAAAGCCGACTCGACGTCCGAGAACGTATACGGTTCATGCCGAACCAGCCCCGTCATCACGACGCCATTCCGTACGGCGAACAAGCGATATCGCTCTAACAAGAACGCTTCCAACGAGTCAGGAGACGCGGTTCGCAATTCCGACGCCGTGCTCACCACAACCTTCGAGGAGATCGATCCGCGCTGGCAGTGATACTCAAACTCGTTCCCCCGCCGAACCAGGCTCATCTTCGCCGGAAAGTACGGCAACCCAAAAGTCGCCCGCGCGATTCGGCAAGCGGTTGGACTCTCCGCATCGAGGCTATAAAACCAAACCCCGGTCTGGCCATTCGGCGCAATCACGTACGTCCGTACGTTCGTTTCCAAAAAGTGGCTGAGCTTTGGCACGGCCGGTAATCCGATTGGCCGCAAGTTCATCATGCGAAACGGCACCAGGCCCACAAACGCCCGATTTTGAAACGTGTGAACCCGGAAACCATCCGGCAACGTGGCCTGCACCTGGGCCGGATCGAACTCGTAATGAAGAAACGCCAGATGCCTCCATTGCTGGCGCATCACGGTGAGGCTCATGCCAGCGCCGGGCTCACGGCGTCGTCCTCTTGCTCAAAGGTGCCGTAATAGTAAGGGGTCCGAGACTCAAACTCACCCGCGCAAGTGTCCACCATCTTAAAGACCGGCATTACCTGCTGACGCTTGACCTCTTGTCGCACTTGCTCAAGGAACGGCTCATCTGATACGTTCTGCGTGAGCAGGGCCCGAATCGTTGGCGACGGGAATCCGATGATAAACGCCTCGTGGATCAAGCTCGCAATGGGCTCCGTTTGCCCGAGGGTCTCGCCGGCCCGAACGAGGCGCTGCTCGATCGCCAACAATCGCTCAATCTTGCGCAAGAACCACTTATCCACCCGGCAAGTTCGGTTCACTTCATCCACCGACCATCCGCGTCGCAGCCCTTCGGCAATCGCCCAGAGCCGCTCGTCCGTCGGCTGCTTGATCGCGTAGCGAAGGTCCTCGTCCGACATCGCGTCCGTCCCTTGGAACTTGGGATGCCGAAGATCTTTGCTCTTCACTTCCAGCCCGCGAATCGCCTTCATGAATGCCGCTTCAAAGGAGCGATCAATCGCCATGACTTCTCCCGTGGCCTTCATCTGGGTGAACAAGGTTCGATCGCCACCAGCAAACTTATCAAACGGCCAGCGTGGAATCTTGACGACGCAGTAATCCAGTGCAGGCTCGAAAGCCGCGACCGTGGTTCCGGTCACTTGGTTCTGAATCTGGTCCAAGGTCAAGCCAACGGCAATCTTGGCGGCAACCCGGGCAATTGGGTAACCGGTCGCCTTCGAGGCAAGCGCGGAAGACCGCGAAACGCGGGGGTTGACTTCGATGATGTAATAGTCGAAGCTCTCGGGGTTCAGGGCCATCTGAACGTTACAACCGCCTTCAATTCCTAGCGCGTTGATGATCTTGAGCGATGCCGTGCGCATCATGTGATATTCAAGATCGCTTAGGGTCTGGCTTGGCGCAACAACGATGGAGTCTCCGGTATGGACGCCCATCGGGTCGAAGTTCTCCATGTTGCAAACGGTGATGCAGGTTCCGTTCTTGTCTCGCATCACCTCGTATTCAATCTCCTTCCATCCGAGGAGCGAGCGCTCCACCATGATCTGAGACCTCATGGAGAGCTTGAGTCCCTTCCGGCCGATCTCCATCAGCTCTTCGGGCGTGTTGGCAATTCCACCGCCGGTTCCGCCGAGCGTGTATGCCGGGCGAATGATGCAAGGGTAAGGAACGACATCGAGCACCGCGCGCAGATCGTCTTCCGTGCCGATGATCCAGCTTTCGGGAACTGGCTCTTTGATCTCACGCATCAGGTTGCGGAAGCTCTCGCGATCCTCCGCCTTCTTGATCGCGCTGAGAGGAGTTCCGAGAACCTTAACGTTGTATTTTTCTAGGATCCCGGCGTCTTCAAGTTGCGTCGCCAGGTTCAATCCGGTCTGCCCGCCGAGGGTCGGTAGCAGCGCATCAGGCTTTTCTCGGGCGATCACCCGCTCGCAGAAGTCGACATTCAGCGGCTCAATGTAAAGCGCATCCGCGACCCCAGGGTCGGTCATGATCGTGGCCGGGTTGCTGTTGATGAGGACCACCTCGTGGCCTTCCTCTTTCAGACTCTTGCAGGCTTGGGTTCCCGCGTAATCGAACTCCGCCGCTTGGCCAATGACGATTGGCCCAGAGCCGATGACAAGGACTTTCATCGGGCTACAGTATACGTGGGTAGCGAAATAGAAAAATCCTGGCTTGGATTCCTGACTTCAATGATATATAATTGCGGCATTCCGGCTCCGCTGGCCGCGCCGATAGTTTCTGGTGTCTATGCCTATCCTCAAACCTGAACTCGCGGACGGAAAGAGCAGTGTTCGCCTGGCTCCGCGAGCCTTTTCTTTGGTCGAGTGCCTAGCGGTGATCGCCATCATTTTGATCATTGCCGCGATCCTTTTCCCCACTCTAGGCTCCGGAAAACGAAGCGCAGTTGTCACCGAAGATAAAGCTAAGCTGCATCAAATAGCGTTAGCGAGCCAACTCTATGTTGAGAACAATGGGAGATACCCAGACTCCCTTGAGACCCTAATTTCCTCCAAGCATGTATTGGCAGAGCAGTGTGTCTCTAAACTGGACCACTTTCCGGACGGCATGTCTAATGCGTATCAGCGCTTAATGGACCCCGGAACCCGGGGCACAAAGGATCGAATAAGCTTTTTCTCGATCGCTACATTTCGAATGACCTTAAAGTACTTTGAAGAAGAGCAGCAGCGATCTACAAATGTTGGCCATTACATCTGGCCACTGGACTTTCCGCATTCGACGAATTCAGAAAGCATTGATCTTGTTGGCCCCTATCTTCGGGTGACCGACGAAGGAGCCGTGATCAGGCGAACTTTCGTACCGATTGAATTTAAGGACGAGCGAGGCAACATCGCAACTTGGACGAATTTTCACTTCTTTTTCGGGGATCCGGATGCTGAAACTAAAAAGCGGTGGGAAGCCCACTGAATCGCGTGCTCGCCATTGGCGTCGCCGTGGTTAGCATTGATTTACTAACCGCACTTTGCACGTTCATTCTGGAGCCGCTGATCTCAGGACGTACAATCGCTTGGTCTGGCCTCACTTCGCCTAGAATGCTGACGATGGCCGTCGCTGCGCTTTGTGGCCTGTTGATTACTCGATACGAGCCGACGGACGGCTCACAGAAGAAGCTGGTCATCGTCTCCGTCACGATTGCATTCCTATCTATATTCACCAGCATAGCGACGCGGTTTGCTCTCGGCTCTCGTGCGCAAGATATCTTCAGCGTTTCGCTCTACACGAAGCACTTTGCCTACACGGCCTTTTGTTCCTTCGCAGCGCTCTACTTGATCAAACTTCTATGCGATAAGGTTGAAAAAGGTCCACGAAAGGCACCTAGGGGTTACTGGTGATACCACTCAATGAAGTCCTCTAACGCAAATTTCTCGGCGTCAAGGTCCGGTTTGATGCCGTGGCCCATGCCAGGAACAAGTGACAGTTTCGTCCGAACCCCAAGTTTTTGCAACTTCTTCGCCGCCACCTGAGAGTGCTCGGTCGGCACCCAAGGATCCTTCAAGCCGTGGATAAAGAAGGTCGGACACATCTTCTTGGTCACAAAGTTAAGGGGGCTGAATGCCTTGATCCCCGCCGGATACTTCGGCCCAAGCGCTTTCTGCACGATCTTATAGCTCTCTCCTTCCGGCGTCATCTTTATGCTGAGGTCGTGCAAGCCAGAAATCGAAAGGACCATCTGAACGTCGCCTTTCACGCCGAGCCACATGCTCAAATGTCCGCCGGCACTCTCGCCGCCAGCGATGATCCTGCGCGTCGAGAAGCCGTACTTCGATGCGTTCGCCTTCAGAAACTTCACCGCGGCCTGAGCGTCCTCTAGCGGAGCTGGCCAGTAGGCCGCGGGAGAAAGGCGATAGCTAATCGTTGCCACCGCGAAATGCCGCGCTGCAAAGAACTCTGCAAGCTGAGCCAGATCAGTCCGCTTCCCCGTGGACCATCCGCCGCCGTGAATCAGAACAATGAGCTCCGGTGCGGCGACCTTGAAGGCGTCGTTGGGTGCCTCCGGCAAGTAAAGATCCAGCCCGAGATCCCCCTTGTACTTGATCGTCTCCATTGCAAACTTCTTCTCCATGGGTTTGGGTTTGACCGTCTCTTGCGGCGAAGATTCGGCGTCAAGCACGTCGAGCGTTCCGCAACCGGTCAACAGTGCGGCTCCCACAACCAATGCCCCCATGCGATTCATGCGGACATTGTAAAGGATCAGGCCCGAACTAGGCGCATTGTCTCGACGAACTCGCGGAAATAAGGTCGCGAATCCCACGGCCCCGGCGCCGCCTCGGGGTGGTACTGAATGCTCCGAGCGTTCGCGTCGGGAATCTCGATCCCCTCCACCGTCTCGTCGTTCAAGTTAATCTGGCTGACGTTCGCAACCGTTCCGTGCAGCGACTGCGGGTCGACCGCGTAGCCATGGTTCTGCGAGGTGATCGTTACCCGACCCGACCGCAAGTCTTTCACCGGGTGATTGCTCCCTCGATGTCCAAACTTCAACTTGTAGGTTCGTCCGCCTACCGCGTGGCAAAGGAGCTGGTTGCCCAAGCAGATGCCAAACATTGGCTTCTTGCCTAGAAGTTCGCGAACCGTTTCAATCACTGGCTCAAGTCGCTGAGGGTCACCAGGTCCGGGACTCAGCAAGATTCCATCTGGATTCCAAGACAGAATCTCCTCGGCCGAAGTCGAGTGCGGGAACACAACCGGCGCGCAGCCTTCTCGATAGAAGCGGCGAAGGATGTTGAACTTCAGGCCGCAGTCCAAAACCGCCAACCGAACGCGATCCGACTCTTCCGTCTCGTCAATCGAAACTTTGCCTGATCGTCCCCATCGGTAAGGCGACGGCGTGGACACAACCGGAACAAAGTCCAGGTCGTCGTACCGCGACGACTGACGAAGCGCTTCCTGCGCGGCTTCGAGCGTATCGGCAATCGCTCCCGTTGTAACTCCCGCCGTCCGAATCTGCTTTGTGAGAGCACGCGTATCGATGCCCTGGATGGCAACCGAATTCCGCTCTTTCAAAAACTGGTCAAGGCTCCGATTCGAGCGCCAGTTGCTCGGGGCGGATTCTGCTTCTTTAACAATCAAGCCAGTCGGCTGCAGTCGGTCCGACTCAAGGTCGTCGTCGTTGATGCCGTAGTTTCCGATCAGGGGATAGGTGAGAATCACCATCTGCCCGGCGTAGCTGGGGTCCGTGAGGATTTCTTGGTAACCGGTCATCCCGGTGTTAAAAACCACCTCTCCGGCGGTAGACCCGCTCGCCCCTAAGGCGCGACCTTCGAAAATGGAACCGTCGCTGAGTACGAGGAAGCGTGTCAATTCAAAAGAAGAGGATACCTGCGTCGCTGGCGCTATTCGCGAAGGAAGTTACGAACGAGGTCGCCAACATCAATTGGCTTAGCTTCCTCGGCGGTTTCCAAGCTGAAAGGAACCGAACTTTCTGCGGGGCGATAGGTTCGGTACCGAACCGCCAGACCTTTCTCTGCCCCGCTTATAACCAAAAGCAAATCCATCGGACGCTCCTTCCGCTCCTCACGCAACGGACTCAGCAGCCGGTTATCCAGCTCACGCAACCACCAGCCAACCTCCTCCCACATGGCATCTACGGCAAACTTGCCGGGCGTCTCGAGAACGAAGTATGTGGTCGTTCCATCGCAATGGGAAAGCGCTTTTTCAAACTTAAATGGCAAACCAGATCCCAAGTCCTGGCGAACCGGACGCAGCCGAACCAGCCGCGCAAGACCATCCATCCGCAATGAGTCTGTAAGTACCTTGCTCGGCTCACCCCTCTCGAATGCAAGATTCGGGAGGTCAGGGCGCCGCCCATGTCCCCAGGGCCAAACCAGATTTACAATTGGCTGGCCCTCCTCGTGTCGAATCCGGTTGAATTCAAGCTCCGAAAGCATGTTCAGCCCGGCGTCAATGTAGCCCCGAAGATGCTGCTCGCCATCGCCATCAGGCAACTTCGACGCCCACGACTCTCCAACGATCTGCTCAGCAGGCGTGGTACCTAGGTCAAGGTTCGATTCCACGACTAGCGCGTGATCGAGTTGTTCTCCCGGTAAGAACGTGAACGTTTTCGTGTTCAGCCGCGGCAAATTAGCCTTGATGGCCGTTTCTTCCTCGCTGGTCAGCTTGAAGGGCAAGCGCTGAGCAATGCCTGCCTCGTCGGAAAGTAGGCTCAAGTGGAAGTTCCAAGCCCTCGCCGGCGGCTCGGCCTTAAGTGCCGCCACCGTAAGAACTCCCGGCTCAACGACAACTTCCGTCGGTAAGCCCAGGTAACTCAACTCCGGTGTAGCCCCTTCCCACAATGGGTTCAGGGCACGCACTTCGGATTCTCCCGCCCAGTTTCGGGCGAGCGACGACTCGAACAGGACGTCGTGCAACGGCAAGTTCGGGAGGTGAAGCACCAATCGCCGTTGCATAGCTCTATTCAATCAGCGCAGGCTGAACTTTGCTGACCGCCGCCATTTCGCCAACTTCGGGCGGATCCTCAAAAGCCAACTTGGTCATGTCCTCGGGCACCGGAATGGGATAGTTTCCGTTGAAGCAAGCCAAGCAGTATCCGGGCTTATTTTCGCCCACTGCGTCCACCGCGCCTTCAATGCTCAGATAACCAAGTGACGTCGCCTCGAGGTCAGCCGTCAACTGCTCCAGATTCATTCGTGCCGCCGCCAATTCGCCTTTGCTTGCCATGTCGATGCCATAGAAGCACGGGAACTTGATAGGAGGAGCGGTGATGCGAACGTGAACCTCAACCGCCCCCGACTCAAACATCATCTTCACGAGCTGCTTCGTCGTCGTTCCGCGCACGATGGAGTCATCCACCAACACGATCTTCTTTCCGCGAATGTGCTCGATGAGCGGAGTGAGCTTCATTCGCACGCCGAGCTCTCGGAGTGCTTGGTCGGGCTGAATAAAGGTGCGGTGAATGTAGCGGGATTTCATCATCCCTTCTTGGAAAGGGATGCCGCTCTGCTTGGAAAAGCCAAATGCGGCAGGGATTCCGCTGTCCGGCACGGGAACAATAATGTCCGCATCTACTGGGTGCTCGATGGCGAGGTTTCGCCCCATCCGCTCTCGGACGTCGTACAGCAGTTCACCGTACATGTTGGAGTCTGGACGTGCGAAATAGATGAACTCGAACAGGCACATGTTTGCCTTGGCTTTCGCCGCGCCCCGGGCAAATCGCATCCCCTCAGCATCAATAATCACCATTTCACCGGGCTCGAGTTCCCGGGTTGGCGTTCCGCCAACTGGACCAAAGGCGCAAGTCTCACTCGCGACCATGAAGCCAGTGCCCCGCGTTCCGGCCGAAAGCGGCCGAATACCGTCGGGATCGCGGAATCCGAAAAGCATTTTTGGGGTGAGTACGGTCACGCTGTAAGCACCTTTACAGCGCCGCATGACTTCCGCGACCGCCTTCTCCGGCCCCTCGGCAAGCGCTCCAACGAGGATGCGAGCGATCAGCTCACTATCACTGCTGGTATCAAAGTGCTCCCCGGCCGCTTCCATCTCGTCGCGAAGTTCGCGGGTGTTGATCAGGTTTCCGTTGTGCGCAACCGCGATCTCGCCGACCATCGACTGGCAATAGATCGGCTGGGCGTTTCGAAGCAAACTCGAACCCGTGGTGCTGTAACGGGTGTGACCGACGGACATGTGTCCGGGCAAAGTCTCGAGGATCGCAGGAGTAAAAATCTGGCTGACCAGCCCCATGTCTCGGTGCATTCGAACGCGGTTACCGTCGCTTACGGCAATGCCAGCGCTTTCCTGCCCACGGTGCTGCAGGGCAAAGAGCCCGAAGAAAGTCGTGAGCGCTGCCTCTTGGCCCGGCGTGTACAACCCAATGACGCCGCACTCTTCTTTAGGCGAATCGTCGTCGTCCCATTGCTTGAGTTCGGCCAAATCCATCGATAAAGGGTACCAGTAACCCATTCCGCTTTCGATCTGGGGCAGCTCGACAGCTCCCGAATCGGCGGGATATCTAAATGAAAAGAGGCAAGCCTAGAAAAGGCTTGCCTCTTAAAACTGCGTCACGCAGCAGACATCAAACGTTATAGGAAGCTTTCTTCAGCCATTCCTGTGGAATGGGCTTGAGGCCGCAAGCGACCGCGTTGAAGATCGGCGACTTGATGACCGATGCTGCAACCGTGAGGCGGTAGGTGCCGGTTGGCGTCTTGAGCCGAACGTTCTGCAGGTTTGCTTCCTGAGTTCGGTTCTTGTGCGGGGCCTTGTACTTCCAGCCCTGGGAGTGGCGGTTCCGAATGAACTTAGCCGTGGTGTTTCCCTTCTTACCTGTTACCTGACAAATCTTCGCCATCTCAATCACCTCGTGTCTCCCGACAGAGGAATGAGAAGATACCTGAAGCTAACTTAAGATGTCTACCGCCATGCCTATTTTCGGTATGGTGAACGAATGGCGCGTGCTTGGTTTTTTTGCGCAGCAATTCTCGTCACCTCTGCGGCAAATGCCCAGAAGAAGATCCTTGATCATTCAGTTTACGACTCTTGGCGGGCGCTCGCGAACGTCTCCATCAGTAATGATGGCAAATGGGTCGCCTACGTCTATCGCCCCCAAGAAGGCGATGCTCTCGGCGAAATCCGAAACGTCGCTACCGGCAAAATCATTTCGATCCCCCGCGTCTCCACTTGGCGCTTCACCGAGGACTCGAAGCACCTGGTTGCAACCCAGATTCCGGCGCTAGAGGACACAAAGAAGGCTCGTGCCGCCAAAGCAAAGCCAGAAGACCTGCCAAAGAACAACCTCATCTGGGTGAACCTCACGGCAGAGAGCCTCAAGACCATCGAGAAAGTGACCTCCTGGTCCATGGCACCCGAAGGCTCACAGTTTCTTCTCTATCGGCCCGAACCAGCAAAAGCCGCGCCAAAGTCGGCAGATGCCCCGAAACCCGATGCGCCAAAGGACGACAAACCCAAGAAGAAAGCTGACCACAAGGTTGGCGATTTGCACGTCCTCCTGAACCTCTCGGACGGAAAGGAGACTCAAGTAGAACGAGCGACAAGTTTTGCCTGGGACCGAGCCGGCGCGCACCTTGCCTTGGCATTCAGTGAAGCCGATGGCGCGAACGACCGGGTTGAACTCCGAGACCTCACGTCTGGCAAAGTGACGAAAGTCACCGCGGGCCTAGGCCGATACAGCCGATTGACCCTCTCGAATACCGGCGCCCGATTGGCCTACTTCACCGACCGCGACGACTATGCCGCCAAGAAGCCAGCGCCGTCGCTCTACGCATTCGATGCCAAATCTTCGGATTTGCGCCGCGTTCAAGCGCCAACCAACGATGCTGGATTCCAACTCTCCGAAAACGGAACCCTCAACTGGAGCGAAAGTGGCAACCGTCTCTTCTTCCCCATCGGGCCAAAACCCGTTGAAGAAAAGGAAATCCCCGAAGATGAAAAGGTCAGCCTTGATGTCTGGAACTGGAAGGACCCGCTGCTTCAGCCGATGCAACTCCTGCAGGCCACCGCGGAGAAGACGCGCACCTACGAATGCATGCTGGACTTCACCTCGGGCAACATCCGACAGCTCGAAAACCAAAAGCTGCGGAACGTGACCGTCACCAACAAGCGCGATGGTCGCTTCGCTTACGCCAGTGACCCGCTTCCCTACCAGTCAGAAATTTCCTGGGACGGCAGTTACGAGGACCTTTACATCATCGATCTTCAATCGGGCAAAACCAGCCAGGTAGCAACGAAGGTTCGATCCTCGGTCGCGGCAAGTCCAACCGGCAACAACTTCGCGATGTTCGACGAAGTTTCCCAGCGACTCCTGCACCTGAACCCGGCAACGCTAAACCTTACGGACCTCACGCCGAAGGTACCAACCAAGCTGTTTGACCTCGACGACGATCATCCAGATCTCAAACCTCCGTTTGGCGGAATCCTCTGGAGCAAGAACGAGAGCGAGGTCATCGTCCGAGACAAGTTCGACTATTGGCAGGTGAGCACTTCCGGTACCACCACGGCCAAGAACGTCACAAACGGCGCCCCGATTCAGAGCCGGTACACCCGAACCATCAGCAACCCCGACTTTCCTACCGTCTTCAAACTTGAAGACGAGGTCTTCGCCGGGTTTGACGACCGAACCAAGGCCTCCGGCTTCTACCGCCTGAAGGATGGCCGCATCCAAAGCATCATCGCCGGACCGAAGTCCTTCGCTGGACTCCAAAAGGCCAAGGACGCCGACACCGTTACCTACACTCAGGGAGACGCGCAGGAGTACCCCGACCTCTGGCTAACAAACATTGCCTTTGCGGATGCTAAGAAAATCACCGCGACGAATCCTCAGCAGAAGGACTACAACTGGTACACGTCCGAGCTCGTTTCCTGGCGCAGCGGCGATGGTGAGCAACTCAGCGGCCTGTTGATCAAGCCGGAAAACTTCGACTACACGAAGAAGTATCCGATGATCGCCTACTTCTATGAGCGTGACAGCGATGGACTGTACTTGCACCGAACCCCGGCGCCAAGCGCTTCCACCGTCAACGTCCCCCTCTTTGCCAGCCAAGGCTACGTCATCTTCATTCCAGACATCCCCTACAAGATCGGATACCCGGGCGAAAGCGCCGTCTCCGCGATTGTAAGCGGTTGCAATAGCATCATCGAACGGGGCTACATCGATCCGAAACGGGTTGGCATTCAGGGCCAAAGCTGGGGCGGCTACCAGGTGGCCTATCTGGTTACGGAAACCAATATGTTCGCATGCGCCGAAGCTGGTGCCCCAGTCTCGAACATGTTCTCCGCCTACGGAGGAATCCGCTACGGCTCCGGAATGGTCCGCCAGTTCCAATATGAGCGCGGCCAAAGCCGAATCGGCGGAACGCCGTGGAACGCGACTCTACGTTACATCGAGAACTCACCCTTGTTCCACCTCGACAAGGTCCAAACCCCGCTCATGATCATGCACAACGATCGTGACGGAGCGGTGCCGTACACCCAAGGCATTGAGCTCTTCGTCGGGTTGCGACGACTACAGAAGCCAACCTGGATGGTGGTCTACAACGGCGAGGATCACAACCTGGTGCAGCGAAAGAACCGAAAGGATCTGTCGATCCGCTTGAGTCAGTTCTTTGACCACTTCCTGAAGGGAGCTCCAATGCCGGAATGGATGGCCAACGGACTGCCTGCGAAAGACAAGGGCCAAAAGATGGGCACCGAGCTCGTCAAGAACTAGCCAGGTAAACGAAAGAAAGGCGGGGCAAGAATTCTTGCCCCGCCTTTCTTGTGTCCAAATTTATGCGCCGGCCAGGACGCGCTCGATAGATGCAGCGTACTTTCGCCAGAGGGCAATCTTCCGCTCAAGCTCGCCCAAACCGAGATCGAGAATGTCGTAAACGCGCTTCTGGCGCTCTCCGGGAGCACCTTCCCAGTGGCTCTTAATATAGCCACGGTTCTCAAGCTCGTGAAGCAATGGGTAAAGCGTCCCATCGTTGAAGGTGAGATGGTTTTCGCTACGGCGCTCCACCTCGCGGGCAATTTCATAGCCGTGACGGGATCCATCCCGAAGAACAGCGAGAATCAAAGTGAGCGCATCCGAGCGACCAAGAGACTTTTCAGGCATTGAGTGCTATTTATAGCCCGATTCGAAAAAATATGCGAACGTTTTGGGGGCGAAAACCCGTCATTTCGCCCCTTTTTGTTGAGAATTTAACTGATCTTGCGTACTGCAGCTACAACATCGTGCTCATCCGGGATGCATTGAAGCTCCAGGACACGTGCATAAGGCATCGGAACGTTCAATCCACCGACGCGCACAACTGGCGCGTCGAGGTGGTCAAAGCAGTCCTCGGAGATTCGAGCCGCGATTTCCGCGCCGAATCCGCCACTTCGCCAGTCTTCGTAAACCATGACTGCACGGTGGGTTTTTCGCACCGATGCATAGATGGTTTCCGTGTCGAGAGGTAGCAGCGAGCGAACGTCAACGACTTCGGCGCTGATGCCATCTTTCTCGAGCAGCTCTGCTGCCGCAAGGTTGATGTGCGTCATTCGCGAATAGCCAACGAGCGAGATGTCTGTACCTTCTCGCAGAATCTGCGCCTTACCGATCGGAACCGTGAAGTCCGGATCCTCCGGAAGCTCGCCCTTCATGGCGTAAAGACCTGGGTTCTCGTAAACGATGACCGGGTTGTCATCTCGAACCGCGGTTCGAAGAATGCCGTACACGTCGGCGACGGTCGAAGGTGCAACCACCTTCAAGCCTGGACAGTGGGCGTACCACCCTTCCATGCTGTGGCTGTGCTGAGCCGAAAGCTGCTTCGCTGCGCCACCGGGGCCGCGGAAAACGATCGGGCACTTCACTTCACCGTTGGTCATGTAGTGGACCTTCGCGGTGTGGTTGATGATCTGGTCCATTGCAAGAATGGAGAAGCTCATCGTCATGAATTCAACGATCGGTCGAAGACCGGCCATTGCCGCACCGGTTGCGATTCCTGCAAAGCCGGCTTCGGTGATCGGGGTGTCAAGGATTCGGAGGTTGTATCGGTTCTGACGGTCGCCGAACTTCTCAACCATTCCACGGGTGACCTTAAAGGTGCCCTGGTATCGGCCGATGTCTTCGCCCATGATCAGGACATTCTCGTCCCGCTCCATTTCGTCAACGATCGCCTTCTGGAGGGCGTCGCGGTAGGTCATTTCCAATCCCATTAGTGTCCTTGCTCCGGTGTCATGTCGGTGTAAATGTTGTCGTAGACTTCGCTTGGGTCTGGGAATGGGCTTTCTTCGGCTTTGGCCATGACCTGTGCCGCTTCTTCTTCAACTTCCAGTTCCATCGCTTCCAGAGCTTCCTCGCTCATGATGTTTTGCTCGATCAGCTGAGCTCGGAGGCGTGCGATCGGGTCTCGCTGCATAGCCTGAGCTTCCTCTTCCTTGGTTCGATAAAGCTGTCGATCTTGGTCTGCCGCGCCGTGACCGGAATAGCGATAGGTCATGACTTCAACAAAGTACGGTCGCTGGTTCTCGCGAACCCAATCCACGATTCGCTGAGCATCTTTCCGCATTTGCACGACATCCATGCCGTCAATGCGCTCGCTTTGAATGTTGAATGGAAGTCCGCGCTTCCAGAGTTCCTTGTCGGCCGCGTGGTACTCAAGTCGAGTGCCCATCGCGAACTCGTTGTTCTCGATAATGAAGATGCAAGGCAGGTCCCACAGAGAAGCCATGTTCAGCGTCTCAAACACGACGCCTTGGTTCGAAGCGCCATCACCCATGAAGTTGAGGGTAACGCGATCTTCGTTTCGGTAGCGAGAAGCAAAAGCCAATCCTGCTCCGAGCGGGATGTGACCGCCTACGATTCCCCAGCCGCCAAAGAAGCCGTTCTTGGGGTCGTAAATGTGCATCGAGCCGCCTTTACCGCCAGCAGTACCGCCCTTTCGGCCAATGATCTCTGCCATAACGGCGACTGGATCCGTGCCTAGCACAATAGCGTGTGCGTGGTCTCGGTACGCGGTGATGACGTAGTCGTAACCCTTGCGAATGGAGTTCAACCAGCCCGTGGCCAGCGCTTCCATGCCGATGTATGTGTGCATATAGCCACCCGCAAGACCCTTGCGGTAAGCCGTGTTGCAATGCTCTTCAAATCTTCGAACGAAGAGCATTTCCCGATAATAAGCCTTGAGATCGGCAGGTGAGAGCGTCAGTGATTCTTCGGCAATGTTCGCCACGCGTGAACTCCTTCAGTGGGACGCACGCACTCCAAACGGAGACGCCGCCAACGTCTATGTATACCGGATGGAGGAGCTAGGAGACGGCATTCAGGTTCAAAATCCTCCTCGCGTTCTAGGCATTGCTACCCTCAGAAATGTCATTCCATGGAAAACTGTTGTGATGAGTAACAACTGGGGACTCGACCTCGGCGGGACGAAAATCGCTGGAACCGTTTTGCGAGACGGAGATGTAGGCAGCGCAATCAAGCGACGCGTACCCACGTTGCGTGACCAAGGCTACGACCAGATTGTTGCCCAGGTCGGGTCGCTCCTCTCAGAACTAGAACAAGCAAGCGGCGAAACTCGTCCAGCGCGCATCGGAATCGGTACCCCCGGCACGACAGACCCAGCTACCGGGCTTCTGAAGAATTCGAACACTACTGTTCTCAATGGTCGACCGTTCATCGCCGATCTCTCCGCGGCTCACGGTGTCGAGTTCGTTGCCGCGAACGATGCCAACTGCTTCGCCCTCGCCGAGGCCGCTCTCGGTGCCGCTAGAGGGTACGAGACGGTCTTTGGGATCATCCTTGGCACGGGCGTTGGAGGAGGGTTGGTCGTTAACGGTCGCGTCCTCAACGGGGCACATGGGATCGCGGGTGAGTGGGGGCACAATCCGCTAGAGTCAGGCGGGTATCACGGTTACTCCGGCCATCGAGGGGTCGTGGAATCGGTCCTCAGCGGCCCGGCTCTGGAGCGGTTCTACTATGATTGTCGCGGCGAAAAGGCTAGCCTTGCTGAGATTGCCCAACGTGCGAAGGAGAGTGATCTCGCCGCAATTCAAACTCTACGACGACTAGTTGAATTCTTTGGAATCGCGGTTGCGAACATCGTCAACGTATTCGATCCGCACGCTATCGTCATTGGAGGCGGCGTCGGAAACTTAGATGTTTTGTATTCAAATGGCCCCAAAGAGGTTGCCAAGCACGTCTTCAACCCAGGTTTTTCAACCCCAATTCTTCGGCCCGCCCTTGGCGACGACGCGGGAGTCTTCGGCGCTGCAATGTTGGTTTGACATTCAGAGGAGCTGACTACCGACCCCGAGCCATGGCTCGAGATCGGTAGTTTAAACGCTTACGGATTGGTGTAAACGTAAGTGATAACGAACGAAGTAAGTCCGCTACCGTTCGCTTCAAGGTCTGGCCAGGTTCGCGACGGCGTTCGGTACCAACGGAATTCCACCTGGGCGCCAGCATTTGCAATCAGGGTCACGTTCCCTGGGCCGGTGAGGGCGGTAAGGAGCGGTGCATCCGCCAAAGTAGCTGCCCCAGCTTGGGTTGCAGAAAATGCAATCGTTCCGCCGGAAGTGCCCGCCCAGTCGAAAGTGCCGTCGTATGCGGAGAGCGAGACTTCGCGTCCCTTCGTCGTGGCTCCGATAAACAGGAGGTAGTAAGAGTTACCGCCGCCTAGATCTAGAGCCAAGTTTGCGCCTGGTCGGAAACTAGCTCGTCCAATTCCTGGCTCGGTCGTGCGATTCTCGTATCGGAGATTAGCCGCGACCCGATAATAGCCTCGAACTCGAACCTCGCGAAGAACGGTACCCGGTCGGTTGAATCGCGGAACTTGCGCTGTTTGAACCGTTCCGTCGATGTTCAAGTTCACGTTAACGTAGTAAGAATCCTGTTGCGCAGACGCAGCGGAAACCAAAACAAATGTACCAAGAGCGAGTAAAGCACGCATCCTCCCAGCCTACGACATTAAGCGATTTTTTGCAATACCAATCAAGTTTGCTAAATTTGACGCCGCAAGATAAATCGCCTTTGGGCATAAGAAACGTCCCGCCCAAATCAACTTGTCTTTACCTTGAATTGCTCAAGGCTCGAGATAGACATAGGTTACGTGAAGCACAAAGCTCCCAGAACCCGAGCTTGCGAGACTCAAGCTACTCGGCGACGTGCCCGTGAGCCGATGGTTAAGCCGCCCGAAAAGTAGCACGAAGTCCGAATTCAGAACGGCATCCAAAAACACTGGATCAGTGATTGTGCCTGAACCGCCGTTGGACATGGAGTAGGTGGAGATGTTTGCCGAGGGACCTTTATAGTCAAGTCCTCCATCGAAGCTGCCAAGAACGAGTTCACGCCCCTTGCTCTGCCCTTCCGCAACGGCTACGATCTGATTAAAACCCGCAAAACTTCCAAACACTTCAGCACGCGTCGCAATTGGCGTTCGAGTGTATAGCGGCGTAGAACCAAAGTTCTCCGCCGACACTTCGATGGAACTGTAGAAGAACAGCCGAACGCGCACCTCAGTCAGTGTTGTGCCCGGACGATTGAATCCAGGAAAGCTGAGGCCCTGCGCACTAACACTATGGTTCCACGGAATGGTGACCCGATGGCTCACGGTCTTCTCTTGACCAAAAGCCATCGGAGTGCTGAGAGCGGTAAGGAACAGACCGATAGTCGCGCAATTCAGTTTCATTTTGCTTCCTGGCGGACGCCTAATCGGTTTTATACCCAGCCGTCAGCAGGAGCTGTTATGTCGATCTTCGCCGAAGATTGCAAACCTCTCTTCGGTCGAAATTCGGGGGGTTCCCTTCTTAACGTAGTGAAACTGAAGCGCCCAGCGGCGTCTATCCGAACGGTTGCTCGGCGTACCGTGTGGCGTCAGTCCATCAAATATCAGCGCACCCCCGGCTGGCAAAGGTGCCGCGACCGCTGCGTCTCGTTCCAGAACTTCGGAGTCACAAATCTGCCAATCTCGCCGATTGAAGTGGGCGATCGGTCCGGCCTTATGTCCGCCAAGCAGAAAGTGCATGCAGCCATTTTCAGGAACCGCCTCATCCAAAGCTATCCAAAGACCTACTACTGGCGTGCCTTCGGGGAGGTTGAAGTAAGCGTGATCCTGGTGCCAAGGCTTCTCTCGGCCGATTCCGGCTGGCTTCAATAGCGCCATGTCCTGAAACATCTCTGGCTCACCGCCAAGCATCTCGCTGATGATCGCGATCAGATCGGGCCGGTTCATGATCGCCTGAATCCGCTCATCGCAATGGGCGAAGATCATGAACTTACGAAGGTAGTTCAGCCGCTCTTCGGCCGGCATGTCATCGACGAGCCCTTTCGCTGCGTTCTCAAACTGTAATTGAACATCACTCGGCAAATCGGTTCGCACGACCAGCGACCGGAACGCGTCGCAGATCGATTCGATTTCGGCCGGCGAAAGTACGTTCGCAAAGCTAATCACGCCGAGCTCATCATATTGCTCCCGAAGCGCCGGGCCGTACTCGCTCAGCGAACTCACAGGTTCAAGCGAAGTTTGAACGTTGTACAGATCTTCCGAGTACGGCTGATCTTCGAGCTGATCAAAAGGAATAGTCGCCATTGGTTCTCCTGATTCTTAATATACCGATAAATCACGATGCTGCATCAAGGGTGTCCCGACGGGGGCCAGTTAAACTTCTATAATCTCAACGCAAAAGAAAGCCCCCTGTCTAGCGAGACAAGAGGCTTTCTGATCTGCTCGAATCGAGCTTGTTTACGGTTTGGCAGTGGAGATGATCCGTTGAATCAGCCGGATTCGGCTGAAATCTCCGACCAGGATGTCACCGTTAGGGAGAACCAAGAGGCTGCCAATGTTCAGGAACTGCGCGGTCTTGCCGGTGCCGTCCGCCGTTCCGCTAATGCCGGTGCCGGCGACGCTTAAAACGCCGTTACCGAACTTTCGGACGGTACTGTTCCCAGACTCACCAACATAAAGCACGTTGGAAGAGTCCACACCGAGGGCGGTCGGGTTAGAGAATTTTGCGGAGAGTGGGCTTCCTGCATCGCCATATCCGGTGGTGCTACCGGCAACGGTAGTTACTTCCCCCGCGGTACTTACGCGGCGTATCCGGTGGTTAAACGAATCTGCAACATACAGGAAACCATCTGGCGCTAGAACAATGGACCTCGGGAACGAGAAGCGCGCGTTCGCGCCGGTCCCATCGAAGTTTCCGGGTGTCGGATTTGCAACAGTATTGTTTCCTGCGACGGTGATTACCCGCCAACTGCCCGATTGGCGCGGAGTAGCACCGACCAGGGAAAGGCTTCTGACGCGTTGGCCCGAGCCTTCCACAAAAAAGAGTTGAGCGTTACCGACACGGACTAGATTGCCTGGTTCTGAAAGGCGAGCATCTGTACCGTTTGATCCATCTGTAAATCCGAAATTTCCGGCAAGACCGGCGATGGTCGAAACCGTGTAAGAGGCTCGTTGAGTAGGATCGCCTGGGTCCAATCCCGTGCCTGGATTCTCGTCAAAATCCTTACGAAGTTCGACTCTACGCACAGTGTGGTTGGACTGCGATACGTAGATGGTTTCACCGTCTGGTTCGCAAGCGATTCCGGTAGGGAAGAACATTAGAGCTACGTCCCCGGAGCCATCCGTTGCGCCGGCTGTTCCTGGGCGTCCGGCGATGGTCGAGACCGTGCCGTTTGTTGCGATTCTACGAATCACATGGTTTCCGCCATCCGCAACAAAGATGGTTCCGTCTGTAGCACGAGCCATCTGGCCGATGCTGTTGAAGGCGGCTGAAACGAGCGGACCATCGGCGAAACCTTGTCCGCTACCGGCGAAGCCACGTACTCGCACATTGGAACTACCACCTGGATTGGTGGGACCTGCGTTCGAGACGGCATCCGGGGGGGCAAGTAAGCTGGTTGTTGCTTCAACCTCTACCACGAACGAAAAGGCAGTGATGCCGGCCGGAACGATGAAGTCCCAGTTTCCGAGGTTAGTCGATGCGCCGGGAGCGAGCGATGACGGCGACGCAACTTCGATAACGGGAGTGCGTTCCACACCATCTGGGATGTAGCTTGTCGGATTTGCAAGACGGGGCCGCTCAGAGGTGCTCGTAGCGCCGTTAGGAATATCTACCGGGAAATTTGGGCCGGTGGAAATAATACGCCGGATGCGATGATTAGCTTGATCGGCCACAAGTAACAAGTTATTGTCGGTAAAGAAAAGACCGGCCGGGGAGTTCAGCCTGACCGAACTGCCATCGCCATCAACAAAGCCAGCAACTCCGCTACCGGCAACGGTCGCAAACTGCCAGTTGCCAGCCGAAGTTGGGAGAGCTCCTGGGCGAAGTTGACCCTGACGGATACGGTGGTTATCCTGATCAGCAACGTAGAGCACGCCGTTTTTCAATGCGACATCAGATGGCGAAGCGAACCTGACTCCGGTACCGACACCGTCCACAAAGCCGCTTGTGCCACCAAGGTTGCCGGAGACACCGCCGGAGATAATTCTGATGGAATTGGCGTTCCGGTTTGCCACTGCGATGACCGAGCCTTCCTTCGCGATTCCGCGAGGGCCAAGCAGGTCGAACGCGACGGTTGAAACCCCGCCTGGAGAACTGACGCGCCGAAGCGTCGTGGATCCGCTGTCCGTGACCAGCAAACTTAACGAGGTGGGGGACTCCGAGTCCACCGCGATTCCATGTGGCTGATTGAACTGCGCAGATAGAAGACTGGCGCTGTCCGTAGTCCCGCTCGCACCGGAACCTGCAAACACGCTAACCGTAAAGTTGTTCAGCGAGACTCGATGAATGCGCATGGCGCTGGAATCGGTAACGAACAGTGCTTCCGTGCCTTGGAACGTTTTGGTAAAAGCAATTCCCCGCAATGTGCCCAAACCGGAGGCAATGGTTGAGATAATTCCATTTTGTAGCCTGCGAACGGTGCCGTCTGTCGATGCGATGTAGATGTTGCCATTACCGTCCGATGTCACGGCGGTTGGATTTGACAAGTTCGCAGAACCTGCGGGACCATCGGTGGTGCCGACAGTACCGCTCCCAGCAATCGTGGAAATGTTGTGAAGGGCCCTTAAGTCGGTGGCAGGAGCGGTTACGTTTGTAAAGTTTCGAAAATGAACGGCAAATGGCGCGATCATCGCTTCTTGCCCATTGTTCTTCAGCGAGACGCTGAGACGTCTCCGCCCAAGGGTGCCTTCATTGACCAGGGTGCTCGAAGCAAAAGAAATCGCTCCACCAGAAAACACAGTGCTACGGGAATGAGACAGGGAATCAACCGTAACTTCTCCAGTCAAAACGTTCACGTTGAACTTGGCCGATCCAGAATCAACCGGCGTGCCGGGAGCAATCGGAAGAGCGGACGCTCCTCCTCCGCCAGAACCGCCGCAACCATTCATGAGTACTGCACTCAATAGAGCGCACGCGGAAGTAGACCGCAAGAACTTTCTCATGACCGAATTATAGCAATCGGATCAGATATTGGGGCCAATTTCAGAGCATTGGCGCAACCTTTCCAATACATATTTCCACGGTACAAGAAAAGTTGTGCTGAGAAGAAATGGATCGCGAAAGCGCTTTGGAGAGCCATTTAAACTTATGAGATCTCGGAAAGCACAAGGCTTACAAACATCCAGCTTTCGCGAAATTGCGGTGGCCCGAGATGCGAAACGCTGGCAACGGCCAGGTCTTTGTCGACAAAAAACCGGAAAACCCCAACCGGAACCACTTGAAGAATTGAACCGAGCTAAGCGCCAATCTCGCAAGAGAACACTATCTAACTCCTTACGCCCCAAACCAACGTCGCTGAGAGGCTTAACTGCTGCCAAAAATCCGACCCTGTGGGATGGGAACAGGTGTTTCCCGCTCGCGGATCGAGCCTAATCAAACCCGAATCACCAAGACGCGGACACAAAAATAACCCAACCGAAGTTGGGGCCTTTTGATAATTTAACTGGGCGACGCGCTTATCTGGCAAGAGACTACTCTCTAACTACTTCCGCCGCTGAGAAGCTTAACTGCTGCCAAAAATTCGACCCTGTGGGATGGGAACAGGTGATTCCTGAACGCGGATCGAACCGCCGAGCCGAGCCAGAATACAACGACCCAGGCACAAAAAAAACCCCAACCGAAGTTGGGGTCTTTAATAATTTTAACCGGGCGACGCGCTTATCTGGCAAGAGACTACTCTCTAACTACTTCCGCCGCTGAGAAGCTTAACTGCTGTGTTCGGGATGGGAACAGGTGTTTCCTTCTCGCTATGATCACCCGGAAACCGTCTAGCGCTAAAAGCGCTTAGACAGTTGCACATGATCTTTCCGTTGCGTCATTTGATCACTCGTAAGGCTTGGTCTATTAAGCCCTCGACCACTTAGTATCGCTAACCTTAACACATTACTGCGCTCACAGCTGCGACCTATCAAACCGGTAGTCTTCCGGGGGTCTTACTTTTTCAATGGGAAATCTAATCTTGAGGTGGGCTTGGCGCTTAGATGCTTTCAGCGCTTATCCCTGCCCGACGTGGCTACCCAGCGTATGCCCTTGGCAGGACAACTGGTACACCAGAGGTCGGTTCACTCCGGTCCTCTCGTACTAAGAGCGACTCCTCTCAAATTTCCTACGTGCGTAGTGGATAGGGACCGAACTGGCTCACGCCGTTCTGAACCCAGCTCGCGTGCCGCTTTAATCCGTGAACTCCGGAACCCTTGGGACCGTGTACAGCCCCAGGATGCGACGAGCCGACATCGAGGTGCCAAACCATGCCGTCGCTGTGAGCGCTCGGGCAAGATCAGCCTGTTATCCCCGGGGTAGCTTATATCCGATGAACCCTGACGTGCCCACGCACCATCAGAGGGTCACTTAGCCCTACTTTCGTACCTGCTCGACTTGTAGGTCTCACAGTCAAGCGCACTCTATACCTATACGCTCAACGGCTGATTTCCAACCAGCCTGAGTGCACCTTTGGGCGCCTCCGTTACTTTTTAGGAGGCGACCGCCCCAGTCAAACTACCCGCCAGCCACTGTCTCCGCCCCGGATAACGGGGAAGGTTAGTGAACCAGATGCAGAAGGGTGGTGTTCCATTGGTGCCGAAGCTCCCACCTACGCTCTACATCTACAACCAGTTCACAATGGCAGGGTGTAGTAAAGCTCCACGGGGTCTTTCCGTCCTACTACGCATAGCCCGCATCTTCACGGGCACTACAGTTTCACCGAGCTTCTCGTTGAGACAGTTCCCAAGTCGTTACGCCTTTCATGCGGGTCGGTATTTAGCCGACAAGGAATTTCGCTACCTTAGGACCGTTAGAGTTACGGCCGCCATTCACCAGGGCTTCAATTCAATGCTTCGCTTGCGCTGACATCTCCTATTAACCTACTGGCATTGGGCAGGCGTCAGCCCCTATACATCGACTTTCGTCTTTGCAGAGACCTGTGTTTTTGGTAAACAGTCGCCTGGGATGCTTCGCTGCGGCCTCTTTCGAGGCGCCCCTTATCCCGAAGTTACGGGGCTCATTTGCCTAGTTCCTTAACGAGAGTTCTCTCGAACGCCTTAGTCTCCTCGACTCACCTACCTGTGTCGGTTTGCAGTACGGTCAAACATACGATTAACGCTGCGGGACTTTTCTCGGCCCCAGTCAAACCCAGTTCGTTCACCCCGAAGGGTTCCCTTCCCCGGCCCCGCTCTTCTGAAAAGAACTCTTACAAGTTCTAGAGTTTCGGCCTAGCCCGCAACTACCAACAGTGCGGGATGGGTCTTTCTGAAGCGTCCTCCCATGGCTCGTATGCCTGGGTCCAGAATGTCTACTGGATATCCATCGGTTACGCCTTCTGGCCTCACCTTAGGGACCGCCTAACCTCCGTCTGACGAACATAGCCGGAGAAACCTTAGGCTTTCGGCGTACAGGATTCTCACCTGTATAATCGCTACTCATTCCTGCATTCTCACTCGTGTCCGCTCCACCAGTGCTTCCGCTCTAGCTTCAACGCTGAACACGACGCTCCCCTACCGCTTACTTTCGTAAGCCCGAAGCTTCGGGAGGTGACTTTAGCCCCCTTACATTGTCCGCGCAGAGTCACATTCGGCCAGTAAGCTATTACGCACTTTTTAAAGGATGGCTGCTTCCAAGCCAACCTCCTGGCTGTTTACGCGACTCCACATCGTTTCACACTTAGTCACCGTTTAGGGCCCTTAGCTGTCGATCTGGATTGTTTTCCTTTTGACCACGGATCTTATCACTCGCAGTCTTACTGCCCTGCTAATTCGACGGTATTCGGAGTTTGGTTGGGTTCGGTAAGCCGGTAAGCCCCCTAGCCCATTCAGTGCTCTACCCCCGCCGAACATCACAGAACGCTCCACCCAAATGGATTTCGGGGAGAACCAGCTATCTCTGTGCTCGATTGGCATTTCACCGGACTAACCACAGTTCATCCCGAGACTTTTCAACGTCAATGAGTTCGGGCCTCCATGGTGTGTTACCACCACTTCACCCTGACCATGGCTAGATCGCACAGTTTCGGGTCTGCTGGTAATGACTTGACGCCCTATTAAGACTCGGTTTCCCTCCGCCTCCGCGGCTGAACCGCTTAAGCTTGCCAATACCAACAACTCGCAGGATCATTCTGCAAAAGGTACGCCATCACACTTAAATGTGCTCTGACTGTTTGCGGGTCGTACGATTTCAGGTTCTATTTCACTCCCCTCACCGGGGTTCTTTTCACCTTTCCCTCACGGTACTAGATGCACTATCGGTGACAAGCTGTATTTAGCCTTACCGAGTGGTCTCGGTGGATTCACGCGGAATTCCTCGTGCTCCGCGCTACTCGGGTACCACTTAAATTTGATCAAATTTTAGGCGTACGGGACTATCACCCTCTATGGTCGGACTTTCCAATCCTGTTCCGTTAACTTGAATCAATACCTTTTTCTACCAGCCTCGAATCCAACCCGAAGGCTCGATTCGAGGAGAGAGGTAGTAGTGGCCCCACAACCCCAGCCGGCATGCCGACTGGTTTAGGCTCCTCCGTGTTCGCTCGCCGCTACTTACGGAATCTCTTCGATTTCTTTTCCTCAGCTTACTTAGATGTTTCAGTTCAGCTGGTTGCCGCTCCAACACCTATTTATTCAGTGAAGGGCTACTAGGCATTACCCTAGCAGGGTTTCCCCATTCGGACACCTCCGGATCAAAACTCTTGTGCAGTTCCCCGGAGCGTTTCGCCGCTTACGCGTCCTTCATCGGCAGCTTGTCCCTAGGCATTCGTCGTACACCCTTAGTAGCTTAACTAGACTACAAATTCTCACGAGTGCTCAAATGATGCTTTCGGAAAGATCGCTATGCAACTGTCAAAGGGCTCTTTTCGCCTCAACCGCTTTGTCTTTCGACTCGTCGCTTGAGTTGGTTATGATACCGAAACCAGTTCCTGATGTCAAGCGTTCGTTAAAAATTTCTCGAAAAAGTCCAAAACAGCCCCAAAACAGGGCTAAAACCCCCAAAAACACCCCCTGTAGAGCCTCTTCAGCCTATTTCGAGCCTCCAAAAAGAATTCCAACTCTCTTTGGGAATTTCTCAAAAAGGCTCGCCAACCTCCGCCATCACCCAGCTCAGCCCTCCGTTCCACCGAAGAATGTGTGCAGAACCTCTTTCCCCCTGACAAAGGAGGATCGTAATCAGGAGAAAACGACATGGCCGGCGGTCACCGCGGCGCAAAGAATAGATGCGCGCCACGGGCAAACCGGCCCAAACACTCTCAATGCATCGCGCGATCGCCGAGCAGCAACTGAATAAACGCAATCTGACCCAGGTGATAGGTCATGTTCCAAGCCGGCAAACCCAACACATCCGCCAGGTTCATCCGCATCCCGCCGCCAAAAGGCATCACCACCTCATCCATCAGCCGCTCGTCCGGAAAGTTCGCGACGATCCCGCACCATTCCGCAACCTGAACCCGCGCCTGCTCCACACAGTCCTCCACCGTCGCCAGCCGCGCACTGGCCTCGCGCATCGCCAATCGGTCATGGTCCGTAAAGCTCGGCACTTCCCCTTCCAGCGCAATCGGCTTCAGCCAGTCAATCGCCACCGCCAACTCCCGCATCTGGTCCAGCACGCTCCGTGCCGCCCCACCAGGAGACCAATCCCGCTTATCGTCCGAAACGGCAAGCGCCGAACGACAAACGTCGTCCAGCGCCTTCTGAGTCTGCCTAACCAACTGATCTTGGTATCGCATACGAACTTATTCCAGGATGTGCAAGCCCGCCGCATTCCAGTCCGCAAGGAATCGCTGCAAACCAGAATCGGTCAGAGGATGCTTGAACAGCATCTCAATCACCTTGAAAGGCATCGTCGCCACGTGCGCACCGGCGCGAACACTCTCCAGAACGTGCAAAGGATGCCGAACGCTGGCAACCAACACTTCACTATCGAATCCGTAGGTCTCAACCATCGAGACCGTGTCCCGAACCGCGTCCATCCCTTCCAAAGTCAAATCGTCAACGCGGCCAACGAAGTTCGAAATGTACGTCGCTCCCGCCTTCGCGGCCAGCAATGCCTGACCGACCGTGAACACCAAGGTCACGTTCGTCTTGATGTCCCGACGAGTCAGTTCCGAAACCAACCGAATTCCCGGCTCAATCAGAGGAACCTTAACCACCACGTTCGGCGCGAAGCTGCTGACGTACAAAGCTTCCTTCAGCATCGTGTCGTAGTCCGTCGCAACCACCTCTGCGCTGATGTCGCCTTCTGGCAAGATCTTGCAAATCTCCTGGACCGTCTCCTTGAAGCCGCGCCCGCTCTTTGCAATCAGGGTCGGATTCGTGGTCACGCCATCGATAATTCCAAGCTCTGCTGCCTTCTCGACTTCCTTCACATCACCGGTATCAACAAATAACTTCACTACCGCATTCTACTTTCGACACCCACCCGGGTCGCAACCAATCCTCACCCATACTGAAGGTTCGAATGCGAAGGTTTACCGATACCATCGTGGCCCCCTTCACCGGCCCGGGACCTGCTGCCGTCACCGGCTACCGAATCTCCGGCCCCGACGCCTGGTTCATCGGTGCAACCCTTGCCAACAACCACCCAACTGAACCCGAGCCGATGCGGGCCTACGTCCAAACCCTAACTACCGGCGAACTCGGTGTGCTCATCTTCTATCCAGAAGGCAAAAGCTACACCGGAGACCAAACCGTCGAACTTTTCGCCCACGGCAGCCCCGCCTCCCAGCAACTCATCCTTGCTGCCGCCACCCAAAACGGAGCCCGCACCGCAAAGCCCGGTGAATTCACCGAGCGCGCCTTCCTAAACGGCCGTCTCGAACTCACCCAAGCCGAAGCCGTGGCCGAAATGATCTCCGCCGACTCCCCCGAGTTCTTCGCCCTCGCCCGCGACTCACACCAGGGCCGACTCCGAACCCAAGTTTCCGAACTCCGCGAAGCCTGGCTCGACCTCCTGGCAAAGGTGGAAGCCAGCACCGACTTTAGCGAAGAAATCGGCGACTTCGATTACGAGGCCGCCGCGCAAAAAGTAAACGAAGTCAAGCCGATCCTCCAGCACCTCATCGCCGACGCCGATCGGTCCGAGATCATCCGCCGCGGATTCCGCATCGCCATCGTCGGGCGACCAAACGTCGGCAAGTCTTCCCTGCTCAACGCCCTCATCAAGCGAGATCGCGCGATCGTTACTAACATCGCCGGCACCACTCGCGACACCCTCGAAGAGTCTATAGAGATACGCGGGCGCAAAGCCGTCCTCATCGACACCGCCGGACTTCGCGAAACCACCGACGTCGTCGAGCTCCTCGGCATCGAACGCACCCGCCTAGAAATCGCTGGCGCCGACCTCACCATCCTCCTGTTCGACCTAGAAACCGGCTGGACCGACGACGACCAACGCTTCGCCCGACAGTTTCGCGATGCCCTCATCGTCGGCAACAAAATCGATCTCGCCAAACCCAACTCCGAAGTCGCTCTCGGAATCTCCGCCGCCCACGGCATCGGCCTAGAACCACTCATCGACGTCATCGAGCAAAAGATGATCGCCGCCACCCCAAAAACCCTGGTCAACGAGCGCCACTCCGCCCTGCTCCAAACCTTTGCCGAAAACGTGAGCGAGCTAGAAAACGCCGTCACCGTGCTCGTTCCGTCCGATCTGCTTTCCACTCTACTAAGAGAAGGAATCCACGTCCTCGGCCAAATCTCCGGCGAAACCGCCAGCCCAAACATGATCGACGAGATATTCCGCCGATTCTGCATCGGCAAATGATCCGCCAGTAAACTCATGCGTATGAGCGAAGATATGCGACCGGATTCTGACGAGACCACCGAAGCGACCCTCGACCAAGAAGTCAACATGGATCCAGGCCCAGATGAGGAAGTCATCCCGACCGACGACGCCGTCATCCAGCAGCTTCAAACCGAGAAAGCCGAACTCCACGATCAGCTTCTGCGCCTCCAAGCGGAATTCATCAACTACCGACGCCTGCAGGAAACCCGCATCGCCCAAGATCGAAAGTTCGCCTCCGAGCGCCTAGTCCGCGAACTCCTCCCCGTTCTCGACAACTTCGAGCGCACCGTGCGCCACCTCTCCGCCGGCACCCCGGTCGAGCAAATGATCGACGGAATCCAAGCCGTCGAAAAGCAGTTCATGACCGTCCTCCAGGGCCAAGGCGTCAGCCGAATCGCCAGCATCGGCGAAAGCTTTAACCCCGAAATTCACGAGGCCATCGGAATCGTGGAATCGAACGAGCACGAAGAAGGCACCGTTCTAGAAGAAGTAGAAGCCGGCTTCCGCATCGCCGAACGCATCATCCGCCCCGCGCGAGTAAAGGTGTCCAAGCCGGTATGAGCCGCAAACACTTCGGCACCGACGGCGTCCGCGGCGTCGCCAACCAAAAACTCACCCCCGAACTCGCGTTCCAACTCGGCCTCGGCGCCGCTCGCTGGCTCCGCGCCACTGGCCAACCCCTGCAAGCCGTCATCTGCCGCGACACCCGGCGATCCGGCCCGATGCTTGCGGCCGCCATCTCGGCCGGCCTCGCCTCCGAAGGCGTTTCCGTAACCGATATCGGCGTCGCCCCAACTCCCACCGTTTCCTTCCTCGCCCGAACCGGCGAGTACGGACTCGGCGTCGTCGTATCCGCATCCCATAACCCGGCCCCCGATAACGGCATCAAGTTCTTCGGCCACGACGGCAAAAAGCTCCCCGACGAAGCCGAAATCGCGATCGAAGCGGGCATGACCACCGACGCAACCCGCCCCACTGGCGGCGCAATCGGCTACATCACTGCCGACGCTACCGGCGTCGAGGCGTATCTCCAGTTCCTCGAAGCCCAGGTCCCCGAGCGACTCGATGGCCTGAAGGTCGTCCTAGACGCCGCAAACGGCGCCGGGTACGAACTCGCTCCGCAAATCCTCCGCCGCCTCGGAGCCGAAGTCATCACGATCGGCATCGATCCCGGCGACGGAACCACCATCAACGCCCAAGGCGGAGCGACCAAGCCCCAAACCGTCCAGGCAGCGACCGTCGAGCACGGAGCCGAGTTCGGAATCGCCCTCGATGGCGATGCCGACCGCGCCGTCTTCAGCGATTCCCTCGGCCGACTCATCAACGGCGACCGAACCATGGCCATGTGGGCCCGCCAGGCTCAACTTGACGGCGAGCTGAACCCACCCGTCGTCGTCGGAACCGTGATGTCAAACATGGGCTTCGAGCAATACCTCGTCCAAAACGGCATCCAGCTCGACCGCGCCAAGGTCGGCGATAAGTACGTCGCCCAGCAAATTACCGCCACCGGCGCCCGCATCGGCGGCGAGCAAAGCGGCCACGTCATCTTCCCCGAACTCGCCCCCACCGGAGATGGCCTGCAAACCATGCTCCAAACCCTCCGCGTCCTCAAACGCTCCGGCCGCCCATCCCGAGAAATCTTCGACGACTTCGCCAACTGGCCCCAACTGCTGATCAACATCGCCGTGAAAAGCAAAGACGGCTGGGAAGACCTCCTAGCCGCCGACCTCGCCACCGCCGAAGAAAAACTGACCGGCCGCGGCCGAGTAAACGTCCGCCCCAGCGGCACCCAGCCCATGATCCGCGTCATGGTGGAAGCGGACGACATCTCTCTAAGAGACGAACTAGCCACCCGGCTCGCCGACCGCCTAGTATCCAGCCTAAACGGCCACATCGAAGGCAAAGTAGACCTAACCCACGAACTAGGCGACTAGCCCAATCTCTGAACCCATCGTTCCGTAGCTCACCCGTCTCGGGTGAGTTCGCACAGCCGCAATAAAGCAACCGAGCCACAACTCGAGATACCCCGGTAGGGGTTACAGAAGGTAGCCAGGCATTGAAAATGCCTGGTCAGCCAACCCGACCCGCAAAAGTCCGAGGAGCGCAGCGACCCCCGCGCGGCCGCAAACCCCCGCCACTCCCAACTTCGTAGCGCAACCCCCACCAACCAAAGAGCCACACCGTCTCACAACAAACCCGAACCTCCGAACAAATCCGAAC
>CAMAPH010000011.1:0-68672 GCA_945859975.1 Chthonomonas calidirosea
CGCGATCATCATTTTCCTTTTCTTCTCGCTGAGCGGGGCAAAGCTCGTCCACTACGTGATGCCGTGCTTGCCGCCGATTGCGATCCTCGCGGCGGTCCGACTCTCGAAATCGACCAAGTCCATCAACCTTCCGGTCTTCGGCACCTTGACCGTCGTCACCTTAGTTTCCTTGATCGGACTGCCAATCTATTACCGCCTCAGCGGTCAGCAAGAAGCCCACACGCTGATTCGAAACTTCACCGGATCGCGCGACATTGTTGCCTTATACCAAATCGGCCGCCGCGAGGCTAGCAAGGGAACCGGCGGAACCCAATTGAGGGAGACTTCGATGCCGTCGCTCAGGATGTATCTGAATGGCGATGCTCGGGACGTCGAGACCTTAGAGGACCTCTTACAGCTGCCCTCACCAATCCAGGTCTTCACTCGCCGAAATCGGATCACGTCCGAGGATGAGGTGAAAATTCTGGACCGCGGATTCTTGCTTTCAGATTTGCCGACCCCAGACAATTCAAACTTCCGCTCGTTTACGCTGAGCAAACGAAACGCAATTCTTGATCTTGAGTCGGCGCGAAAGACGTCACCCGTCTCGCCGGATCAGCCAAAATAGTCTTCGGAGCTTCAACGATGAACCACCTCGAACTGCCGCCGCTCGATTCTGAATACATCCTTTCTCAGGCCCAACTGGATGAGTACGCCGAGAATGGTCACATCCTTTTGCGAGGTGTTTGCTCTCCAGAAGAGATTGCGGTTTATCGAGATGCGATCGTGTCCGCCGCGATGGCGCACAACCGCGAAACGCGCCCGATCGAAGAGCGAGACACCTACGGCAAAGCCTTCCTTCAGGTGATGAACCTTTGGGCAGTGGATGAGGCGGTGAAGCACTTTACGCTCTCGAAACGATTCGCTGGCATCGCCAAGCAGCTAATGCAAGCGGACGGAGTTCGCCTGTATCACGACCAGGCGCTGTTCAAAGAGCCGGGTGGTGGACACACCCCGTGGCACCAGGATCAGTTCTACTGGCCACTTGGCTCTGACCACACGGTCACCCTTTGGATGCCGCTTGTTGATGTGAGCGAAATCATGGGATCGATGACGTTTGCGTCCGGTTCGCAGCGAGAAGGGTTTGTCTCCCTGGGCGAACAGATTTCTGACCAGAGCGAAGCGTTCTTCGATGCTCACGTGCAGGCGAAGGGATACGAACTGAAAACCGCTGGGGCCATGGCGGCAGGCGACGCCACCTTCCACTCCGGCTGGACCCTGCACCGAGCCCCCGGCAATGTCACCGAACAAGTTCGAGAAGTGATGACGGTGATCTACTACCCGGACGGCACGCGAGTGATCGAACCCCAAAACGACTTCCAAAGAGCTGACCTTGCCACATGGCTGGATGGTCTTCCGGCGGGAGAATTGGCAAACGGCAAGTTGAACCCAAAACTTGTGTGAAAGTGAAAAACATCACACTTTTACGAAAAAGTTCACCCAAATTTAACAGTCCCGTCTTACAATCCTTGTGTGATGCACATCGTCGTGTCGGACCCAGAAATACTGTGGGGTACGCCCGTTTTTTCCGGAACTAGAATTCCGACGGAAACCCTTTTTGATTACATCGAAGCGGGGGATACGCTCGATTCTTTCCTTCGCGACTTCCCGTCGATCAGCCGAAACACGGCTATCGAAACCCTGCGGAATGCTCACCGAGCGTTCGTAGACACCGAGCTTCAAGCCGTCGCCGCTTAAAGCCGACCAAAGGGCAAAATAACGCCATGAGCCAAGGTCCGCTGTCGAACCTCTCCCAAATCGTCCCTGCCCGAAGTAAGCGCATTTCCAGCTACGACCGCGCCGGCGGGAATCACGATTCCATTAGTGTCGAACCCGGTGAGACGAAGGTCATTGCCGAAATCGAAGGCGCAGGAATCGTCAAACACATTTGGGTAACCATGTCTAGCGGAGACCCGCTGTTACGCAAAAACCTGATCCTTCGCGCCTACTGGGATGGGCAAGAGCATCCGAGTATCGAAGCACCCATTGGCGACTTTTTTGGCCAAGGCTGGGGCGAAAAGTACAACTTCATCTCTCTCCCACTTGCGGCTGCCCCAGCAAATGGAAATGCCCTCGTCTGCTACTTCCCTATGCCTTTCGGGAAAGGTGCGCGGTTCACGGTTGAGAACCAGAGCGAAATCAAGACAGACAATTTCTATTACTACCTAGATTACGAGGAGCACGAATCGATTGGAGATGACCAAGGGAGATTCCATGCTTGGTACAACCAAGAGCTCACCCAACCCGAAAGTGGATCGGGAGATATTGAGAACGAATGGGCGGTTTTCGGAGAGTTTGCAAACAACCTTAGCGATGCCCAGAACTACGTTTTTGCCGAGATTGAAGGTACCGGACACTTTGTCGGCGTGAATTATTACGTCAACTCACCGAGCCCAATTTGGTACGGAGAAGGGGATGACATGTTCCTAGTAGATGGGGAAGCATGGCCCGGAAGTGCCCATGGAACCGGTACGGAGGACTACTTCAACCAAAGCTGGTGCCCCGACGAGCACTACTGCCATCCGTACTTCGGAACGGCATACGCGCCTGGGCGGAATAACAATGATCCGCGATTCGGTTGGCTTGGACGAACGCATTGCTTCCGCTTCCATCTTGAAGACCCTATTCGCTTTACCCGGTCGCTTCGCGCCAGCATCGAACATGGACACGCGAACTGTCTGACGTTAGATTTAGCCAGCGTGGCCTACTGGTACCAAACGCTTCCAAGCAAACCGTTTCCACAATTGCCGAATTCAGTTTCGCGAATACCAAGACGTCAAGTAGATGTCGTAGCTGTTCACCGATGGCGAAAAGAGTGGAGAGATGCCGCACCCGCTGGTGAAAAGTACGGAACCGAAAAGATCGAACCTTGACGAAATTGCGCTTCTGGCCAAATAAATTCTCGTAGACGGATAAATCTCGGGCAATTCGCCGTAACTCTTGACAGGAATCAGTTTTCGTACGATACTTGTCTAAACATCAAGAGTAACTGATGCTTTCGGGAACTCATTACACTGGAAGTTCGTTAATACCCCTTCGTAGGGGTGAAGGCAGGTAACGTGGCCAGCATGAGAATGAGGATGAGAGGAAAGATTTGTCACAAGTAAAAACGTGGATGGCGACATGGCGATATGACGTGCCAGCATCGCTGGTTGTATTTCTTATCGCAGTTCCCCTCTCGTTGGGAATTGCCCTTGCATCCGGAGCGCCAATCTTTGCGGGCCTTGTGGCGGCGGCAGTTGGCGGCATCGTGGTTGGTCTTTTCGGTGGCGCACCTCTTCAGGTGAGTGGACCTGCAGCGGGCCTTACCGTCATCGTATTTGGCCTCACTCAACAGTTTAATGACTGGCGCGCAGTCGCTTTTGTCGTGATGATTGCCGGCATTTTCCAGATCATCTTCGGTCTGCTGAAGATTGCCAACGTTGCCCTCGCCATTTCGCCGGCCGTGGTCCATGGAATGCTGGCAGGCATCGGCGTCGTCATCGTGCTTGCGCAGTTACACGTCGTTCTCGGTGGAGCGCCAGAAAGCAAAGCGATCAAGAACTTGACCGACCTTCCGGCCCAGATTGCCGACTTGCACGGGCCGGCGGCGATGATCGGTCTGCTAACCATCGGCATTTTAGTAGGTTGGAAATTCGTCCCACCCAAGCTGAAGGCCATTCCCGGTGCGCTTGTGGCTATTACCGCCAGCACTCTCATCGCGATGTTCATGAAGCTGGAACTAGACCGGGTCAGCCTGAAAGGATCCGGCTCAGGATTCCAAGCTCCGATGATTCCAACGGACAACTGGGGCGCTGTTCTAACCGGTGCGTTGGTTGTTGCAGTCGTTGCGAGCGTCGAATCTCTCCTCAGCGCCGTCGCCACGGACCGAATGCACACGGGTCCCCGTGCGGACCTTGATAAGGAACTCATCGGCCAAGGCATCGGTAACGCTGTTTCCGGATTACTCGGCGGTTTGCCTATCACCGGCGTTATTGTTCGAAGCTCAGCAAACGTAAACTCGGGAGCCAAGTCGAACTTGTCTGCCATTTTGCACGGCGTTCTTATCGTTCTCTGTGCGGCATTCCTTGGATTCGCGATGGAGCAGATTCCGCTTGCAGCGCTCGCTGGCCTTCTCTGCTTTGTTGGTTCGAACCTGATCAATAAGGAACACATTCGCGACTTGATGCGGCACAAAGAATTGCCCATCTACCTTGTCACCCTCTTCGGCGTTGTGACCACGAACTTGCTGGAAGGCGTTGCCTTTGGATTAGTCCTGGCCGTGATCCTGCTGGTTCGGCGCCTTGCTCACCTCGAAGTGAAGATCACCGATAAGGACGATATCCAAGTCGTTCAGATCGACGGTTCGCTCACCTTTGCCACCGTGCCGAAGCTCACCAAAGAGCTTTCCAAGGTGAAGGAAGGCACCGTTGTTCGAATTGAGCTTCACTCAGACTTTATGGACCATGCCGCCTTCGAGGCGATGCATGCATGGGAAGCCAGCCACCTACGGACGGGTGGCGAAGTGGTCATTGATGAGTTGCATCAAGACTGGTACCGCAGCGCTTCGGAGCAGCTGCCACGCGTTCGTCGTTCATCGGTTCGTGCATCGAACAAACCGATCGCCGTTTTAGCTGGAACAGAAGAAAATGTCGAAAATTAAGCCTGCAGAGATCGTCAACAACGTGGTCAAGTACTACCAAACCAAGTTCAACAAGGTGCGACCACTCCTCAAACAGCTTGTGCAAGATGGCCAAAAGCCGCATGCATTCGTTATCACCTGCTCTGACTCGCGTGTCGTTCCCGACATGGTGATGGGAAGCGAGCCTGGCGAAATCTTTGTTGTCCGAAACATCGGCAACATCGTTCCACCAAGCTACAGCAAGCCAATTGAGCAATCCGTTGGCGCCGCGCTGGAATATGCCGTAGAAGTGTTGAACGTGCCAAACATCGTGGTCATGGGCCACGGCGACTGCGGAGCAATGAAGGCCGTCCTTGCCGGCCAAACCGGCCTGCGCCACGTCGATGGCTGGCTGAAGTTTGCCGAATCTTCCCACATCCGATACAAGGTGGACGACGAATTTGGTGCGGGACTCGCCCCTCACGATCGACTATCGCAGATCAACGTTCTTCAGCAGCTCGAATCGCTCCGAACGTATCCGCCGGTTGCCGACCGACTAGAAGCGATGTCGATCACGCTTCATGCGTGGTGGTTCGACATCGAAACCGCCCGAGTGCTCACTTTCAATGTTCGAAAGAACCAGTTCGTGCCACTCGAAGAGGTTTATCCTGTTCTGGACCCAGAAACGGAGAATCTTGTGAAGCAGATCGAAGCGCAGTTCGTCAAATAAGGTTGCCCGGAACATCGGGCCAGTGAGTCCGCGTACCTAAAAGGCTGTCCGCTGATTGCTGGCAGCCTTTATACTTGGTCCCGTTGGAAGCTTCGCGAAGTAACCCATCGGGTTCAAGTCGCGAGTTTGCCAATGGAGGAACGTTCTTGATCGCTTTATCCGCCGCAGCCCTAATTGTTGCATTCACCCCCTTGCAGTCCGAGGCCCCGCGCCTCATGCGCTTCCCCGATGTCCATGGGGATCGCGTTGTTTTCACCTACGCGGGAGACCTCTGGCTTTCTGGCCTTGATGGTGGAGCCGCCCGCCGCCTTACCAGCAGCCCAGGGCTAGAAACCAACGCGAAGTTCAGCCCTGACGGATCACAGATCGCATTCACCGCCCAGTATGAGGGCGCGTCGGATGTTTACGTGATCGGCACCGAAGGCGGAGAGCCAAAGCGCCTCACCTTCGATCCCGAACCCGATAACGTCATGGATTGGACTCCAGACGGCAAGATTGCCTATTCGAGCACGAACGGCAGCTTTGTAAACCGACAGCCTCGCCTTTGGTACGTAAACCCAGAAGGCGGACTGCCAATCCGAACCGTGATTGCCGAATGCGCTCAAGCTTCGTTCTTCGCCGATGGTAAGCGAATGGCCTTCAACCGCCAGAGCTCGAACGTGTTTAACTGGCGACGATATCGAGGCGGCACCCAGGGCCGAGTCAGCTTCTACAACTTTGAGACCAACCAATACAGTGAGCTGCCATCCGGACGCGAACAGTCCCACAACCCGATGGTTGTCGGAAACACCGTGTTCTTCATCAGCGACCGAAATCAGGGAACGCTGAACCTGTACCGATACGATCTGGACACCAAGAAAGAAACCCAGATCACGAAGTACACCGATGCTGACATCAAGTGGCCCGCAACGGACGGAAAGAACATCGTCTTCGAGCGAGACGGTTACCTCTATCGGTACGACATCGCCGCTAACACGTTCACCACGGTTAAGCCGGACATCAAGGGTGAGAACCTTTGGTCCAGACCCTACGTTCGACCGGTAGCCAACCAGATTGCCAACATGGCCCTTTCGCCAAGCGGGCAGCGATTGCTCGTTGAGGCCCGAGGCGAACTATTCTCCGTGCCTGCGAAGAACGGCGACACCCGAAACGTAACCGGTACTTCAGGCACCCGAGAGCGATTCCCGGCATGGTCTCCAAACGGAAAGCACCTGGCCTACGTGAGCGACGCCTCTGGATATTACGAGGTTCACCTCCAACCGCAGCTTGGCGGAGAGGCTCAGCAACTCACCACCGCGAAGCTCCCCATTTCGAGCATCGAGTTCAGCCCAGACAGCCAGCACCTGCTCCTGACAACGGAAGCAAGCGAAGCGTATCTGCTTGAGATTGCGACAAAGAAACTGACAAAAGTTGTCCAATTCCGATATGGCGGAGGCGGTTTTGAGTTCTCTCCAGACACCAAGTGGATCGTCTGGACCCAGGGCCTTCCGAGCGGCATGAGCGCCGTGATGCTCTACGACATCGCAACCGGAAAGGTCAGTCAAGCAACGAGCGGTCGTTACGTTGATGGCAGCGCCACTTTCGACCAGAACGGAAAGTACCTGTACGTCACGTCCACCCGAACGTTTAACCCAACCTTCGGTGCCTACGAGTTCAGCTTGAAAGTTGAGAACGGCGACCGAGTTTATGTAATTCCTCTCAGCAAGGAAACCGGGAACCCGCTGGTTGCGCCTGGCGACGAAGAGCCCGAAGCGAGCGCACCTCGTCCGCCCGCTGGCGGCCCTGGTGGCGGAGCGCCTGCGGCTCCTTCAGCTCCGGCAACCAAGATTGACGTCGAAGGTCTCGAGTCCCGAATGATTCCGCTTCCGTATGGTGCGGGACAGTACGGCATTCTCGGTGTGGCAAACGGAGTGCTTGTCTTCGATTCCGGCACGGTTACGAAGTTCGACCTCAACTCCCGAGAGTCGGTGCCCATCGCTACCGGCATGGTCGGCCGAGTTACCACGAACGCAACGCGAACCAAGGTTGCCTACCAGGTTGGTCCGGTCATCGGTATCGCGGATATTCGGCCCGGACTTGCAGTTGGTGCCGGCCGAGTGGACACGACTGGCGTCGAAATGACCCTTAACCCACGGGACGAATGGAAGCAGATGTTCTGGGAAGCTTGGCGCTTCGAAAAGACGAACTACTACGATGCCAACATGCGCGGCCTGGATTGGGATGCCATCGGCAAGCGGTACGCGGGCTACCTGCCGTACCTGAACCACCGAAGCGATCTCAGCTACATCTTCGGTCTGATGATCAGTGAACTTGGAACGGGGCACTCGTACGTTCAGGGCGGAGACTTTGGTCCTGGACCAACGCCGCTAAACGTTGGTCAGCTCGGAGTCGATTTCGAAGCGACCGGTAACTCGGTTCGCTTCAAGAAGATTTACCGAGGAGAAATCTTTGAAGAAGGTCGACGTGGCCCGCTCGGTGACCCAGGCGTTAATGTCGCGGAAGGCGAGTACCTGATTGCGATTGATGGACGTCCGGTGAACCGTAACGTACATCCAAACTCGCTCTTGCTAGGAAAGGCCGGTCGGTTCGTGACCTTGACCGTGAACAGCACGCCAAGCACCGAAGGCGCACGAAAAGTTCGCGTTCGAACGATTGCGAGCGAAGCCAACCTTCGCTACGTCTCGTTCGTCGAGGAGTGCCGACAGAAAGTCGAAAAGGCATCTGGTGGCCGAATTGGCTACATGCACGTGCCCAACACGGCTTTCGAAGGAAGCGTCGAGTTCATTCGCGGCTTCTATAGCCAAACGGATAAGGACGCTCTGATTGTCGACGAGCGCTGGAACGGAGGCGGATACATCCAGCCATGGTTCGTTGATACGCTCGCTCGAAAGCAGCGAATTGGAATTCAGCCTCGACACGGCGAAGACACGCCAGAAGCGCCGACGATCGACGGGCCGAAGGCGATCTTGATCAACGGCTACGCCGGATCGGGCGGAGACTTCTTCCCTTGGATGTTCCGACAGTCGAAGCTCGGTCCACTCATCGGAACCCGAACCTGGGGCGGTCTCGTCGGTATCAGCGCCGGAGCGCCGTTGGTGGATGGCGGTTCCGTCACCGCGCCATCCTTCAGCCTCTTCGATCGGGACAAGAACGAGATCATCGCTGAGAACACTGGAATTGATCCAGATATCGAAGTCGATGCCCGACCAGATCTCTGGGCGAAGGGTCAAGACCCTCAGCTGGAGAAAGCAATTGAGTACCTGATGGAGCAACTTGCGAAGCTTCCGCCAAAGAAGAAGCGAACGGTCGTTCCTCAAGTTGGCCCGAAGGGCCGCGTCGGTGGCTGAAAAACGCGAAAAAAAGCATTGAAAATTACGACTATTCGGCTACAATTTTAGTAGTCGAATAGTTGTCACGCATATCCGTGACTTGTGATTTAAGATGTCAGTCAATTTTTCGTTCTCTTCAGCGAGCTCAACTCTAAACCAAGCCACCGCCTACCACCGCCCGTTGTCTGATTTGATCGTTGACAACGTGGCGGCGGCGGTCAGCTCTCGCTTACCCAAAGTCTTCACCACCTCCGCCCTCGCCCCGCGAACCTACTTAGCGGCGCCGAGCACTCGGACCGTGGTTCTGGCACGCCCGCCTCAGCGCAAGGCAGAAATCCTTGGTGCGGAGTTCGACGCTATCTCGGTCGCAGGAGATATGTACGTCGCCTTCAAGCCGCTGACCAACGTTTTCGGCTGGGAGATCATCAGCATTGGGGGCGGAATCGCGAAGATCGCCATCAACGGTGACATTCACTTCTTCGACTTCATCGCTGAAAGCAATCGCGGATACCTTCACGTGGGTCAGATTCTGGAAGCCATCGAAATGAACGGTGGGACGGATCCGTTTGCCTCCACCTCTGCTTTTGCCTGAATTTTTGATTGCAGGCGAAAACAGGTTGATTATTTAACACTACAGCGATAGAGTCCTGGTATGTCGCTACGCGTACTCTCCATCGCCGACCTGCCCGCTGCAAAAATGGAACGGGTGATCGTTCACTGGACGGGTGGTCCGTACAACGCTTCTGCGCTTGATCGCGAGCACTATCACTTCCTAGTTGAGGGCGACGGCGATGTCGTCAAAGGTGATCATTCCGTGAAGTCCAACGAAGTTGTTGTGCCGGGACGCGGTTATGCCGCGCACACTCTCGGATGCAACACCAAGTCCATCGGCATCTCCGCATGCTGCATGTTAGGAGCTCAAGAGGGCACCGCGAGCCGCCCATTGAGAGCTGGTAGCAACCCAATGAAGCAAACGCAGTGGGAAAAGCTAGCGCTTGTTGCCGCTGACCTCTGCGAGCACTACGACATCCCGGTGACCCGGGAGACCGTACTTGGCCACGGCGAGGTTCAGAAGAACCTCGGTATCACGCAACGCCAAAAGTGGGACCCAATGGCGTTGCCTTGGGATCCAAACTTCCAGAAGCCAGCAAATTATCCCGCTGTCGGAGACATGTTCCGTGCTCGAGTGCGAGCCGCGCTCAAGCCCGCACCAACCGTCGAAATCCCGGCGGAAGCCCGCGTGTTGCTCAGGAACGAGTTCTTCCCGGCAGTCCTCGAAGACGGTTCCAGCTGGGGAGCGATCAAGGCGATGGCCGCAAAATTTGGATGGAGACTGATCAAGATCACCCAGAAACTTGCATCTGTTCAAATTGGTTCTGAGACCCACGAAATGGACTTCATCAATGAAGACGGCACGGGCTACGTTCAGTTGGTCGACCTTGCCAAGGCATTAGACCTACAGATCAGTTGGGATCCGATCTCTCGAACGATCAAACTCGACTAACGTCGGCTAAAATGGTGCCCATGCCGATGCCGGTTCTTGCCGCTCTTCTGGGTTTTTGGGCACCCACTTTTGACTTCCACGAATTTGGGCCGTACGACTCCGCCGTACCCAAAGTGGAAACGACCTTGGGGTACTCGCTCGGGAGCCGAATCACAACTTATTACGACCAGGAACGAGTTGTTCTAGGGATCGCAAGCAAGGCGGGGTCGCGAGTCCGCGTTACCGAATTTGGCAAGAGCGTTCAAGGACGGCCGCTGCGGGTGGTCGCCATTTCAAGCCCGAAGAACATTCAGAACCTCAACACAATCCGCGAGGCACACCAGAAACTTGCGCGCGGCGAGGACGTGGACCTGAGCAAGCTGCCGACCCTGGTTTGGATCAACCAGAGCATCCATGGCAACGAGCCTGCGAGCTTCGAAAGCGCGATGATGTTGATCTACAACCTCGCGGCAAGCCGAAACGCTCGCATTACGAAAATTCTTGACGAATCCGTAGTGCTCGTGAACCCGGTTTATAACCCCGACGGTCATGAGCGATTTGGCGTTTACTACAACAGCATCGCCCGCGGTGGAAGCGCGCCAAGCATTTTTGAGCAGCAAGAACCGAGCCTGATCCACGGTCGAACGAACCAGTACCGGTTCGACATGAACCGGGACCGCGTGGCATTTTCCCAAGACGAGACCCGTCAAGAGTTCGCCGAGTTCCTCAAATGGTCGCCGCAGATCTACGTGGACCAGCACGGGCAGGTGGGAACCTACTTCTTCCCGCCCGAACCGATGTCGATCAACCAAAACGTCGACCGGGATCGAAACAACAAGTGGACCGAGGTCATCGGCCAGAACATCGGCCGAGAGTTCGATAAGAAGGGCTTCCAGTACTACGTGAAGGACGCCTTTGACCTTTACTTCCCAGGTTATCTCGACTCGTCGACCACGCTGTCCGGTGCGATCGGAATGACGCATGAGACAGACGGCGGAAAATACATCGCTGCTCGTCGTGGCGACGGCTCAGTCCTTACCCTTCGGCGCGGAATCGAAAAGCACTTCACCTCTGCCCTGGCCGTGGCAGATGCGGCCGCCCAGAACCGCCTTGCTCTTCTCCAAAGCGCAGCCAGCTTCAAGAAGAAGGTCGTTTCAGGCGAGGCCGCCGGTAAGTTCCAGCGCGTGGTCGTGACGAGCGCCGACCCTCGTCCCTTGAAGCGACTCGCCGACCAGCTCGGACGGGCTGGCATCAAGTCGAAGTGGGCGCAAGAATCGTTCACTCAGGAAGACGCGAACAACTATTGGACCGGCAAGCGCGGCAAAGCCGAGTTCCCGGCTGGCTCGCTAATCGTCGACATGAATCAAGCACAGGGTGCGTTCGCCAAGGCCCTACTCGAACCCGGACAGAACTTCGAAAAGGAGTTCATCGAACAGCAGGTCGCGAAGAAGAAGTCCGCGCCAGACGGTGAGACATACCCGGGCCCGGACGAATCCGAGTTTTATGACATCACCGGCTGGTCGCTTCCTTTCTCTCACAGCTTGCAAGCAAGTTGGTGCGAGTCAAGAGCAACGGTTCGAACATCGGACGCTCTCGATGCCCTGACCTCGAAAGAAGCCTCCAAGTCCAGCATCGGATACGCCATTGCGTATCAAGACCAAGATGACATCTTGGCCGTCCACGACATCCTCGCGGCGGGAGTCAAAGGTTCGATCACAAACAAACCGATGAAGCTCGGTGGCCAGAGTTACAGCGCCGGAACATTCCTGTTCCTTGCCGACCGTAACGAAGACGGCTACGAAGCGGTGATCTTCGAGAAGGCAAAGGCGCGAGGGGTCTCGGTTGAAGGCCTGCTCACGAGCTATCCGTCCGAAGACCGCTACGGTCCTGGTTCCGGCACCGTCCAGCTTTTGCAGAAGCCGAAGATCGGCGTCGTCTTTGGCTCTGGTAGCAATTTGGCGAGCGTCAGCGGCACTTGGTTTGCGTTCGACCGCGTTTTTAAGCTGCCTTTTGATGCGCTCTCCACTTCCGCCCTAAGCGGGAATCTGAGTGAATACACGGCAATCATCGTCCCACCCGGAGCAAGTGCTTCGACGAGCGACCGATTGAAGGATTGGGTGCGAAGTGGTGGAAGATTGATCGTGCTTGAGGATCTCGGCTGGGCGCTTGGGCCGTCTGGGTTTGTCAGCCTGGACCGCGCCAAAGCCGAAACGCAGTCGCTGCCCGGAACCCTTTTCCGCGCGAACGTTGATGCCCGAAGCACGCTGAGCTACGGCTATCCACGAGGTACCGATGGAAAAGTTGAGATTGGCGTTCCGATTGCCGGATCATCATTCTTTAGCGTTCGAAAGGAAGGCGGTTCCGTCGTGACTCTGCCAGACGAGAAGACCTCAAAGCTCCTCAGCGGCTGGGCTTGGCCCGACGAGTCCGAGAAAGCGATTTCGAATACGGTCTTCCTGCAGGACGCTCCGTTCGGACGCGGACATGCTTACCTGTTCACATGGGAGCCAACCGATCGTGCGATGTGGCCGGGGCTTCACAAGCTCTTGCTGAACGCGATTCTGCTTTAACCGTTAACGACGTCTGCGCCGTTTCTTCGGCGCAGACTCGGCAACCTGCTTCTGCTCGTTTGCCTTGGCCAAATCTTGGGATACCGGATCGAATGTTCCGCGGATAACAATCGCATGCGGTACCGGCCTTGACGGTGTGCTAGCGGTGCTGTGGCCGGAGGCGAGAACGGAATTCTCGTACACAAGCGAAGTTGAGAAGCCGCTGTCCAGCAAGATTGCTTCCAAGACTCCGGCCGCCGCCAGGGCCTTTGCAAACTTGGCGCTACTTACGGAGCCTTTTGTCGCCGCGTAAACCATGTTTCCGCTCGCGTCAACGCCGATTGCCGCCCGCCGACGGGCATCCTGGATGTCGGAAGCTCCATACACGTTCATGTCGTCCCGTTCACGGGCGACGCCACCATGAACGAGCCAAACGCCGCCCATGAAGACATCGGTCACGTCCGGCATGAAGTCTCGGAAGGCTGCGTCGGTCCGCATTGTTTCGGCCTGGAACGGCAGAATCGCCACTCCGCTTGGGCCCCACATCATTACGGGCCGGTTTCTCAGTTTTTCCCAGCGGAGCTTTTCCTCATCGCCGACCACTTCGGGTTGATCGTGGGTTTTGCACGGACCGACCAGACGATTGTCAGTGGACTTAATTGCCGCCATTGCGAAGAACGTGCCGTTGATGCCAGCTTGCGCACCGGTGCGCTGAACGAACTCCAGCACGCCCTCTCGAGTTTCGGACATGACGGTCTCCGGCGTTCCTCCACTCATAAGAACCATTTTCACGTCTTCAATCTCTTCAATCCGAAGCGTGATTGGAGCGGCGGACATTGGAGCCTGGAAGATGCCTAGCGCACCACCCGCAAGCGCCTTCGCGCGGTCTTCCAAGGCTTTATCGATTCGCGTGTGCACGTAGCGGTTAACGCAGAAGAGACTCGGGGACTCTTCGGCTAAGCCGTTTTCGATGCTAAACGCCATTTTGTAGCCTACGGACTTTGTCAGCTCTTGGGTGGTCTCATCGTTCTTGCCGTTTGGATAGGCAAGGAAGTCAACTTTGATGCCGAGCTCGCGCTCCAGCTCTTCTTTCGAGTCTCGAAGCTCTCTCTCTTGCTCAAACGGATCGAGTTTTGAGAGGTCATCCGGGTGCGTGATAGTATGTGAGCCAACGGTGAACAGCGGGTCCTTGAGCAGTTCCTTCAGCGTCTCATACGTCATCTTGGGATGCTCGCCATCTTGCTTCCCAACGAAGCCCGTGTGAACAAACACCGTGGCAGGAAACCCGTACGACTTCAAGATGGGCCACGCGTTGTCGTAGAAGCCCTGATAGTTGTCATCAAAAGTCAGGACAATGGCCGTCTCCGGTACTTCTTTTCCACTGGTGAGGTGGTCATGCAGGTCTTGGATAGAAATGGGGACCGCACCGTCGGCTTGGAGTTGCTGCATCTGCTCGGTGAACTCCTTCACGCTGCAGTCGAACCACTGCGAGGTTCGGGTTCGCTCCGGAATCACGTCGTGATACATGAGGACCGGAATACGTCGATTCTGGGACTTGAGCGATATTTCGGTGTAAGCCGGGGGCGGCGGAGTAGGTGCGGGTGCTTTGAGCTCGGTGGGGGCTTCGATCTGGGGCGGCCCACCATGGCCCGAAAACATCTGGCAAGAAGCCAGAGGAATTCCGAACATCGCCAACTGAAGCGCAATCAATCTTCTAGGGTTTCGCACCGGTCCCAATGATTTACCCGGAAGAGTGGTAAGACAGTCGCATATGGTCCCGATTCTTGTTGCGATGACGCTTCAATCGTCGCAAACACCACCGGTTCGAAAGAGCTCATTGACCGGAGAGATCCGCATTCACCGCGAATTCCCTTCAGAAATTTTTCGCAACAAGCGGAATGTTTCGGTCTACTTGCCGCCGAATTATGGCGGGGAAACTAAACGACGCTATTCCGTTCTGTACATGCACGACGGGCAGAATGTGTTCGATGGAATGACTTCGTACATCCCCAATGCGGAATGGAGAGCAGACGAGGCGGCACAGGCCCTCATTGAATCAAATGCGATGGAGCCGATCATCATCGTGGCCATCGACAACGCCCAGGCAGATCGAGCAAACGAGTTTTTGCCGACGCGTAGCCGCGAGATGGGCGGCAAGGCGAAAGACTACGGCCGATTTTTGGTGGAAGAAGTGATGCCGTTCGTCAATAAAACCTATCGAACGAAAACCGGTCCTGGCAACACCGCAATCGGTGGCTCGTCGTTCGGTGGCGTGGTCACCGCTTGCGTGGGCATGCAGTATCCGGACGTCTTTGGAAAGCTTGCGATCCTTTCGCCTTCGGTCTGGTGGGACAATCGCGTGCTCCTGAAAATGGTCGCCGCGATGCCGAAGAAAACGAACCAGAAAATTTGGATCGATATCGGCACGGCAGAAGGAAGCATGGCGGTTCGAGACACCCACGATCTGGCGGACACCTACACGGCGAAGGGCTGGAAGCTCGGGAAAGACCTATTTGTGTATGTCGACCGCGATGCCGAACACAACGAGCGAGCTTGGGCCAGCCGATTCGGCGAGATTCTGTTGACCTTCTTCCGAAAGTAAATTCAGCGCGATCGGCGGGAGAAGAACAGCTTGGTGGCTTTGGCCAGAATGCGCAGGTCCATCGCCGGAGATCTGTGCTTGATGTAGTACAGGTCGTATTGGAGTTTCACCAGGCTGTCTTCTTCCGAGACTCCGTAGTGATACATGACTTGGGCCCAGCCCGTCACTCCGGGTTTGACCGAGTGCCGTGCCCGGAAAAACGGAATAGTCTCGCTGAGTAAGAGCGTAAATTCGGGCCGCTCGGGCTGCGGTCCGATGAGGCTCATCTCTCCCCGCAAAAGGTTCCAACTCGTGGGCAAATTCTCAAGGCCGGTGTTGCGGAGATACTTGCCGACTTTCGAAAGCGTCGGGGCGTCATCCCGCCAGGCCGAAGCGATCTCGGCTTCCGATAGGTCCTCAATCCGGAATCGAAGCATCTGAAACTCCGTTCCCCCTTTGCCCGTCCGTGGTTGGGTCGTGAACAGTGGACCGCGGTTTCTTGTCGCAAGATTGAGAACCGAGATCACCGGCGCGGCCACGAGGGTCAGAATGAGGCCAAGAACGGAAACCACGATGTCGACGCACCGAACGAGTACGTCGTGGACAAACGGATGGGGCGCCTGCTCCATCGGAAACATGATTCCCCAGTTGTCTCCGACGTGCTCTACGACAATTTTCTCGGTGAGCGATTCGTACAGTGCTGGCATGCTGCAAACGCGGATTCCACGCTCTTTTGCATTGATGAGCAGACTGAAAACATCCGCCCCAATCTGCACTTTGTTGACGGCCAGTGCGAGCGTATCGACTTGATGGCTCTCGATCACGGTCATGGCGTCGGATGAAGTGCTAAGCACGGGATACCCGCCCTTGATGGATCCGACTTTTTCAGAATCGTCATCGATGAATCCAACAAGCTGGTAGTCCTGATCACCGCGCACGGCCTTCCCATGGAGCTCCTCCGCAAGAATGCTCCCGCTGACGCCGGCTCCGACAATCAGCACCCGCATGGTGAACGGAATGAATTTCGCGAGCACGTAGAACGCGACTCGCCATAGGGCAAAGCCGATGAAGGCGACACCTGCGTAACGGTAGGCAATCATCAAGTCTCCCTCCGGAGCAGGGATTTGATACATCAGGCGAGCAACGCCAATGGCAAGGATTGCGCCTACGGTCGCCCGGTGCGTTCGGCTCCAGCTACTGGCCCGGGAAAGACTATATAGATTCCCGCTGATGGCAAGAACGATCCAAATCAGGACTCCCATGAGGAGCGCAGCGATTTCTTGATTTGTGAAAGCGACGGGACGCTCGGTATGCCGAACCAGGGTTGCGAGAACCATCGGCGCGAGCAAGGCAATGGCGTCACCAAACCCCAAGAGCCAGCGCCCTTCTTTGTGGGTAAGAAGGCTACGTCTGCCGGAAGCGACCTCTAACGAACTCGCCCCTTGCGGTGAACCATTCTTTCCCGGCTTAGCTCTCTCGTCTAACCGAACCATTTGCCCCCAAGCAAAAATTGCTTTTTCATCTCTCGCGAAGTTCCAATGAGACTCCAGCGTCTGCGTTGAGCACTTTTAGTATGCGCCGAACTTTTGTTAAATCACCGAACTTTTTGACCCTGAAGAAGCAAATTGGACCAACCCACTCTTTGAGGGTTGGTCCAATTGCGCGATTATCGAGTCAACGATCGAATCAGTGCAAGCGAAATTCCTGCAGACGCCACCGTCTGAGTGATCGTTTGCAGCGCGTTCACATTGTCCTTCAATCGCACGGCCTGCACCTTCGTTGGAATCAGGATGTTGTCTCCGAGCTCAATCTTGACTCCCTTTTGGTACCGCACGATACCACCCGTTGCCCGAATGATCAGGATTTCCTGGATCGAGGCATCGTTCGTGAGTCCACCGGCTCTTGGCAGGTAGTAGTCAAGTCCTGCGCCGGGCCTATAAAGGACTGCAGAAGGGAGTACAACCGCACCAGTAATGCTAACGGTTGTCGGAGTTTCCGGAACGTTGATCACATCACCGTCCTTCAAGACTGGGTCAAGCGTGCTGTTCGGCTTTCGGAGAGCGCCGCGTAGATCGATGTCCAGGTTTCCGGAAGGAACGAGTTCGTTCTCTCCGAGCTTTCGAGCGTTCGTGGCCGCTTCACTTCGGAGCGCCGCAGCGAGAGCTTGGTCCAAACTAGCACCGGGCTGGAGCCCTTGGTCGCTTGCACCGCCACTGGTCTGGATTGGCAAGAGGCTCGCCGAGGTCGAAATAGTTGCCCCTTGAGAGAAGACGATTCGAAGCCGGTCAAGGTCCGCAAGGGCGGAGGCTCGGCGATACTCGGCGTCGGCAACCAAAAGCAAAGTGCCAGCAATTCGAGGTTGCAAGGCCAACTGCTTCGGAGTGGTCAGCAGCGATGGGTCTCGGTTAAATTCTGTTCCCTCTGGGAATGCTCCGGAAACGAGGCCTCCAGCGCGCTGAATCAAGTTGCTCAACCGATCGTTCGTGCCCGTGATCATGTACGGACCAGGGAATCGGACCTTACCGTTGATGTAGACGAGGCGAGCTCGCTCTTGAATATCGCTTCTTGCAGGAAGGGTGACTTGATCGCCCGCCTTGATTTCAATGCTCGCTGCGGCCGCACCATTGATCACATCCATTACGGCAATGCGCTCTACAGGCGTACCGGCCTTTTGCCATGCTCGTGAGAGCTCAATGACCGATGACGCGTTCGGCAAGACGCCGCCAGCGAGGGTGACTAGATCAGCCAGCTTGAGGTTGCTCGAAGTTGGATAGTTGCCAGGTCGCTGAACTGCGCCAGAAATCCGGACCGTTTCCGTAACGGTGAATTTGGATTCCGCTTCGGTGAAGATCGAGAGACGATCCTTAATGTTGATTTCAACGTTCGCGGCCAGGTCGCCTTTAAGGAGGGCAGCAAGGTCGATGATCTCAAGCGGCCCCTGAGTTCCGTTTGGATTTGCACGCTGCAAGTAGGCGCGGCTCTTTTCCGCCGTCGGCAGTAGGCCACCAGCGACTTCGATAAGGTCCTTAAGTCGCATACCCGCCGACTTCGTGAAGGTTCCGGGTCGCTGGACTGCGCCAACGATTTCCACGATCTGGTCTGGATAGAAGTCTGCCGTCGCGAAGGTGTTGACGGTCAGAACGTCATCGTCTTGAAGAACAATGTTTTCCGACGGATCACCAACGGCCGCCTTCGCAAGATTCACGCGGACAAGCGGACCTGGGCGACCATCCGCAAGGGCTCGCTGAAGCAGGCCAACTCGATCGTTTGCCGTTGGAAGTAGTCCACCGGCTTGGATGAGCAGGTCTCGCAGGGTCTGACCGTTCGAACGAACGTACAAACCAGGCCGCTGGACAGCGCCAGAGATCGTTACTCGACGCGGGCTCAGGAATTGCGTTTCCTTAATGCTGTAAACGCGAATTCGGTCATTCGGCTGAAGCTCGATGTTTGCGCCAGAAACCTTAGCAATGGCATCTCGCAATCGAACCGGAATCAGCGTGGTCGAACCGTCTGGGTTCTGTCGATAGAGATCGGCTCGGTCGAGATAAGTGTCTTCAATCGTTCCGCGAGCGAGCAGAAGCAAGTCGGAAACCCGCATACCCTTCGAAAAACCGAAGGATCGTGGCTGGTCAACTGCGCCCTCAATTCGGACTGCGTTTTGCACCAGAGAGCGGATGCTGAAAATGTCTACCGAGTCGCCATCGTAAAGGACCGGATTGTCGGTGGTGCTTCGTCCGAGGAGGTTGGCGTCGATCAACACACGAGAGACGCCGGGTCGAACGGATTCAACGGAAACCTGCTGGGTGATACCGGTCGGCTTCGCTCCGCCAGCGTACGCCAGAACATCTCGAAGTTTTTCGCCCGAGCGAATCTCATAAACCGCGGGGCGGCGGACTTCGCCTTTCACCGTGATGCGGGAGTCTGCGGGTGGAATAAAAATCGTGTCGCCTGGCTGGAGCGGAACATCAAGGCTGCCATCACCCTGAAGCAGAAGTCGATACAGGTCAATTCGCTTCAGCGGGGTGTTGAATCGTCGCAGTTCAATGTTTCGGAAGCTGCCGGTGTCGTTCGGGCCGCCTGCGGCATATAGCGCGTTGAACAGCGTGATGATGCTCGGGACTTCGTAAGTTCCAGGAGCATAGGCATCACCAAGAATTCGAATCGAAATTGTTCGCAGCTCAGCAAGCTGTGTTTCCACCTGCGCGTCTCGAAGGTAACGGTTGGCGATTCGTGAGATGGTGTTGTTTGCCTGCCCGACGGTTTGTCCGCGAACGACTACTCGTTCGCCGGTCCCTGGAACAGTGATGCCACCCGTCGCGTCCACTCGAACCTGCTGGGTCGTTGGCGCTTGAACTGGGCTAGCGATTCGAATACTGAGGAGGTCGCCAGGTCCGATTTGGTAGCGCTCCGGAACTGGCAAGTTTGCGCCGCCCTTGAGCATCTGGTCTGGACCAACGGCGGTTTGAAGTGAGTTTCCTCCGCCAGCGGCTCCGCCAGCTCGTCGCTGATCGATCAATAGTCGAGCTTCTTTAAAGTACTCAAAGCCGAAGACCGGGAGGTTCTTGATTACCGGAAGGCCAGGATCAGCAGCCGCTCCGATTGGAGCCACGATGGGCGGCGACGTTTGACCGGTCGGTGCGCTTTGCGGAGTTGGGGCACCTGCCGTGGTTGCCGGAGCCGCAGTAGTACCAGTCGCTGTCGTGCCACCGGTTGTAGCTGTCGTTCCGGTTGTTGTCGTGCCGCCGGTTGTCGCGGTTGTTCCAGTTGTCGTCGCGCCGCCCGTTGTTGCGGTTGTTCCGGTTGTCGTCGCGCCGCCCGTTGTTGCGGTCGTACCCGTGGTTCCGGTTGTAGAGGCCGTGCTAGCCGTCCCACCCGTGGTTTGGTTCTGGTCCGCGATTGTAATCGCGCTGCCAAAAATGAGTGCTGCGCAGGCGACTGTAGGGCCAATGCGACGCAGCCAAGAAACCAAAACCGGAGAATATTGCGAATTTCGCATGAGCAACCTGCAACGCGTCCAGACACGCGTTCCTCGGAAGCGAATCATACCACTGGATGAGCTATTAGACTATAGTCTCAGAGGCTGGATATACTCAGCGACGCAAGGGTGCCGGACAGCACCGGAGAGGAGAACGAATGGATAACGGTGGATCTGGATTTGTGACAAAGATCAAACCTCACCTCCCCGAGCTGAAGAAAGGTGCCGGTTTGATCATCGGAAGTGGCCTTTTGTCGGCCGCTGTGGCCTATGGAATCATCGCTGCGCGACCGGCAGAGTATCGCGCTACAAGTAGCTTGATCCTGCCCGCCTCTGCGGTTTCCTCCCTGACGGCCGCACTTCCATTTCTCAGCAAGGAAGCCTCTCCGCTGTCGGTCCTCACCGGAATTGGTAAGAGTTCTCGCACATTCATAGAGCTATCGCAAGCAACGAAGATTTCCACCGAAGAGCTTCGGAATCGCCTTCACTGGGAAGAGAACGCAACCACGAACCAACTTACGGTTTCCTACGTTGACGCGAAAAAGGACCGCGCAATTAATGTGGTCAACATGGCGCGGACCATTTTGGACAAAACCTCGGTCACGGTGAGCGCGGGACTGGGAAGCTCGCAGGCCGATGAAATTAACTCCGTGTTGAAGGACCGCGCGGCAAAATTGGCCGAATTGGAAGAAGGGCTACTCACCTTCCAAAAGGAACTCCAGACCGCCCCCGACGCTGCGAACCCATTTGCTTCGGGCGCTTACTTCGCCCGACTGAAAGAAGTTGAACTTGACCTTGCCAAGGTCGACAAGCAGATCGAAGTCGAGCGAAACGCCGCCGTTCGGAGAGGTGAACCGGAACTTGAGCGCACCTCCGGTCCAGCGAACCCGACCTGGCGCGAAAAGCTGGCAACTGCGGAGTTTGAACTCCGCGTTGCCGAAACCCGATTGGGGCCAGATGCGCCAGAAGTGGAAGCTCTTCGACGAAAGCTGACCGTCACACGACTTCAGCTTCAAAAGGAAATCCAGAAGTACATCGCTTCAGTCCAAGATGGGCTAGACGGCAAGTTCGCCGCCCTAGAATCAAAGCGACAGGTACTGGAAATCCAGCGCGAGTATCTAACCGAGCAATCGAAGCTCGCACCTCCAGAGAGCCTTGAGTTTCAACGTCGCGTGCGAGAGATCGAGGGCCAGGCAAAGATTGTTGCGGATCTTCAGCGCCAATACGAACTCGCCAAGTTGGACAGTGAGGTGTACCGAATTCAGTACACAACGCTGCAGCCAACCTATGTCGAGCCAGAACCGGTCAACAAAGACGCTGCCAAGCCAACGCTGTTCTCCCTCATCGGCGGACTGCTGACTTCGGCGTACTGCATCATCTTCGCCGGAATGTGGCGAAGAGATGCGGCGACTACTTCGCGCCCTGCCGAAGATTGAACTTCGCCGAGATTTGAGCCCTTGCGCTCTTGCTCAGCATTGATCGTAAGCCACGCTTGATGAACGAGAAGAGGCCAGCCTTTGAAAGGTCACTGGAAGAGCTCATCCACTCCGGTCGGTAAGTCTTGTAAAGGGCCTCGTATACCGGCGCCGAAACCTGCACGTCAAGCTTGGTTCTCGCGTAGTTCAGGGCGAAAGCGCCGAGCTCGGCTTGTCTTGCCTCGCTTTGAATCGCATCTGTCAGCGCAGCTTGTAGTAGTTTTCGAGTTTCCGCGCGGGCTTGGCCGTCGCCCACGTTTCGGCCGCTGAAGTTGAATTCGGCGAGGGCATCCACGGTTTCGGCGGAAACAACCCCGGCAAACCCGACCTTTCCGACGACAAACGTTGGTTTTCCGGCAGCAAGGCCCTCAAAGACGGACCGCCCCATCCCGCAGATCACGCTGGCCATTCCGAGATACTTCTGGGCCGATGTGCTTTCGTCCACGGCACTCACGGCAATGACCTTGCCCGCTTCGGAGTTCACTCGGGCGACTTCGGCATAAATCTCTTCAGCAATCGAGGCGACGTCGGCGTAGCCAATGTGCACGAAACAAATCGGGATTCCCGCCTTGTTCATCGCTTCTGTCACGGCAACGCCATCCAAGATTGAGTCGCGGTAGGCGGGTCCGATTCTCGCAATTCGAAGGAAGATCGGGGCGTCCGCAGGGATCTTGTACTTCGTGCGGAACTCGCTCGCCTTTTCGGCAGACTGAAGCTCCTGAATTTCGTCAACATCAATCCTCGCCGGCACGACAATAACGTCTTCTGGTTTGGCCGCGGCCGTTTCGAGAATTTCAAGTTTGTTCTCTTCGCTAAGGCAAGTTGCGAACCTTAACTTTAGCGAACTCATGATGCGAACTTCGAGCGGTTCCTTAACCGCCGGACCACCACAACGCGTGTAAACCCAAGGGGTTAATGACTTAGACGCGAACTTTAGAATCTCAACGAGCCCAAGCGAACTAAAAGTGTGGACCGCATCAAGCCGACCGGCTGCCTTGAGTTCTTGTAGCTTAGAAATGAGCCCGGAAGACCAGCCATGGGCAATTCTATCGAACTGGAATCCCGCATCTTCAATCACCTTCGTCGGCGATGCCACGCCTACCAGGTAATGCACTTCGTGACCTCGTGACCGCATTGCCTTGCCAACAGAAACGGAAGTCCGAGTGTGTCCGCCAAGGCCGGCATCGAGAACCACGATCACGATTTTCATCGCGCCTAGGGTACCGCTTGACCAAAATCTGGTTACATAGGGCATGCCAACGGCATCCACGACGTTCCTTTTCGATCAACACCGCACCGGGCGAACGCCCTTTGGGATTGGAACCGCGGAGTCACCCAGCGAGTTGTGGAAGACGTGGTTGCCAAGCCATCCGAGCAAAGGTGCGGAGAGCAGCCCCGCATTCGACACCGAGGGCAACCTGTACTTTGGAAGTCACGACGGATGCTTCTACTCTCTATCCAATAGCGGAAAGGTTCGCTGGATGTTTAAGACGGACGAGAAGATTTACAGTAGCCCGCAACTCATCGATGATAAAGTTGTTGTGTTTGCCGGTGGAAACGGATACCTCTACGCATTCTCGACCGCTGGCGACCTCCTTTGGCACTATGATCTCTGCCAAGGTTATCGCCCTGCTGGAGCCGTCAAGCGAGCCATCGCAACGTTAAAGGAGCTTCCAGTAACCCTGGATTGGAAACGCAAGTATTTGGTTACGACAAAGTCCTGGGCGTCCCCGTCGCTGCACTCGGAAGGCTTCTTGATCGCGACGGGTTACGGTAAGGGACTTCATGCCGTGAACCTGGATGGTTCAGGACGCTGGAAGTTTGACCTCGTCGCACCGCAATATTCCCTGAGCGGCACTTGCCTGGACAATGACGGAAACATCCTCGTTACCGCCCTCGAAGGGGCGGCCTATAGCGTGGATGCTCACGGCAAGCAAAACTGGAAAACCTCCCTGCCAAAAGGCTTCAAAAACTGGGGGACTCCAAGCTTTGATCCAGAACTTCTGCAGGGGTATTTCCCGGTTTCAAAGAAGGAAGAATCGGCGTTTGTCTTTGCGTTAGACCCATCAGGATCCGTACGATGGAAAGCTGAAGTGCCTGGAGGCATCCGTGGTTCGGTTAGCATCGGAACGGGCGATCACGCCATCGTTTGCGGACTTGCTGGCGAAGTGATCTATCTCAACCGGAAGACCGGTGCCATTGACCGAAAGGTCCGCCTTTCCAAAGATAGCCGAGCGCTTTGGACCACGGCGGCAATCGACCCCCAGGGCCACATTCTTTTGACGACGAAAGAGACCAACACCACGGGAAGTCTTGCCTGCCTTACGGCTGACGGCGTTCTGAAGTGGTCCACGCCGATTGGCAAGGCCCTTTCAACTCCCGTGATTGATGCGGAAGGTCGAATTTACGTTGGAAGCTGGGATGGCTACTACCGCTGTATTCAATCCTAAGCCGCAGGCTTCTTACCGCGCTTGAGCTTCTTGAGGATTGGAGCAAAGTCCGACTTCTTCGCAATCAGGGCGTCGGACCACTTCACTTCGTACCGCTTTAGATATGCGAACAGGAATAGCAGGGCGCCCAGCGAATAACCAACGCTGCTCGCAATTGCGCCACCTTGGATTCCCATGTTGAATTGCCTAATCAGAACCACCGACAGCGCCAAGTTGACTATAACTGCGACGGCATAGCTTCGAGCTGCGAATAGTGGCTCGCCACGACCCGCGAGGTCGCCGCCAAGGACCTTATAGATGACACCGAGCAGTACGCCGGGAATCATCGTGCGAGTGGTTGCGGTTGCCTGAGCCAGCGCGGTTGGTCCAGCATCGGACAGCTTTTGTCCAAAGAACAAGAGCATTAACGGGCCAGCCGCAAAGTACAGCGCTGCTCCCGCCAAGATGGTGATCGGGAGCGTAAGCCGAAGCGCCTTCACCGAACGATCGACCGCATCTTGAACCGAACCTGAATTGGCACTCTTGCTGATCAGAACCGTTCCGACCGCAGTCGGAATCTGCCAAAGCACCTCCACGAGGCTGACGCCCAATCCGTACACGCCCACCAAGCCAATACTGACGCTTCGCTCGAGAACCAAAACATTGACTCGATAGTTCAGCGCGATCACGAAGGCGGCAACGGCATACTTGAGCCCGAGATTGACCAACTCGGCCACCACCGGCTTATCAAATCTCGGCCAGACTTTTGCCTCGTGCCCAAGCCGTAAGATAGGAGATGCGGCTCCGGCCATTGCGCCAATCAAGAAGCCCATCGTAACGCTCATGAGGCCCGCCTTCACGACGAACAGGAGCACGAGCAACCCGATCATGTAGCCGGCGTATCGCTGCATTTGCGAAGCGTTGAAGCTCTTCATCTGCTGCTTCGCCAGGAAGATCCCGTTACCGTAGTCGATCAGCAGAATGAACGGAATGGAAGCAAGCGCGGGAATGAGCAGTGGCCAGCCGAAGGTCTGCGCGGGTCCGGTCGCGAAGGTGGCAGAAACCAACACGATCGCAACACCGGCGGAAAGCAGCAACATGCTGAACGCATTGCCGTAAAAGGTTTTCAGATCAAAGTTCTTGTTCGCATACATGATCGTGAGCGAACGGTTCATACCCAAGCCCGTGATGCTATTGACCATGTTGATGGTGGCGAAGGCAACGGTGTAAAGGCCTTGACCATCGGGTCCCAAACTTCTCGCGATGATAAGAGAAATGATGAGCCCAGCGGAAAGGGTGAAGAGTTTTGCGAGAAAGACGAGGATCGAACTTCCGGCTAGGCTCTGCTTTCCTTCACTCATTATTAATTTTCCTTAAGCTGGGGCAAGGGCCAAATCTGGGTTCCCAGTTGGCTCGGGCTGGGGACGTTTACGCAGCTCTGCCGCAACGCACCACGACACCGCCAGCAACGTCCACAGAAGTGTAAACCGCAAACCTTGGTGCGTAAATCCATACGAGGCTATGGATATAAACGGGTACGCGTCGTATCCCTGGCCACGTAAGCAGAAGTAGAAGAACGTGCCAATGAGCGCACAACCGATGAAGCCGTAAGCGAAAATCAGGGTTCCGAAGACGGAGTGCAACTCTTGCCTACCCGATCGTGTCCATCGCGTTTGGTCAGCCTCACTTGCGCCGAAGGCCAAGTATTGGGCGTTCTCCCAGATTCGGTTATAGCCTCGGCCCTCCGCGTTGTCGTCGGCTTGCGTACCGATTCCGGAAAGACGCGCTTCCGCACGGTCTAGGACCGAAATGGCGTCTGGGAATGCCGTGAACAGGGCGAAACCGATGGCAACGATAATCGCAAGCACTCCTGGTTGCCTGAGTCCATAGAACACGAGCATGATGAGGACGCCGACAATTGCCGCCTTAGAAAGCGAAATGAGCGAAAGCATCAAGCAGATGAAGAAGAGCCCCGTCACCTGCCAAGTTTTCGGTTGAGCAACCCGTGCTAGGTAAGCCACCATCGCTGAAGCAATCAACGAGAAGTAGCCTAGCTGGTTCGGGTTGTTAAAGAAGATCGTCGCGCGTGCCGGGTTCCCGATGTCACGGATACCCAATACGAATTGCAGCACGACACAAACCGAGATCGCCCAGTACGAACTGATCAGGAATTTCTTCCCGTACTCGCTATAGAGTACAAAAACTAAAGCCACTGACATTCCGTTATGAATGTAAAACAGGAACGTTTGGACACCCAGCGAGTCCGTAAGCTTGAGAGCGTAGAACGAGTTGTTGAGAAAAACGTAGCCGACGAAGAGCCAGAGGAATTTGATCGCAATCCGCGATTCTGGCAACACCTTAAAGTGACCGCGAACGAGAAGCCGAATCGCAATCGCAACGAGGAAGAAGTCGCTGATTCGCGGGAGACCGCTCGGGAGTAGGTAGAAGGGGAAAGTCAGGATGAACATCTGCCAGAGCAGCAGGTTAACATCCTTAATAACGAACGGAGACTTCACACTGCCACCGTCTGTTTCTTCTTCGACCACTTCTTGGCAAAACCGCAGTGGATGACAACGGAAAGGATCAATCCGATCGAGAAAGCTAGGACCGCGATAAGGCTGTATCGCTTATTGGAGGGTGTCTGCTCAACCGTCGGTTCTTGAAGTACCGTCCAAACAAGTCGATAGAACTCACTCTTCAACTTGGCCTGCTCGTACTGCTCGCGTACCGTGTCCGCCGTCGTTTGCTGGGCCTTGATCTGCCGAAGCATGCGCGAGAACTTCAGCGCTTCTTCCGGTGCCTTCTTGGAGAGGGTGATCAAAGTTTCGCGGGTCCACTGAAGGGCCGCTTCTTCCGCCATTAGGTTTGCCAGCTCGGGGTCAAGGTTTGCATCCGCTGCTGCTTGTCGTCGCTTCATTTCGTCGACAAACAAACGCCTTGCCGTGCCAATCTCTCGTCGAAGGGCCTCGACTTCTGGTGCCTTGTCACCATATTTTGTGAGTGCGACCTGAAGATCATATTCAAGCTGCACGACTCTGTTGCGGTAGGTTTCTCGCGCTGGGTCGCCCGTTGGCATGTTCGGAGCCGCCGAGGTCACGCGCTTGATGTAGCCTTCTGCACTCTCGATCTTCTTTCGAACCGCGCCGAGCTCGATATCGATCTGCTTCAAACGGCGAACGTAGTTGAAGTTGACGAGCGGACTCGCTGTATCTGGAACGGTCTCAAACTGCTCCTGGACCTTTCGGAACTCTTCCTCAAGAGCCGCCAATTCTTTCTCTTCTCGGTCCAGGGTTTCGCGAAGCAGGCCAGTTTGTTGATCTCCGAGGGACAAGCTCAACTTGCCGGAAAGAGTCCGTAATTCGTTGAGCGCAAGTTCAACTACCTTCTTGCTTTGCTCTTTCTTTCGAGTAGTCGCAACAATAACCAACTGCCCGAACTCCGCATCTTCGCGATAGTCCAAGAGACCACGAAGATCTTGCGTCGAGATGCCGCTGCCTTTGCTTACGGCTTGCATCACCGGAAGGCTTTCACCGACACCTTGGAGAACGGTCAGGGGCGAAGCTTGACCCTGGAAGGTCGGGGGAGCATCGGCACCTGGAACCACCGGCGTGACGATTACGGCAGTTGCGCGGTACTGGCTTGGCATCAGGAAGGCCACACCCAGAACAATCGCGGTGAACAAAGCAGCGAGCAGAATCACCCGAATGATGTTCTTTCCGAGGAACTCTAAATACGGCCGCAGGTTAATTTCGTCGTTCGTCATCCAAACCCCGGCTTAGTACCGCTCTAGTCGAAAAATCATACCAGAGTGAACCTAACGCGTCTCTAGAGAGCTCACCAATCGAGCTAGGCCGATGGAAAGCGGCGTCATGGGTGAATCCCAGAGACTTCGCATCCGCCCAACATTTGCCCGCGAGATCATGATGTCGCCTGCCCTTGGCTCGCCAAAGGTCACTTCAGCGCGGATGCCGAGAATGCCTTCAAGCTCTTCCACGAGGTCACGTAGGGTCACTGAGGTTCCAGTACCAACGTTCATCAGGTCAGGAACTTCATTCTTCGGGACGAGACTGGTGATGAAAGCTGCCAAGTCGCGCACGTACACAAAGTCCCGCGACTGGTAGCCATCGCCAAAAATCGAAATTCCCTGGCCCGCCTTGAGACGGTTCACAAAGATGCTGATCACTCCGCTGTAGGCCGAGTTCGGATCTTGCCTTTCGCCATAGATATTGAAGAAGCGAAGCGCCGTACCGTGAATCCCATAAAGGCGCCCGTAGGCCCGTAGCAAGAACTCGCCGGACATCTTATCGAGCCCGTACGGCGAGGAAGGATCGGGCATGTCGGTCTCAAGATGCGGTTCCGGATTGTTTGCCGTGTAGGTCGCTGCGGAGCTGGCATAAACGATGCGCTTCACTTCGCTCGCCCGCATGGCTTCGAGGACGTTGAGCGTGCCGACGTAATTTGCCTGGTGAGTTTCTAGCGGAAATTCCACCGACTTCGCGACCGACGGTTCGGCGGCCAGGTGCACAACGGCAGCAACGCTTGCCATGGCTCCGGCGATCGATTTCGGATCACAGATGTCGCCTTCGACAAACTCGAACGGCCCCTCAAGGTGACTCAAGTTGCTCAGTTTTCCGGAAGAAAGATTGTCCAGAATCCGAACGGAATAGCCAGAGGCAAGCAACGTTTCAACGACGTGCGATCCTATGAACCCCGCGCCACCGGTAACCAAAACAAGTTGAGACACGCCTTAGGTTACCGCTGGCGTAAGCTATCCGCAAGCCGATGACCTTGATCGACACGCATTGTCACCTGCACTCCGCCCATGAGTTTTTCCCCGATCCGGATGCCGAACTTCAGCGGGTCCGGGAGGCAGGAGTCGAAACCATCATTGCCATCGGAACCGATCCCAGCGATTGGCAGCGCGCGCTGGACTTTAGTGATCGACATTCCGGAGTTTTTGTCGCCTTGGGCTGGCATCCAACGCACGTTTCGGACTTCGAATTATGCCAATTGTCAGGGCTCAGAGCCCTGCTCGCGCATCCGAACGTGGTTGCCCTTGGCGAGATCGGTTTGGACTTTCATTGGGACTACACCACGCCGGACCAGCAGATGGCGGCCCTCATCCCGCAACTAGACCTTGCCGTCGAGCTCGACCTTCCGGTGGTGTTTCACGCCCGAAAGGCAACCGGAGCGCTACTGGACGTATTGGAAGCTCGGTCCGCGCAGCCATACCTGTTTCATTGCTTCGCAGGCGATGAGTCGGACGTCGAGCGAGGGGTCGCACTTGGCGCCTATTTCGGAGTGGACGGTCCCGTGACGTACAAGAAGTCGGAGGATTATCGACAGTTGATCAAACGAATTCCGCTAGATCGGCTGGTGCTAGAAACCGATAGCCCGTACCTTTCACCAGAACCCGTGCGGAGTAAGCCAAATTCACCCGCTAACTTGCCACTGATCAACGCAAAAATGGCCGCTCTCTTCGATCTTACAATCGAAGAAGCGGCCAAGCAGTTCACGGACAACGCCGTGCGATTCTTTAGGCTAGAAAGCCGCGCTTGATCACGATGTCGCGGAGCAATCGGCGACCTCGGTGAATTCGGCTTCGGACGGTGCCGATCGTCGTGCGCTGAACGTCCGCAATTTCGGAATAGCTCAGACCTTCCAGGTCACACATCACGATCGCGGTTCGGTAGACCTCCGGGAGTTCTGCAAGAGAGGCATGCAACTCGGATCGAAACTCGTCCGCAAGCAACTCTTGGTCCGGGGTCGGAGCGGAGTCTGCAATCGGCAGTTCCTGTACTTCCCCGTCCGATGGCGAGATCATGGAATTCAGAGAGTCTGCCTTCCGAATCGGGTTCTCGCGTCGGAGGGAATCTAGATAGGCGCGCTGCATGATGCGAAGGAGCCAATTGAGGAATGGGCGGCCGGCGATGTAGCTGTCATATCCCTTCCATGCCTTCACGAACGTTTCCTGCATCAAATCTTCGGCGTCCGATGGATTTCGGGTCAGCTGAAGGGCCATGGTGTAGGCGCGGCGCCGGGTCTCAGAAACTTTTTGCTGGAACTGACGCAGTTCACTTTCTGTTCGAGCCTCGGCTGATATGTTTTCGATCAATGTTTCCATTTATTGCGCTCCTCAGCCAAGAATCCCTCAATTCTTGCCGTGTGATGTTAATGATACATCATTCAAGAGTAATAGGCAAGGGCCCACGCAAAACAGAAATTTTTGAAAAGGACGCGAACAAGGAAGGGATAAGGGAGTTCTAACATCTACCACTTCTATGAATTTCGTTGTCGTTTCCAAGGACGCTGAGGTCATCAAGGCCGCTCGGGAAGGCTTTCACCCGTCGGATGTTTGCCAAACCTTCGAGGATTGGCGTCTGGCGTTACAAGCATGCGGTCGAGCCGACATGCTTTTCGTCGACTTAATTTCGACTTTGATAGAACCCAACCGAATTGCTGGATACGAAATGTTCGCCAACGCGAAAATGTCTGACCCCACTTGCCTCAAGGTGCCGCTCGTGATCATCAGCCCCGAACCCGACTACGATCTGGACTACATGGTGGGTTGGCCCGATTTCGTCTTCGGCCATATTCAGCGCCCGGTCTCGTTCAAGCACTTCCGTCGCGCTTCAACTTGGGTCTGACGTTTTAGGCGACGTGCGCATGGGAACGCGGATGCGCTTTCTCCACCGCATCTCGCAACCGCTCAACGCTGACATGGGTGTAGATCTGCGTTGTCGACACGCTTTCGTGACCCAAAAGCTGCTGAACCGCCTTCAGATCCGCCCCGCCATCCAGCAGGTGCGTGGCAAAGCTGTGCCGTAACGTATGCGGGGAAATCGTATCCGGTAGCCCCGCTCCCTTTGCCCATCGCTTAATCACGTTTTGGACGGTCCGGGTGGTCAACCGCTTGCCACTGGGTCCGGTGAAGAACGCCTGGTTTCCGGCGCCTCGCGGCGTGATGCGCTCTTCCTTCGCGTACCGCTGAAGGGAACTCGCGCATGTTTTGCCAAACAAAGTCATTCGATCTTTATTGCCCTTACCGCGAACGCGGACCATGCATTGATCGAAGTCAAGGTCGGACTCATCAATCGACACGGCCTCCGACACGCGCAAGCCTGCGGAGTAGATCAACTCCAAAATGGCTCGGTCACGCAACGGTGAGTCTCCGGACGGCATCTGGTCGAGCAGATTTGCGGCTTGCTCTTGGCTCAATGCTTTTGGCAGGTTCCGTCGCTTGATCGGGGCTTCGAGAGCTTCCGTCGGATCGGCCTCAAGCATTCCGACCAGCTTTAGGTACTTCACAAAACTTCGGAGTGAGCTCAATTTTCGCGCTCGGGTGACTGGGGTTATCCCAAACTCGCGAAGGTATCCGCGCAAGGCAATCGGCGTTAAGCCGGCAACATTGCTCACTCGACTCGAAAGTTGCGCTAGATCGGCCCCGTAAGAACGAACGGTGTGGGGAGATCTTCGAACGGTGAGTTGATCCAAGTACCCCTGGATCAACCCGTGAAGCTCGTTCGTGTAAACCACGAATCAATGGTTGGCTCAAACTCGCTTAAGTAACAGCGAAACGTTGTGCCCGCCAAATCCGAACGAATTGTTCAGGGCGTACTCAATCGGAAGTTCACGCATCACGTTCGGAACGTAGTCCAGATCGCATGCCGGATCGGGCGTTTCGTAGTTGATCGTCGGTGGCACTTTCTGGTCCCGAATCGCCAGAGCGCAAACCATCGACTCAATCGCACCGGCTGCACCGAGCGTGTGACCCGTCATGCTCTTCGTCGAGCTGATCGCTACTTTGTGGGCGTGATCGCCAAAGGCGCCTTTGATGGCCAGCGTCTCTGCTGGATCACCAATGGGAGTACTTGTTCCGTGGGCATTGATGTAATCAACGCGATGCGGAGAAACTCCGGCTCGGTCCAGTGCGCGAAGCATCGCATTGCGAGCGCCGCGACCTTCGGGATGAACACCGGTGATGTGATATGCATCGGCGGTCATGCCGTATCCGACAATCTCCGCGTAAATCTTTGCTCCGCGGGCAATGGCATGCTCAAGTTCCTCAAGAACCATTACTCCCGCTGCCTCACCCATTACAAATCCATCCCGATCAAGATCAAACGGCCGACTTGCCCGCTGAGGCTCGTCGTTTCGAGTGGACATGGCACGGGCAGCACAGAACGCAGCAACACCGATGTCGTTGATTGGGGCTTCAACCCCGCCCGCAAGCATCATCTTGGCGTCACCACGCTTGATCACGTGGTAGGCGTCACCAATGGAGTTTGCGCCGGTGGAGCAAGCGGTAACTGCCGCTACATTGGGACCGCGTAGGTCGTTCAGAATCGAAACGATTCCGCCCGGCATGTTCGCGATCATGTAAGGAACCCAGAACGGGCTCACTTTGCTCGGGCCGCGCTCGTACATGATGCGCGTGTTCTCGTGCATGACGTTTAGTCCGCCGATGCCCGAACCGATGAAAACACCGAACTCATCTTTCAGCTCGTCAGTGAGCACGATAGTTGAGTCGTCTAGGGCCAGACGGGCAGCCGCTACTGCCATTGCAATGGCACGATCCACACGGCGAGCGTCCTTACGCTCCATCCAATCTTCAGCCTGGAAGTCTAAGACTTCGGCGGCAATTTTTGTAGGAAAAGGCTCTGGATCAATAAGCGAAATTCGATGAACTCCGCTCATTCCGTTCAGACAGTTTTGCCAGAACTTTTCCACGCCAATCCCCAGCGGGGTGACGGCACCGAGTCCGGTGATCACCACCCTGCCAGATCTGGCGAGCTCCCGGATCATTTTGGGAGTTTCTTTTCGATGTACTCAACCGCGGCGCCGACCGTCTTGATCTCGCCAACTTCGTCATCTGGGATCTCGATGCCGAACTCGTCCTCCAGGGCCATTACCAATTCGACAACGTCAAGGGAATCGGCTCCAAGATCGTCCTGGAACGAAGATGATTCGAGAACCTCTTCTTCCTTGACGCTCAGTTCCTCAACCGTTACTTTTCTTACTCTGCTTAGAATGTCCTCGGACATAACTTTCGGAAGATACCCCGGCTAGCCGCGTTCTGCGCGGGCATTTTGGTGTTTAGAGGGTTAAACCGCCATCAACCGTGATCGTTTGACCGGTGATGTATCCCGAATTTTGGCTCGCTAAGAACAGTACGGCCGGTGAAATGTCGGCTGGCGTGCCTAGTCGGGCGATCGGCGCCGTCTTTTCGACCATCTGCTTAAAATCTTCAGAAAGTCCGGAGGTCATGTCCGTTTCGATGAAGCCCGGTGCCACGGCATTGCACGTGATTCCCCGCGATCCCAGCTCCTTTGCCACTGATTTCGTGAGTCCGAACAAGCCCGCTTTTGCCGCGGCATAGTTTGCCTGGCCCGCCGCGCCGCCTTGGCCAACAACGCTGCTGATGTTGATGATCCGGCCGTAACGGGCCTTCATCATCGACTTTGCGACGGCCTTGGTGCACAGGAAGGCGCCCTTGAGGTTGACCGCAATCACACGATCCCAATCATCTTCCTTCATTCGGATCAGCAAAGTGTCCCGGGTGATGCCCGCGTTGTTCACCAAAACGCTTGGCGTCCCAAGCTGAGCCGTGACGGCCTCGAACAGCGCGTCAACCGATTCTTGGTTTGAGACGTCCGCCGCGAACGCAACCCCGCCAATCGCTTCGGCGGTGCCGCTGGCTCCCTCAATCGTGGTGGCGACGCAGGCAACCTTTGCGCCTTCCGCGGCAAAGGCCTCGGCAATTGATCGGCCGATACCACGGCTCGCTCCGGTCACCACAACGACTTGATCCTGAAACTGCATCGCCGTAGTAAACCCCTAGCCAAAGGCGCGCGATGAAACGGCCCGATCAATTCGCTTGATCAAACCGCCAAGCACTTCTCCGCCGCCAAGTTCGAGAAACTCGGTGACTCCCTGCGAGATCATGAATTGCACCGATTCCGTCCAACGAACCGGACTTACAAGTTGCTGCTCCAAAATCGAGGCCCAGTTGTCGCTTTGTACGGCTGCGGTCACGTTCGCTACAACGGGAACGTTTCCTCCCGCAAACTCAACCGCATCGAGCGCCTCGCGCATTCGAACTGCGGCCCCGGCCATCAGAGGGCTGTGGAAAGCCCCGCTGACGTTTAGGGGCAGAACCCGCTTGGCTCCGGCTTCGGAAGCTTTCTCACTGGCAAGTTTCACGGCTTCTACTTCTCCGCTAATCACAAGCTGTCCAGGACAATTGTCGTTGGCGATCACAACAACGCCGCTCACCGACTCGCACACCGCGGCGAGAGGTTCGCGATCCAAGCCGAGCACCGCCGCCATGGTTCCGGGAGCCAAGAGCCCGGCCGATGCCATGAGCTCGCCTCGACGCTGAACAAGCTTTGCCCCATCCTCGACGGTCAGCACACCTGCACAAACGAGCGCCGCATATTCCCCGACCGAATGGCCAGCGGCGAACTGGAACTCTTCATCCTGGGCGAAGAATGCCGCAACCGAGGTGACAAACAAAGCCAACTGCGCGTTCTGGGTTTGGCGCAAATCTTCTTCGGAAAGCTCCCAGCAGACTGCCCTCAGGTCCTTACCGGTTGCGCTCGACGCACGATCAAAAACGCTCGCGGCAGCGTCGTTTGAGCTGGCGAGGGCCTGGCCCATGCCCGGTTTCTGCGACCCCTGTCCGGGGAAAATCATTGCCTTCATTTCCCTAGACTACCGACTGAAGGTCCTATTCTTGGGGCCAGATCCCGTGACATAATTTGGACTGTTTGATGAAAAGAGCCTTCCCTTTCACCTAGCGTAGCGGTCCCGTCGGCGCCCGCAAACACGCTGACTCGCTACTCTCGCGCACTTGCCGATCCCATTGCGCACCGTGAAAATCCATGTTCCACCTGGAACGGAAGTGACTCGTGAATTACTCAGAGATTCTCAAAATACGCGCGTTCCGAGACCTATGGCTCGGGCAGGCAATTTCACAACTGGGCGACGCCTTTTACTACGTTGTGTTCATGTTCATGGTCAAAAAAGTGACCGGATCGGACGCAATGGTGGGCTACGTGGCAGCCTTGGAGTTCTTGCCATACCTGCTGCTCGGACCATACACCGGTGTTCTGGCTGACCGAATTGACCGGCGCAGAATCATGCTCTGGAGCGATCTCGTGAGCGGCGGCGCGCTACTCGTTTTCGCGGGCGTTTTACTTTTTCAGGCAACACCTCCGGCTTGGCTGTTGCTGACGATGGCGTTCTTGCTGAGTTCGTTCCGGTGTTTCTTTATGCCGGCAAAATCGGCAGCCATTCCAGCTCTCGTGCCGGAAGACAAGCTCCTCGTCGCGAACTCGCTGAGCATGACAACCCAAAACATGATGCCGCTCATCGGCCTCGGGGTTTCGGCAAGCGTGCTCGGGCTGCTCTACGCCGGCTCACCAAAGTGGTTTTATTTCATCACGATCATGTTGAACGCGGCTTCTTTCCTTGGATCGGCGGTGTACATCTACCGGCTCCCGAAGATCTTGCCCGACCGGGACAAGGTCGAAGAGAGCAATCCGATGAAGGATTTCAAGGAGGGCATGGGATTTGTGGCCAAGCGCCGCGACTTGACCGTGCTCATCGCCTTGTTGACCGTCTTCCGGCTGATGGTTGCGCCGTTCTTTGTGGTTTACATTGCGGCGAACGATGCTTGGTTTGACGGCAAGCCTCAGAACATTTCCTGGTGGGAGTTCAGTTTCTTCAGCGGAATGATCATTGCCAGCTACTTTGCCGGAAAGCTAACGGTGAAACGTCCGGGCCTGTGGTTTAGCTACGGCCTCGCCACGGTTGGCGTGACCGTAGCCGCGATGGCTTTCTCGCACAACTTTTGGCTTTTCGTTCTTTGGAACGTGATTGCAGGACTCGCGATTCCGCCCGCAGACATTCCGATCAACACGTACCTGCAAATCAGCGTCCCAGACGCGTTTCGGGGGCGAGTCAACGCCGTGACCTCGATGATTGCAAACGGAATGATGCCGCTCGGCGCAGCGGTTGCGGGAGTCTTTGTCGCGCGGTTTGGGATTGCGGCCGGATTCATCACGATGGGAATTGGCATGATCCTTGCCTGTAGCATTGGGCTGATCGATCCGGTGTTTAGAAACATCCGAATGCCAGAGACAAGCCAACCGAGCAGAGAATCAGACATCATCGATCCATGTCCGACGGACGAATCGGTGTTGACGAAAGCGGAAAAGGCGACTACTTCGGTCCCTTAGTGATTGCGGCGTGCTATGTCGGGCCGGAGCATCTCGCGCAGCTTGACGGGGTGGTGGACTCCAAAAAGCTAACCGACCCACAGGCTCGCCGCTTGGCCGGAGTCATTCGAGCAAATTGCCCCCACAGCGTCATTTGCCTCCGTCCCGAAAAGTACAACGATTTGTACTCAAAGATGAAGAATTTGAATCATCTGTTGGCTTGGGGGCATGCCCGAGCCATTGAGAATGTGCTCGAGATTCAGCCGGCAGATCGTGTCATTTCCGACCAGTTTGCGGCCGGTGGAAAGGTCGTGAAGGATCGACTTTTTGAGCTTGGAAAAGCCGTGAAGTTCGAATCACGAGTACGCGCAGAAGCTGATATCGCGGTCGCCGCGGCTTCGATCCTCGCCCGCGCCGAGTTTCTGCGGGTGCTAGAAGAGCTGGGCAACTTATCCGGGATGCCACTTCCGAAAGGCGCAACCAACGTCATCGAGCCCGGCAAGCGGTACGTTCAGAAGCACGGATTCGACGCCCTGGGCCAGGTCGCGAAGCTGCACTTCCGAACGACCGAACAGCTACGCCCCTAACTTCGCGTACTTGGCAAGCAGAGTGTCCTCGGGGAACCGGTCGGCCAATCTCCGCAACGCGATGAACTCGATTTCCCGATGCGGAAACGGCGGCGCGAATCCGGCCTTCGCGGCAAGCTGGACGTGCTGAGCCGCTTCGGCGCCCATGCGGCTGTCCTCGAGGAGCGCGTAGGCCAAGAGGTACCGAAGCATCGGTAGATTCAAATGCCGAAGGCCCTCGTCGGCAAACCGGGCGAGCTGGTCCAACCGGCGTAGAGTCAGCAACGTACACGCCACCTCGATGAGTGCTTCCGGCGTTTCGGCAAGAGGGGCAAGGAGAGGATTCTTCTCCGCCGCTTGTCCCTGGTCAGATCGCAAGAAGGCTTCTGCCCGAAGTAGCGGCTCTACCGGATTGAGATAGTGCGCGTTCGGCAAAGGTGCATCATTGTCGGTCTCGTTCGCTAGTCGCTCCGCAAATGCCTGGCCCCACCAGGCCAGCGGATCCTCGGCGTTGAACCGCAGTGAGCGCTCGAATTGACCAGCTGCCGTTAGGAAGTCACCTCGAATCAAAGCTGCTTCCGCGAGATCGGCGAAAGCCAGATGACGCCACGCCGGGTCTCGAGTATCCAACTCAGAAAGCGCCGCAGCAGGGCCCGGGGTCCGGCTCCATTTGACTTTGCCTGCAAGATTTGCATCGGTTCGAGCCAGGACATCGCCCGATTCGTCCAGAAGCGCGACTTCCACGATCGCCTCAGGTAACTCGGCCAGCGGGATTTCCCAGATCGACTCTGGGTGCAGATTCATTCGGGAGTCCAAGCTTTGCCCGCTCCGGGTGAAGAGCACCACTTTCGCGTTTTCAAGCGGGCGGACAACCTGAATCTGAATCTTCTCCTCGCTAAGCGAGATGACGCCGGCATCTCCGTAACCCATTCGGCCAGGCACTACCGTTGTCGGGGTAACCGTGGCTTCCCAAGTTTCAAGCGTGCGTCGAGGCAGGTCAAATTCATCAACCGCTGAAATCCAACCGTCGGCGTCAACGCCAACGGGAATGGTTGGGTGCTGAAACACGAGGCGATTCTGGCTCTGGGCGACGGAGTATAGGTCAGCGCGATCGGCACCGTACCATCGCAATCCGGGGAAGACTCGACTGCCGGCGCTGGAAGCATATGTGCAGATTTGAATCGTAAAACTTGCCGAATCCGCTGGAAGCTCAATCCGGCACCAGAACCGAGCGTCTGTTCCGGGCCAAAGTCCGCCGAGGGTAACGCCCGCCGGCATTTCGTCACTCGCGGCAAAGTGCGAAAGCACTCGCACCGGGCCTAAGTCGAGACCCAATTCAGGAGTAGCACCAAATGTGATTCCGAATGGCACGTGCGCGCCGCGCTTGCCTCCGGCAGTCGCCGTGAGATCTCCGGCAATGAACTCCGTTTGCGTGCGTCGATCAAACAGCCCAACGATTCGCACGCCCAGATCTGGGCATACCGTGATCCGCAGAAAAGGGTTCTCCAGAATCAGAGTCCGCAGCTCTCGCTGATCACTCCGTCCGGTTGGAGCTAGGCCAACCAGCGGATACGCGGCCGACGGATAGGTGCCTTCGTCCGGGAAAATGGGTTCCAGAATGGGGGCGGAAGTCGACCAAATATCCTCAAATAATTCCGATGCCAAGGTGAGTTGAGGGTACCTGCGACATAATCTGGGTATGGCCAAAAGCGGCGTCGGCGGATTGGTTAAGTGGCTTCTGGTTCCGGTGGCTACGCTGGTGGTCGGCTATTTGGTCGTCGGACCACAACTGGGCGGAAGGATAGTCTCGACCGCGTCCAAAAACTTGCCGATCCCGAAAGAAGTGAAAGCTTCCGTTAGCAAAGCTCTCACGTCTCCGGTGGCAAAGAACGAACCTGAACGGGATGAACCTGCTCCTGAGCAGGAACCGCAACCGAAAGCCGTGGTGGCCGATAACGAGCCAAAGCAAGCGAGCACGCGGACGGCCAGCAAGTCGGCGGGCCCCGAGGTTGAAGTTAGCGTTCGAGAAGCCACCGTCTTAGACAGCAACCGAACTCCAAGCTCTCGGGAAAGATTGAATTCAAACAGAACCGTATCCGGCGATGCTGCCCAAACGGCACCGAAAAAGAAGAAGCGCCGTAAGCCACGAACGGCGACCACCACCCAAAAACCGGTTGTTCGTCAGCCAGAGGTATTGGATGAAGGTGGCAGCGGTGGAGCGATCGGCGACCCTTCAAGCGGCGGCGGTGACCCAGCCGGTGCGCCTCCGCCACAAAATTGATGGGACCATCCCCGTACCCTGGTAAACTGCTGATCCTGTGAGCGAAAAGAAGTCCCCATCCAAGCCGTCCGCAAAGCCAGCTTGGTACAAGAACACGTACTTCTGGATTGCGCTCATTCTGTTTGTGGTTGGGATTATCGGCATTCCTGGAATCGGAGGCGACTTAGCCATTCGAGACCCGGGGCAGAAACGAGAAAGCAACCTTTTCATGCTCTACCTCGGAGCGGCCATCGTGATGCTTGTTAACGGCGTCATGAGCCACCGCCAAACCCTTCAGCAGTACGAGGAAGAAGAACTTCTCAGTTAATTCAATTAGAACTATGGTCCAGTGCACCTGCGGAAAATCGATCGAAAAGATCCCAAATTGGCTTCAAGGCGTGAAAGCAGAATTCGTCTGCAATAACTGCCCCAATCGAAACACCAAGAACATCGCTGTCGTCAGCATGGAAATCGACAAGAAGCTTGCGGGCGGCGCCGCCACCGCTTTGACCCTCCCGGCCGGCGAAGACGACGAAATCGATCTGGAAGACGAGTAAGCCACCGTCTCCGGTAAAACCTTCGCATGATCATCGTCATGCAAATCGGTGCGACGGACGTACAAATTCAGTCCGTCGCACAGGCCATCAAGGATCGAGGTTTTGATCCACTTGTTCTCCCCGGCGAGGGACGAACCGCCATCGGAATTCCTGCCTCCCTTGATTCCGATCAGCGAACCCTACTCGAAGTTCAAATCAGCGCAATGGACGGCGTGAGCAAGGTCACGCAAACCAGCCGCCCGTACAAACTTGCTTCTCGCGAAGTTCATCGCGAGGACACCATCGTCAAGGTCAAAGACCTCACGATCGGCGGCGGAAGCTTCGTCATCATGGGCGGCCCCTGCTCGGTCGAGAGCTACGAACAGTTCGAAGAAGCGGCTCGCGTCGTAAAAGAAACCGGAGCTACGATCCTTCGAGGCGGCGCTTTCAAGCCTCGAACCAGCCCGTATGCATTCCAGGGCCTGCAGCTCGAAGGGCTCAAGATTATCAAGGAGATCGGAGACAAGACCGGCCTTGTGACGATTACCGAAGTGATGAGCGGAGACATGGTCAGCGCTGTCGCCGAGCACGTCGACATTCTTCAGATTGGCGCACGCTCCATGCAGAACTTCCCGCTCCTCATTGAGGCTGGAAAGAGCGGCAAGCCGGTCTTTCTGAAGCGTGGGCCGAGTGCGACGATTGACGAGTTCCTTCTCGCGGCCGAGTATGTGCTCAGCCAGGGTAATCCGAACGTGATTCTCTGCGAACGCGGCATTGTCGCCATGGACAAGTCCTACACGCGCAACGTGCTCGACCTTGGCTCTGTGCCGGTTCTTAAGGAGCACAGCCACCTGCCCGTAATCGTCGACCCGTCTCACGGAACCGGCGTCGCGCGCTACGTTCTTCCGCTCGCGAAGGCAGCCGTCGTAACGGGATGCGACGGGCTTATGGTCGAGATGCACCCTAACCCGAAAGAAGCCTTGAGCGATGGCTCGCAGGCCCTGACCCCGGCGCAGTTCCAGAATCTGGTCGCCGAGGTCATGAAGCTTCAGGCTTTCGTTAGCGCTTAAAGTTTCAGGTCAACGGTTCCGCTGACGCCAACGCCTTCCACTCGGTTCAGCCGCGTGACGTCGGTGCCCTCAATTGGGATCATCGCGCGAATCTTTACTTCTCGACCAAGAATGTCTTGGTCGAGTTGCACCACGGAGCCAACCTTCTCAACCGCGGCCTTGGGTCCCATAACCTGCGCGGCACCGATAGCCTGTCGAGAAGATACGCCACCGCTGAGGATCGGCACAACCTTTGTGAACTGCTTATCCGTATCCGTGTGCTTCACCAGCTTGTTGAGCGACTTGTTGATGTCTGGCCCAAACTGCTTGATGGCAGCTCCGACGCCAACGACCTTTAGAACCGCTTTGAGCTGCGGTGCGGCAGTGGCAACGAGCGCGAGGACGGCAACCGAAGAAAGGGCAATGTGAATTCTCTTCATTACGAATTCGAACGTACCCAAGAGGCCGACCGTTACAAACAAAAAAGCCGCCCACCTTTCGGTGGGCGGCTCGCTTAAGGTTAGTTCTTAGAACTTGACCGAAAGCTGGGTGGTGAAGAATCCACCCTGGTATCGACCGGTTGGGCTGGTGGAACCAAAGCCAAGGGTCTGATAGTCGTTGACGTGATCGGAGATTTCGTATCCGATCTTGAGCATGGCGTTGTCACCGATGCCGTAGCCGAAGCCAACGTTGTACCAGCGGTACTTTGGCTTGCCTGCGACGCCGACAACGTTCTCGAACTCAGTCTGTTCGAAGCCGAGCATAACCGAGAAGTTCGAGCTGAGCTTGTAGTCCAGTCCGAGGTCGAATCGGGTGATGTCGGTGTTGGTTCCGAAGGAGCCAACTGGAGCGCCAGCGAAGGTCTTTGCGCCTTCGAGGATCATCGCACCACCGCGGAGGGTGAGCGAGTCGCTGAGGTTGAAGTGACCGTTACCGAAGAATCCTTCGATGTTGGTCGGGTTTCGAACGATACCAAGTCGTCCCCAGTCTCCAGGAGCGAAGTAGTTGTTCTCGACCTGCTTGTAACCGACGGTAACGCCGTATCGGTCTCCGCCAAGGCTTCCCTTAACGTAGAACGAACCGTTGTCGTCGTTGAGTCGAGAGTTCTCGTTTCGCTTGAGCTCGGTCTGAGCAGCGCCGCCAGCGAGGCTGACTGGGCCAACCTTGAAGGTTGCGTCTGCGCCGATGACCTGAACTCGGTTGAAGTTGGTCGCGTTGATTGGCGATGGGTTGTTCGCGTCGAAGACGAGGTAAGCAACGTTGATGTTGCCGACGTTTCCGAGAGCGAGGCTAGCGTTCACACCAGCCGATCGGTCTGGCGAGAAGTTAAGCGGGTTCTGGGTGCTGCCGAAGAGGTAGCTGTTGACCTCAACACCGTTGGTGCTGAATCGTCGGTTGTTTCGACCGCCGAAGATGTCAACCTTGGCCTTTCCAAGTCCGAGGGTAGCGATACCACCGTCGAAGAGGTACTTGCCGTTGTCCCATCGATCGTTAGCGAAGTAAGACGTGAAGTCTGGTCGCTGAAGGATCATTGGGCTGATCTTGTAGCCAACTCGTCCGATTTCTGCGTTGAAGCCGAGGCCTGCAACTGCGGAATCAAACTTGACGCTGAAGTCCTGGAAGTAAACGTCCTGGCCAGCCTGCTCGAAGTAGTAGGTTCCCTGTCCTGGAAGGCCCTGGTTGAAGAAAGCGCCGCGCTGAGCGTTTCCGCCGAGCATGTTTCCTGCGACCAAAGTTGCGTTGAACTTAGGTCCCATTTCGTTGGTGGTGCTGAACTTGAACGCGCCTTCGTGAAGGATAGCGAGATCCTGGAAGAAGGAGGTTTCTCGAACGACGCCGCCGGTGGTCTGAGCACCAACGAATCGGCCGTCCTTGTTGAGGCCGCCGTTTCCTTCGAGACCTGCGCCGGTGCCAACCCAGAGGTTAGCGTCGCCGCTGATCGAGATTGCTGGCTTAACCTTTTCGAGAACCGTGACTCGGTCCTGAAGGTCCTTGAGGTCCGTCTTCATCTTTTCGACGTCGACGTTCAGGTCCTGGAGTTCCTTCTGGAACGTGTCGGTCAAGCGGCGAAGGGCAGCGACATCATCGCCCCACTTCTTCATGCCAGCGACTTCGCTCTGGAGGTTCTCGAGAGCCGTCTTGAGGTTCTGGGTGTCGCCGCTACCGGTGTTTCCGCCAACCTGTCCCTTCAGCTCGTCGATCTGCTTCTGCAGGCCGTCGGTGATGTTCTTGAGGTTAACGTAGGTTGCGTGGATAGCAACCGCCATTTCGTATCGCGATGCAGGTCGTGCGCCGCGGAAAAGGCCGTCTGGGTAGCCGACCAAAAGGCCGTTGCTCTTCAATCGAAGAAGGGCTTCGTAGGCCCAGTGATTGTCTGGAACGTCTGGGAAGTTGTCCTGAGCGAGGGCTGGGGTAACCAGCGCTGCGCCGAGGACTGCCGAGAGAGCCAACTTAAGGGTTCGCTTCATGATTTTTAGTCTCCGGAACGCCGGGAGACATACCAATCATCAACTCGCACTTTCCGCCAAACCCTTTCTTCGCAATTTCCATGTTGCCTACGAAGTCCAGATCGAACCGAAACTGCTTGCCAACTTCTGATAAGTCGCCTAGCAGTGACAGGTGTCACCAATACGGAGTATGGCACATCGGTCAAGTTCGTGCAAGAGTTTGACTGGGCCTAGGACTTTTTGGCCTCTTTGTCCCGTCTACAATAGTCCTGCCGCCATGCTGGACCGCGAACTTATTCGAAAACAGAACGACCTCGTCCGAGAGGGCATTAGCCGTAAAGGACTCGATGCTGGCATCGTTGATGCTTTTATTACGGCAGATTCGAACTGGCGAAAGACCCTGACCGAGCTCGAAACGAAGCAGGCCGAAGCTAATCAATTCAGTAAGTCGATCGGCCAACTGATGGCGCAAGGCAAAAAAGAGGAAGCCGAGGCGGCAAAAGCGGAAACCCGGCAACTTAAAGAAGCCATCGCCGTTTTGGAAGGCGAGGCGCGCACGCTCGAAGAAAGCCTGCGAGCGATTGAGCTCGACATGCCCAACTTGCCGCACGAGTCCGTTCCCGACGGGGCAAACGAAACCGAGAACGTCACGCGCCGAACCTGGGGCGATATTCCGACCTTCAGCTTTACGCCGAAACCGCACTGGGAAATAGCCGAGAGCCTCGGCATTGTTGACTTCCCGCGCGGCGCAAAAATCAGCGGCTCCGGCTTCCCGGTCTACGTCGGCCTCGGAGCGCGCCTGCAACGGGCCCTCATCAGCTTTCTCATCAACTTCCAAACCGAGAACAACGGCTACCAGGAGATCTATCCGCCGTACTTGGTGAACCGAGCTAGCCTTGTCGGCACCGGACAGTTGCCGAAGTTCGAAGAGGATCTGTACAAGTCTACGGATGATCTCTATTTGATTCCTACCGCAGAGGTACCGATTACCAACCTGTATCGCGACGAGATTTTGGACGCCAAAGAGCTTCCGATCAACCTCGCCGGATACTCGGCCTGCTTCCGCCGCGAAGCTGGGGCGGCCGGAAAGGACACGCGCGGGCTGCAGCGGCTGCACCAGTTCGACAAGATCGAGATGGTGAAGTTCACCACGCCAGAGACCAGCTACCAAGAACTTGAGAACATGACCCAGAACGCGGAAGACGTTCTGAAAGCGCTTGGCCTTCCTTACCGCGTCATCGAAATTTGCACCGGCGACATTGGGCCCAAGGGCAGCAAGCAATATGACCTTGAGACTTGGTCGCCGGTGATGGAGAAGTGGCTGGAAGTTTCGTCTTGCAGCAACTTTGAGGCTTACCAAAGTCGCCGCGCAAACATTCGGTACCGACCCGAACCAGGCGCGAAGCCGGAATTTGTACACATCCTAAATGGCAGCGCCCTCGGGATGCCGCGTGTCTACGCGACGATTTTGGAGTCGTATCAACAAGAAGATGGTTCCGTGCGTGTTCCCGACGTTTTGGTTCCGTACATGGGAACGGAGTTGATATCGAAGACGCAAGATCCGAGCTAAATCCGATTCGTCTCGCGCTTGAGGCGGCATACGACTCGGGAGACCTGATTGAGTACCGCCCGTGGCCAGATGACGGCGCGATCCTTTGCGGATACGTGACCAGCGTTGGACCCGAAGAGGTGACGATCAAAGAGATCGACTCGAACGGCATGCAAAGTGAGGTGGATGATGAGATCTACGACATCTCAGATATCCACGAGGTGACTCTTCGTTCACCCTATCTGATTCGCCTTCAGCATCTGGTCAACGCCCCGTTGCTTGGCGCGATGGATACATCCAGCCTGCTCCAAAGTCAAGAGGAGAAGCTGCGGCAAGCCGTCGAGGGTAACCGGGCCATCACGATTAGCTTTCCCGACGACTCCGAGGCAGATGAGGACGAAGTGTCGGACACGAGCACGGAGTACCAGTACGCAATTCGGAACGTCGATTGGCCCTTTATTGAAGCCGAACAGCTGGACGACAACGGCGAATCTTACGAGTGGAAGATCCTTCGTGCAACCCGAACCCAGGTCGGTAAAGAAGGAAACTCCGACGCCCAAGTCACTCAGCTGCTCCACAGCCAAAAGCGGGCAAGTTCGATTTTTGCGGACGAGGACCTTTTCGTTCGCTTGGAGCGATTCTTGGCGACGATTGGTCGGCAGGGCGCTTCCCTGTTTGGACCAGACAACTTCTTGGACCTGAGCAACGGCTATGCCGTCTTTGCCGGCGTCGGTTGCCCAATCACTCAGGCCCACGGCCGATTCTCCGCCGAAGACATTGCTAAGATAACCGAGTTCTATGCCTCGCGCGAGACCGGTTGGGAAGCCCTTGTGACGCCCTACGCTGAGCCAGGTGCGGTGGAGCGACTTCAGGAAATTGGTGCGAAGTTGAACGGCTGGGAGACGGTTCTGTTTCTTCCGCTTCCCCACCTCAATATCGGCGGCGCTCGGTTGCTATCCGATGTTCGGATTGAAGAAGTATCGGTTGACGGAATTGCCGACTGGGCCGGGCTGTTGCAGTCAGGATTTGAGGATCCGAGCCTGAGTTCGGCGTTGGAGAACTTGAATCGCTACATGATGGAGCTACCGGACATGCATCGTTATGTGCTCTCTTGTGGCGGTACCCGTGCGGCGGCGGCGGGTTTGATCATTCGCGACGATATCGCTTACTTGGCCGGGTCCGCGACGAAGGAAGAATATCGAGGCCGAGGTTTCCACGGCGCGCTTTTGGACCGACGAATCCAGATCGCCATGCGCCACAGCGCGCGGCTCGCCATCATCGGCACCGAACCCGGCAGTACGAGTCAAAGGAACGCCGAACGAGCAGGGTTCCGAGTGGCGTACAACGTGATGTCACTCTCCGTTCCGAAAAGTTAAGGGACATAACAATTACTGCATTCTGCTAAGTTGACGCAGTATTCTGTCGCTCAATGAGTCCTGCGCTCACTCGCATTTGCCGTCGGTTGCTTTGTGCCCTTTTGTGGTGCGGAGTTGCTACCAACGGCTTCGCGCAGATTCAGGATTCTCCACGGTGGCTGGTTCTGCGAACCGAGCATCGAATTCTCGATCAGTTTCACGACAATTTTGGCTGGCCAGATCCCGAGATTCCAAAGGGCCAAGCGGTTGTGTACGTGTATGCGGAAGGCGCCTCTTATAAACTTCTTGCCGTCGGACCAGTCACGTCCGACGCAAAGGTCTACGCCCGAATTTTGAATGACTGGAAGGAGAGGCACGGGCTGTCGGGGCCAGTTTTTTACTCCCAAGAGAACGATTGTGCAGCCGCTCTTTTTTCTGTATCCGAAGCAGGCTTTGGCAAGACCACCTCAAACCTAAGGCTTCCTCTGGCGTCGATCGTCACTGATATAAAGCTAGAAACTAAAACCAATCTGGGTCTAGTCATAAACGGGAACCTTAAGTGGCCCGCGGAGCTTCCACCGCCAGGTTATCACTCTAAGAGAAATTACGGCTTTTGGGATCTGTCGAAATGGGATGAACCGACGGATTTAGTCATCGAACATAAACTTGAACCTTGGCTGCTGACCTACTTCGTAGTCGTTCTACTATTTCCGTTCATTGCGACTGGAGCATGTTATGCCTTTGCGGTGAGATTTGCTAAAGACGAATCCCGGTCCCTCGACCAGAGTCGTAAAGTCTTTCGGAGGCTCGTCGGCGGCGGCACGATTGGGACGATTGCACTACACTCGGTCATGTTCGTACCCGCAATTGGGCTACGTACTTTCGATCCCATCACCTATCTTTGGTTTGACGCATCCTTCTCTAGCGTCGGACTCCCTTTCGTGCCTTTGCTTGTGCTCGTGCCACTTGGCAGCTTAGTGAGCTTGAACCGAACAGAGGCCACACTTTCTAAGTTGACAGAAGAAGAGTTGCTGAAGCTCCAGCTTCCACCATCCGCACAGGATAAGCTCAGTCCGCCAGCGCAAAATGGGCAGTTGAAGCGTAACTTACCAGCGCTCTGCCTGTTGATTGCAGGGATCTGTATTTTCTTATATCCAACAACCAAGCAAGACCCCTTTGCTCAATGGAAGTTCCCAACGGCAATGGTACTTATCCTGCTTTCTTCCTTAGTAGTTAACACCAGAAAAGAACCCGCTAAATGTGAAGCTGATGATCTTCCAGAGTTGATAGCCAAGGCCAAGCGCGTCAAAAAGAGGTTCAACGAATTGAACAATCCGTCGCTTACAGAAGTCACGATACTTCCCTCGAAGATTCTTGAGCGGTCCTGCTTCATCAAAGGTTCAACGCTCGAAATTGCGGAAGGCGCTCTTCGAACGTGGAGCGAAGATGAGCTCTTGTATTACGTCTTGTACCAATCGTGGTACAAGCCTCAAAACCCGCTCACGAACCCATATTTCTATTTACTGATGGCATCGTCTATTGCGGCTTACGTATTCCTAGGCACAATAATTTCAACGACTCCATACCGCTTCTTGGCTTTCCTACTTCCGCTCTCTGGCGCATTTATTTTTCGGGAAGTATCTACACGAAAATCGATCCAGCTTACGTTCGCAACCGATCTTCGTGTCGTCGAAGCCACAGGCGACCCTGAATCGGCCATTTCGGCATTGGAAAGGATGAACAAGGCACTGCAAGTCGGCTTGGAAGCCGGAATCATCAATCCAAAGCCCTCGTTCTTGGAAAGGATCGAACGCATTCGCATGGCATTCCCAGGATCCGCGGCTGATGAACGTCCAATCTCACGCTGAAGACAATTTTTGGACCAATCAGGAAATGCATGCCTAGACTCACCTTTCGTTGCAACTTGAACCTGCTGGTCAGCGCGCTCTTCTGGTTTTGCGGCCTCGTCTCGTCTCACGCCCAACTTGTGGAATCGCCGGACCCACTCATCGGCACCCCGGAGTTCAAGATTCTAGAGCAGTTCCGGGATAACTTTGGGTGGCCCACTCCAGAGATTCGGAAAGGGCAATCCGTACTCTATGTTTTTGCAGAGGGACCGAGTTACAAGGTGGTGGCAGTGGGACCGACCACGTCCGATCCCAAAGCCTACGCCGAGAAGCTCGATGCTTGGAAGAGCAAGCAGGGCCTTCCCGGCAGCGTTCAATATGCTCGCCAGAAATCCGCCGCGGTTGCCGTCTACACCTACTCGACCACAGGCTTCGGCAAGGCGGGCTATAGCCTTGAGCTTCCTTTGGCTTCTCTCCCGCGCGAAGTCAAGCTTGAAGATGTAACGAACTGCGCGCTCGTGTTCTTTCGCGTAACCGGCCCGCCGTCAGCGTTACCTGGTCCAACGTTCGTGGGACAGGATGGATTGAAGTACTGGAACTTATCCACAACTCCTGCCAAGAGTGATATCCGAATTTCAGAAACCTTGTCTGGCTGGCTGCTCCCGCTTTTTACGTTAATCGTCTTATTGCCAATAGTCGGATCGCTATACGCGTACAACCTCACCAAACCGATTCGGCAAAGGTCGGATCTAACTGATCTTGACCGAGAGATTCTGTTCTATAAGAGTGTTCAACCGATCCTTGGTACGACGATCGTGATCCACTGTCTCATTTCCTTACCCTTCATTTGGACTAGATCGTTGGATCCCTTAGTGGCCCTTTGGTTTGGACCATCTCAGATTGGCACCGGTGTGGTTTTGCTCACGGTCTTGACACTCTTGCCGAGTTTGCTTTACTCCTTTCACCTTCGGAAAAGCTATCAGCTGGAAGCTGATGCCGAAGCTATCATCGTTGCCTCCGGTAAGCCGATGGATGATGAGCCTACACGGTTGCGCCCTAAGGCTTCCGATATTGCAGCCCATCTTCCCCATCTCGTTCCAATCGTCACGCTGTGCACAGCAGCATTTATGCCATCTTTGCCATTCGAGTGGTTTCATAGCAATCAAGGCTCGTGGGCTACACTAAGTTACGCGGCTTCGGTGATTTTCCCCTACCGCATTAGTGGACTTACCGCACCATCTAGGGCCATTGACCTACCTGCGCTACAACAAAAGCTTGCGGCAGCCTTATCAGTTGTCGACGCGTTAGCCAGGACTATGTACAAAGAGACTCAAGTCCTCAGGACGCGAGTCCCCGAGTTCGAAATAAACGAACCTGGTCGTGAACTTGTGATCCCTGAATGGTGGATTCGGCGGTCATCTATCGACGAGCTCGTGTTCTCAATTCTTCACAAGCGTTGGTTCCAAGTTCCAAGGCCGTTAGGGGATACAGGAACTGCCCTTTTGGTAGTTACCACTGGCGGAGTTACCTACGTCCTGTTCGTGGCCCAAACTTGGGTTCCGGGGGCTATCGATTTCATGCGTTACGCCAGCCTGCTGCTTCCGGTCATCGTTGGAATCATCTACTGGCGCTTGTATTGGCTTAACAGCAGAGCCGCCATTTTTGCGACCGATGCCCGGATTATCGACGCCACACAGAATCCAGGCGCCGCGATCTCCGCTCTTGAACGGATGGAACAGATTGAGTTGGTCAGAAAATACCGGAACTTTCCACCAGATCCAAGCTGCCGCGAGCGGATTGAGCGCATCCAGGAGCGGCTCGCTCAGTAGCCGGTCAGGTCTCATGTTCAGGAACAGAAAATTTCAGGTCTCCCAACACAAACCCGCAGTATCATTGCGCGTGATGAGCCTCGTACGGCTCCGGTTCTTATGGTTGCTGACCTGCTTAATCCTTGCCGCCGGGCTGGTGACCTCTGCTGGCGCTCAGGTCGTCGAGTCGAGGGAGTGGCTGGTTAAAAAGACCGAGCACGCGCTTCTCGACGAGTTCAAAACCAATTTCGGATGGCCCGATCCAGAATTACCGAACGGTCAAGCAGTGCTTTACGTTCAGGTCAAAGGCTGGTCGTTCAGAGTTTTGGCCGTGGGCCCGAAAACCTCCGATGCAAAACGGTACGCCCTGAAGTTAGATGCATGGCGGCAAAGCAATGGGCTCCCTGGAACCGTGGAGTTCTCCCAGGAAAGCGACTGCGCAGCTGCGAGCTTCATTTCCTCGGTCGCAGGATTTGGCAAAACAGAGCTGAATTTCACTGTTCCGCTTGCCTCGTTGTATCGCGACGTACTGCTAGAAGACACGACTCGCTTTGGTGTCGTTATGAGCGGGGTCGCCCAACTACCGAGTGACTTCGACAAGCCAAACCTTACAAAGCAATCCGGTTATCGCTATTGGGATTTTTCCGATTGGCGTGCGCCAAAGGATGTGCGCCTTTCCGCAAGGCTAGATTGGTGGGCTGTGCCGGCATTCGTAGCGCTTGCCCTCTTTCCGTCCCTTTGCACCAGTGTCACATACTGCGTTGCCGTTCGGATTGCCCGCGATCCCAAGTTGCCGTTAAGATCCCGTCAAGAACGGTTTAAAAAGATTCAGAACAGCGCAGTTTTATGGACAGGGGGGCCGAGTCTCATTTTAGGGCTAGCCGTTGTGTTTTCAAGAGTCCTTGCCCGCCAGTCTGAGTTTCTATTTGGTGATTTTCGAACGCCCATGAGCCTGCTATTCGTTATTGGAGCGGTCGTAGCTTTCCCTGTGACTGGCTTGTTTAGAAAGGAACACCTAAAGCTCGCTGAACAAAGCCTTGATCAACTGGGCCGACCTCCCTTAATCAAATCACCTAGAATTGAGGAAAGCGGGAAACGAGAATTCATCTGGGAGGCATTCCAAGTTCCATTTGCGATTGCTTGTGCGTTGTCGATTCACTATTTGCCTACTACGAAGACAGATGTAATCCACCAATACAAGTCTCTGATCGCGATGCTCGTTTCAACGTTAATCATCGTTTTGTCTCCGAGGTGGTTTAGTGTCTTACGACCTGCTCCGACAACAGAAGAAGTTGAGATAGAGCCTGAGCTAAGGCAGAAGATACAAGGAGTGCTCGCTAGCCTCAAAGCTAATGGAATCACCGGCGTGGACGACGTCAAGATTCATCCACAGTCTCCCTTGTCGATTACAATTTATGTCATTAAAAACAAGCTAGGTATCTCTGACGCCGCAATTCGCGAGCTAACGCCCGATGAGCTAGAGTTCTGCATCCTTGAATCCGAAAGGCATCCGGAGATGCCGATGCCTACAATTCCGCAAACGGTCGTCGCTAGCCTCTTACCCTTTTTGACCGTCATCTATTGGGCACTCGCACCGGCTCCGTCGGTACTGGTAGCTACCATCATGACGGCAGTTCTCTTGATACCGACGGGTTATTGGTTGACTATGGCGTTCCGCGCGATCCACTGGATGCGGGAAGCGAGGTTGCGGATTGACCTGGAGGTAATACGCTTAACCGGAAATCCTTCCGCTGCAATATCCGCCCTGCAGAAGCAAGACGACTTCCTTCGCGCTGACCCGGCGACTGCTGGCTTCACCCCCAAGCCGACTTATTCCGAGCGAATCGCCCGCATCCGCGCCGCATTTCCAGAAACCCCTAGCGACCCCGCGTCCGAATAAACTATCCTCAGGTCAACCAACGATGCTTAGCTCTCTGTTCCTCCTCGCCGCCTTCGCCCCCGCACCGTATCAACCGAGCGTGCAAGCCTGGACCTTCAACCGGTTCACCGTTTTTGAGGCGATCGAGAAGACCGCCGCGGCCGGGTCGCAGAACATCGAACTCTTCCCGGGTCAGAAGCTAGCGCCAGATTCCGATGCAAAGGTTGGGCCAGAAATGTCGGCCGATGCGCTGCAGAAGCTCAAGGACAAGCTTGCAAAGCACAACGTTCGCGCCATTGCCTTCGGCGTGACCGGCATTGCCCGAGACGAGGCCGGCGCCCGACAACTCTTCGTCTTCGCAAAGTCGCTTGGCATCCAGATCCTGAACACCGAAAGCACCGACGCCATCGACACGATTGAAAAGATGGTGAAGGAGTACGACGTCAAAGTCGGTTTCCACAACCACCCGCGCCAGGCGAACAACCCGAACTACAAGGTTTGGGATCCCGCCTACGTGTACGAGTTGGTCAAGAACCGCGACAAGCGTATCGGCTCCTGCGCCGACACCGGCCACTGGGTTCGAAGCGGCATCAAGCCGATTGACGCCATCAAAACCCTCAAAGGTCGAATCGTCAGCAGCCACCTGAAGGACCTTCACGAATTCACCCCCGGCGGCCACGATGTCGTTTTCGGCACCGGAGTAAGCGACGTACCATCGATCCTTGCCGAATACAAGAAGATCAACATGCAAGGCAGCGTGAGCGTGGAGTACGAGCACAACTGGGATACCAACCTCACCGAAGTAGCCCAATGCATCGGCTACCTCCGCGCCATGCGCGGACAGTAAAGGTCCGCATGGCTCGATGATCAGTTGGCTCAAGGGTGCGAAACGGGTGAATGATCTTCACCCGGGCCTCTTCTGGCTAAACCCAAATTTGCATCCGGACGAGTCCATTCGGCGCGAAGACATCTACATCGAACGATGGAGGAAGATGCGCGCCGAACTGCTTCCCTTGGGCCCGGAGTTGGTTGCTTTTTTCGGAAGCAATCTGGATGATGGGAATCTGCTTCACCAAGAACGTACGGGTAACACGAATACCCTTACGGTTAACTGCCCAATCGCGTCCGATGTTGCAGCTAGCCTTGGCATTTTTCTCGGACTAAAGCCCGAGAGTGACCCCTGGCGCCTAATGGATGAGTACCGCGTCGTTCTAACCGCGCACGATATTGTTTACCAAAGAACCGCTGCAGTGACTCACGGAGGTGGGCTGCGATTCTATCGACTCCAGATACCAAAGTTTAGAGGTGACACGACTTGCTACTTGCGACATCAGTGGTTTGTGCAGGAGCATAACCGAGTGCAGTGGATTATCGAAGTCTGGCACGGCGCACCAGATGCGTACATTCTCACGGACTGCAAATCCGTATCCGCGATCGATCTACGACTTCCAGCGCTGGTGCGCGGATTCGGCCCGAACGTTGAAGGTGTCTGGCTAGACGTCCTGGCAGCATCAAACGAACCTGGTTGGACGTGCCAGATGACTGAGCAAAACGTACTGAACGCGATCGAGTCGCGCAACCTGAAGAAATCAGATTTTGATCCAACTCACTTCAGATACGAGGCAGTTTTTACCCACACTGGTTACCGATGAAAAGCTGGCTGAAAGACGCGAAACACGTGAATGACCTCGGAGGGGTACCACACCTAAAGTCAAAAATCCCGTGGGAGGAAGAGGAGCGGCGAGAAGCGGTCTACTGGGAACGCTGGTTAGCCAAGCTCAAAAAGCAGATCCCAGTAAACGAAGAATACCGACCCTTTTTCCGCTCGAGTATGCATGATTCCTGGTTGGTAGGTTCCGAGCGGAAAGGTGGGGAATACAACCTTACGGTGAGCTGCATCTTTGCCACCGTCTTTGCTGAAAATTTAGGGGACATCCTCGGATTACATCCGGAGGGTTTGCACTGGCATTTCGCCGGGCCGTTCCGGGTAATTCTTTCCTGTCACGACATCTATTATCAGAGAACTGCCGATCTTGAACTGAATGGTTGGCTAAAGTTTTATCGTATTGAAATCCCGGAGTTTAAGAGCTTTGAACAAGGAACATTCCTTTTCGATTGGTTTGAGGAGCAAGATGATCGTATTCAATGGATCGTGAATCTTTGGATTAAAGGGGAAAATGTCTATGTTCTGACTGACTGTAAGTCACTTTCTGCAACTGATCTGAGAGAGGTCGACCTTACAAAGGCATTCGGGCCGAACGTCGCGAAAGTATGGGCCGATGTCCGAATGGCCACCGAGCGGGACTGGCATTACGAGCTGGTTCATTCAGAGATTCAGAAGTCAATGATCGTCCACGGCTTAACCCCAAAAGACTTCGACACGACGAACTTTCGATACTCCTTCCGCGAACCCTACATTTGAGTAACCTGACCGGGTGCGTGTTTACATCTCCGTCGACATCGAAGGCATCACCGGGCTCGTCTCGTGGTCGCAGTGCAGCCGGCCCGATGGCAAGTCTTTCGACTACGCCTTCGCTCGACGGATGATGTCGCACGACCTCAACGCCGCCATTCGAGGCGCCCGCCGCGCCGGGGCAACCGAGATTGTGATCAAAGACTCGCACGGCAACTCGAAGAACCTGCTGATCGAAGACCTCGAGCCTGGAGTCGAGCTGATCAGCGGGCACGGCGCTGGCCGAGACGGAATGATGCAAGGCATAAACGCCACGTTCGACGCTGCCCTGCTGGTTGGCTACCATGCCCGCGCGGGTGCCCTCGGTGGAATCATGGAGCACACCATCACGGGCGGCATCCACCGCATCATCATCAACGGGCAAGAGATCGGCGAAATCGGCCTCAGCGCCGCCGCCGCCGGACAATACGGAGTCCCGCTCCTAGCCGTCACGAGCGACCTCGCCGGCTGCCAGGAAGCCAGCAAACTCATCCCCGGCCTCAAAACCGCGATCACCAAAGAAGGCATCGGCCGCTACATGGGCCAGCTCAAGCACCCCTCCGAAACCGGCCACGTCATCGAAGAAACGGTCACCCGCGCCCTCGAAGAAAAGTCAGCGGCACCCTTCGCCTTTTCGACCCCGCTTCAGCTCAGCATCGAATTCAACCGCGCCGAAGAAGCCGATATGTCAGCGAAGTTGCCGAACGTAGAACGACTCGACGGCTACACCGTAGGAGGCACCTACCCCAACTTCCCCGCCGCCCACCAAGCGATCTGGAACTGCGTGGCAATGTCGTTCGAAGGAATTGGTGCGCAGCATTGAGCTAAAGCCTGTTGGGTGGGCCGGTCTGATTGAACAACACGGCGTCGCCACCATTCATCAGGCATGCCTCGCTATGAATACGATCATAGTTCGCCACTAACCACTTCGTCATCTCCCAACTTTCTAAGGTGTTCCAAAACTGACCGAGGAAGATGATTCGCCCATCGGCATCCTTGATCGTTTTGCTCGACAGCCGTCTCGTGACTTCGTTCCGATCTGCGGTAACAATGATCCAACCCATCTCGATAGCTTGAGGAATCCAGACATGATCCGCCATTCCTTGCCATCCCAATTTGCGCAGATGCTGAATCTCCTTAGGAGCGCCGCACTTCGCGAGCAATTCAACTAAACGCGAAGAAATATTCTCGTCAAAAACTAGCGTCATGCCACGTTCGAAAAGTGCATCTCAAACTCCACCGCGTCTTTCGCTCGACCGTATTGAATGTCAAACCAATCTGCGACCCGCTGCATGTCCTGCTCTTTGATGTAAAGATTAAAGACAGAACGAGTTGGAGTACCGGTTTCCTTCAAGATCGGTTCTCCATACTTAAAGTTGGGATCTACGATCACTGCTCCGTTTCCAGCCGCAGGGGTCCAAGCAATTGCCCACTCTTCACCAAAAGTGATCTCTTGTAGGAACGGCGTCACGATTTCAGAGACAAGTTGGCAAGTCTCGACAGAGATGATGCCTAGTTCCGACACCCTGATCAGGCTTCGCCCAGAAACGAGCAGTCGCGCGGATGCAAAAGGATACGCTCCGAACTCCGATACTAACTTTTCGGATACGGCACGTACCTGCTCCAGGGAAACGCCTAAAGTCGTGAATTCTCGGACGTAGAACAGCTCGATGAGCTCTCGAAAATTTAAATAACCGGAATCGCCTCGTTGAGATTGTAAAACCGGAAGTTTTCGAACCGATTCCTTCGCGGGGTTGCGATACGTGTATCCGTTAGCCCATCGCCTAATTTGCGCAGCAGGTCGGCGTAGCAGTCTTGCGGAATCCTGCACTGAATAGATTCCGACCCCGAAGTCAGTACCAGACTCCATCTCAACCATGGTCAGATCATAGCATTAAGAGGCCCTTAATCCTCCAAAATCCGCCACAGATACCAAGCCGCCACTGATCGATACGGCCGAAACCGCTCGCCCTCTAAAGTCAGCGCCTTCGGCGTCAGCCGCTCCTCTAAACCCATCAACTTCGTCCAACCCGCCCGAATTCCGAGGTCATCCACCGGCCAAACATCCAGCCGTCCCAGTCGAAACATCAGCAGCATCTCCACCGTCCAGCGGCCAATGCCTTTTACCGCCGTCAGCTCGGCAACAATCTCGTCTTCCGACCTCAGATCAAGCTCCGAAAGCGAAGGAATAGTCCCCGCCAACGCCCGAACCGCGAGGTCTTTCAGATACCCCGCCTTCGCCCAAGAGAGCCCGACGGCTCGAAGCGACTCCAGCGAAGCCTCATCAACCAACCGCACATCCACGTGCACTCCATCGCCAAACTGCGTTGCAAGGCGGCGGAAGATCGTATCCGCTGCCTTCGTGCTCAATTGCTGACTACAAATCGCCCCGGCCAGGCAGGCCACCATGTCGTCGGGCGGAGCCGTGGTCACCAAAACGCACGGCCCATGCTTGTCTACAAGCGGAGCAAACCGCGGCTCTACCGAAACAACAAACGCTTCCGCTTCGGTCACTAAGCCAATGCTTCCCGAACGAATGCGACGTCTTCTTCGGACAAATATCGGCCCGCTCCAGCGACGTTGACTCTTACCTGATTCTCATTTCGGAATCCAGGAATCACGCAAGCCACGTGCGGGAACGAGAGAACATAGTTCAAGGCGAGCGAAGCCAAATCCGTCACCGAATCGCCAAACCGCGACTTCAACTTTTCCAGCTTTGGCTTCAGCGCCGTAATGGCCTCGGCCGAGAACGCGGACGAGTTCTGTCGGTGGTCCCCTGGCTCAAAGCTTGGCGGCTTAGACGGATCGAACTTGTCCAGCAATCGCCCTTGTGCCAGCGGACTAAAGGCCACAAAAGTAATGTTCTCCTTCGCCATGAGTTCGCTGACGGGAGACCCTGGATTGATGAACTGGGTATCCAAAGCATGCGCCCAGCTCTGGAAGACTGCCGGTCGAACCTTCGGCGTTACTCGCAGAAAGTCGTTCGAAGAGTAAGCCGATTGCCCCTTTACGCGGACCTTGCCTTCCTCAACCAACTTGTCCATCGTCGCCGCGGCATCGTCCAGATACATGTCCGACTCGCCAAAGCTGCCGTGGTGGAAGTAGTAAATGTCGATGTACTCGCGACCAAGGTTAATTAGCGACTGTTCGCACTGGTGCCGAATGTGCGCTGGCTCATAGGCATGGGCCGCAGTCCCCGTGAAGTGGCCGATCTTTGTCGCAACAATGAAATCTTCTGATTTCAAACCGAGCTTGATAAACGCCCGTCGCAGCATCTGCTCGGCTTTGCCGTTGCCATAAACGTCGGCGTTGTCAAAGTGATTGACGCCTGCGTCAATGCCCGCCTTAATCGCCGCGACAATCTCGTCTTCATCAACATTCGCCCAACCGTTGGCGTGTCCATTCACCCAGTTCAAGCCGCCCATGGTCCAGCAGCCCAGACTGATTTCCGAAACCATCACGCCCGACTTGCCAATTTCTCGTAAGTTCATGTTGCGAGTTTAGCCCCGCCGAACCATCAGCGTCCGCCGGCAAGAATTAGCGCGGCCATTTTCAACTTCTCGGCCTTGGTTGTTCGGGCCCGTCCGGAAAAAACGTCGTAGCCACGCTCCTCAATCTTCTCAAGAATCTTCGAATAAAGCGCTCGAGCCAGCCGCACCGGCAATCTTGACCTCGCCGGCAAAGCCGGAATTCCCAAATCGGCCTGCGCATAAAGTTGCCGGGTCCGATCGATCTCAAACCGCATGAGATCCACAAACTGTGGCGTCATCTTTCCAGCAAGGAGATCTGCCTCAGATACGCCAAACCGCCGCAGGTCCTCCCCGGGCACGTAAATCCGCCCCCGGCCCGCATCTTCCCCAATATCACGGAGGAAGTTCGTCATCTGCATGGCGTCCCCCAGAGACTTTGCGGCGGAAATCGTAGCCTCCTGAGTCTCGGCACCCACCACGTAACACATCATCGCCCCCACCGCCGCCGCGCTACCCTTGGTGTAAGCAAGCAGGTCTTCAAAGGTCTCGTACCGCGCAACCGTCAGGTCCTGCTCCATAGCATCCAGAAACTCCAGCGGTTCCTGCATCGGAATCTCGCACTCGCGAACCGTATCGCAAAACGCCCGGAGCACCGGGGAATCTGGCCGGACGCCCTCGACTCCCGCCAGCAGCTCTGCCCGGTAACTCGCCAGTTGCGCACGCTGTTCGTCCAGAGAATTTGTGCCCGGGTTGTCAACCATCTCATCCGGCACGCGGACAAAGGCATAGAGCGCGTTCACCCGGCGGCGAATCTTTGCCGGAAACCACTGCGACGCAAAATAGTAGGTCGTTCCGAAATGCGCGTGCAACTCGCGACACGCTTCGTAGTCTTCCTTCGTTGCGTACGGACCCATCCGGCTATAGCCTACGCGACCGAACTCGATTTGTCACCGCTTCCACGGTTGAAACTTGCGAACATCGAGCCTTTCGTTCACATCTCCCGTTCCCGCGCTCAGCAATTGAAAGGCAGTCCGGTCGTGCCGAATCAGCGTAGCGGATTGATCGAGGAGCTTTGCGACCGCCAATCGGGCATCGCGCTGAATCGTGTCGGATGGCGGCATCGGTTGCCCAAAGACGACAAAACACTCCGGTCGTTCATGAAGGCTCATCTCATACCGAATAGCGACCGGCACGACCGACTGAACCCCGCCTTTCCGGGCCACAAAGGAAAGCGCATCCCCAAAAGGCAGCAACTCCGGCGGTCGGTGCAACTCAGATTCGGCGAAAAGTAGCAAGTTACGCTCCCCGGATTTCAAGCGGCGCACCGTTTGCCGAATCGTCGCTGCTCTTCCGGCTGCGTCGTCTCGAGGAAAAGGCATTCCCCCGACTTTGGCAAAAAGCGGGAACGAATCGAACTCCGTGATCCAATCCAAAAACGGCCAGCCCAGCTTCGTTAGGGCAAGGTACATGACGTATCCGTCGTGCCAACCGTGGTGGTTCGGGGTGATGATGCACGCTTGGGCAACTGGCTCGGAGGGCGGAATCCAGTACACGCCGTGAAACGCTTTCCGCACGCTTCGGCGAATCATGCCATCCACCAGCCGGCCCAAAAAGCCTTTCGCCTGCGCCGGTGAACTCATGCCTACAGTCTGACCAACCCGGACTTACAAGTACCCGTCTTTCAACAACCGATCTTCCACAAGCTCCGCCCCGATCAAAACCATCGGCAGTCCATTCCCGGGCACGGTGCTTGCGCCGACATAGTAAAGCCCGGGGTTCGCCTTGTCCTTGTTGTTCGGCCGGAAGCAGATGCTCTGTAGCAGGTCGTGGCTCAATCCGAACGCGGCCCCTTTGTCGAGGCCCAGTTTGTTCTTCCAGTCGTGCGGCGTATAGCTCGCCATGCCGCGAATGTTCTCGCGACGGAAGCTTGTTTCCTTTTCGAGTCGCGTGAACACCTTGTCTCGCAGAATCTCGGCGTCCGCATCGGTAAATGGATGATCCAGGTTTGGACACGGAATCAGCAGATACAGATTCTGGTGCCCTTCTGGCGCTTTTGTCTTGTCGGTCTTGCAAGAGATCGCGGTGTAAAAAGCTGGATCGCTCGGGATTTCGTGCTTGTTAAAAATCTGGTCAAGGTTCTGGAAGAAGTCGCCACCGATGGTGATGTTGTGGTGCAGCAGCTCTGGCAGCTCCCCCTCGTAGTCGCAGTAAATCGTCAGAGCCGAGCACGAGTACCGTCGCTCGACATCCTTCTTCACCGGAATCAGGCTCTTCTCGGCCGTTGGCAGGTCTGCATTGCAAATGACGGCATCGGCAGTGAGAACTTCGCCAGATTCCAGCGTCACCGACTTGCCGTCCACCTTCACCACTTTCGTGTTCAGCCGAATCTCCGCGCCTCGCTCTTGCGCCAGCCGGGCCACCGCTCGCGGAATCTGCACCATGCCGCCATCCGGATACCAAATCCCTTCGCCGTACTCCATATACACCAGCACCGCGTAAACGTACGGCGCGTCGTAAGGACTCAGGCCCAGATACATGGTTTGCAGGCAAAACAGGTGATGGAGCCGCTTGTCGTCAAAAGTCCGCTCGACTTCCTTCGCCAAGTTGCTCAGCATGTTGTGCTTAAGCGCAAGTTGCAGTGCCTTAGGAGAAGCCAAATCCAGCACCGAATCGTAGTTTCTGCGCACAAATTTCGGAATCGAGTCCTGATATAATCCGCCGAGTCGCCCGATGAACTCGGGGTACTTGGCGGCATCGGCATCGCCCGCAAGCTCCTGGATGTTCCGCCGCATCAGGGCCATGTTGCTCGTGCAGTTCAGGCGATTTCCGTCCGAGAAGAAAACGCGATAGTTCGGGTCACAGAGCGAAATCGAAAGGTGGTCGGAGAACTTCTCCCCGACATCCCGGAAGAGTTTCTCGAACGGGTCGAGCATCATCAGCAACGTCGGGCCCGCATCGAAGACGCACTCGTTTACTCGGACTTCTCGATCTCGGCCGCCCACTTGGTCGGTTTGCTCAAGGACCGTCACCTTGTGCCCCCGATGGGCCAGTCGCAGCGCGGTTGCCAATCCGCCTAATCCCGCTCCGACAACAATGAACTCACGCTTTGGCACGGTTCAATCTACAGCCTAAAGGCGAGGTCTAACAGCAACAGCCCGACCATCAGCCCCAAGTGCCCCACCAAAACGACCCAGCCGCGTCGATCTGCGGGCAATCCAGCCCGCTGCAATGCAAACGCGCCAAGTCCAGAAATCACCCACCAAGCAAAGAAGTTCGCCACGGGCACGTTGCCCGGCAACGGCCCACCATCGGTCCAAGCCCAGTAGCGCAGGGTGTGCACCGCGACCGGTTCCATCACCAAATCGATGGACGCCGCAAGGAGTCCAGCCAAGACGGGATTAGGGATCACTCTCGCAGCGGCGGCGGTGATCATCAGCCAGGCCAGGGGTAGCAAAAGCGGAAAGAAGCCGAGCCCATTGAGCCAGATCACCGGGAGCCATTGATCGGTGTACTCGTACCGACCAAACGGAAAGCCCGTCGCCAAACCAAGCACTTCGGTAGCTGCACCAAAAAGCCCAACGCCGATCCCAACCTTCCAAAGTCGAGCATCCACTTCCGTACCGAATGCGACGACCACTCCGGTGGCGATGGTGAGGACGGAACTGACGGGCCCGATCAGCCCTGGATCCAACTTCAGCGCTCGCGACGCCAACGTTCCGCAAAGTGAAAACACAATCAACCCAACGTAGGCGCGGACTTCCCAGGGAACCGGCGAACTTGCTTTCACTGACCGGCAAGGTACCCCGTGCTATAATCTGTTCTCACGCGGAGAGATGGCTGAGTGGACGAAAGCGCCCGCCTGCTAAGTGGGTAGAGGATAATATCTTCTCTCGGGTTCGAATCCCGATCTCTCCGCCAGCCTAGTTTCCGATAAAACCCGGTAATTTTTCTGCATTTTCAGGCTGAAGTCCTTTTTTCCGGTGCATACACGGCTAAGTACCGTCAGATATTCTCAGGGGGTTCTTCTGAGAGAAGGTATGCGAATTTGGAACTGGACGAGCATCTCGGTATCGCTCTTGGTTGTCCTTTTGGGCAGCTGTGCGGCCGTGCGTGCACTCAGTCCGCGAAATTCCACCTACATGGCGAAGAAAGCCGTTCCTAAGGTCAGCCAGTTTTTGGCGCAAATCCAGACCAGAAAGGATCTTCGTCAGCTGGCCGCTAAGATCAAGAACAACTATTTTCAAGGCGACCTCGTTGGCATTTGCCATACGGGGGGCAAGCCCACCGATGCTGTGACACCGCTTGATGAGCTCACGCTTCGGAGCGTAAAGTCGTTCAACAGCCCGTCCAAAGGAGCCGCATTGGTCGCTCAGTACGTCCGCGAGTACCGCGTCGGGAACAAGAAGTTCAAGATTTACACGGACGCAAAGCGGCAAGCCAACACCTGGCGAATCAGCAAGGTGACCATCGGTTGCACAGGCAAAGCAAACGACGGATTCCTGAGCTTTTTCCGATAAAATTCCGGCATGACTGAGTATTGATTTACGATTCTGCTGAACCAATCGGCCCGACTCGCCGACTATACAAAGGTAGAGTTCTGTTTACCCATTGCTAACCATGCGAGCCCTTCTCCTCCTGACTGCCTTAATCACCTCCGTTGCAGCGGCTCAGCCAACTGCGGCTGAGTACTTGGCTCAGCGCAAGCGGTACGGCATTACAGAAACCGTTGGCGTACAGGTTTTAGATAAGTTTGTTGGCGCAAAGTTCCTCGAAATCAAGGGAGCGGTCAAAGGCACCTTCTCTTCTCCCGAGCACGCGGGCGTCTTAATTGAACGGACGAAGGACGACACGATCGCCCTCGAAATCGAGACGATTCCCGAGTGGGTCTTTATGCGAGAACTGCCAGCTCGAGCGATTATCCGAGCCGAAAGGACCGAGGAGTACGGCGGGCTTAGATGCACTCTCATCGCCATCGCGCCAGCGGAACTTGTTCCAGACCTCGTTATCAAGAAGCCAACCCCACCTGCTTCCAAGGCAAAAGCAACCGCGAAGGCACCGTCCCGATCCGGCGGTCGAAGAATTCCAAGCACCCCACTCAGCCGTTCGGCCCCGCCCCGAAGCTGGACCCTACCACGTAGCGAGGTTCTTCCCTACTACGTGCAGTTTGTTCGTAACCAAAATCGCCGCCTGAGCGAACGAGAAGCCACTCGAATCGCCGAAAACATCATCGGCCACTGCCTAAGTCACGGCGTCGACGCCCGCCTGATCATGGCGATTGTTCTGGTTGAAAGTGGTTTCGATCCGTTCGCCGTTTCAAGCGCCGGAGCAAAGGGCCTCGGTCAGCTCATGCCCGGAACCGCATCCGACCTCGGCGTCAGTAACCGATTTAACATCGAAGAGAACGTCTACGGCATGGTCAAGCTGATGCGGAAGCACCTCGAGACCTACATTCGCCAAACGGGCGATTCTGGTCGCGGCATGCAACTCGCCCTCGCCGCCTACAATGCTGGCCCCGGCGCGGTGAAGAAGTACGGCGGAATCCCACCGTACAAACAGACCATCAACTACGTGAAGAAAATCACGTCGATCTACGCGACCTTGACCGGCAATTAGCGCCGATACGTCAGGGCGTCCATGTCCCGCACCTCAAGCGTAACCGCCACTCCGCCCTCCTGGTCCGAGAACTCAAAACATCGCTTAAGCTCGGCAAAAACCGTGTCCGCCAGTTTGGCCCGCACTTCCGGAGAACGGCCCGAAAGGATCCCGAGCGTGCAATGGGCAAACCCTTCCGGGTGCCCCTCGCCGACCATCCAATTCGTACGCAAGGTGTGATAGGCCTTGATTGATGTGGTGGAGATCGACTCCACGGAGGCAAGCGCGATGATCAGGCGCTCCAAAATCTGAGGAATCTCGCCGTTCTCTTGTAGGTCCGCCGTGGTTTCAAGGTGAATATGCGGCATCGTAAGCGCATTGTGATCGAATAACCTATGGGCATGGCAGTTGCCGAGACACTATTCATTGGGAAAGGCGATCAGGACGTGCTGCTGCGCCTGAAGTATTCGAACCGCCACGGACTGATTGCGGGCGCAACCGGGACCGGCAAAACCGTCACCCTCCAAACCCTTGCCCAAGGCTTCTCGCAAGCGGGCGTGCCGGTGTTTGTGGCGGACGTGAAAGGTGACCTGAGCGGCATCGCTGTCCCGGGCGGAAACAATCCTCGCGTTGCCGAACGCCTGAAAGAATTCGGGATTGAAGAAAACTTCGTCGGCTGCCCCGCCACGTTTTGGGATGTATTCGGCAAGCTTGGCCATCCCGTCCGCGCCACCGTCTCTGAGATGGGTCCGCTCTTGCTTAGCCGAATGCTCGACCTGAACGAAACTCAGGAAGGCGTTCTAAACATCGCGTTCAAAATCGCCGACGATCAGGGTCTCCTCCTGCTCGACCTTAAGGACCTGCGTAGCATTTTGCAGTTCGTTTTGGATAACGCCAAGGAGATCCAGGGCACTTACGGCAATGTCAGCGGAGCAAGCGTCGGCGCCATCCAGCGACAGCTCCTCGTGCTTGAACAGCAAGGCGGCGATGGGTTCTTCGGCGAGCCTGCGCTCGAACTTCGTGACCTTCTCAAAGTCGATCCCGATGGTCAAGGCTATGTGAACGTGCTTGCTGCGCAGGAGCTTATGCAGAGCCCTCGGCTGTACGCGACGTTCCTCCTCTGGCTCCTCAGCGAATTGTTTGAAGAACTGCCCGAGGTGGGTGACTTGCCGCAGCCGAAGCTCGTGTTCTTCTTCGACGAAGCCCACTTGCTCTTCACCAATGCACCCGATTCGCTGGTGGAAAAGGTCGAGCAAGTCGTCCGACTCATTCGATCGAAGGGCGTCGGCGTTTACTTCGTGACCCAAAACCCGATTGACATCCCAGACACGGTCCTAGGACAGCTCGGAAACCGGGTTCAGCACGCCCTTCGCGCTTTCACCCCGCGAGATCAGAAAGCCGTTCGAGCCGCCGCGGAGACCTTCCGCGTTAACCCGAACTTCAAAACTGATACGGCCATTCTGGAATTGGTCACCGGAGAAGCGCTCGTAAGCGTTCTCGATGAGAAAGGAGCGCCAACAGTGGTGGAACGAACAAAGGTTGCCCCGCCGTTCTGCCGGCTCGGCCCGGTTACCGAAGAAGAACGAACGTACATCCTCAGTTCGAGCCCGGTTCGAGGAAAGTATGACGAGCCACACGACCCCGAATCCGCTTTCGAAATCCTACAGGCAAAAACGGCCAAAGTAGCCGAAGCCGCGGAGCAGGCCGAGATTGAGAAGGAGCTTCTAAAGCAGGCTAAGGAAGAAGAAAAGCTAGAGCGCCAGCGACTGAGAGATCAGATTGCAGCGCAAAAGGAAGCCGACCGACAAGAGCGACTCGCACGGCAGCGTGCTGCAAACGATCCGATGAACCAAATCCTCACCGGTGCGCTGAAGAGCGTGACCCGTAGCGCGAGCAGTCAGATTGGCCGACAGCTCGTACGCGGCCTGCTTGGCGGACTCTTCCGAGGCTGAAGAATCGAACGAAAATGCGGCCAAATTCCTAAGAAAATTTGGCCGCAAAGCGAGAATTGATCCGAAACTGTATTCTTAACGGATGCGATTTGCGACCCGTGCTTTGAGAATTGGACAGGAACCGGACCCTAAGTACCGGGCCGTCATCCAACCGCTTTACCAATCCTCAACCTTCGCATGGGAAGACCTCGATCACATTCCGGCGATTGACTACACGCGTTGTCAAAACCCCAACCGTGAAACGCTGGAACAAGTCATCGCATCCCTCGAAAACGGAACCCGCGCTACCGTCTACAGCAGTGGAATGTCCGCGATCGGCGCCGCCTTTAGCCTTCTCCAGAACGGCGATCACCTCCTCATGGCGACCGAAATCTACGGTGGCACTTTCCGAATCGCCGAGAAGTGGCTTCCTCGCCAGGGCGTTAGCGTCAGCAGTTTCTGTCCTCACGATCCGCTGACAATCCGAGACGTGATTCGGCCGGAATCGAAGATGCTCATTTTCGAGACGCCGGCGAATCCAAACCTCCGCGTCTGCGACATCCGCGCCGTGGCTGACGAGGCGAAGAAGCACGGGCTCATCGTCGTTTTCGACAACACCTTTGCTTCCCCTGCGCTCCAGAATCCGCTTGATCTCGGAGTCGACATCGTCATCCATTCGACCACGAAGTACATCGCCGGTCACTCGGACGTCATCGGCGGAGCCACGATTGTCAAGGACGAAGAACTTGGCGTTTGGTTGTATGAGTACGCGAAGGCCTGGGGATGCGTCCCAAGCCCGTTTGACTGTTGGCTCAGCCTTCGTGGTGTTAAAACCCTCGCCATCCGCATGGCACAGCATTCCAGCAACGCCCTGGCGGTTGCCGAGTTCCTTGAGAAACATCCTGGAGTCGCCAAGGTCCACTATCCAGGCCTTCAAACCCACCCAGATCACCAGGTAGCGAAGAGCCAAATGACCAGCTTCGGCGGCATGCTTGCCGTCGAATTCCACTCTGTGGAAGCGGCTCGCAAGGTAGCCGAATCAACCAAGGTCTTCATCTTGGCGGAGTCGCTAGGCGGCGTTGAAAGCCTCATTGCCTACCCGCCGCTCATGAGTCACGCAACGATGACGGAAGAGCAGCGACTGGAACGCGGAATCCCGCCAACGATGTTGCGACTCAGCGTCGGTATCGAAGATCCAGCCGATCTCATTGAGGATCTGGAACAGGCTCTTTCGTAATTCCCAGAAAAAGTTTCACCCGTGAATGAAACTTTGCCCACCTAGGACCGCTATTCTTTAGGTGGGCGATGTCAATTCATTCCGACTTTCCGTGGTTGAACATCGTTCAGTACCCATTCGCCACCCGCGAATTTGATACCGGCGATGGCTGGATGAACTACGTGGACCACGGTCAGGGCCGCCCCATTGTCTTCGTCCACGGCAGCCCGACTTGGTCCTATTCGTATCGGCACCTCATCCGCGGTCTCTGCCCCTGGTACCGCTGCATCGCGCCTGACCACCTTGGTTTCGGCCTCTCAGAGAAGCGGCCCGATCTGGATTACCGCCCCGAGAAACAAGCAGATCGGTTCGAGAAGCTGATGTTGCACCTCAACCTCCGGGACATCACGTTGGTGGTCCACGACCAGGGCGCTCCCATCGGGCTGAACTTTGCCATCAACTATCCGGGACGCGTGCGAGAGCTCGTTGTCTTCAACTCCTGGCTCTGGCCCCAGCAGGACAACCGGACCGCCATGCGCTTGGCGACCCTCGTTGGGCACCCGATCAACCGGCTGTACTACCGAATGCTCAATGCCACACCGGGCTTCATCATGCCCGCGCTCTTTGCCGACCGTCACCGCATTCCAAAAACGACCCAAATGCAGTACCTGGAGCCCTTCCGTGGCTTCGACGAGCGAGAAGGGCTGTACCAAATGATCCAAGCCCTGCGCAAATCGGGCACCTGGTACCAGACCCTTTGGGACCGGCGAGATGCGATCCAGCACAAGCGCACCCTATTCATGTGGGGCCTCAAGGATCCGATGTTCACAATGGACCACCTAGCAAAGTGGGAGTCAGAGTTTAAGTACTCTGAAACGGTCCAGTTTCCAAACGTAGGAAGGTTCGTGCCCGAAGAAGCGGCGAAGACGGCGCTGAGCGAAATCCGCTGGTTCCTCCTGCGTAGCCCAACTTTGATGAACCCAGAACTCGTATGAGCGAACTCTTCCAACCCATCACCTTCGCATCCGGCCTGACCCTCAAAAATCGCTTAGTCGTTGCGCCGATGACGACATATTCGAGCCAACCAAACGGCGTCATTTCGCCCGATGAGTTGCCATACATCCGTCGAAGAGCTGAAGCAGGCTATGGATCATTCATCACTTCCGCCTGCTGCGTTCACCCATCCGGTTGGGCGTTTCAAGGCCAGTGGCAATGTTCATCCGACGAGTTTCTAGATTCGCTGGCGTCGGTTGCCGACGCGATCCATGCAGGTGGAAGCAAGGCCATCCTGCAGATTCACCACGGCGGACGCCAATGCCCGCCAGAACTCGTGAACGGCACCCCAGTTTCCGCCTCGGCGATCCCGAATGCCCGACCAAACTCGGCCGTACCTCGTGCCCTAGAAGAAGACGAGATCCTCGAGATTATCGAGGCGTTCGCGCAGGCCACGATCCGCGCCAAACAGACCGGTTACGACGGCGTTCAGATCCACGGTGCAAACACCTATTTGCTCCAGCAGTTTGTCAGCCCGCACAGCAACCGACGCGAGGACAGTTGGGGACAGGACCGCCTTAAGTTCCCCCTCGCCGTGACCGACGCCGTCCTGAACGCCGTCCCTGGCTACTCAGTCGGATACCGATTCTCGCCGGAAGAACCCGAAACCCCCGGCATCCGCATCACGGACACGATCACGCTTGTCAATGCCCTATGCGAACGACCGCTTGACACCCTCGACATCTCGCTCCGCGACTTCCGCCAGCCGAGTTTGCACGATAGCTTTGAGGGCTCTACACTGTCCAAAATCCTCGAAGTCATCAATGATCGCCTGCCCCTGATCGCGGTAGGTTCCGTAAAATCTCGTGAAGACGCCGAAGCCGTCCTAATCACCGGTGCGGAATTAGTTGCCGTCGCGCGCGTGGCGATTTCTGAGCCGGAATGGCCGCAAAAGATCCAGAGCGGAGAGACCATTCGAACGAAAGTGGTTGCGAAAAACATGCGCGAAGTCCTCACGCTCCCGAACGGCCTCGCGACCAAGATCGAGCAGGTCCCGGGCTGGTTCGAGGTCGAAGAGTCGGAGGACTGATTTCGGAACGGTATCCTGCCCAATGTGATTCCGTTGCGCGACAAGCTTTCCAGCCGGAATATCCCGGTGATCACGCTTGTCCTCGTATCGCTGAATATCCTCATATTCTTCTGGGATCACCAATGGCGGCTTAACTCGGCCAACATCGTCTTTGCCGACCTAACGATGCGCCCCAACCGGGTGATCGAAAGCCTCAGTGGCGCCCCGGACAAGTTCGCCCT